>DATBPB010000014.1:0-26018 GCA_036561565.1 Solirubrobacteraceae bacterium | reverse complement strand
CCACGCGCCCGGAGAGATTCGAACTCCCGACCTTCGGTTCCGTAGACCGACGCTCTATCCAGCTGAGCTACGGGCGCAGCGGCAGCCAGTCTAGAGGGACGCGCGATCGCAGTCGCCGTCGCGGGCGCTATCGTCGTTTCGAAGAGCCATCCGTATCGATGGTGGGGGGTGCCTTGGTTCGGTTGCCGCGTAGCGGTGTCGTACGCGTCGGGCTCGCCGTCGCGGCGGGCGGTGCCGCGGTGGCCGTGGGGGTCGGGCTGCTGCTGGCCGCCATCCTCCAGGCCCGGGACACGGCGGACGCCACGCTGCGCTCGGACGCCTTCTTGCGGCAGGTCATCGCCGTCGAGCGATCCGTCGTGGACGCCGAGACCGGCCTGCGCGGGTATGTCATCACCGGCGCCGCCGTGTTCCTCGCGCCACTCCACAACGCCGAGCGGGTGCTGCCCCGCGAGGTGCGCGCGATGACTCGCGCGGCCCGCGCGGACCACCAGTTCGTCAATCAGGCACGAGCGCTCGGCGCCGCGTCGCTGTCCTACATATCGGGCTACGTCGGCTCGGTGCTCGAACTGCCTGGCGACAACCGCGGCCAGGCGACGTCGCTGTCGACGACGCTGCGCGGAAAGCGGCTCGTCGACCAGATCCGCGTCCAGACGGCGGTCCTCGAGGCCGCGATCTCGGGCGAGGAGGCGCACCGCCAGAACACGGCCCGCTCGAGCGCCGGCGACGCGGTCGAAGAGGACGTGATCGTCTTGGCGCTGCTTGTCGCCCTGACGATCATCGTCGGCGTCGTCGTCGGACGGCTCGTCCTCTCGCGCGGACATGCACGCGAGAGGGCCGAGTTCCTCGCGGCGGCGAGCCGCCGCCTCGACGAGAGCCTTTCGGTCGAGGCCGTGCTGGGCGCGGGCGCCGAGCTCCTCGCCGAGCGGCTCGCCGACGCCTGCGCGATCCGCGAGAGCGACGCCGATCCGCCGTTCGTCGCCGAGCGCGGCGACGCGAGCCTGCTCGCATTCGCGACCGGCGAACCGGCTGTTGCCGCGGCGCTCCGCGCCCGCGCGAGCGCCGCGGCCGGCCTGCTCAGCGCCGTCGAACCGGCGACGTTTGACGACGGAGTGGGTGGCATCGCCATCGCGGGCGCCGCTCACCGACGCCAGGTGATCGACGTCGTGCTGCTGCGGCGCCGGGGGCGATGGACGGCCGAGGAGCTCGAGGACGCCGTCGAGATCTCGACGCGCATCGCCCTTGCGACGCAGCTTCGCCAGCTCCAGGCGAGGACGCTGTCGCTATACGAGCGAACGAGCAGCACCGCGCGCACGCTCCAGGAGAGCCTGCTCCCGAGCGCCATGCCCGACATCCCGCTCTGCGATGTGGCGGTGCGCTTCAGCCCGGCCGGCGAGGGCGATCTGGTCGGCGGCGACTTCTACGACGCGTTCCCCGTCTCGGCGCCGCGCGAGTGGGCGGTGATCGTCGGCGATGTCTGCGGCAAGGGTGCCCAGGCGGCGGCAATGACCGCCATGGCACGCTGGACGCTGCGCTCGCACCCCGACGCCCAGCCTGCCGACGCGCTGCGGGCGCTCAATGACGCGATCCGCCGCCAGAATCTCGGGTCGCGGTTCATCACGGTCGCGGATATGCGCGTCAGCGTCGCGGACGACCACGCCCTCGTCGTCGTCGCCTGCGGCGGTCACCCGCCGCCGATCCATGTCCGCCGCGACGGCGGCGCATCGGCGGTCGACGCCGGCGGCGATCTGATCGGGATCTGGGCCGACCCGCGCCTGCACACCGCCGAGGTGCGCCTCGAGCCGGGCGACCTGCTCGTCGCGTTCACCGACGGTGCGGCGGACTTCAGCGCGGAGCCGCTTCGGCGACTCGAGGAACTGCTCGGCGACCTGCGCAACGCGGATGCCGCAGGGGCGGTCTCAGCCGTCGCAAACCACGCCCTCGAGCGCGTGTCCTCCTCCCGCGACGACGTTGCCGTCGTCGCGATCGGCTTCGTCGGGCGAAGGCGAGTGCGAGCGACCCGCGCCGGACCGCTGGCTGCCGTGAGTCGTTGAGCTGTGATCCGATCCGCGCGAGCCCGCGTAATCACAGGTTGGGCCCGCGATCCCTGACACGATGATTCGCCCGACGCTCCGATCCCGCTCCTCCCCGCATCCGCGGTTCCTCGCCGACGAGGATCTGATGGCGCGCATCTACGACGGTGACACGCGTGCGTTCGCGGTCGTCTTCGACCGTCACGCGGCGGCGGCTTTCTCGCTTGCCTACCGCATCTGCGGGAGACGCGGACTCGCCGAAGATGTCGTTCAGGAGGCGTTTCTGACGATGTGGCGCTCGCGTGCGCGCTACGACCGGGCTCGCGGGAGCGTGCGCACCTGGGTGCTGACGCTCGTTCATCATCGAGCTGTCGATGTGCTGCGCCACGAGCTCGCCACCTCGAGCCGCGACATCCACGACGACGGCGTGAGCGCGCTGCTACCCGCGCGCGAGCGGACCGACGCCGAGGCCGAGCGGCGCAGCGACGCCCGGCTCGTACGCGGAGCGATGGAGCAGCTTCCGTTTGAGCAGCGCCAGGTCATCGAGCTCGCATACTTCGGTGGCTTCACGCACAGCGAGCTGGCCGAGATGCTCGATCTTCCCGCGGGGACGGTCAAGGGACGGATGCGCCTCGGACTCGCCAAGCTCCGCATCAGCCTGGGCGAAGCCGCGGATGTGGTGCTATGACGGTGGCCGGCGATGAGTGAGCGTGACTGCGGAAACGACGCTGCCGCCTATGCGCTGGGGGCGCTCGAGCCGACCGAGGCCGAGGCCTTCGAGCGTCATCTCGAGAGCTGCGCCGTCTGCCGTGACGAACTGGTCGCGTTCTCGGAGGTCGTCGCGGCGCTGCCGCTGTCTGCGCCTTCGCATCCGCTGCCGCGCGGGTTGCGCCGGCGCGTGCTGCGCAGCGTCCGCGCCGAGCTGCCCGCGAAGTCCAGCCGGCGGCCCCGGTCGATCGCCACCTGGACAGTGCGGCGGATCGCGGTAGCCGCCCTCGCCGCCAGCTTCGCCGTCGGCTTGACGGTCGGCCTGAACTCGGCAGGCGGACCGCGCCTGGTCCGCGCAAGCGTTGGTCAGGCGACACTCCGCGTCAGCTCGGATCATGCGGAGCTCATCGTCGAGCACCTACCTCCCCCGTCGAACCGCAGAATCTACGAGATGTGGCTGCAGCGCGGCAGCGGCCCACCGCAGCCGAGCACGCTGTTCAGCGTCAACAGCGCCGATCACGCAGACATCGGCGTGCCGGGCGAGCTGAAGGGACTGACGCGCGTGCTCGTCACCGAGGAGCCCGCAGGAGGCAGCTCGCGGCCGAGCGGGCCGCCCGTGATCGTGGCCAGGCTGGGCTAGCGCGCTTCAGGCGCTCGGCGGAGCGCTCATGACCGATTCGCCGGCCGTGGCCCGCTCCCCCAGGTCAAGCGGGATCCACTCGCGAAGCTTCGCGACGAGCTCGGCGTGGCGCATCGGCTTGCTGACGTAGTCGTTCATGCCGGCGGCGATGCAGCGTTCGCGATCGCCCTGCAGCGCGTGGGCGGTCATCGCGATGATCGGCGTGTGACGGTCCGTGCCGTCCTCGAGCAGCCGCAGCTGCTTGGTGGCTTCGTAGCCGTCCATCGTGGGCATCTGGCAGTCCATCAGGATCAGGTCGTAGGGCTCGGCCTTGAACGCCGCAATCGCCTCCTGACCGTCGCCCGCGGCG
Source organism: Solirubrobacteraceae bacterium (assembly GCA_036561565.1). Taxonomy (GTDB): domain Bacteria; phylum Actinomycetota; class Thermoleophilia; order Solirubrobacterales; family Solirubrobacteraceae; genus Palsa-513. Next base: position 22,291 of record DATBPB010000014.1, on the reverse strand, counting down.
CGGACGGCGCAGCCGCAGCGTTCGAGCATGCGGGTGGCGACGATCTGGTTCACGGGGCTGTCCTCGGCGACGAGCACCTTCGGCGGACGCGACCACTGCGCCGTCTCGCCGGCGTTGTCGACCTGCTCGCCGGTTGCGTCTGGCACGTCCGGCGCGCCAAGCGCGATCTCGAACCAGAACGTGCTGCCGCTCCCGAGGGTGCTCTCGGCGCCGATCGTCCCGCCCATCATCTGGACGATCTCGCGGACGATCGCGAGGCCGAGTCCCGTACCCCCGTAATGGCGGGTCGTCGACACGTCGGCTTGCGTAAACGGCTCGAACATCCGCTCGAGCTGCGCCTCGTCGACGCCGATGCCGGTGTCGCTCACCTCGACCCGGATCAGCGCGTTCGGACCCGCGCTTCCGGCCAGCTTGACGCGCACGGTCACGGCACCGGTGGAGGTGAACTTGACGGCGTTTGAAACGAGGTTCAGCACGACCTGTCGCACTCGGCGGCCATCGCCGCAGCGGCGCCGCGGCACGACCGGGTCGAGGTCGACGATCAGGCGAAGCCCCTTGGCTCGAGCCTGTCCCCCCGCCGCCGAGCAGGCCTCGTTGATCGTGTCGTGGAGATCGAAGTCGGCGATGTCGAGCTCGAGATGGCCGCCCTCGATCTTCGAGAGGTCGAGGATGTCGTTGAGGATCGCCAGCATCTGCTCACCCGAGCGGCTGATCTGCTCGGCGTACTGACGCTGCTCCTCGTCGAGGCTGGTGTCGAGCAAGAGCTCCGTCATGCCGATCACGCCGTTCATCGGGGTGCGCACTTCGTGGCTGACGTTGGCGAGGAAGGCCGACTTCATGTTCGAGGCCTCGACGGCCTGGTCGCGGGCGATCGCGACCTCTTTCGCGGCCTTGTTGCGGGCCGTGACGTCGTCGAAGTGGGCGATCCTGCAGTCGCGGCCGTTGAGCGACAGGTTGGTGCTCGTGACCTCGACGTCGATCAACGACCCGTCCTTTAGGCGGTGCTGGCCGGGGTAGCCCTCCGGAAGCCCCGATTCCAACGGACTCGCCCCGTCGGGATGCGACGCCAGGAAGGCGATCAGCTTCTTCTCGTCTCCGGGGCGCTGGAGGTCGATGATGCTCATCGAGCGGAGCTCCTCGCGCGTGTAGCCGTACTTTTCGACCATCGCGTCACTGACGGCGAGGATGTCGAGCGTGTGGCGATCGTAGGTGACCATCGGCTGCGGGTTCTGCTCGAACATGCGGCGGTAGCGCTCCTCGCTGACGCGCAGCTGCTCGCGCGCGTCCTCGAGCGCCGCCATCGTCTTGTTGCGCTCTGTGACGTCGGTGTAGAGGGCGAGGCGGCAGTCGCGTCCGTCGAGCTCGATGTTCTCGCTCGTGACCTCGATGTCGATGACGGATCCGTCCTTGCGCTGGCGCCGGCTCGGATAGCCCGACGGTGTGCCGGCCATCTTCGGCGTGGAGCCTGCGCCTCGCTTGCCGAGGTAGGAGCGCAGCACCTCGACGTCCTCGGGCAGGACGAGATCGAGGATCGTCATCGACTCGAGTTCCTCGCGTGAGTAGCCGTAGTCGGCGACCATCGCGTTGCTGACGGCGACGATCTCCAGCGTGTCGCGGTCGTAGGCGACCATCGCCTGCGGGTTCTGCTCGAAAAGGCGCCTGTAGCGCTCGTCGCTGACGCGCAGCTGCTCGCGCGCGGCGGCGAGCTCGTTTGTCGCGCTCTCGCGCGCCGTGACGTCCTCGCAGATCAACATCCGGCAGCTGTGGCCCTCCACCTCGAGGTCGTCCGCGGAGACGACCACGTCGATGATCGTCCCGTCCTTGCGCTGGTGGCGCCGGCGGCTGTCGAGCACGAGGCCCGGCATCTCGATCGCGCGCCGCCCAGCCTGGAAGGAATCGAACTCGGCGCGATCGGGCTCTGCGATCAGCTCCCGCAGCGGCCGGCCGATGAACTCCTCGCGCGTGTACCCGTAGACGGCGATCGCGGCGTCGCTGACCGCGATGATCCGGTTTGTCGCCCGCTCATAGACCATCATCGGCTGCGGGTTGCGCTCGAAGAGAAGGCGATGCTGGAGGCCTCTCCAGACCAGCGGGCGCGGCTGCACGCCGTCCGTCCCGGCGGCGCCGGATTGGCTCTCGTGCAGGTTGCGCGCGACCTCGGCGGGTCGCAGGCTCAGAGCACGCCGCATCGCCCGCATAACCGAATATCGGCGTGCGCGAGACGAAACCTTAAGGCCGAGCGGCTGCGCGGCGGGGTCTGTGCAGACCGTCCGGCGGCTGAAGGTCTGGTGGCTAGGCGACCGCCCGCTCGACCCAGGCGAGAATCAGCGCCAGCACCTCGCCGTTGTTGTTCTCGATCGGCACCATGTGGCCGTTTCCGGTGATCCCTTGCTCACGCAAGCGAATGTCCTCGACGCCGCAACCGGCGTCGCGCAGGTAGGCGATGGCGTCGCGGTTGAGCTGCGCAAAGCGCGGGTCCTCGGTCGTCACGACGGCGATCGGCACAGACGCTAGGCTCGGCAGCCGCCTCGCGGGCTGCGGCTGGGCGCGGCGCGGGATTCCGGCCAGCGGGCCCCAGTCGATGTCGGGCTCCTCTGCGAGCGCAACGAGTCCGAGCTCCTCGACGCTCGCCGCCGGCGGGTCGTAGTTGAGAAGGACTGCCAGCGTGCCGGGCCCGATGCCCTCCACGGAGACGAGCGCTCGGACGAGGCTCGGCACCGCATCCGCGACGAGCCAGCCGAACGGGCCGCCCGCGGAATGGGTGATCACGATCGCCGGTCCGATCCGTTCGAGCAGCTCGACGCCGCGACGCCGCGTCACCTCCTGCGCGTAGGCGGCCGTGTCGCCGCGCATCGGCCGCTGCTGCGCCATGAAGGCGTCGACGAGAGGGTCGCCGACGTCGCCGGTGCCGGGCCAGCGCCCACCCGCGGCGGCGAGCATGAAGAGCGGCGTCATCACCTCGTGCGGCGTCGGATGGCTCATCTCGGCGACGAACTTCGGGTGTGGCGGGTTGCGGCCGTAGCCGGGACGATCGACGATGTAGACGATGTAGCCGGCGGCGAGCGCGTGGTGGAGCCACCCGGGACTCCCGTCTCCGCGCCCGACGAAGGCGATGCCCTGGCCGCCGCCGCCGTGCACGAACACGAGCGGGAGCTCGTGGCGCGCCTCGGCCGGAACGAAGTACTGGACGAACATCTGCTCGCCGGTCGTCGCCGTGCCGACGCCGGGCACCTCAGTCCGCTCGACGCCGACCCAGAAGTAGTTGTGCTCGGCGATCAGCGCGCCCGCCATGGCGCGGATCTTACGGTGGCCAGGTTGCGCGGACGAGGCGGCTGGCCCGCGCTTCGTGGGCGGAGCGAAGGCCGCGCCGAACTTGAGACACTTCGGCAGTCGACCTCGGAGGTTTCGTGAACAAGACCCAGATCAACCCTTGGACCTGGCAGGACGCGCTGGGCTTCTCGCAGTGCCTGCGCCTGGAGGCTCCGACCTCGCTGCTCTTCCTCGCCGGCCAGAGCCCGACGTCCGCCGAGGGCAGGCTGGTCGGCAGTGGTGACTTCGACGCCCAGGCTCGTCAGGTGTTCGAGAACATGCGCACGGTCCTCGAGCAGGCGGGGGCCGATTTCAGCGCCGTCGTCAAGATCGTCCTGTACCTGACCGACATTCGAAACCTCGCTGATTACGAGCGCATCGCGGCCGACTACCTACCCCACCCAAAGCCTGTCGGGACTGCTCTCGGCGTGGCGGCTCTCGCCGTTCCGGGGATGCTGATCGAGGTCGATGCGACGGCCGTCGTCTGATCAGCGGACGCGGCGATGCTGACGTCCACACCCGGCCGGGGCGGCGCGGTTCCGGTCGACGAGTTCACCGGCGCCGTGATGGCGCGGCTGGTGGGTGTCGAGGCCGGCACGACGGCCGAGATCGACCTACCCCCGCCCGGCTGGGCCCACCGTCACACCTTCTACCAGATCGTGTACGTGGCGGAGGGGCGCGGCGTTCACCACATCGACTGCGAGGCCTATGAGCTGCACCCGGGGACGCTCTTCTTCTTGCGGCCCGAGCAGGTTCACTCCTGGGATTACGCCGATCCGCCGACCGGCGTGATCATCGTCTTCACCGAGGAGTTCCTGCATTCGCAGCGCAGCCGCGAGGACGTCTCGCGCGTGAGCGAGCTGTTCAACGACCTCGCGGACGTCGGCGAGCTGCGGCTCGCGCCGACCGATGCGCGGCGCATCGTCCCGATCCTCAAGGACATCGTCCGCGAGTACCGCGCCGGCGAGGACGACTGCCGCTCGGTGATGCAGGCCCACCTGCACATCTTCCTCGCGCGCGCGCATCGCCTCCTGCCGGGCAGCTCGGAGCGGCGGATGACGAGCCGCTCGACGTTGCTGGTGCGCCAGTTCACCGAGCTCGTGACGCAACGTCGCGGCCCGTTTCAGACGGTGCGCCAGTACAGCGAGAGCCTCGGAGTGACGCCGAGTCATCTCGCGGAGACGGTCAAGAGCTCGACGGGGCGCACGCCCGGTCAGATCATTCGCGGCGCCCAGACCGTCGAGGCTCAGCGCCTGCTGCTCCACACCGACAAGAACATCGCCCAGATCGCCTACGAGCTGGGGTTCAAGGACACCGCCTACTTCGGGCGCTTCTTCAAGCGGGAAACGGGCGTGACGCCGGGCGAGTTCCGTCGCAGCGCCCGCGAGGTCGCGGCCGCCTGACGGACTGGCGGGAGGGGAGCGGGCCCGGCGTCACGCCTTGCGAGCGGCGTCGCGCCGCTCGCCTTACGCTGCCGCGCCGGTCGGTCGCGCTAACGCGGATCGGGGCGGCAGCCCGCCCGATGCCGGCCGGAGCTCGCTCCGGCCGCCTCGGGCAAGCTCAGCTGTTCGCTCAGGCCGTAACCAGCTCGGGCGTCGAGTAGCCCATCGTCTCGTAGCGACCGCTGACACAGATCGCGGCGAGGCCGCACGGGCGCTCGACGCTGATCACCGTCAGCGGGCAGTGCGTGGTCCCAGCCGGGATGAAGATCCCGCACGTCGAGTCGATGACGTGCACCTCGTCCTCGATGTGGAGCTCGAACACGGCGCCGAGATCGAGCGTGTCCTCGGGGTTGAACCCCTGAAAGAAGAGGACCTCGTCATAGGGGTGGTCGTGCGCCATGACGTAGGGGTTCTTCGGCGGGACCGCGTGGATGATCCCCCACGTGATGTGCAGCGGGGATCCTTCGACCTGCGGGCTGCTCATGAACGTCTCGGTCTCCGTCACACCGGTGTTCTGGCCTTCGCCCGGAGCCTCGTTGGGCAGGTCCTCGTACAGCGGTTTGCGGACGATGTACTTCTCGTATTCACCAGCCAAGTGGCTCTCCTTTTCCCGACACAGGTCGCCGACTCGCCCGAGCGCGTCAGATGATCGCGCGCCGCTTGGCGAGGCTCGGTGAGGTTAAAGGGAGGCTGTTTGGAGCGTCTAGGGACTTTCGCGGGAGGATGTTGCACTCATCGCGGATTGCGCGACGGGCCCTCACGGAGCATTGCCGTGCGGCGCCTAGCATGTGGCCGCGTGGGGCGGGCAAACCGGGGAAGGCAGGGCAATGGCTGGCACTAGAGCTGACAATGCGATCGCCGCGGAACGGACATTCCGCGGTGATCCTCGAGCGGAGACGGTCGGGAGCCTGCTGCGTCCCGAGCCGGTGAAGCGCCTCCTCGCGAGGATGTTCGCTGCGCACAGCTCGCACGCCCGCCCGCTTCTCGACGAGCAGGAACGGGACGCGCTGCGCGAACTCGACCTGCTCGCCGATGAAGCGATCCGCGATGCGGTGATCCGCCAGATCGAGGCGGGACTGGACGTCGTCACCGACGGCGAGATGCGCCGGGCGCATTTCGTCAACTCGCTGTTTGACGCCGTCGAGGGCATCGCCGACAACCCGGTCGAGGATCACTTCGATGTCGCGGCCGAGATCGGCCCGCCGCCGGATCCGCTCGCGACGGAGCGGCTGCGGATCGTGGACAACCCGATGGCGCGCGAGATCGCGTTCCTGCGCGAACTCACCGACTGGCCCGCGAAGGTCGCGATCCCGGCGGTCTCGAACTTCTACATGCTGCAGTACGACACCGGCGCCTACCCAAGCCGCCAGGCATTCGTCGACCACATGGGCGAACTCACCGCGACGCTGGTCAAGGGGGCCATCGACGCCGGCGCGCGCTACGTCCAGTACGACTTCCCCCTCTACCCGGCGCTCGCCGACCCGGCAAAGCGCGCGGATCTCGAAGCGGGCCTCGGCGAGGACGCCGAGACGATCCTGACGAAGGCGATCGCGGCAGATAACGCGGCCCTCGCCGCTCTGCCCGCGGGCGTCACCAGCGCCGTCCATATCTGCCGCGGCAACTTCCGCTCGCGCTGGTGGGCCCGTGGATCGCTCGAGCCGGTTGCGGAGCGGATGTTCAACGAGCTCGCCTTCGACCGCTTCCTCATCGAATGGGAGGACACCGCGCGCGAGGGCGGCTACGACGCGCTCCGCTTCCTGCCGAGCGGGGGACCGGTGGTTGTGATGGGGATCGTGAGCACGAAGGTTGCCGAGCTTGAGAGCGACGATGAGATCATGCGTCGAATGGACGCCGCCACATCGATCGCCCCGCTCGAACAGCTGGCGATCTCACCCCAATGCGGATTCGCATCGGTGTGGCACGGAAACGAGATCAGCGAAGAGGACCAGTGGCGCAAGCTCGAGCTGATCGGGCGCGTCGCCGACCGCGTCTGGGGACGGGCCGGCCGCTGAGCGGTCGGGTAGAACCTGCAAGTCGGCGCGTGGCACCGCTGGGCGACCATCTCACGCTGGCAGGCCTAGCGGCGGATCCGTTCGAGATTCTGGCGCGACTTCGCGCGCAGGAACCGATCAGCTGGTTTGCGGCCGATCGGGTCTGGTTGATCACGAGCCATGGCCTTGTTGACGAGGCGCACCGCGACCAGGCGAGGTTCGCGACCGACCTGGCACATTCAGAGATCCGGGAGCTTTTCGGAGAAACGATGCTCACGGTCGACGGTCCCGAGCACCGCCTGCATCACGCGCCCTTCGCTCGAGCGCTGAGCCGTCGGGCCGTGGAGGAAGCTCATGCCGAGGAGATCCGGGGTTTGGCCGACGAGCTGGTCCGGGCCTTGTCCGGTGGACGCGCTGAGCTCGTCAGCCAGCTCGCGCGCCCGCTGTCGATCCGCCTCGTCGGAACAGTGCTCGGCTTCCAAAAGGATGACACCACGGAGATCGAGCGCCTCGTCGAAGCGATGGCTGCCGCCGACGGAATCACGGTCACCGACGAGGTCCGTCGCCGAGCAGCGGAAGCGCGCAAGCGCTTTGGCCCACGGGTCATGAATTCGCTCGAACGCGCCTCGGGGGGTGGAGCGTCGGTGCTGGACGCGCTGGCTCGCCGCTACGAACACAGCTTGAGCGACCAGCAGCTCATCGACAACACGGTCAACATGATCTTCGGCGCCGTCGATCCGACGGCGATCTTGATTGGCACTTCAATCTGGGCGCTCCTCACTCATCCCGACCAGCTCGAAGCCGTCCGGCGCGACCCCGCACTGGTCCCGATCGGGATCCGCGAGGCAGCTCGGTGGCATGCCCCCTTCGCGGCGAGCGTTCGATACGTCGCTGAAGACACCACCTTCCACGGCGTCGACATGGGCTCGGGTGAAAAGGTGTATCTGATGATCCTGGCCGCCAACCGCGACGAGCACGTGTTCGTCAACGCCGACCGATTCGACATCGAGCGAAGCGATCTACGATTCAGCATCGCGTTTGGGCGCGGTCTGCACCACTGCATCGGCGAACCGCTCGGAATCGTCGCCGCTCGCGAGGCGATCCTGGCCGCGCTCGAACGGCTTCCTGGGCTGCGACTCGTCCCCGGAAGCCGAGCCGAGCCCCAGGGCGTCGACCATCACCAGCTGCCGCGTCTCGACGTGCTCTACGACGTTTGACGCTCCTGGCTCTTTCACGCCGCAAGCGACCACCCGAGCCCGACGGGTTCGGCGAGCCCGTGGGTCAGCCGACGGTGCCGCTCGCCGGAGGCGCCATCGAAACCGGTCTACGCCGCACCCAATGCTTCCCCGGCGGCGTCGGCACCGGCCCCGATCTCGCCGTGGTAGGACGTGCCCGTCTCTAAGCCGCAGCCGCGCCCGGGCTGCGCTCGCGGCACCTGCCGGTAGGCGCCCGCGGGTGAGGTGGCCCGACACCGGCATCGGCACGGAGTACGCACGAGGCGCGCTCAGGCAGCTCGGTCATACCATCAACGGCGTATGAGCGGCGGCGCGCTCGCCAGGACGGCCACACGAGACGGGTTGGCATGATCCGCAGCGCCGAACGCATCCTCACGACCCACACGGGCAGCATCGCGCGCCCCGACGCATTGGTCGACGTGATGCGAGAGAAGGAGAACGCCCGGCCCTACGACGAGGCGGCCTTCGAGGTCGCCATTGTGGAGGCCGTGAGCGCCTGCGTGGCGCAGCAGCTCGACGTCGGTCTCGATGTCGTCAACGACGGCGAGCAGCGCAAGAGCGGCTTCACCACCTATCTCACTGAGCGAATTGGCGGCTTCGACGCCGAGCCGCAGGTCTTCGACCCGCTGCGCGAGACCGGCTGGCGCGAGGTCGCCGAGTTCCCTGAGTATTACGAGCGCTACTTCGCGGGGGCGATGTTCGGGGCGATGCTCGGTCCGCCCAAGCGCCTCGTCTGCCGCGCGCCGATCCGCTACGAGGGCCACGCGGCGCTCGCCGTGGACATCGCAAACCTCAAGACGGCGCTCGAGGGCCGCGAGTACACCGAGGCCTTCATGTCGGCGCCGCTGGCCACCTCGCTCGCCGACTACCGCAACGAGCACTACGCCTCGCAGGACGACTTCCTCGCTGCGCTCGCCGAGGCGGTGCGCGAGGAGTACAAGGCGATCGTCGGTGCGGGCTTCCTGATCCAGGTCGACGATCCGGGAGCCGCGACGCTATGGGGCTTCGCGGATCTGGAGCCGCGCGAGCGCGAGCGGCGCGTCGGCGCGACGATCGAGCTGATCAACCACTGCCTGCGCGGTATCCCGCCGGAGCGGATCCGCTACCACACCTGCTTCAGCATCAACCAGGGCCCTCACATCTATGACCTGCACCTCGCCGACTACGCCGAGGCGATGTTCCAGGTCAACGCGCAGGCGTTCTCGTTCGAGGCGATGAACACTCGCCACCTGCACGACTACCACGCCTTCGAGGACATCAAGCTCCCCGAGGGGAAGGTGATCGTCCCCGGGATGCTCAGCCACGGCGCCAACTGGGTCGAGCATCCAGAGCTGATCGCCGAGCTCACCGTCCGCTACGCCGAGCTCGTCGGCCGCGAGAACGTGATGATCGGCAACGACTGCGGCTTCGCCTCGCAGGCGGGGACGCGCGAGATTGACCCGAAGGTCGGTTGGGCCAAGTTCGCAGCGCTCGCCGAGGGAGCGCGCCTCGCCAGCGAGCGGCTGTGGAGCGTTTGAGGAGCCTGGCGTGCCCGTGATCATCGCCGGCGGCGGGACCGGCGGACTCGCAACGGCGCTCGCGCTTCTATGTCGCGTCTCCGCTCGTGCTCCGACTGCACGGGTTTCCCGCCCGATGCTGGTCCACGCCGCCGCCGAAGAGGCTGCTCATCCGGGAGCCGGCACGCTGGCCGCAAACGCGTGCCGGCGCCGGGGTCGAGGTGCAGTTCCGCGCCTTCGCCGACAGCGTGCACTCGTTTGTGCTCTTCGGCTTCCTGTCGCAGACCGACGAGGCGCTCTAGGAGTTTGCCGCGTTGGCGGCGCGTGCGCGCGAGCGCGCCCTCGCCACCGAGGCGTGAGCGCCTGCCCTAACGCGCACTTGGCTGTGCGGGCACCACACCGCCGGCGAGCGTTGCTGCGGCAACCGCGAGCACAGCCAGAGCGCCGAGCGGCGCCGCCTCTGTGAGGGTTCTGGCAAGCGCTGGGGCGCCGCTGGCGCCGGCGATTTCGCCGCAAGCAAAGGAGGCGTTGACGGCCGCGGCAGCAGCCGCGAGTGAGCCGCCGGCGCGCTCCGTGGCCTCGGCGGCGAGCGTCACGCATGGGCCGATGCAGCCGCCCGCTCCGGCCGCGATGGCAAGGATCGTGAGCGCCGCGAGCAGGAACCCGGCCGAGGGTGCGGCGATTGCGCCGAGGCAGAGCGCGCATACCAGAAGACAGATTCGGAGCGGTGTCGAAGGACCACGGCGGTTGACCGCGCCGCCGACGAGTCGAGCGACGAGCGCCGCCACCAGCGCGGCGCCGACAAAGGTGACGCCGACCTCCAGCCCCGACGCTCCGCGGGCGGCAAGCCGCAGCGGCACGAGCACGCCCAGCGCGCCGAGCGTCGCGCCGACGACCGCCACGAGCGCGCCTGCGGCGAGCGCCGGTCGAAGCCGCGCGGCAGATGCACCGCGCAGGAGACCGCCGGCGTCGCTGGGATCGTCCGCGCGAAGGATCGGAACTGCCAGGCCTGCCGAAATCACGCCCAATGCCGCAAAGATCCAGCCCCCTGCTCCGGCCACAGCGATGGTTCCGACGACTGGGCCGAGCACCGTTCCGGTCGTGGCCGCTCCGAATGCGGTGCCGACGGCGACACCCCGTTCGCGTGGCGCAACAGCGACGATCAACCATGCGAGCGCGGCGCTCCAGATGACGCCCCCGGCGATCCCCTGGACGAAGCGCGTGGCGTCGAGCGTGTCGATGGTCGACGCTGCAGCGAACGCCACGGCGGCAGCCGCGAACAGCGCGAGCCCGCCAAGCAGCGCCCGGCGCACCTGGCGTGCGGCCGCCCACCCCCCGAGCGGGGCACCGAGGATGAACCCGACGCTGTAGGAGGCGGCGAGCAGGCCGGCGCCGGTCTTCGAGAGGTGGTAAGCCGCCGCGTAATGAGGCAGCAGCGGGGTCACCGCCGAGTAGAGGACGCATTCGACGGCGAAGAGGAGACCGACGAGCGCCGTCAGCCGCCGCGTCGACCCGGCCGGATGACGCAGCGCTACGCGTTCCAGACGCGTTCGGCGACGCGCGAGACGAGCTCGAGCTTGCGCCACTGGTCTTCCTCGGTCAGATCGTTGCCGTGCCAGACCGAGGCGAACCCGCACTGCGGTGAGACTGCGAGCTGGTCGACGTCCAGATAGCGCGCGCAGTCCGCGAACGCGGCGACGACGTCGTCCTCATCCTCGAGCCGGCCGACCTTCGAGCTGATCAGTCCCATCACGACGACCGGACCGGGCGGGACGTAGCGCAGCGCGCTGTAGTCCCCCTCTCGCTCGGTGTCCTCCCACTCGACGAGGAAGCGGTCGTGGCGCAGCTCGTTGAACATCCGCTCGGCAACCGGTTCGAGCGAGCCCTGCGCCCACCAGTGCGATCGGAAGTTGCCGCGGCAGACATGAAGGCCGGTCGTGACGCCGTCGGGCAAGCCCTCGAGTACGGCGTTGTCTGCGGCGATGGCGGCGTCGAAAATCGTGTCCAAGTCATCGTTTGAGCCAGCCAGCAGCTCCTCGCGCTTCTCCGGGTCGGCCAGCGCGGGGTAGAGCGGATAGTCGAACTGGATATAGCGGACACCGGCTTCGACGGCGCCCGCGACCAGCTCCCGGACGACTGCAACGACGTCGGCGACGAACTTGGCGCGGCTCGCGTAGGCCTCTGAGCTGAACCGCGCCGCCGGGAAGTAGAAGCTCGAGGGTGTCTGGATCGCGACCTTCGAGGGGTGGGCGGTCAGTCCCGCCAGGAACTCGTGCTCGCGCACGAGCGGGTTGGAGCGCACCGCGATCGGCGCGCGCGCGACCGGCTCGGGCGGCGGAGCGACGCCGTCGTCCCCCGCGAAGAACTCCGGCACGTCGCTCTCGGCCAGCCCGGTCAGCCCGTCGAATAGCGAGTTCACGTAGTGGGCGCGGCGCATCTCGCCGTCGGTCACCACGTCGAGGCCGAGATCGACCTGGCGCGCGACGGCCTCGCGAATCGCCTCGTCGGCGAGCGCGTGCAGCTCGGCGAGCGTGTCGAGCTCGGAACCCTCGAGGATCGCCTCGACGTGCGAGGTGTGCGCGCCGAACAGGCGCTCGTACACGGCCTTCAGGCGCGGCGGACGCAGAAGGCTCCCGACGGGTTCGGCACGCGGCGTAGAGCGCAGGACAGGGGCTGGCACGCGGCCATCGTAGTGTCGCCTTCGAGCAGCGCCGAAGGAGGTTGGCCGGCTGCCGCAACGAGTGCCAGAGCGTCCGAGAAAAGTTCATTGAGGGCACGTTCAGCGTCTGGCACGCTTGCGCGGGTCCAACCGCGAGAGCGACAGGCGCTAAGCCATGCTTGGAGGTCAATGGGAAGTCGCTGCTAGCGGCGGCCACACAGAAGCGCTCATCGCCGCCGCCCCGCAGAGAAGCGGTTCGGGCCGGACGCGGAGAGCGTGCAGGAAGTAGATCGAGGCAACGCACGCGGCAGCCGCGAAGCGGCCGCGAGGAAAGAGAGGGACCATGACACGGGAAAACTCGGCCGGATCGGCCGGGGGCGAGAGCACGCCGGACGCTGACAGCGCTCTCACGCGGCGGCGCTTCCTGCGCGGCGTGGGCGCGACGGGAGTCGGCCTTGCCGCTTCGGGCCTGTTGGACGTGCCCGGCGCCTCGGCCTTGACGCACAGCTCGAAGAGCCCGCTTGGCGGCCCGACTCCGAAGACCCCCAAGAAGGGCGGGACCCTCCGCATCGGCTATGTCGGCAACGGAACGAGCGAAACCTACAACCCCGCTGTTGCCAACACGCCGATCGACAGCCTCCACGGCTACCTCGTCTATGACCCGCTGATGCGGGTCGGCCCCTACCACCAGCTCGAGCCCGGTCTCGCCGTCGGATGGCAGCACAATTCCGACGCGAGCGTATGGGAAATCCGGCTGCGCAGCGGCGTCGAATGGCAGGATGGCAAGAAGTTCACCGCCGACGACGTGATCTACACGTTCCACACGATGGCGAGCCCCGCGCACCTGGGCCACTCGGCGGTCGTGGGCTTCGACATGCACAACGTGAAGAAGCTCTCGGACACCCTCGTGCGCGTCCCGCTGAAAGCCCCCAACGCCGATCTCTCGTCGCTGTTCGGGTATTTCAACGCGGCGATCGTCGTGCAGGACGGAACGAAGAACTTCACGAAGCCGATCGGCACGGGACCGTACCGGCTCGAATCGTTCACCCCGGGCAAGCAGAGCGTTCTGACCGCGAACCGCAATTACTGGGACTCGCCGCGGCCCTATCCCGACGGACTGGTGCTGCTCTCTATCGATGACGATGCGGCGCGTCTCAACGCGCTGCTGAGCGGCCAGATCGACATATGCGCGCTCGTGAACTACACGCAGGCCAAGGCTGGCGTGCCGAGCAACTACGATCTCATCGTCGGCTACGCGGGCGCGCAGGAGAACTTCAACATGCGCGTCGACCAGGCGCCGTTCAAGGACGTCCGCGTCCGCCAGGCGATGAAGCTGATCGTCAACCGCCCGGCGATGATCGAAGCCGCGCTGAACGGCTACGGCTCGGTCGCCAACGACGTTCCCGGACCGGGCTTTCCGCACTACGACAGCTCCCTGCCGCAGCGCCATCAGGACATCGCGCATGCGAAGTCGCTGCTCAAGGCCGCCGGGCAGTCCGACATCCGCATCCAGCTGCAGACGGCAGACGGTGGTCTCGGCCAGCTCCAGGCGGCGCAGGTGTTCGTTCAGCAGGCGCAGCAGGCGGGCTTCAAGGGGATCACGCTGAAGGTCCAGCCGGTGGCCTCCTACTACAATCCGACGCTCCTGTTCACGAAGATGACGTTTGCTCAGAACATCTGGGCAATCGGCTCGCTCAATTCGTTCTACTCGCAGGCGCTGGTCACCGGAGCCGCGCTCGATGAGACGCATTGGAACAGCACCTCGTTCAACACCCTGTTCCAGAGGGCCCAGGCTGAGACGAACCCCGCTCGCGCCCAGCAGCTGTGGAACCAGCTCCAGGCGATCCAGTACAACCAGGGCGGCTACATCTTCTGGGCCGAGGTGCACAACGTCGACGCGATCTCCAGCAAGGTCGCCGGCTTCGGCGGCCCCGGGGTCGGGTGGGCCTATCCCACAGGCGACCAGCGCGTCTGGGAATGGGGATTCTCGCGCTGAGCGTCGAGGCACAACGGGCGGCATCCGAGCCCGCGCGGATGCCGCCTGAGTCGGGTAACAAGGACGGTACGGCGGGCGCAGCGCCCAGCGGCGATCCCCCCGGCGGCGCGGGCCGCGCGCAACACCCTGTCGGTCGCTTTGTCGTGCGCCGCCTCGCGCAGGGCGTCGTCACGCTGGTCGTCGTCTCGATCGTGATCTTCCTGCTGACCTCGGCGATCCCCGGGTCGCCGGCCACCGCGATCCTCGGGCGCAACGCCAATCCGCAGGCGATCGCCGAGATAAACCACCGCCTCGGCTTCAACAAGCCGCTCGCGCAGCGCTACGTCGACTGGCTCGGGAACGCGCTCAGCGGCGACCTCGGCAACTCGGCGGTCGCGATCGCGCAGGGCTCCCCGACTGCGCCGGTCTGGCCGATCATCCGCTCGCCGCTCGCCGACTCGGCGACGCTCGCGCTGGTCACGGTCATCCTGTTGATCCCGCTCTCGCTGCTGCTCGGGGTCTGGTCGGGCCTGCGGGCGGGAAAGTGGCAGGACCATTCGATCTCGACGATCACATTGATCCTGATCTCGATGCCGGAGTTCGTGATCGGGGCGCTGCTGATCGCGATCCTGTTCGTCGCGACGAACCTGCTGCCGCCGGTGTCGCTGCTCGCACCCGGCGTCTTTCCGCTGATTCACCCGAATCTGCTCGTGATGCCCGTGCTGACATTGCTCGCGGTGTCGGTCGCTTGGACGGTCCGCCTCGTCCGCGTCGGCACGATCGAGGTGCTGCAGACCGACTACGTGCAGTTGGCTCGCCTGCACGGGATCCGCGAGCGAAAGGTCCTGCGGCGCTACGTCCTGCGCAACGCCCTGGCGCCGAGCGTGCAGATCTTCGCGCTGTCGATCCAGTACCTCTTCGGCGGCGTGATCATCACCGAAACGGTGTTCAACTACCCGGGGATCGGGACCCAGCTGGTCCAGGCGACCTCCAATCACGACAACACCGAGGTTCAGGCGATCGCCCTGATCCTGGCGGCCGTCTACATCCTCATCAACATCGTCGCCGACCTGCTGGTGATGCTGCTCGTGCCAAGGCTTCGGACCGCGCAATGAAGGTCCCCCGCTTCGCCCGCCTCCCCCATGGAGCGATCGGTCTCGCGATCCTCATCTTCATCGTCGGCGTCGCGCTGCTCGGTCCGGTCCTCTCGCCGCACGACCCGACGACGATCGTCGGCGCCCCCGGGTCCTCGCCGAGCAACGCGTACCCGTTCGGAACGGACTATCTCGGCCACGATGTCCTCAGCCGCGTGCTGTGGGGCGGCCGCAGCACCCTCTGGCTCGCGCTTGCGGCCACCGCGCTCTCATTCGCCCTGGGCATGGTCGTCGGCGGCGTCGCCGGATACAGCCGCTCGCTGCTTGACCCGCTGTTGATGCGTCTTGTCGACGTCGTGCTCTCGCTCCCACCGCTGCTGCTGTTCATCCTCGTCGTCACGAGCGTCGGGACCAGCAACCTGATGATCATCCTGACGATCGCGGTGATCCTCGCGCCGGGCATCGCCCGGATCGTCTACAGCGCGACGCGCGAGGCCTCGGTACGCGGCTACACCGAGGCCGCGGTGACCCGCGGCGAGAACACGGCGTCGATTCTCGTGCGCGAGATCCTCCCCAACATCATGGGCCCGCTGATCGCCAACCTCGGCTTGACGATCACCTTCTCGGTGCTGCTCGTCGCCGGCGCGACCTACCTCGGCTTCGGCGTCCAGCCGCCCAATGCCAACTGGGCGCTGATGATCTCCGAGAACCGCGACATCCTCTCGATCAACGTGTGGTCGACCGTCGTTCCGGCCGTGATGATCGCGCTGCTGACGATCGGCGCGAACATGGTCGGCGACGCGGTGTCCCAGACGCTCGGGCGAAGCGATCGCCGGATGCCCGGCCCGACGGGCGTCGTCGAGGAGCTCGCGATGCCGGTGGAGATGATCTGATGGCCGAGCCGCTGCTGCGCGTCAGCGACCTTCGCGTCGAGCTGAGCTCGGGGCAGGCAGTGGTCAGCGGCGTTTCGTTCTCGCTCGGGGCCGGAGAGACGCTCGGACTGGTCGGCGAGTCGGGATCTGGCAAGTCGACGATCGCACTCGCGCTGCTCGGCTACGCGCGAAGCGGCATGCGGATCGCCGCCGGCGAGGTCGAGATCGGCGGCAAGCGCATCGCCCTCCAGGACGAGCGTGCGGCGCGGGCGATCCGCGGCCGCCTCGTCTCGCACGTGCCGCAGGACCCCAACACCAACCTCAACCCGTCGCTTCGGATCGGTCGCGCGATCAACGACGTCCTGCTCGAGCACCGCGCCGAGGAGGCCGACGCGGCGCACGTATACGCGGCGCTCGAGCGCGTCGACCTGCCGGGGAGCCGAGCGTTCGCTCGCCGCTTCCCCCACCAGCTCTCCGGCGGCCAGAAGCAGCGCGTGCTGATCGCGGCGGCGCTCGTCTGCGAGCCGCCGCTCGTCGTCCTCGATGAGCCCACGACCGGTCTCGATGTGGTCACGCAGGCGCGGATCCTCGAAGAGGTCAAGCGCCTTCACCGTGAGCGGGCGATCGCGATGATCTACGTCTCGCACGACATCGCCGTCGTGTCGCAGGTCGCTGACCAGGTGGCCGTTCTCTACGGCGGGCTGATCGTCGAGCACGGCCCGACCGCGCGCGTCCTCGCGCAGCCGCGACACCCTTACACCCGCGGGCTGATCGGCGCCGTGCCGGACCACACTCAGCCGCGCAAGATGCACGGGATCCCCGGCGTCGCGGTCGGCGTCGACGATCGCCCGCGCGCCTGTCCGTTCGCGCCGCGCTGCGATCAGCTCGTGGAGCGCTGCACGCAGGAGCTGCCGCCGCTCGAGCCGCTCGACGGGCGCGACGTCCGCTGCTTTGAGGCTCACCGAACGCCGGCTGTCGCGCTGGGCGACCTGCGCGAGCGCGATCGCGGGACGGCGCGGGAGGACCTGCTCGTCGTCGAGCACCTAAGGGCAGTCCACCGCGACGGTCGAAACACCGTCGTCGCCGCCGACGACGTGTCGCTGCGCGTGCCCGCGGGGGCCTGCGTCGCACTTGTCGGCGAGTCCGGATCGGGCAAGACAACGATCGCTCGCGTGATCGCAGGGCTTCACCGGCCGAGCGGCGGGCGTCTGACGCTCGGCGGCGTGGAGCTCGCGGCGCGGGCGCAGGATCGCCCGCGCGAGCTGCGCCGGCGCTGCCAGATCGTCTTCCAGGACCCCTACGAATCGCTCAACCCGCGCCGGCGGATCGTCAACGAGGTCGCGCGGCCGGCGCGGCTTCTGCGCGGCCTGAGCCGCTCGGACGCGCGCAGCGAGGTCGCCCGCCTGCTCGAGCAGGTGCGCCTGCCGGCCCGGATCGCCGACGCCTACCCGAGCGAGCTCTCGGGCGGCGAGCGCCAGCGCGTCGCGATCGCGCGGGCGCTCGCGTCCGAACCCGACCTGCTCGTCTGCGACGAGATCACATCTGCCCTCGACGTGTCGGTGCAGGCGGCCGTGATCGAGCTTCTCGCCGACCTTCGCTCGCGGCTCTCGCTGTCGATGCTCTTCATCACGCACAACCTCGGCGTCGTCGCCGCGATCGCCGATCACGTCTTGATCCTCGACCGCGGGGTGATCTGCGAGGAGGGTCCGGTCGATGAGGTCTTCAGCAACCCGCGCAGCGAGCGCGCAATCGAGCTCTTGAACGCGGCGCCGACGCTTCGCGCCGCGGCCTGAGCGCTACGGCTAGGCGGTCTCCGCCGCGTCCACCACCCAGTTTCCGGGGATGTCGGTCGGCCGATCGACACGCGCAAGCTTCGGGAACGTCCACGGCCAGGCGAGCGCCAGCAGGATCGTCAGCGCACCGCCGGCGAGCACCGCGGGCACCGTGCCGATCAGCGTCGCGGCCACGCCCGACTCGAACGCCCCCAGCTCGTTGGAGGCGCTGATGAAGACCATCTCGACCGCGCTGACGCGGCCACGCAGGCGATCCGGCGTCGCGTAGGCGGAGAGCATCGCGCGGATGTTCATGCTGAAGAGATCCGCGAAGCCCGAGACCGCGAGCGCGACCAGCGACAGCGCGAACGCGCGCGACAGTCCGAACACGAGGACGCTCGCGCCGAATACGGCGACGACGATCAGCAGCGTCCTGCCGAGCCGCGCGCTCAGCGGGCGGCGGGTGATCACGGCGGCGGCGAGCAGCGCCCCCACGGCGGGCGACGCCCGCAGCAGGCCGAGTCCTGCCGGGCCGACGTGAAGGATCGAGCTGGCGTAGACCGGGAGCAGCGCGAGCGCCCCGCCGAACAGCACGCCGAGCAGATCGAGCAGCATCGCGCCGAGCAGGATCGGCGAGCCGAACACGAAGTGCAGTCCCTCGAGGACGTCGTCGAGACTCTGCGAGGACCCGTGCGCGGCAGCCTCCCCCGCCGGCGCGCGGCTGATCGCGAGGACGCACAGCGCACCGCCGAGGCACACCACTCCCGCGGTTCCATATGCGGCCACGGGCGAGAGCGCGAACAGCACCCCGCCGACCGCCGGGCCGAGCACGGAGGCGGCGCGCGAGGCGATCGTGCTGAGCGTCAGCGCGCTCGGCAGCAACGAGACGGGCACGAGGTTCGGGACCATCGCCCAGGAGGACGGCGTGAGCAGCGCCATCGCGATCCCGATCGCGAGAGCGAGCGCGAGGTAGGGCGCGAGCGCTCGCACACCCAGGCTCGACAGCAAGCACAGACCGGCGCCGATTGCCGCGCCGAGGATCAGCGCGAACGCGAACAGCAGCCGGCGCTCGACCCGGTCCGCGAGCTGCCCAGCCGGCAGCGCAAGGATGAACATCGGCACGAACTCGAGCAGCCCGACGAGGCCGAGATAGAGGGTGCTGTGATGCTGCGCGTAGATCTGCCAGCCGATCGCGACGTCGATCATCTGCAGAGCGATGTAGGTGGCGAGCGTGGCGACCCACCAGCGACGGTAGTCGCGGACGCCCAGCGCAGGACCGAGGAGAGAAGCCACAGGAGGATCGAGCCGGCGATTTCCGGCCGCGGGCGACGATAGAGGGGCCTGGCCGCGGCCGGTATGCACTTTCGCCGGAGACCGTTGTCCTTTCCTCGCGGCGCCTGTCGGCATCCAGCCTCGTCAGATGCGCGACGTCTCCAATTTCAGCCGAGGGCAGGGATTCCAACCCCGAAGACGGGGTTGCCAGCCCAGTGAGTTTCAGGAGCGGCGCGGACCGAGCGAAAGAGGTGACGAGGCGTAGCGGTGCCGCGCCTGGTGACAAGCCGAACGCAAGACCTCTTCGTCCGGCGCCGGTCCGACACCGCCGTCGCTGAATGGCCGGGCAGACGCGGGGTCGTCGATTAACCGGCGGTCCAGAGCCGTTCGGAGGCATTCAATGCTGCAACCAGCGGTGCTTCTCGCGCTCGTGGGATGGTGCTTCTCGCGCTTGACGATGTGGTATAGCGCACAAGCTTTCGTAGTCCCATGGTTCGGGGGGAAGCTGTCGAAGTGCGGCGCGTTCTGCGTTGCCTCACCGGAACTGCAGACACATAGCGAACCGACCCTTGCTGCATCAAGGCAGGTCATCCGTATGCCGTAGCGTCGTGCTGAAGCGGTAGGAAGTGTGGCAGCGTTCCCTCGTGGTTACAGGGGCCGAAAGGCGAAGGCCGCGTGACCACTCCCGAGGCCCAAGGTGAGCGCGATCTGGCCGCCGTGTTGAGTGATTTTGCTCGAACGATGGCCACGGACTTCCCGATTCAGGGCATCCTCGATGAACTGGTGAGGCGCATCGTCGGAGTGCTCCCGATCACCGCCGCCGGAGTCACTCTGATCGCCCCGGGAATAGCACCGCGCTACGTCGCCGCGTCAAGTGAGGCCGCACTGCAATTTGAACAGCTGCAGACCGAGCTTGACGAAGGACCATGCATCGAGGCCTACAAATCCGGGATTGCGATTGCGATTCCGGATTTGACACTCGATTCACGGTTTCCACGGTTCACGCCGAAAGCTTGGCTGCCGGCATGGCGGCCGTGTTCACGTTCCCGCTCAATCAGGGGTCCCTCGCGCGCCTGCTAGGCGTCGCCGATGGAGCACGGCGCCGCCGCTTGCCGCGCCGCTCAACGGCCGGCGTCCGGGTGCGCGCGAGACACCCGCCTAACGGCTCGCACGAGCCGTCACCGTCCCGTATGAAAACACGACGAGAGGGAGTGCTGCCTGCGACCACGACCTGCGGGCCGCGGGGCCGATGCCGCGGTCTCGGTCCGCCCGCGCTATTTGCGCGCGGAGTCGCAGCAAGCCGCGGAGCGTGGCGTTCAAGCAGCTCCCTCAGCGCCGCCTCTCGCCGCCCGCCAACGCCACGATCAACATGGCGCCATCAGGCCCACCGCATGCCGCCACCACGGCCAGGAGTCGAGAGTTGACGAAGCAGATGCAACGGGATAGAGTCGCGGCCTGGTCGCCGTGCGGAACGATCGTGCCGTTATACGGAACAGCCCCGCCCCTTCCTGGGAGGACCGCCGATGACTCCCCGCGGAGGGGAAGCGGGGGGGGACCGGCGCGCACCGGGCGTGGGTGGTCAGCTCGCGGGGCGCACAGGCATGCGGTCGCGAGCCCGGAAGCCAGCAGAGGGAGCCGAGCGGCGCAACCCGCTCGACAAGGCGTTCCGCATTCTCGCCTGGGCTGCCGATCGGGACCAGCCGACGTGGGGCGTCCGGGAAGTGGCCCGCGAGCTCGGCATGGCGCCGAGCACCGCCTATCGCGTGCTCTCAGCGTTGGAGACCGCCGAGATCGTCTTCTTTGACCCCGCGACGGCGCAGTACACGTTGACGATGGAGTTCTTCCGCCTCGCCTCGCGTGTCGCGGCACAGGTGCCGATCCGCCGCGCCGCCCTTCCGCGGCTCGGGGAGCTGGTCGAGCTCACCGGTGAGACCGCCTACCTTGGCGTCTACGACGAGACCCGGATGAAGCTGATGTACATCGACCTCGTCGAATCGCCCCATCCTGTGCAGTACACGATGGCGCGCTACGAATGGCTCGATCTCTACGCCGGGGCCGGTGGGCTCGGGATCCTCCCGTTCCTGCCGGAGCCGGAGATAGAGCAGGTGCTCGGCACGACCGAGCTGAAGCGGCTCACCCCAGCGACCATCACCAAGCCCGACGCGCTGCGCCGTGAGTTCGAGAAGATCCGCCAGCAGGGCTACGTCGTCAGCGTCGGCCAGCGGATCGTCGGCGCCGTCGGCGTCGCAGCCCCGATCTTTGGTCCCAGTGATCGGGTGATCGGCGACCTCGTGCTGGCCCTTCCGGCCTCGCGGTTCTCACCGCGCAAGGCGGCCACGCTCGGGCGTCACGTCGCCACGGCCGCATCCATAGTCAGTGCCCACCTAGGTGCCCGCGAGAGCATTCAGGTGACGCCGTGACCCCACCCACACCGACGCACACGGCGAACGAGAGGAGGCCGACGTGATAGACGGCCAGCCCGGTTTCGCCGACCAACTCCCCGGCGGCGTCGAAGGACTCTTCGTCAAACTCGCCGGACCGGAGCTCCTCGAGGCCGCGTCATCGCACTTTGATTTTTGCGTGGTCGACATCGAACATTCTTCCCTCGGCGAGGCCGAGGCCTTCGACCTGCTGCGCTGCGCCCGCCTCCTGGGCTTCCCGGCGCTCGTCCGCCTGACAGCGCCCGATCCAGCGTTGATCAACCGCGCGCTCGAGGCCGGCGCGACGGGCGTCCAGCTCTCCAACGTGCGGCGCAAGAACGACATCCTTTCCGCGCGCGCAGCGATGGCATTTCCGCCGGCAGGTCACCGCTCCGCGAGCACCGCGCACGCCGCCGCAAGGTTCGGCGCGACCGCCCTGCGTGACTACGTCGACGAGGCTCCCCGGGCGATGCTGGTCGCGCAGATCGAGGACCTCGACACCGACGATCCGCTCGAGGAGATTCTCCTCGCCGGAGTCGACGTCGCGTTCATCGGCACCTCGGACCTAACGGTCGCGGCGCGGTTCGACGCCAACGCCGTGGCACAGAGAGTCGAGGACGTCGCCCGAGCTGCGCATGCAGCCAGGGTGACCTTAGGCGGGTTCCGCCTCAACCATCCGGCATCGCGTTACGAGATCTCTTGCTCGGACGTCTCGCTGTTCACCGACGCGCTGACGTCTCACGCAAGACGTGTC
>DATBPB010000013.1:0-28349 GCA_036561565.1 Solirubrobacteraceae bacterium | reverse complement strand
GCACCGAGATCAGCACGTGGCGAGCGGCGCAGCGGGCCATCTCGGCGACCGTGTGGGCGGGATCGGGAACGTGCTCGAGCACCTCGATCGCGGTCACGAGGTCGAACTCGTTGTCGGCGAACGGCAGCTGCTCGGCGCGCTGCGCGATGTAGGTCAGGTTCGGGGCCTGGCGGCTCGCCCACTCCGCGGCGATCAGCGGGTCGTCGAGGTCGATGCCGACGACCCGGCGCGGCGCGAGCTGGCCGGCCCAGCGCTGCGTCAGCACCCCCTCGCCGCAGCCGACGTCGAGCAGCGACTCAGGCTCGGTGGACACGAAGAGGTCGTCGAGGTTTCGCTCGAAGCCGCGCATCAGCACCCGCGCGACCGGGTTGCGCGAGTTGTACTTGTCGTAGGTGTTGCCCGTGACGACGCCGTCGGCCGATCGCGTGACGGCCGTCACGGGCTCGCCTCATCCGGCGCCTGGACCTCGCCGCTCTGCCCGTTGTTGGCGCCGGAGGGCGGGCCGTCCTGCGCCGGTGCCGGCGGGCCGGCCGCTGCGCTCGGCCCGTCGGCCGTCGCGGCGGGTTGCGCGAGCGGCGGCTCGGCGACCGACTCGTAGTGCGAGGGTGCGACCTCGAGTTCGAGCTCGATCCGCCGGACGCGCTCGTGCGTGCGCTGGATCATCGTGCGCTGCGCGCTCAGCAGGTCGCCGATCACGCCGAGCGCGGCGACGACGACGCCGGCGTTGAAGAGCACGGCGCCGAGGATCAGCGACTGGACGTGGCCCGAGCCCTTGCCCTGCGCGTAGGCGACGACGAAACGGATCCAGACGCCCGCCGCGCCCAGCAGCAGCACTCCCGCCGCGGTCAGGAAGACGCGCAACGGCTCGTACTGGGCGTAGATGCGGAAGATCGACACCGCGCTGCGGCGCACGTAGGACCACATCGACGGGAACAGCCGCGACTCGCGGGTCCGCGGGTTGGTGCGGATCGGGACGTGGTCGATCGCGACCAGCTGCTTGCCCGACTGGATGATCGACTCGAGCGTGTAGGTGAAGCGCGAGACGATCATGATCTGCAGCGCGGCCTCGCGGTTGTAGGCGCGGAACCCCGACGTCGTGTCTGGCACGTTGGTCGAGGACGCCAGCCGGACGACGCCCGAGCCGAGCCGCTGGAGGCGCTTCTTGAGCGGCGAGAAGTGCTCGATCGAGACCACGTCGCGGTCGCCGATCACCATGTCCGCATGACCGGCGACGATCGGCGCCACGAGCTTCGCGATGTCCTCACCGCGGTACTGGTTGTCGGCGTCGGTGTTGACGATCACGTCGGCGCCGAGCTTCAGCGCGGCGTCCATGCCGGCCTGGAACGCGCTCGCCAGGCCCTTGTTGTTGGTCAGGCGCACGATGTGGCTGACGCCGTGGTCGCGCGCGACCGCGATCGTGTCGTCGCGCGACCCGTCGTCGATCACGAGAACCTCGATCGAATCGAATCCGGGGAGCTCGCGGGGGAGGTCGGCGAGCGTCGCCGGAAGCTGCTCCGCCTCGTCCTTGCAGGGAATCTGGATGATCAGCTTCATCGTGTCCGGCTAGTGGGGCCGCTCGAAGCGTGGCACCCGAAATGGACGCCGCCGACGCCGTCCGGCGTCCTCAGCCGCGGCAAGGCCGCGGGGCCTGCCCGCTTCCGCCGTCCGGGCCAGCCGACGCCAGGACCTCACCACGAGCAGTGTTTGGGGCAAAACTTCCCGAGAAGGGCCACAAGCGTTTTCCGTCCACGACGGTGCCGTAAACTGGCCGCCCAGTATCCCAGAGAAGCAGGACGCCGCCGCCTGCCGCTCTGCGTGGATCACCTCCTGATGCCCGAAGTCATGCCCACCAACCGGCGCCGCGCAGCGCCAGGAGGGCGAAGGCGCCGCCCGTGAGCCAGCTCCTCGACGCCATCTCGCCGGGACGCGGCGCCGGCGGGAGCCTGCGTGCGCGTGCGCTCGCCGTTCCGGCCGCGACGTGGGCGCGGCTGTCCTATGGCGCGCTCTCGATCGCCGCGGTGCTCGCGTGGCTGACGATCCCCACCTACCCGATCTACGACACCGAGTACTACCTGCTGTGGGGTCGCGAGATCGCGGCCGGCCAGCTCCCGTCGTTCACGGTCTATGAGGCTCCGACCGAGCACCCGCTGGCCGTCGGCTGGGGGACCGTCATGTCGATCTTCGGCGACGCGGAGCTTCGGCTGGCGATCCTCTGCGCGGTCGTCTCGTTCCTGCTGCTGGTCTGGGGCGTCTACCGCCTGACGCGCACGGCGTTCAGCCCGATCGTCGCGGCGACCGCCGTCGCGCTGCTGATGACGCGCTTCAACTTCATGTTCCTCGCCGCGCGCGGCTACGTCGACATCACCTACTGCGCGGCGATCGTCTGGGCGGCGGCGCTTGAGATCGAGCGGCCGAGACGCGGGACGCCGGTGTTCGTCGTGCTGCTCGGCGCCGAGCTGATCAGGCCGGACGCGTGGCTGCTCGCGGGCGTCTACTGGCTGTGGTGCTTTTCGAAGGCCGACTGGCGCAGGCGGATCGGCTGGGCCGCGATCTGCGCGGCGGGGCCGATCATCTGGGTCGGGCTCGACTGGATTGTCACCGGCAAGCCGTTGCACTCGCTGACGAGCACCAAGAACACCGCCGTCGCGCTCGGCCGTACGGTGCCGCTCGGCCAGCTCCCCGGCACGCTCATGCACTACCTGATCGTGCTCGCCAAGTCGCCGGTCGTGGCCGGCGCGATCGCGGGGATCGTGCTGAGCGCGTGGTTCGTGCCGCGCCGGATGCTGGCCCCGTTCGTGGTGCTGATGAGCGGCATCGGGACGTTCGTGGTGCTGGCCGGCGCCGGGCTGTCGGTGATCGACCGCTACCTGCTGATGCCGGCGGTGATGATCCTCGTCTTCTGCGCCTTCGCCCTGTCGGGCTGGACGATGCTCGAACACGGGATGCTGCGGCGGCTATGGGCGCTCGGCTCGCTCGTGCTGGTCGGGATCGGCGTCTACCTCGCCGCCTCGACGCTCAGCATCGGCAAGATCCAGACCGAGCTCGGCTTCCGCGACAGCGGCCACACCTCGCTGGTCGAGATCCTGCGCAATCCGCGCGTGAAGGCGGCGCTCGCCTGCGGGCCGGTGTCGGTGCCCGATCACAAGCTGATCCCGGAGGTGCGCCTGATCCTCAACCGCGGCACGGGCGGCGTGATCGACCGCGGCGACGCTCGCTTCGAGTACGACAAGGGCAACCCGGCGCTCAACGACGCCGAGCAGCACGGCGTCGCGCTCTATCCGCTCGCGCTGGCGGTCAACCGCTACGGCCTGACGAGCCCCCACGACAGCCCGCTCGATCAGGACCCGACGACGCTCACCCAGCTCGGCTTCCACTGGGTCGCCAACACGCAGTACTACGCCGCCTACGCGCGCTGTTGACGGCGCTGCGCCGCGTCGACGCCCGCTATGCCGCCGCCGTGGCGGTGGTTCTGGCGGCGGCGCTGGCGCTGCGCCTGTGGGGCGACACGAGCGGCCTCCCGTGGGCCTACAACGTCGACGAGGCCCAGAACTTCGTGCCGCGCGCGATCGCGATGCTCGGCGGCAATCTGAACCCCGGCTATTTCAGTAATCCGCCGGCCTACACCTACCTCCTCGCCGGGCTTTTCGAGATCGCTCACGGGTCGGCTGCCGCGCGCATCTACCACTCCGCCGACTCGACCTCGATCTGGCTGATCGCGCGCGTGACCTCGGCGGTGCTCGGGACGATCGCCGTCTGGCTCCTGTACCTGGCCGGCGCGCGGCTGTTCGACCGCCGCACGGGACTGCTGGCAAGCGCCGTGCTGGCCGTCTCGTTCCTGGCCGTCGTCTACGGCAAGCTCGCGGTCAACGACTCGGCGGTGCTCGCGCCGATCTGCCTGTCGCTGTGGGGCAGCGCCGGGATCATGCGCGACGGGCGCCGCCGCGACTACGCGATCGCCGGCATCGGGCTCGGCCTCGCGGCGGCGACCAAGTACACGGGCGGGATCGTCGCGCTGCCGCTGATCGTCGCCGCGCTGTCTCGGATCGGCGACGGCGAGCGCCGCTGCGCCGTCGCCCTCCGGCTGGCGGTCGCCGGCGTGATCGCGCTGGCGGCCTTCCTCGCCGCCAACCCCTACGCGATCGCCGACTTCCACAGCTTCATCAGCCAGCTCGCGCACCAGTCGAGCGAGAGCGGCGAGGTCAACGGCAAGCTCGGCCTGACCCACGGCAGCGGCATCCTCTACTACCTGTGGACGCTCAGCTGGGGCGTCGGCTGGATCCCAGCCGTCGCGGCGGCGCTCGGGGCGCTCGCGCTGCTCGTGCGCCGCTGGTGGTGGACGTTCGCGGCGCTGGTCCCGGCGCTCTTCGCCTACCTCATCTTCATGGGCCTCGAGGGCCGCTACTTCGGTCGCTGGCTGATGCCGGTGATCCCGATCGTCTGCCTGCTCGCCGCCGGCGCGTGCACGAGCCTGGCCGCGCTTGCCGCGCGCGGCCGCGGCCGGATCGAGGCGGCGCTCGTCGTCGCCGGCGCCGCCGCGCTGTGCGTGCAGGGCGGCTTCTACAGCGTCCATTCGGGGCTCGTCAATTCGCGCCCCGACACGCGCAACCTGACGCGAGCCTGGCTGCTCGCGCACGTCCCGCGGGGATCGCAGATCGTGATCGAGCCGATCGTCCCGAAGGCCGCGAGCGCGCCCGACAACTGGACGGCCGGCTGGAACGCGTTCACCGACCTGCTGACGCATGTCGGCAAGCGCGGCGTGCTCTACGTCCTCGCCGGCAAGCCGGTCGCGCTCGAGAACTACGAGCGCACGCTCTCGCCGGCGCTCGTGCAGCTCTACCTGCGCGACGGCTACTGCTGGGTCGTCACGGGCTCCACCGAGGAGGGACGCGCCCAGGCCGATCCGCGCACGGTGCCCCGGGCGATCGCCTACTACCGGGCGCTCGCAGCCGCCGGGCGGCCGGTCTTCGAGGCCTCGCCGCTGCGCGCCGGGCGCACCAGCCCGTCGTTCAACTTCGACTGGTCCTTCGACTACTACCCGGCCGCCTACGTCCGGCCGGGCCCGCTCGTCACCGTCTACCGGCTGCGCGGCGGCGCCTGCGGCGGCGTGACGGCGCACCGCCGCGCGCTTAAGCCTGCACATCGCCCGAAGCGCTGAGGCGCCGCCGTATGCTTCGGAGTGGAATGCAGACCTGCACGCAGACCGATCTCGAGCTCCTCGAGCGCGCAATCGAGCTCGCGCGCAACGGAGCCGGGCGCACCAACCCGAATCCGGTCGTCGGCGCGGTGATCGCGATCGATCACGCCGTGGTCGGGGAGGGCTGGCACCGCGAGATCGGCGGCCCCCACGCGGAGGTCAACGCGATCGAAGCCTGCGCGGGCGCCGACCTCGCCGGCGCCACGCTGTACGTGTCGCTCGAGCCGTGCTGCCACCAGGGACGCACGCCGGCCTGCACCGACGCGATCCTCGCGGCCGGGATCCGCCGCGTCGTCGTCGCGAGCGACGACCCGACCGAGAAGGCCTCGGGGCGCGGCCTCGGGATCCTGCGCGACGAGGGCGTCGAGGTGGTCGTCGCCGATGGCGAGGTCGCGCGCAGCGCGCGGCTGCTCAACCAGGCCTTCCGCAAGCACGCCCGAACCGGCCGGCCGTGGGTGCTGTTCAAGTCGGCGATGACGCTCGACGGGAAGGTCGCGACGCGCGACGGCGACTCGAAGTGGATCTCGGGCGTCGAGAGCCGCGAGCTCGCCCATCACTGGCGGGCGTCGGTCGACGCGGTCGCGATCGGGATCGGCACGGCGCTCACCGACGACCCTCAGCTGACGGCGCGCGTCGAGAACGTGCACCGCCAGCCGCGCCGCGTCGTCTTCGACTCGCTCGGCCGCCTGCCGCTGTCCTCGCAGCTGCTCGAGGGCGCCGCGGATGTGGCGCTGACGGTCGTCGTCTCGCGAGCGGCTTCGCGCACCGAGACCGACGCGCTCGAGGCGGCCGGCGCCGAGGTGATCGTCGCCACCGGCGAGAACGAGCCGGCGCGCGTGCGCTCGGGGCTCGACCAGCTCGGCGCGCAGGGGATCGCCGCGATCCTGCTCGAAGGGGGGCCGCACCTGGCCGGTGCGTTCCTGGACGCCGGCGAGATCGACGAGGTGCGGCTGTTCCTGGCGCCGATGCTGCTCGGCGGCCGCAGCGCCCGCGACCCGCTCGAGGGGGAGGGGGTCGAGCGGATCGCCGAGGCGATCAGCGCGCTGACGCTCGACTGCGAGCGCGTCGGCGAAGACCTGCTGATCTCCGCGCGGCTGCGGGAGTGGTGATGTTCACGGGCCTGGTCGAAGCCGTCGGCGATGTCGTGGCCCTCGATCACGGCGAGGACGGGGCCGCCGTCATCGAGGTCGCCTCGGCGCTCGCCGGTGAGCTGTCGCCAGGCGACTCGGTCGCCGTCAGCGGCGCCTGCCTGACGGCGCGCGAGATCGACGGCGACCGCTTCCGCGCCGACGTCGTCTCCGAGACGCTGCGCCGCACGACGCTCGGCGACCTCGCGGTCGGTTCGAAGGTCAACCTCGAGTTGCCGCTGCGTGCCAGCGACCGCCTTGGCGGGCACATCGTGCTCGGCCACGTCGACGGCGTCGGCGAGGTGCGCGCGCGCCACGCCTCCGGGGAGATCGAGGTCGAGATCGGCGAGGGGCTGTCGCGTTACGTGGTCGAGAAGGGCTCGATCGCGCTCGACGGCGTCAGCCTGACCGTGGCCGGCCTCGACGGCGACACGCTGACGGTCGCGCTGATCCCCGCGACGCGGGAGGCGACCACGCTCGGCGAGGCGGCCGTCGGCCGCCGGCTCAACGTCGAGGTCGACATCCTCGCCAAGCACGTCGAGCGGCTGGTGCTCAGATGAGCGAGCGGCAGTTCGCCACGGTCGAGGAGGCGATCGAGGACATCCGCGCCGGGCGGATGGTCGTCGTCTGCGACGACGAGGATCGCGAGAACGAGGGCGACCTCGTGATGGCCGCGCAGTTCGTCACGCCCGAGGCGATCAACTTCATGACCAAGGAGGCGCGCGGCTTCATCTGCCTCGCGCTGACGTCCGAGCGCTGCGCCGAGCTCGGCCTGGACCTGATGACCGGCAAGAACGAGTCGCAGATGCAGACAGCGTTCACGGTCACGATCGAAGCTCGCGAGGGTGTGACGACGGGCGTGTCGGCGCACGATCGCGCGCACACGATCCAGGTCGCGATCGACCCGCGCACCGGGCCGCGCGAGCTCGTCCAGCCAGGCCACGTCAACCCGCTCAAGGCCAAGTCGGGCGGCGTGCTCGAGCGCACCGGTCACACCGAGGCGAGCGTCGACCTGGCCCGCCTCGCGGGTCTGATCCCGGCCGGGGTGATCTGCGAGATCATGAACGACGACGGGACGATGGCGCGCGTGGACGACCTCGTCGAGTACTGCGCGCGGCACGGCCTGAAGATGATCACGATCAAGGATCTGATCGCCTTCCGGCGCCGCTCCGGACAGCTCGTCGAGCGCGTCGTCTCGACGCGCCTGCCGACCGCGTTCGGGACCTTCGAGGCGGTCGGCTACCGGTCCCTCATCGACGACAAGCACCACCTCGCGCTCGTCAAGGGCGACGTCGCGGGCAGGCCGGGCGTGCTCGTCCGCGTCCACAGCGAATGTTTGACCGGCGACGTCTTCCACTCCGAGCGCTGCGACTGCGGCGGACAGCTGACGGCGGCCCTGCAGATGATCGAGCTGGAGGGTGAGGGGGTGCTCCTCTACCTCGCGCAGGAGGGCCGCGGGATCGGGCTGCTCAACAAGCTGCGCGCGTACAAGCTCCAGGAGGAGGGCTACGACACCGTCGAGGCCAACGAGCAGCTCGGATTGCCGGCCGACCTGCGCGACTTCGGCATCGGCGCCCAGATCCTCGCCGACCTCGGGCTGACCTCGATCCGCATCCTCACCAACAACCCCAAGAAGATCCACGCGCTCGAGGGCTACGGGTTGTCGGTGATCGACCAGATCCCGATCGAGGAGGCGCCGAACCCCGAGAACGTCGCCTATCTGCGTGCCAAGCGCGAAAAGCTCGGGCACACGCTCCACCACCAGGGTCTCGACCTGGACGGCGAGATGCTGCTGCGCGAGCGCACGCAGGAGTCGAAGCGCCCCAGCGACGGCTGATGGCGGCGTTCGCGCTGGTCGTCGCCCGCTTCTACGACGAGCTGGCGGCGCGCCTTGAGGCCGGCGCCCGCGGCGTGCTCGTGGAGGCCGGCGAGGACGTCGAGGTGTTCGCCGTCGAAGGGGCCTTCGAGCTCGCCCCGGCCGCCTCCTACGTGCTCGAGACCCGGCGCTTCGCCGGCGTCGTCTGCCTCGGCGCGGTGATCCGCGGCGAGACCGACCACTACGAGCACGTCTGCGCGGCCACCGCCTACGGCATCGAGAAGCTCGCGATCGAGAGCGGCGTCCCGGTGACCTTCGGCGTGCTGACGGTCGACAACTACGAGCAGGCGCTCGCCCGATCGGGCGGCGACAAGCGCGACAGCGGCGCGCATGCCGCGCACGCCGTGCTGGCGCTCGCGCGCCTGCGCTCGCAGCTGCTTGGCCTCAGCTAGACTTCGCCCAGCCATGGCCAAGGTCTGCCACTCATGCGGGAAGGGCCCGTCGTTCGGGAACAACCGCAGCCACTCGATGGTCGCCACGCGGCGGCGCTTCAACCCGAACCTCCAGAAGGTTCGGATCGTCGAGAACGGAGCGCCCCAGCGCGTCTACGTCTGCACGCGCTGCCTCAAGGCCGGCAAGGTGACCAAGGCGCTGTAAGCGCCGGCGCGCTGGCGTGCCGGACCCCAACCTGATCCGCTTCAGAGCCCTCGTCGCCGGGGCGCTCGCGCATCTGGAGTCCCGCCGGCAGGAGATCAACGACCTCAACGTCTTCCCGGTCGCAGACGGCGACACCGGCGACAACATGGTGCTGACGCTGCGCGCCGTGCTCAGCGAGCTCGACCGCCTCGCCGCCGAGGAGGGACGCCGCACGATCGATGAGATCGGACGCGACGAGATCGTCGAGTCCGTCGCGCGCGCCGCGCTGCTCGGCGCGCGCGGCAACAGCGGCGTGATCCTCTCGCAGCTGATCCGCGGCGCCGCCGAGGAGCTCTTCAGCCGCCCCGGCGAGCTGATCGACCCGACGCTGATCGGCGCGGCGCTCGCGCGCGCCGCCGACCGCGCCTACGCCTCCGTGCGCGAGCCGGCCGAGGGAACGATCCTGACCGTCGTTCGCGAGATGGCGAGCCGCGTCGCCGTCGAGCTCGCGCACCGCCCGCACGGCCGTCCGCCCGGCGAGCTCACGCCCGAGATCCAGGACGATGAGATCGCGAGCCTGCTCGAGCGCGCCGTCGCGGCCGGCGAGGCGTCGGTGATGCGCACGACCGACCTGCTCGCCGTGCTCCGCGACGCCGGCGTCGTCGACGCCGGCGGCTACGCGCTGGTGGTCATCTTCGCGGGCATCGTCGCCGCGTTGCGCGGCGACGATCCGCCGGCGCTCGAGCACCACGTGCCCGCGCGCGTGACCCATCCGCAGCACCTCTCCTCGACATACCGCTACTGCACCAACTTCGCCGTCACCGGCCAGGGGCTCGAGCCGAGCCGCTTCACGGAGGCGCTCGACGCGCTCGGCGACTCGGTGCTGGTCGTCGGCGACTCGCGCACGCTGAAGATCCACGTGCACACCGACCACCCCGAGGAGGCGGTCGCGGTGCTCGCCGCCGCCGGATCGGTCTCCCACCTCGACATCGCCGACATGCGAGCCGAGATCGCGGCGCGCACGCGCCGGCTGGCGGAGCCCGCCCACTGCGGCGTGCTCGCCGTCGTCGCGAGTGCCGGGATCGGCGAGCTCTTCCAGAGCCTCGGCGCGTTCGTGCTGAACGGCGGCCCGACGCTCAACCCGTCGACCTACGAGCTGCTGGCCGGGATCCATTCCGTGCCGGCCGAGGAGATCGTCGTGCTTCCCAACAGCGCGAACGTGATCATGGCCGCCGAGCGCGCCGCCGCGCTGTCTGAGAAGCACGTCGTCGTCGTGCCGTCGCGAACGCAGCAGACGGCCCTGGCGGCGCTGGTCGCGCTGTCGCCGTCGCTGGGTGCCGACGAGAACGCCGCGGCGATCGCCACCGCGCTCGAGCGGGTTCGAAGCGGATCGGTGGCGCCGGCCGCGCGCGACGATGTCGAAGGGCGCTTCAGCGTCGGCGAGGCGATCGGCTTCGTCGGCGAGTCGCTCGTCGCCTGGGGTGACCCGGAGGCGACGCTCGCCCAGGTGCTCGCGCGGCTCGGCGACGGCAGCGAGCTGATCACCTGCATCGCCGGCGCCGGCGCGCCGCTCAGCGCCGAGCGAATCGAGCAACTCGCGCCCGACGCGGTCGAGCTCGAGCACCGCCAGGGAGGGCAGCCGAGCTACTGGTGGCTGCTGTCCGCCGAGTAGTGACCGCGGCGCGCTTCATCATCGGGGAATGAACGAGCACCCGACGGGCTTCGCCGGATCGGGCGAGCCCACGGCCGCCGAGCTGCTCGGCGCGAGCGTTCGCACGCCACGGCCGTCGCGACTGAGCCGGCCGCTGGCGCTCGCGCCGAAGGCGCTCGAGGGGGCCCGGGCGCTCGGCCTGCACGACGTCGGCGCGCTGCTCGAGCACGTGCCGCGGGCGCGCCGCGAGGCGCGAACCGTCGCTGCGCTCGCGCCGGGCGAGACCGCGACAGTCGTTGTCGAGGTCCGCTCGATCGCCTCGCGCAGCGTGCGACGGCGGGGCATGCGACCGCTCGTGGAGGCCACCGTCGCCGATGAGACGGGTCCGATGAAGGCCACCTTCTTCAACCAGCCCTGGCTCGTCAGCCGCTACCGCCCGGGAACGAGGCTCGTCCTGCATGGGAAGCTCGAGGGCCGGAATCGCTTCCGCGTGTCAACCCACGCCACCACCGAAGAGGCGGCGTCGAGCGGCGAGGAGGTCTCGCACTACGCCGCCACCGAAGGTCTCTCGAGCACCCAGATCCTGGCGCTCGTGAACGCCGAGCGCGGCTGCCTGCGCGAGATCGTCGATCCGCTGCCGGGGCGGCTGCGCGGACGCCTGGCGCTGGCCGAGCGCGGCGCGGCGCTCGAGGCGATGCATTTCGGCGCGACGTCGGCGGCGGTCGAACGCGGCCGCGAGCGACTCGCCTTCGAGGAGCTCCTGTTCACCCAGCTCGCGCTGCTCGCGCGCCGCGCGGCGGCTGACGCCGGTGCGGCCGCCGCCCCGCTCGACGGCCCCGGCGAGCTCACCGAGCGCTGGCTCGCCGGCGGGCTGCCGTTCACGCCGACCGGGGATCAGAGCCTGGCGATCGACGTGCTGCGCGAGGAGCTCGCCGGGTCTCGACCGGCGCAGCGGCTGCTGATGGGGGAGGTCGGCAGCGGCAAGACGGTCGTCGCCCTCTACGCGATGCTGCGGGCCGTCGAGCACGGCCGCCAGGCGGCGCTGATGGCGCCGACGGAGACGCTCGCCGAGCAGCACTTCGCGACGATCCAGCGCCTGCTCGGCGCCGAGCCGGTGACGCTCGAGCTGCTGACCGGCTCAACGCCGGCGGCGCGGCGCGCCAAGCTGCTCGGCCGCCTGGCCGGCGGCGAGTGCTCGCTGATCGTCGGCACGCACGCACTGATCGAGGATCCTGTCCGCTTCGACTCGCTGGCCGTTGCGGTCGTCGACGAGCAGCACCGCTTCGGCGTGCGCCAGCGCAGCGCGCTCGTCGCCAAGGCGCCGGCCGGGCTCGCGCCGCACGTCCTGCACATGACCGCCACGCCGATTCCGCGCACGCTCGCGCTGTGCGAATACGGCGACCTCGACCAGACGCGGCTCCACGAGCGTCCGCACGGTCGCCGACCGGCGCAGACGCACGTCGTCGCCGGTGAGCGCGAGCGGGCCCGCGCTTACGAGCGGATCGCCGAGGAGATCCGCGCCGGGCGCCAGGCGTTCGTCGTCTGCCCGCTCGTCGACGCCTCCGAGAGCGACGAGGGGGCGGGCACCGCCGCCGCCGCGCGCGCGGCGACCGAGGAGTTCGAGCGCCTGCGCGACGGGGAGCTGCGCGACTACCGTCTGGTCCTCCTCCACGGTCAGCTCGGACACCGTGAGAAGCAGGCGGCGATGGCCTCCTTCGCAGCGGGGGAGGCCGACGTCCTGGTCTCGACGACCGTCATCGAGGTCGGCATCGACGTGCCGAACGCGACCGTGATGCTGATCGAGAACGCCGATCGCTTCGGCATCTCGCAGCTGCACCAGCTGCGCGGGCGTGTCGGTCGCGGCGAGCACGAGTCGCTGTGCCTCCTGTGCGGGCCAAAGAGCTCTCCGCGGCTGAACGCCCTCGCGCTCCACGACGACGGCTTCGAGCTTGCCGAGATCGATCTGCGCCTGCGAAAGGAGGGGGAGCTGATCGGGACCAAGCAGTCCGGAGTCGGTCACCTGCGCCACGCGCGGCTGCCCGACGACGAGCTCCTGCTCGCACGCGCGCGCGAGTCCGCGGAGGCGGTGATCGCCGCCGATCCGGCGCTCGAGCGACCGGAGCACGTGCTCCTCGCCGACCGTCTCGGCGACCTCTACGGGGAGATCGAGGCCCACCCGATCGCAGCCTGATGCGTGTGATCGCCGGCGAGCTCGGAGGGCGACGGCTTCAGACGCCGCGCGGCGAGGCGACGCGGCCGACCGCCGGACGCGTTCGCGAGGCGCTGTTCTCGATGCTCGGCGACGTCGAGGGGGCGCTCGTGCTGGACCTCTTCGCCGGCTCGGGCGCGCTCGGCATCGAGGCGCTCTCACGCGGAGCGGCGCGGGCGACGTTCGTCGAGCGCGCGCCCCGTGCGCTGGCGGCGCTGCGCGCAAACATCGACACGCTCGGGCTGGGCGAGCGGTGCGAGGTCGTCGCACGCGACGCGCTGGCGGCACTGCGCGGCGCGGCCATCTACGATCTTGTCTTCCTTGACCCTCCCTACGCGATGGCCGCGGAGCTCTCGCCGGCTCTCTCGCAGAAGCTGCCCGGTGCCCTCGCGCCCGGCGCGCGCGTCGTCAGCGAGTCGGACCGCCGGGCGCCGCTCGAGCTGGCGCTGCCGCTGCTTCGCGAGCGCGGCTACGGCGACACGATGATCCGCATCCACGAAAGGAGCGATCCGTGAGGATCGGCATCTGCCCCGGTTCCTACGACCCGATCACGAACGGACACGTCGATGTGATCACGCGCGCGGCGGCGCTGTTCGACGAGGTCGTCGTCGCCGTCGTCGCGCATTCGGTTCGCAAGTCGGCGACGCTGTTCCCGCTCGAGGAGCGCCTCGAGTTCATCGACGCCGCGACGGCGCACCTCGAGACCGTGCGCGCCGAGGCCTTCGACACGCTCGTCGTCGAGTTCGCGCGCAAGGTCGGCGCCCTCGCGATCGTCAAGGGACTGCGGGCGATCTCCGACTTCGAGTACGAGCTCGAGATGAACCAGCTCAACCGCCGCCAGGCGCCGGAGATCGAGTCCGTCTACATCATGGCCAGCCCCGAGTACAGCTTCGTGTCCTCGAGCGGCGTCAAGGAGCTGGCGACCTTCGGCGGCCAGATCGACGGGCTCGTCCATCCCCAGGTGGCCCGGCGGTTGCAGGAAGAGCTCGGCCGAACGCGAAACCCCTGACGGGAGCGCGCGCGTTACCCTGTGGCCATGGACGTTCTGGTGCTCATCGACAAGCTGGACGACTTGGTCCACAACGCCAAGCAGGTTCCGTTGACGGACCAGGTGCGCGTTGACAAGGAGGAGATCTACGATCTCCTCGACCAGATGCGCGCGACGATCCCCGAGGAGATCAAGCAGGCGCGCTGGATCGTCAAGGAGCGCCAGGAGATGCTCGCCGAGGCCAAGCGCGAGGCGGAGCGGATCGTCCGCGAGGCGCGCGAGCGCCAGGAGCACATGATCTCCACCGAGGAGGTCATGAAGGCCGCCGAGCGCGCGGCCGAGGACATCGTCGAAGAGGCCCAGGCGCGCGAACGCGAGATCCGCCTCGGAGCCGAGGACTACGCCGACGAGATCCTCAACACGCTGGAGATCAACCTCTCGAAGTTCATCGCAGCGGTCCAGCGCGGCCGCGACCGCCTCGCGGGGCGCGACGAAGCGGCGGTCTAGGCGCGCGCCGGCGCTCGACCGGCTCTTTGCCGCTTGGATACCGCCGTGAAGCTCGAAACCTCGCTTCGGACGGCCGCGATCCTCGCGCGCGCCGGCGTCATCCGCCTCGAGCGTCCCGACAAGCTCGTGCGCGTCGGGGCGACGATGCTGCGCTGGGGCCCGACGCCCGCGGCCGGCTACACGATCTCGGCGCTGCGCACGCCGGCTCGCCCGGCGATTCACGACGAGCGCGGCACGATCACCTTCGCCGAGCTGGCCGCGCAGACGAACGCGATCGCGCGCGGCCTTCGCGAGCTGGGGGTGGGCGAGGGGGACGCGGTCGCGATCTTCTGCCGCGACCACCGCGGCTTCATCCAGGCCTCGGT
This sequence comes from Solirubrobacteraceae bacterium, assembly GCA_036561565.1. Classification (GTDB taxonomy): domain Bacteria; phylum Actinomycetota; class Thermoleophilia; order Solirubrobacterales; family Solirubrobacteraceae; genus Palsa-513. The sequence continues at coordinate 13,856 of DATBPB010000013.1, read as the reverse complement.
CGCCGCCTCGAAGCTCGGCGCGAGCCTGCTGCTTCTGAACACGTCCTTCGCCGGACGCCAGATCGCCGAGGTCTGCGACGCCGAGCAGCCGAAGGTGCTGATCTACGACGAGGAGTTCGCGGCGCTGTGCGCCGCGGCCGTGGCCGGCCGCACGAGCGTCGTCGCCTGGCAGGACGGCGACGGGCGGACCGGGCACACGCTCGACGGCCTGATCGCGTCGAACTCGACCGCGCGACTCTCGCCGCCGCGCGACCGCGGACGCGTCGTGATCCTCACCTCGGGCACGACCGGCGCGCCAAAGGGAGCCTCGCGCCATCAGCCGCGGTCGCTTGACCCGGCCGCCGCGCTGTTCTCGCGAATACCGTTGCGCGCTCGCGAGACGACGCTGATCGCGGCGCCCCTGTTCCACTCCTGGGGATACGCCCACTACACGCTGGGGCTCGCGCTGTCATCGACACTGGTCCTGCAGCGGCGCTTCGACCCGCAGGAGACGCTGGCCGCCGTCGAACGGCACCGCCCGAGCGCGCTGATCGTCGTGCCCGTGATGCTCTCGCGGATCCTCGAGCTCGGAGCGGCGGCGATCGGCCGCTACGACACGAGCTCGTTGCGGGTGATCGCCGTCAGCGGCTCGGCGCTGCCCGGGGAGCTGGCGCTGCACGTGATGGACTGCTTCGGCGACGTGCTCTACAACCTCTACGGAACGACCGAGGTCGCGTGGGCGACGATCGCCGCTCCCGACCAGCTGCGCGCCGCGCCCGGGACGGCGGGCACCCCGCCGCACGGCACCGACGTGCGGCTGTTCGACGAGGCCGGTGTCGAGATCACCGCGGCCGGACGGCCGGGCCGCATCTTCGTCGGCAACGAGATGGTGATGGACGGCTACACCAGCGGCGACGGCAAGCCGATGCTGGGGGGCCTGATCGCGACCGGCGACGTCGGCTACCTCGACACGCACGGCCGCCTGTTCGTGTCCGGCCGAGACGACGACATGATCGTCTCGGGCGGTGAGAACGTCTTTCCGCGCGAGGTCGAGGATCTGCTCGCCGAGCATCCCGCCGTCGACGACGTCGCGGTGATCGGCGTGCCGGATCAGCAGTTCGGGGAGCGCCTTCGGGCGTTCGTCGTGCTCCGCGACGGAGCGCGGCTCAGCGAGGACGACGTCCGTGACCACGTGCGCGACAACCTCGCCCGCTTCAAGGTGCCTCGCGACGTCGTGTTCCTCGACGTGCTGCCGCGCAACGCGACCGGAAAGGTGCTCAAGCGAGAGCTTCGAGCGCGTTGATGGCGCGCACGGATGTCCTCGACCTCGGCGGCCTTCGCCTCAGCTCCGGCGAGGGGCGGCGGCTCGATCTGGAGGTCGCCCAGGAGCCACTCGAGCTCGCCGGAGTGCTCTACAAGCCGACGCCCGAGGTCGTTCCGGCGCGTCTCGATGTCGCCCGCACGACCGGTGGCGGCTACTCGCTGCGGCTGCGCCTGACGGCGACCCTCGAGGGTCCGTGCATGCGCTGCCTGGAGCCCGCTGCGCCCGTCGTCGCGGTCGATGCGCGCGAGATCGAGCTGCCGGGCGGGGGCGAGGAGCTCGACAGTCCCTACGTCGACGGCGACGCTCTCGACCTGCGCTCGTGGGCTCACGACGCGGTTGCCCTCGCCGCTCCCGACCAGGTGCTGTGCCGGCCCGATTGCCCGGGGCTGTGCACGGTCTGCGCGATCCCGCTGGCCACCGCGCCAGCCGACCATCACCACGACCGCGAGCCCGACCCGCGCTGGGCAAAGCTGCGCGAGCTCGATCTCGGCTGACAGGGCCCACCCGCGGGCTGCGCGGCCCGGCTGGTAGGCTTGCGCGCCGATGCAGGCACCAAAGCAGAAGCAGTCGCACAGCAGGACCGCCAAGCGCCGCGCGCAGCACAAGGTCTCCGCGCCGGCCCTGAACGCCTGCCCGCGCTGCCACAGTCCGCGCCGGCCGCACCGCGTCTGTGCGGTCTGCGGTACCTACGCCGGGCGCGAGGTCGTAGCTCCACAGGAGCACGACCACCACGATCACGACCACTAGGTGGCCGGCGGCGGGGAGCCCCGTTCATGACGGTGATCGCGGTCGACGCCAATGGCGCCGACCTCGGGCCGTCTGAGGTCGCCGCCGGTGCAGGGATCGCCGCCGCGCAGGGGATCGAGATCGTGCTGTTCGGACCGGCCGCCGAGCTGTGGCCGGCGGGCCCGGGCGTCGAGATCGTCGACGCTCCGCTGTCGATCGCCAAGGACCCCGATCCGGTCCGTGCCGTGCACGTCTCGCCTGAGGCCTCGATCGTGCAGGCGGCGATCGCGGTCGGCGAGGGGCGCGCCGAGGCGCTCGTCTGCAACGGCTCGACGGGCGCCGCGCTGGCCGCCGGGCACCGCCACATCAAGCGCGCCTCGGGCGTCTACCGGCCGGCGCTCGCGCTGACGCTGCCGGTCCCCGGACGGCCGGTCACGCTGCTCGACGTTGGCGCCAACGCCGACGTGCGGCCCGAGATACTCGTCCAGTTCGCCTTCATGGGCGCCGCCTACGCCTCGGCCGTGCTCGGCGTCGAGCGACCGCGCGTCGCGCTGCTCTCGAACGGCACCGAGGCTGAGCGCGGCAGCCAGCTGGTGATCGACACCCACGCGCGCCTGGCCGCCCAGGCGGCCGAGAGCGAGGCGCTGCTGTTCATCGGCAACATCGAGGGCGGCGACCTCGTGCGCGGCGTCGCCGACGTCGTCGTCACCGACGGATTCACCGGCAACGTCGCGCTGAAGCTGATCGAGGGCGTCTCCCAGGTCACGCTCGGCGCGGTTCGCGACGTGGCGCGGAGCACGACGCGCGGGCGGCTCGGGGGCCTCGCGCTGCGCCCCGGCATCGCCGCCTTCCGTGAGGAGATCGACCCCGAACGCCAGGGCGGCGCCTACCTGCTCGGGCTGCGGCGCCTCGGCGTCGTCGCCCACGGCAACTTCACGCGCCACGGGATAGCGCGGGCGATCGTGCGCGCGCGACGCGGCGTCGAGGAGGACCTGGTCGGCCGCACGCACCTCGCACTCGAGGCCGCCGGGGCCCTTCGGCGTCCCACCCTCCCGTCCGCGTAGGGCGCTACGGTGCTCGCTCCGCTTCGATGATGACCCGCGACGACGTCCTCGACATGATCCGCGCGCACCTCGCCGACGAGCTCGAGGTCGACCCCACGGCGATCACTCCCGCCACGCGCTTCCGGGAGGACCTCGCGGCTGACTCTCTCGACCTCTACACGCTCGTCCAGGAGCTCGACGACACCTACGGGGTCAAGATGAGCGACGAGCAGGCTGCGCAGATCCTGACCGTCGACGCGGCCATCGACTTCGTCCTCTCACACGCCCCTGACCGCTGAAGCTCCTACGCGAACTGCTCGAGGAGCTGCCGGACGAGCTTCACCGGCAGGTCTTCACGCACGCTTCGTGGTCGCCGCGGCGAAGCGACTCCTATTCCCGTCTGGCGTTCCTCGGCGACAGCGTGCTCGCGCTGTCGGTGACGGCGCACCTGTATCCGCGGCTCGAGGCCGAGCACTTCGGAGCGGGGCGCCTGACGAAGATCCGCGCACAGGCGGTCTCGGGGCCCTCCTGCCGGGCCGTCGCCGAACGGCTGGGCGTTCCGGACCTGCTGCGCTCCGCGGCTCCGGCGGGAGCGCCGGCCGCGGCGACGGCGCTGATCGAGACCGAGCGGGTGCTGGCGTCGGTGATCGAGGCGGTGATCGGCGCCTGTTACCTCTACGCCGGATACGAGCGCACGCAGGCCGCCGTCGTCGAGGCCTTCGCCGAGCAGATCGAGGACGCGCTCGAGCGCCCGGTCGACTTCAAGTCGGCGCTGCAGGAGCGCCTCGCGCAGACCGGGGAGACCGTCGCCTACGACGTGACCGACCAGGCCGGGCCCCCGCACTCGCGGACCTTCACGGTCGCGGCGATCGTCGCCGGGGCGGCGATCGCGAGCGGGTCGGGCCGCAGCAAGAAGCTGGCCGAGCAGGACGCCGCGCATCGGGCCCTCGAGGAGCTCGGACCGGCGGAGCCGGCGACATGACGGAAGGCGCAGCGGCGTGTACCTGAAGTCGATCACGATCGCCGGCTTCAAGTCCTTCCCCGACCGCACGCGCCTGCAGTTCGGCGAGGGGGTGAGCGTCGTCGTCGGGCCGAACGGGTCGGGCAAGTCGAACATCACCGACGCCGTGCTGTGGGCGCTTGGCGAGCAGTCGCCGCTGGCCGTGCGCGGCCAGTCGATGCAGGATGTGATCTTCGCCGGCGGGCGCGGCGTCCCGTCGCGCAACGAGGCCGAGGTCGAGCTGGTGCTCGACAACAGCGACGCCACGATCGACATCGGCGCGAGCGAGCTGTCGATCACGCGACGCTACAACCGCGCCGGCGAGGGCGAGTACCGCCTCAACGGGACCCAGTGCCGGCTCGTCGACGTGCTCGAGCTGCTCTCCGACACGGGGCTCGGCAAGGAGGCCCACTCGGTGATCTCGCAGGGGCGCGTCGAGGCGATCGTGACCTCGAGGCCGCGCGATCGCCGCCTTCTGATCGAGGAAGCCGCGGGCCTCGGCAAGCACCGCAAGCGGCGCCGGCGCGCGCAGCTGAAGCTCGAACGCACCGAGGAGAACCTCGATCGCGCGCTCGACGTGGAGCGCGAGGCGCGGGCGCGCCTGCGCCCGCTCAAGCGGCAGGCCGAGGCGGCGGAGCTCCACGAGCGGCTCGAGCGCCAGAGCCTCGAAGCGCGCTGGACGCTGACCCGCGGCGAGCTCCGCGCGCGCCGCGCGCGGTTGGTGTCGGCCGAGGAGCGGGCAGCCCAGGCGCGCGTCGCGCGCGGCGAGCTGGAGGCCGAGCTGTCGTCGGTCGCGCAGCGGCGCGAGGAGGCCGAGCATGCGCTCGGCCAGCGCAGCGAGCGACACGACGCGATCTCGCGGCGGGCGTTCGCGTTGCGCTCGGCGCAGGAGCGGATCGCGCTTCGCGTCGAGCGGGGCCGCGCGCTGCTCGAAGATCTCGAGGAGCGAGCGCGGCGGCGCGCGACCGAGCTCGGGCTGCTGCGCGAGGCCACTGCCGGCGAGGACGAGTCCCCGTCGGGGCGGGTTGCGGCGCTCGAGGCGGAGCTGGCCGGGCTTGCCGAGCGGCGCGAGCGCGAGCTTGCCGGAGAGCTCGAGGCGCTCGAATCAGAGCGAGCGGCCGCAGCGTCGGCCGCCGTTGAGCGTGCGAGCGAGCGCGCGGAGCGCCAACTCGAGGCGGGGCTGTCGGAGACCGCCGTCGCGCAGGCCCGCGAGGGGCTGCTGACGGCCGAGCGCGAGATCGAGGCGGCGCGGCGCGATGCGGCGTCCGTCGGCGCCGACCTCGCCGCCGTCAACCAGTTCCTGCGCACGCATGCCGCCGCGGGTGGTGGCGGCGGCCCCGACCTCGAGAGCGCGCTGTCAGTCGAGCCGGGCTATGAGCTGGCGCTCGCCGCAACGCTCGGCGGACGACTCGCGGCGGCGGTCGTCGGCGATCGCTCGCAGGGGGTCGGCGTCCTCGATGCAGCCCGCGACGGCGACGCCCGCGCGCTCGTCGCGCCGCCTACCGATTTCGCGCCGCCCCCGGGCGCTCCTCCGACGCCCGACGCGCGCCCGCTGCTTGAGGCGCTGCGGGGGGAGAGGGACGCGCTGGCCGTCGCGGCGCGACTGCTCGCAGACACCTGGGTCGTGGAGGATCTCGACGCCGTCGCCGACGGATTCGCGGGCGTCGCCGTGACGCGAGGCGGGCGCGTCTGGAGCGCGGCGCTCGGTGAGCTTCGCCAGGTCGCAAGCGGTGGCCGAGAGCGCGCACTCGAGCAGCGAAACCGGCGCGAGGCGCTGATCGCTCGCGCCGAGCAGGCCGCGTCGGGCGAGCACTCGGCGCGGGCGCGACTCGCCGAGGCGCAGGCCCAGACCCAGGCGGCCCTCGACGCCCGCGAGGCGGCCGATGGGCGGCTCCGCGCCGCCGACCGCGCCCACGCCGACGCGGTCGAGGCCGAGCGACGCGCGGCATGGCTGATCGAGCAGCGGCGGGCCGCTCCCGAGCAGGGCGAGCTCGCCGTGCACCGGGCGCAGCTCGAGGGCGAACTTGGAGCCGAGCGGCGCGCGCTCGAGCGCGCCGACCGTGACCGCCAGGCGCGTTCCGAGCGGATCGCCGTGCTCGAGTTGCAGGGCGGCCGCGACGGCGCCCTCGCACCGGCCGCGGAGCGGTTCATCGACGCGGCCACCACGCTCGCTGAGCCGGTCGAGGCGCTGCTTGGGGCGATCGAGGAGGAGCTTCGAGCCGACAGCGCCGCCGGCGAGGCGCTGGCGGCGACCCTGCGCGAATGCGCAAGCGCCGAGAGCGCGCTTCAGGGGCGCCTTCGCGAGCTCGCCGAGACCGTGACGACCGCCGAGGTCTCGGCGCAGCAGGCGCGCGACCAGGCGGCCGACGCCGAGGCCGAGCTCGGTGTTCTCGCGGGACGCCTCGGACTCGAGGCGCTGCCCGCCGAGGAGGAGCTCGGCGAGGACGAGCGCGAGGCGCTGCGCGAGCGCGTCGAGCGGCTGGCGCGCCGCCGCGAGCTGCTCGGGCCGGTGAATCCGCTCGCCGCCGAGGAGTACCGCGAGGCGCTCGAACGCGTCGAGACGCTCGAGGCGCAGCGCAGCGACCTCGAGGCGGCGCTGCGCGAGCTGCGCACACTGATCGCAAGCACCGACCGCGAGATCGCCGAGAGCTTCGAGCAGACCTTCGCCGCGGCGGCGGCGAACTTCGAGGCGCTTGTCGGCGACGTCTTCCCCGGCGGCCGCGGCCGCCTGCGGCTCGTCAGCGAGAAGGGCCCGCGCCCGGTGCTCGGCGGTGAGCAGGTCGACGGCCGCGGGGGGGCCGGCGCCGATGGGGAGGCGGCCGCCGAGGTCGAGGCGCAGGCCGAGGAGGACGCCGTCGGCGGCTACGGCCCGGGCGAGCAGCTCGGCGTGGAGATCGAGGTCACGCCGGCCGGCAAGGCGATGAAGCGCCTGTCGCTTCTGTCAGGCGGTGAGAAGTCGATGACCGCGATCGCGTTCCTGTTCGCCGTGTTCCTGGCGCGCCCGTGCCCGTTCTACATCCTCGATGAGGTCGAGGCCGCCCTCGACGACCTCAACATCGACCGTTTCCTGACGCTCCTTCGCCGCCACAGCACGCGCGCCCAATTCATCGTCGTGACGCACCAGAAGCGCACGATGGAGGCCGCCGACTGGCTGTACGGCGTCTCGATGGCCGGCGACGGGACCTCGAAGGTCGTGTCTCGACGCCTTGGCGCCGCGGGCCTCGAAGAGGTCGCCGCCGACGCCGCCTGATGGCTCGCGACTGGGCCGACCTGCTCGATCTGGGCGACGGGCGGGGGGTGCCCGCCGACGGCCAGGACGTCGCTGAGCCGGCCGAGCAGGAGCGTCGCCGCGGGCTCGCGCGACGCCTGCGCGAAAGCCTTCGCTCGACCCGCGAGGCGATCGGCGGCGGGTTCGGCCGCCGGCTTGGCGACGGAAACTGGGAGGAGCTCGAAGAGGCGCTGATCATGGCCGACGTCGGCGCCGCCACGAGCGCCGAGATCGTCGCGTCACTCGAGCGCGCGGCGCGCGAGGAGCGGCTCACCGGCGAGGATCTTCCGCTGCGCCTTGCGGCGCTTCTGGCTGAGGCGGCGCGGACCGGCGAGGAGGCGGCGATCGACATGCGCGCGCAGCCGACGGTGGTGCTGATGGTCGGCGTCAACGGCACGGGCAAGACGACGACGCTCGGCAAGCTCGCCTGGCAGCTGCGCGAGAACTTCGGGCTGCGCGTCCTGCTCGGCGCGGCGGACACCTACCGCGCGGCGGCGACCGAGCAGCTCGAGGAATGGGCGCGCCGCGCGGGCTGCGAGATCGTCACCGGCGCCGCCGGGTCAGACCCCGGCGCGGTCGCGTTCGAGTCGGTCGCGAGGGCACGCGGCGAGGGCTACGACGTCGTGCTGATCGACACCGCCGGGCGGCTCCACAACCAGGAGCCGCTGATGGCCGAGCTGGAGAAGATCCGCCGCGTCATCGCCCGCCAGCTCGAGGGCGCGCCACACGAGACGCTTCTGAGCATCGACGCGACCACGGGCCAGAACGGGCTGCGCCAGGCGGAGCTCTTCGCGCGGGCGGTCGACGTCGACGGGATCGTGCTGACGAAGCTCGACGGAAGCGCGAAGGGCGGCGTCGCGATCGCGATCGCCCGCGAGCTGGCGATTCCGGTCAAGCTCGTCGGCGTCGGCGAGGCGCTCGAGGACCTGCGCCCGTTCGATCCTGAGGACTTCGCGCGCGCCCTGCTCGACATCGACTAGAAAACCGCCACGCCCGCGCGCGCGAAGCGCCATAATCGATGACATGGGATCTTGGGTGCTGTGGGTGATCGTGACCGCAGCGTTCACACTCGGCGAGTTGCACACCAACTCGTTCTATCTCGCTCCGTTCGCCGTCGGCGGGGCGATCGCGGCCGTGCTGGCGGCCGCCGGCGCAGGTGGTGTCGTTTCCGTCATCGCCTTCGCTGCCGCCGCGATCCTCTTTCTGCTCCTGCTGCGTCCGATCGCGGTGCGTCATCGTCGCGGCATGCCGCAGCTGCGAACCGGCGCCGCGGCGCTCGTCGGCCAGCCCGCGCTGGTGCTCGAGCGGATCGCCAATCGCGAGGGGGTCGGCGCGGTCAGGATCGGCGGCGAGGTGTGGACCGCCCGTGCCTACGACGAGAGTCAGGTGATTCCCGTCGGCGAGCAGGTCGAGGTGATCGAGATCCGGGGCGCCACGGCGCTCGTCATGCCGTAGCAAGGAGCTGGTCGTGGTCATACTGATCGTCGTCGCCGTCCTGGTCATCGTGGCGCTCGCGCTCGCCTCGCGCTCGATCCGCGTGATCCCGCAAGCCCGCGCCGCGGTGCTCGAGCGCCTCGGCCGCTACCACCGCACGCTCGAGCCCGGGCTGACGTTCGTCACGCCGTTCATCGACCGCGTCCGCCCGTTGGTTGATCTGCGCGAGCAGGTTGTCAACTTCTCCCCGCAGCCGGTGATAACCGAGGACAACGTCGTCGTGGCGATCGAAACCGTCCTGTACTTCACCATCACCGACGCGCGCGCGGCCACGTATGAGATCGCCAGTCCGCTGCAGGCGATCGAGCAGCTGACCGTGACGACGCTGCGCAACGTGATCGGCGGCATGACGCTCGAGCAGGCGCTCACCAGCCGCGACAACATCAACTCGCAGCTGCGCGTCGTGCTCGACGAGGCGACCGGCCGCTGGGGGATCCGCATCAACCGCGTCGAGCTGAAGTCGATCGACCCGCCCGGAACGATCCAGGAGGCGATGGAGAAGCAGATGCGCGCCGAGCGCGACCGCCGCGCCGCAATCCTCAACGCGGAGGGCGTCAAGCAGTCGCAGATCCTGACCGCCGAGGGCGAGAAGCAGGCCGCGGTGCTCAGCGCCGAGGGCCAGAAGCAGGCCGCGATCCTGCGCGCGGAGGGCGAGGCGCAGGCGATCGCCACCGTGTTCCAGGCGATCCACGAGGGCAATCCCGACCCGCAGCTGCTCAGCTACCAGTACCTGCAGATGCTCCCGCAGCTCGCCCGCGGCGACTCCAACAAGGTGTTCGTGATCCCCTCGGAGTTCTCGGAGGCATTCGGCGGGATCGCCAAGGCGTTCGCCGACCGGGCGCCGGCGGCGAGCGCCGACCTGACCACAAATTCGGACGCACCGGGCGTCAACCCCGTCTAACGTAGGCGCCAGATGTTCGACTCACTCGCCGAGAAGCTCCAGGCCACGCTCTCCGACGTCCGGGGTCGCGGCACGCTGACCGAGGACGACGTCTCGGCGGCGATGCGCGAGATCCGCCTCGCGCTGCTCGAAGCCGACGTGAACTTCAAGGTCGTCAAGAGCTTCACCAACGCGGTCAAGGAGCGCGCGCTCGGCGCCGACGTGATCGGCCAGCTCAACCCGGGCCAGCAGGTGGTCAAGATCGTCTCCGACGAGTTGACCGAGCTGATGGGCGGCGCGGCGCGGGACCTGTCGTTCTCGCCGCGGCCCCCGACCGTGGTGCTGATGGCGGGCCTGCAGGGCTCCGGCAAGACGACGGCGACGGGCAAGCTCGCTCGTTACCTGCGCACCGAGCACGGCTCTTCGGTCGCGGTGGCGGCATGTGACGTGTACCGCCCCGCCGCCGTCGACCAGCTGATCAAGGTCGGCGCCCAGGCCGGCGTGGACGTCTATGAGCAGGGCACCGACCGTGACCCCGTGAAGATCGCCGCGTGGGCGCGCGACCGCGCGATCTCCGAGGGCAAGGACGTCCTGATCATCGACACCAGCGGGCGGCTGCACGTCGACCAGGAGCTGATGGCCGAGCTCGCCAACATCAAGAAGGCCACCCGCCCGACCGACATCCTGCTGGTCGTCGACGCGATGACCGGTCAGGACGCTGTCAACGTCGCCGAGCAGTTCGCCGAAGTCGTCAATTTCGACGGCGTCGTGATGACCAAGCTCGACGGCGATGCGCGCGGTGGAGCTGCACTGTCGGTCAAGGCGATCACCGGCAAGCCGATCCTGTTCGCCTCGACCGGCGAGAAGCTGGATCAGTTCGAGCGTTTCCACCCCGACCGGATGGCGCAGCGGATCCTCGGGATGGGCGACGTGATGACGCTGATCGAGAAGGCCCAGGGTGCCTACGACGAGCAGGAGGCCGCCGAGCTAGAGCGCAAGCTGCGCAAGCAGGAGTTCGGCCTCGACGACTTCCTCGAGCAGATGCGCCAGGTCCGCCAGCTGGGGCCGCTGCAGTCGCTGCTGGGGATGATCCCCGGGATGGGCAAGGAGCTGCGCGGCGCCAAGATCGACGAGCGTGAGTTCGACCGCATCCAGGCGATCATCTTGTCGATGACGCCGCAGGAGCGACGCCATCCCGAGCTGATCAAGGGCTCGCGAAGGTTGCGGATCGCGCGCGGCTCGGGCACCAACGTTCAGGCCGTCAAGCAGCTGATCAAGCAGTTCGAGCAGATGCGCAAAGTGATGCGCCAGGTGTCGCAGGGACGGATGCCCGACCTGGGTGCGCTGATGCGCCAGGCCCGATGATCGCGGCGTCCTGTCGCCAGGCACGCTAACCTCGCCTGCTCAGATGTCAGTAAGACTCCGCCTCACCCGCATAGGAAGCCGCAAGAACCCCGTCTGGCGGGTCGTCGTCGCCGACCAGCGCGCCAAGCGCGACGGTCGCGTGATTGAGACCGTGGGCCACTACAACGCGCAGACCAACCCCTCGACGATCGTGCTCGACGAGGAGCGCATCCGGGATTGGCTGGCCCGCGGCGCACAGCCGACCGACACGGTCCGCAAGCTGCTGCGTACCCAGGGCATCTCCTAGTACCCAAGCGCCGTGAAGGACCTGCTCGAGTACCTCGCGCGCGGCCTTGTCGAAGAGCCGGACGAGGTGCAGGTCAAGGAGGTCCAGGAAGACGACGGCGTGACCGTGCTGGAGCTGTCGGTCGCGGAGGACGACTACGGCAACGTGATCGGCCGCGGCGGGCGCACTGCCTCGGCGCTGCGCACCATCATCAAGACGGCGGCCACCAAGCAGAAGCGGCGCGTGTTCGTGGACATCGTCGACTCCTGATGGAGGCCGGCGCGGAGGGTCATCCGACCGGATGGCTGCGCGCCGGCAGGGTGGGGCGGCCCCACGGCCTGGACGGCAGCTTCCACGTGACGGTCCCGAACGCATCACTGCTCGACGCGGTGGAGCGCGTCACAGTGGCAGGCCGCGAGCGCGAGATCGTCCGCCGCGCGGGCACCGCAACCCGTCCGATCCTGCGCCTTGACGGCTGCGACGATCGCGAGGCCGCACAGGCACTCGGCGGCGAGGACCTGAGGGTCCCGCGATCGGTTGCGCCCCCGCTCGAGCAGGACGAGTGGTGGGCCGACGATCTCGTCGGGTGCGCCGTGCACGACGGCGGCCGGCACGTCGGGGTGGTGCGCAACATGCTCTCGCTGCCCTCGTGTGAGGTGCTCGAGGTGACGCGCGAGGGTGACGGCGGCGAGCTGCTGGTCCCGCTTGTCGGCGACGCGGTTCGCGAAGTCGACGTGGAGGGGCGCTCGATCGACGTCGACCTCCGGTTCCTTGGCGAAGAGTGATGGAGATCGACGTCTTCACGCTGTTCCCTGACGCGTTCGGGTGGTTTGAGCGCCAGCGCCACGTCACCAACGCGGTCGCGAGAGGGCACCGACTGGGGTACGTCAACTACCGCGACCACACTCCGCTCAACGCCGGACAGGTCGACGACATGCCGTTCGGCGGCGGTGCCGGGATGGTGCTGCGCGTGGATGTGGTCGAGGCCGCGCTGCGTGCCCGCTACGGCGTCGATCCGGCGTCGCCGACCGTCGATCGCCGAGTGATCGCGCTGACCCCTAGCGGCCGGCTGCTCGACGACGCGTTCGTCGACGAGCTGGCGCAAGAGGAGCGGCTGACGTTGCTGTCCGGTCGCTACGAGGGCTTCGATCAGCGGGTGCTCGATCACTTCGTCTCCGACGAGCTGTCGATCGGGCGCTACGTGCTGGCGGGCGGAGAGCTCGCGGCGATGGTCGTATGCGACGCCGTGCTGCGAAAGCTTCCAGGATCGCTGGGGCACGAGCACTCGGTGCTCGAGGAGTCCTTCAGCCAGGCGCTCGAGGGAGCCCCGGAGTACCCCCACTACACGCGCCCGGCCGAGCACCGGGGATGGAACGTGCCCGAGGTTCTGCTGTCGGGACACCACGCCAAGATCCGCGAGTGGCGGCGCGAGCAGAGCCGGGCGCGTGCTGCAAGCGCGCGACCGGGCGACACGGAGCGCACAGAAGGTCCGCTACCATAGTCCGCGCCCGCGGCAGGGTCGGCGCATTTGCATGCCCCGGCCGGGCATCGGCGAGCGCCGTTGCCGCGGGATACGTCCCCTTATGAGCACCGTGATCGACAGCCTGGAGCGCGCACAGCTCCGACGAGTGCCGGCGTTTGGCGCCGGTGATCGTCTGCGGGTTCACTTCCAGGTCATCGAGGGCACCCGCCGGCGCACGCAGGTGTTCGAGGGGATCGTCATCCGCCGCCAGGGCCACGGCGCACGTGAGACGTTCACCGTGCGCAAGCAGTCGTTCGGCGTGGGCGTCGAGCGAACGTTCCCGCTGCACTCACCGAAGATCGAGCGCATCGAGGTGGCCGCCCGCGGAGACGTCAGGCGCGCGAAGCTGTACTACCTGCGCGGACGCGTCGGCAAGCGCGCCCGCGTGCGCGAGCGGCGCAACACCGGTCCGGAGGAGGCCGTGCAGCGCGAGCTGCTCTACGGCCCCGAAGAGGAACAGGCAGACGCCCAGCCCGACGAGCTCGACGCCGCGCAGCCTGGCGCCGACGTACAGGAGGAGCCGGTCGGGGCCGATGTCCAGACCGACGCGCGAGACGCGACCGAAACGCAGCCGGCGGGCGCTGAGCAGACAGGCGCCGAGGAGTCGGAGGAGTCCGGGTCCTCGACGGCGCCACAGGACGCCGAGCCGGCGGAACCGGAGGAACCCGCCGGCGACGACAAGGAGTGACGGCAACCCGCAGGCCGCTGGCCAGCTCGGTGCTCGAGCTCGTCGTAATCGTGGCGGCCGCGTTGGTGCTGGCGCTTCTGATCCAGGCGTTCATCGTCAAGCCGTACCGGATCCCCAGCGGCTCGATGCTCCCCACCCTGCACGTCAACCAGCGGGTGCTCGTCAATCGCATCGGCATGCATTTCGACTCCCCGAGCGTCGGCCAGATCATCGTGTTCCACCCGCCCAAGAACTTCGATCAGGGCTGCGCTGACCCCACCCAGGGCCCCGATGAGCCCGCCGGCCAGGCCTGCGACGTCTCG
>DATBPB010000012.1:0-33858 GCA_036561565.1 Solirubrobacteraceae bacterium | reverse complement strand
GTAGGTCTGCGCCGTGCAGCCCTCGATGTAGTTCACGTCGGAGCCCTCGTCGGCGATGATCAGCGTGTGCTCGAAGGTGCCCTCGCCGGCGCCCTCCATCCGGAAGTAGGCCTGCAGCGGCAGGTCGCACTTGACGCCCGGCGGGATGTAGACGAACGCGCCGCCCGACCAGACCGCGCCGTGCAGGGCGGCGAACTTGTTGTCCTGCGGCGGGACGCACTTGCGCATGAAGTACTTCTGTACGAGGTCCGGGTACTCGCGGACCGCCGTGTCCATCGAGCAGAAGAGGATTCCGAGCTTGGAGTACTCCTCCTTGAGGCCCTCATAGACCGGCTCCTGCCGCCAGACGCCGACGACGCCGGCGAGGTGCTCGCGCTCGGCCTGCGGGATCCCGAGCGCCTCGTAGGTCTCCTTCATCTCGGCCGGAACGTCGTCCCAGGAGCCGAAGCGGCCGGTGGTCGGCGGCGAGTAGAGAACCAGCTCGTCGAAGTTGAGCTCGGACAGATCGACGCCCCACTTCGGCATCGGCTTGTTCTGGAAGATCTTGAAGGACTTCAGCCGGCGCTCGGCCATCCAGTGGGGCTCGTCCTTGATCCGCGACAGCTCGCGGATGACCTCCTCGGAGACGCCTCTGCTGGCGACCAGCTGCCCCTGCTCGTCCTCGATGATCGGGCTCTGCTTGGGGATCCTCTTAGCGATCGTTGCCATAAAGCCTAGTATAGCGGTCGGGATCGTCAGGACGGATCGGCCGGCCAGCTCCCGTCGCCGGTGAGGGCGTGGCGGACGACCTTCAGCGACAGCAGCGCGCATTTGCGACGCGTCGCGGAGACCGGTATCCCGAGCAGGTCGAGCATCCAGCCGGCGTCGAGCGCCGCCGCCTCGGCGGCATCCATCCCGATCAGCTGCTCGGAGGCCATCGAGGCGGCCGCCTGCGAGATCGCGCAGCCGTGGCCCTGGAAGCGCAGGTCGGCGATCCGCCCGTCGTCGGAGACGGCGATCTGCACGCCGAGCTCGTCGCCGCACAGCGGGTTCACCTCGTGCGCGGTGTGGTCGTGCTCCGCCAGCTCGCCGAAGTTGCGCGGCCGCTTGTAGTGCTCGAGGATGAAGTCGCGGTAGAGGTCGTCCATCAGCGGGCGAAAACCTCCTGGGCCTCGGCGATCGCCTCGACCAGGGCGTCCACGTCGGCGGCGACGTTGTAGGGGCCAAAGCTGGCGCGGGCCGTCGCGACGACGCCGAGCGCGCGCATCAGCGGCTGGGCGCAGTGGTGGCTGGCGCGCACGCAGACGGCGCGGCGCCCGAGCAGCTCGCCCACGTCGTGGGGGTGGATTCCGTCGAGCGCGAAGGCGACGACGCCGCCGCGGTCGTCGGCGCGGGGCGGCCCGAACACGCTCACGCCGGGCATCGCCGCGAGCCGCTCGAGCGCGGCCGCGGTCAGCGCCTGCTCGTGTGCGCGCACATTCGCCATGTCGAGCGCGCTCAGGTAGTCGATCGCCGCGCCGAGCCCGATTGCCTGCGCGATCATCGAGGTGCCCGCCTCGAACTTCCACGGAAGCGCGTTCCAGGTCGAGCTCTGGGCCTCGACCGTGGCGATCATGTCGCCGCCGGCGAGGAACGGCGGCATCTGCTCGAGCAGCTCGGCGCGGGCGTGCAGCAGGCCTACGCCGGTGGGTCCGAGCGCCTTGTGGCCCGTCCAGGCGTAGAAGTCGGCCCCGATCGCCTGCAGGTCGACCTCCATCTGCGGCACGGCCTGCGCGCCGTCGATCAGCACCAGCGCGTCCGCCGCGTGGGCGCGGCGGACGACCTCGGCGACGGGGTTGATCGTGCCGAGCACGTTCGAGACGTGGGTCATCGCCACCAGCGCCACGTCGCCGCGCGCGAGCTCGCCGTCGAGCTGCTCGAGCGACAGCTTGCCGTCCGCGCTGACGTCCAGGTAGCGCAGCGTCGCGCCCGTCGCCTGCGCGGCGAGCTGCCAGGGGACGATGTTGGAGTGGTGCTCCATCTGCGTCAGGAGCACCGCCTGGCCGCTGCGGAGGTTCGTCCGCGCCCACGAATAGGCGACGAGGTTGATCGCCTCGGTCACGTTGCGGGTGAAGATCGTGCTCGCGGCCGGCCAGTTGACGAACGCCGCGACCCTCGCGCGCGCTCCCTCGAACAGGGCGTCGGCCTCCTGCGCGAGCGCATAGACGCCGCGGTGGATGTTGGCGTTGTGGTTGCGGTAGTAGTCCTCCAGCGCGGCGAGCACCTGCTCGGGCTTCTGCGAGGTCGACGCCGAGTCCAGGTAGACCAGCGGGCGCCCGTCGATCTCGCGGGTGAGGATCGGGAAGTCGGCCCGGACGTCGAGCGCAGGCGAGCTCACCGCGGTCATCGTCACCGCGCGAGCGCGTAGCGCTCGATGTCGGCCGCCGCGGCGGCGAGCTTGGCGCCGATTCGCGAGCGGATCGCCTCCTCGAGCTGGTCGTCCTCGAGCTGGGTGATCAGCGGCTCGAAGAACCCCTCGACGATCACGCGCACCGCCTGCGGGCGGCTGAGCCCGCGGGTCTGCATGTAGAAGATCGCCTGCTCGTCGAGCTCGCCGACGGTCCCGCCGTGGGAGGCCGACACGTCGTCGGCGCCGACGAGCACCGAGGGGATCGCGTCGAGCTTGGCGTTCTCGGACAGCATCATCGAATGGAACTGCAGGTAGGTGTGGCTCCGCTGGGCGCCCTGGTTGATCTTGATCAGGCCCTCGAAGCTGGCGCGGCTCTCGCCGGTCGCGGCGCCACGCCAGTGCACGTCGCCGCCCGAGGGGCCGGTCTCGTGGAGGTCCACCGCGAACACGTCGAGATGCTCCTGCGCTTCGCTGAAGAGGACCCCGCGAAAGGCCATGTCGCCGCCCGTGCCGGCGACGACCAGCTCGTCGTGGTGGTGGATGAGCCGCCCGCCGAGCAGCGCCGGCAGCCAGTGGCAGTAGGCGTCGCGGCCAACTTCGACGATCGACGTCGAGGCGTCGCTCACGCAACCCTGGCTCCAGTCGGTGAGCTGGGCGAGGCGGCAGCGCGCGCCGTCCTCGAGGTAGAGCTCGAACTGGCCGGCGTGCAGAGCGTCGCCGTCGAAGGCCGCGCCGGCGAGGTCGTACTCGCGAAGGCGGATCTCGGCGCCACGATCGACGATCGCCAGCGTGTGCGCGTACTGCGCGCTGCCGGCGGCGCCGATCTCATACACGATCTGGAAGGGGTCCTCGACGATCACGCCGGGCGGGACGTAGAGAAACGCGCCGCCGCTCCAGAAGGCGGCCGATGCGGCTTCGAGCTTGTCGCGATCGAGCAGCAGGCGGCGCATGAAATAGCGCTCGAAGAGCTCCGTGTGGGCGCTCGCGGCGTGCTCGAGCGAGCACAGCAGCACGCCTCGCTCGGCGAGCTCGCCGTCCAGTTCGACGTGCACGACGGACGCGTCGCGCTGGACGAGGACGCCGGCGTTGGCCCGTCCGGAGACGATCTGCGGCGCCGCGGCGGGATCGGGCTCGCGCTCGATCGGCTGCAGCGAGGCGAGGTCGAGACCGGCGAACGAGGTCTGCCAGAAGCCCGAGCGGCGCCAGTAGGGGAGCTCGAGCGACTCGTATGCCTCGCGGGCCCGCGCGCGCAGCGCCGCGAGCGGCTCGCCGCCCGCTCCGCGAGCGTCAAGCGCCGAGTTGAGCGTCGCCTGCGGCGGGGTGCCCGGCTTGGGGGCGAGCGCAGCGTCAGGCACGCGAGCCGACCTCCTCGCGAATCCGGTCGTAGCCCTCGCGCTCGAGCCGCTCGACGAGCTCCGGGCCGCCCTCCAGCACGATCCGCCCATCCATCATCACGTGCACGAAGCCCGGCTTGACGTAGTCGAGGATTCGCTGGTAGTGGGTGATGATCAGGACGCCGAGGCCCTGGTCCTCGTGGAGCTTGCGGACGCCCTCGGCCACCGTGCGCAGGGCGTCGATGTCGAGCCCCGAGTCGGTCTCGTCGAGCACGGCGATCTCGGGCGCGAGCATCGCCATCTGCAGCACCTCGGCGCGCTTCTTCTCACCGCCCGAGAAGCCGTCGTTGAGGTGGCGCGAGGTGAACGAGCGGTCGACGTCGAGCAGGTCCACGGCGCGCGTCAGCTGGGCGGCGAAGTCCTTCATCTTGATCGGCTCCTCGCGGCGGGCGTTGATCGCCATGCGCAGGAAGTTCGCGACCGACACGCCGGGGATCGCGACCGGGTACTGGAAGGCCAGGAACAGGCCGAGCTTGGCGCGCTCGTGCGGCTCGAGCTCGATGATGTTCTCGCCGTCGAAGACGATCTCGCCCTCGGTCACCTCGTAGGCCGGGTGACCCATGATCGTGTTGGCAAGCGTCGACTTGCCCGAGCCGTTCGGGCCCATCAGCGCGTGCAGCTCGCCGCGCTGAACGGTCAGGTCGACGCCGCGGAGGATCTCGCGGTCCTCCGTTCGCACGTGCAGGTTTCGGATCTGGAGTTGTGGGGCCACTATGCGGCTACCGCCTTCTTGTTCGTCGTCGTCGGGATCAGCTCGGCGAGGGTCGTCTCCTCGAGCGTGCGGACGATCGCGCTGCGGACCCGCGTCCAGAGCACCTTCGTCGTGCAGACGTGGTCGGCGTCGGCTTCGCGCAGGCAGCGGATCGTTCCGTCCGGCGAGCTGGTCAGGCATTCGATCGGGGCGATCCGGCCCTCGAGGGCCTCGACCACCTCGGCCATCGTTATCCGCGCGGGCTCGCGGGCGAGCAGGTAGCCGCCGTGCGCGCCGCGGCGGCTCTCGATCAGCCCGGCTCGGCGCAGCCGCGCCACGAGGTGCTCGAGGTAGGCGACCGGCAGACCCTCGTGGTCGGCGATCTCACCGAGCGCGACCGGCGTGTCGCCGCCCCGCCTGGCGAGGTCGACCATCACGCGCACGCCGTACTCGGCCTTTGTCGAGAACATCATCGCAGAAAACCCTATCTGCGAGGTAGGATATCAGGAGTCGACGCCGTCCCAGTAGTCGACGGACTGCTCGACGAAGAAGACGCGGCCGAACCCGGCGCCGTCCTCGCGACGCTCGGCGGCGGCGACCTTGCCGGCATCGGGATAGAGCACGATGTCGGGCTCGCCGCTGGTCGACACGGCCAGGAAGCGGACGACCGCCTCGCTGCGGTTGGCGATCTGGTGGGCGCCCGCCTCGCCGCGCGGGAAGGCGACGACCTCGCCCGGCTCGAGCTCGCGCCAGCCGTCGGGGCCGCGCAGGCTGGGCCGGCCGTCGAGCACGACGATCAGCTCCTCCTCGCCGAGGTGGAGGTGGTAGGGGTAGGCGCTCTGGCCGGCGTCGAGCTCCCAGACGCTCGCGCCGAGCCGCCGCGCGCCGGCCTGCCGCCCGACGCGGGCGCGGCGCGCCGTGAACCCGTCGCGGCCGGGGTGGGCGCGCAGCTCGTCGAAGTCGGGGTCGAAGATGTTTGCGGCGGTCACCTGCTTGGGGCATCCTAAGTGAGCTGACGGCGCTCCGAAAGCGCGCTATACTTTGTAAAGTCACAAAAGCCGACAAGACTTCAGGAGTTTGAGAGATGAGCCCTTCGGGCGCTGAGTTCATCCGCCAGATCAAGGCCGGGATCACCGAGATCGATCCGTCGGCCGTTCACGAGCTGATCGGCAACGGCGCGGCGATCGTCGACGTCCGCGAGACCGAGGAGTTCGCGGCGGGCCACCTGCCCGGGGCGCGGCACGTGCCGCGCTCCTACCTCGAGTCGCGAATCGAGGGAATCGTCCCCGACCGCGCGCAGCGCGTGATCCTCTACTGCGCCTCCGGCCAGCGCAGCGCGCTCGCCGCGCACACGCTCGAGCACGACCTCGGCTACGCCGACGTCGCCTCGATGACCGGCGGCATCACGCTGTGGAAGGACCGCGGCTACGAGGTCGACGTGCCGAAGGCGATGACCGCTGAGCAGCGCGAGCGTTATTCGCGCCACATCCTGATCCCCGAGATCGGCGAGAGCGGCCAGCGCAAGCTGCTCGAGTCGCGCGTGCTCCTGCTCGGCGCGGGCGGCCTCGGCTCCCCGACCGCGCTGTACCTCGCCGCCGCTGGCGTCGGCACGCTGGGCATCGTCGACGACGACGTGGTCGACCTCTCGAACCTCCAGCGCCAGGTGATCCACGACACCGCGCGGATCGGCATGCCGAAGGTCGACTCCGCCGAGCAGTCGATCAAGGCGCTCAACCCCGACGTCGAGGTCGTCAAGTACCGCACCCGCATCGACGCCTCCAACATCATGGAGATCATCGAGGGCTGGGACGTGATCGTCGACGGCGTCGACAACTTCCCGACGCGCTACCTGCTCAACGACGCGTCGGTACGGCTGCGGATCCCGGTCGTCTCGGCTTCGATCCTCGGCTTCGACGGCCAGCTGTCGGTGTTCGCCCCCTACGAGGGGCCCTGCTATCGCTGCCTGTTCCCGGTCCCGCCGCCGGCCGAGCTCGCGCCGTCCTGCGGCGCCAACGGCGTGCTGGGCGTGCTGCCCGGGACGATGGGGCTGCTCCAGGCGACCGAGGTCGTCAAGCTGATCGTCGGCGCCGGGGAACCGGTGATCGGGCGGCTGCTCCTCTACGACGCGCTGGCGGCGACGCTCACCGAGGTCAAGGTTCCGCGCGACCCCGAGTGCCCGATCTGCTCGCGCGCCCCCGAGGAGATCACCGACGAGGAGATGGGCGTCTTCCCGGACTATGAGGCGTTCTGCGCCGCGGCCGGCTAGGGTCTTCCACCTCGATGGCGACGATCAAGATCCCACCGGTGCTGCGTGCCTCCGTCGGCGGCGAGCGCGAGGTGTCGGCGCCCGGGGCGAGCGTGCGCGAGGTCCTCGAGGGCCTCGTCGCGGCGCACCCGGCGACCGGCAGCCAGCTCTTCGCGGGCGACGGCGAGCTCAACCGCTACGTCAACGTCTACCTCAACGACGAGGACGTGCGCGTGCTCGACGGCCTCGATACGGCGGTCGGAGAGTCGGACGTGCTGGTGATCCTGCCCGCCATGGCCGGGGGCGGCCCCCCGGTATCCTGAGTCGGGGATGAGCTTCGAGATCCTCCGCAACCGCCCCTGCGGGGGGCGCTACGGCGACCTCGTCCAATCGATCGGCAACACGCCGCTGGTCGAGTGCAAGCGCCTGTCGCCGAAGCCCGGCGTGCGCGTCTGGGCGAAGCTCGAGTCGCGCAACCCGACCGGCTCGGTCAAGGACCGCGTGGCGCGCTCGCTGATCGAGGACGCCGAGGAGAAGGGCGCGATCGCGCCCGGACAGACGATCCTCGAGCCGACGTCCGGCAACACGGGCATCTCGCTGGCGATGATCTGCTCCTACAAGGGCTATCCGCTGAAGGTCGTGATGCCCGACAACGTCACGCCCGAGCGGACGCAGCTACTGCACATGTACGGCGCCGAGATCGTCTACTCGGAGGGCGCCAAGGGCTCAAACGGCGCGGTCGAGCTGGCGCTCGAGATGGCCGCTTCGGACTCGCGCTACTACATGCCCTACCAGTACGGGAACCTCGCCAACCCAGCCGCCCACTACAACGGCACGGCGGTCGAGATCCTCGACGAGCTCGACGAGGTCGCGGCGTTCGTGGCCGGCCTGGGCACCGGCGGCACGCTGATGGGCAACGCGCGCCGCCTCAAGGAGTCGCTCGGCGACGCGGTCAAGATCGTCGCCGCCGAGCCGATGCAGGGCGAGCCCGTTCAGGGGCTTCGCTCGCTCGACGACGGATTCATCCCACCGATCATCGATCTGTCGCTGCTTGACCGCAAGATCTTCGTCACAAACACCGACGCGATCATCTGGACGCGGCGGCTGCTCGAGGAGGAGGGCATCTTCGCCGGCGTCTCGTCGGGCGCGATCGCTCGCGTCGCGGTGCGCATCGCCGGCGAGCTCGACGAGGGCAACGTCGTCTTCATCGTCGCCGACGACGGCTGGAAGTACCTGTCGAGCGGCCTCTACACAAAGCCGCTCGAGGAGATCGAGAAGCTCGAGAGCACGCTCTGGTGGTGACGGAGCGGCGCCGGAGCCGCCGATGAGGATCAGCCGCGGCCTCTACGAGGAGATGGTCTCCCATGCGGTCGAGGAGGCGCCCAACGAGTGCTGCGGGATCGTCGCCAGCGTCGACGGCGCGGCCGTGCGGGTGTACCCCGCCCGCAACGCGGCCGCGTCGCCGCTGCGCTACCTGATGGACGGCGAGGACCAGTTCCGGATCGGCGAGGACATCGAATCGCAGGGCTGGGATTACGGTGCGATCTACCACTCGCACACGCGCAGCGCACCGCGCCCGTCGGAGACCGACATCAACATGGCCTTCGTTCCGCGCGTCGGGCCGCTGTGGCCGGGGACGCTCTACATCATCGTCGGGCTGGCCGCCGAGGAACCCGAGGTGCGCGCCTTCCGCATCGAGTCCGAGACACCTGAAGAGGTCGAGCTGAGCGTGGAGTGATGGGCGCCGTCCTCGTCTGTCCGAGCTGCGAATCGGAGCACGGTGAGGACGAGCGCTTCTGCTCGAGCTGCGGGATGCCGCTGGTCCCGACGCCCGCGACGGCCGAACGGCTGACCCCGCGGCGCGAGCGCGCACGCAAGATCAAGCCGCAGTACGCGCAGGGCGCGCTCGTGCGCGTCGCCTGGACGCGCAACCAGGCCGAGGCGGAGCTGATCGAGGGAATGCTGCTCGAGGAGGGGATCCCGTGCGTGGCTCGGCGACCGCCCGGGTTCGACGTCCCCGACTTCATGGCCGCCGGTCCGCGCGAGCTGCTGGTCGCCCGCTCTGGTCTCGACGCCGCGCGCGACGTGCTTCTGCAGAGCGACGTCGCGCCGCGGCGGGCCGACCAGCGCCAGCCCACGCCCCGCGCCACGCGCTTACTGGCCGCGGGCCTGCTTGCGGTCGCGCTCCTCGCGGTCGTCCTCTTCATGGCGACCCACGTCTGGGATTAGGGCTGCGCGAGGTGCGCGAGGTGCGCCCGCCAGACCCCCTGGCTGTGGATCAGGCTGCGCCCGGCGAAGGCGCGCTCCAGCGCTCGCGCCGCTGAGCCCTCGGGGCGCGTGAAGGCCAGCTCGATCGCCGCCGCCGTGCCGCGCTCGCGTTCGAGCAGGTCGAACACCGTGCCGCCGAGCAGCGCGGCGTCGCCGAGCGTGGGCGGGAAGCGCGGCGCCGGGTCGTCGCGCAGGCGCCGCGCGATCGCGGGGCGGGCGAACACGTTCTGCCCCGAGAAATGCGATGCCGCGCCCCAGATCAGCCACGCCCAGCGCGCGTGGCGGAGACGCAGCGGCGGCGGGAGTCTGCGGTTGTTGGCGGCGATCGCGAGCTGCGCGTACAGCGCGGCCGGAGTCATGATCAGCATGTCGCGCGAGGCGGGCACGGCGGAGGCCCGCCGCTCGAGCGCCGCCGGCGCGAGCAGGTGCAGCGTCCGCGCCGAGCACCAGCCGGCGAGGTAGCGGCGCGAGCCGCGCCGGCTAGCGAGCCAGGCGAGTGTCAGCGGCGGCGCCGCCAAGGACAGCGCGAGCGGTCCCGCATGCATTACGACCGTCACCTCGTCAGGCACGCGCGGAAAGATCCGCGACAGCGTCTCGCGCGTCGTCTCCAGCAGCTCGAGCACGGCGGCGGTGCCGCGCTCGTCCGAGTCCTCGTGGCGCGCCTCGAAGTGCGCCGAGCTCGACTCGGTCCAGGGCACGGCGCCGAGCGGCGCGGGCGGCAGCCGTCAGGCGAAGACGGGCTGGCGGGCGCCGAGGGCGATCGACTCGATCTCCTCCGCGGCGCGCTCGAACTCCTCGTCGGCGAGCACCGGGGTGCCCTCGAACGGGAGCTCGCGCGACAGCTCGAGCCACGAGCGGCAGCCCGCGTACTCCTCCTTGACCTTGACCGTCACCGGTCGCGGGATGCGGTAGGTGCGAAGCAGGAGCACATGCAGCGGGTGCCGCCGCTTCCACTCGAGCCGCTTCTCGGCGTAGTCGGAGGTCCACACGTAGAAGGGGGAGAGCGCGTCCACGATCCGCGGATCGGTGACCGTGTACTGCGCGGCGACCTCGGCCCAGGCGCGGATCCGGACACGATCCGGGGGCAGCAGCGCGAGCCCGTTGCGGGCGTGGCCGAGCACCGGCTCGCCGTCGGCCCAGACGCCCTCCTCGAGCGCGCGGCGAAGCTCCGGCCGGTGCGATTCGCGAACCAGGTCCGTGCGCTGATGGTCGAACGTCGGATAGAGGAAGAAGCGATCGTGCTCCACCTCGAAGTGCTTGTTGGGCTCGCGGATTCCACCCTTGCGCAGGGTTACGAGCTGCTCGCCCTCGGCGAGCGCCCGCACCGTGACAGCCCATTCCTTGAATGCGATCGGCATGCAGATACCTTCGGTGGGACGAGAAAAAGTCGCCGTCCGGTCGTGGCGAACCGGCCCCGGCAATGAGCCAAGGATACGCAAGACTGCCGAAATCTCCAAATTTCCCTGCAAATTGGGCGACTTCGCGGGGCCCCGCCGGGGCTGCTTGTGACGTGATTGTGCGACCGCCCGAGGGCTATGCGAGGCGCAGTCCGCAGCGCTCTTCGACCGCGCGCACCAGCGCCGCGAAGTCGTCGTCGCCGTGACCCTCGGCGGCCGCGACGCGCATGTCCGCCAGCGCCCGCTCGGCGCTCTCGAACGGCACGGTCGCCGAGGCGAGGCACAGCTCGACGTCCTTGATCATGTGAGCGAGGCGAAACAGCGGCGTGAAGTCGTGCGTGCGCATCGGCTCCTGCTTGAGCGTCAGCATCCGCGAGCCGGCCGCGCCGCCTTCGAGAACCGCGACGAGCGCGTCGAGGTCGACGCCGGCGGCCTTGCCGGCGATCAGGCCCTCGGCGACGGTCGCCGCGTTGGCCACGGCGACCGAGTTGGCGATCACCTTGATCGCCTGGCCCGCGCCGAGCGGGCCGACGTGGAGGATCGTCTTGCCCATCGCCTCAAAGGCGGCGCGAGCCTCCTCGACGTCGGCCGCTTCGCCGCCGATCATGATCAGCAGCGTCCCGTCGCGGGCGCCGGGGAGCGATCCGGTCACCGGCGCGTCGAGCAGCCGCATGCCGCGCGCGCGCAGCTCGCCGCCGATCTCGAGCGCGGCGGCCTGGCCGGTCGTTGAGCAGTCGACGCACAGCAGCCCATCGCGCGCGCCCTCCGCCACACCGCGCTCGCCGAGCAGCACCGAGCGCACCTGCGGGCCGTCGACGACCATCGTGAAGACGAGGTCGGCGCCGTCGGCGAGCTCGGCCGGGGACGCGGCGACGCGGCCGCCGAACTCCTGCGACCAGTCGCGAGCCGTCTGTTCGGTGCGGTTCCAGACAGTGACCTCGAACCCCGCCCGCACGAGGTTCGCGGCCATCCGCGAGCCCATGATCCCGAGGCCGATGAAGCCCACGCGCGTGGCTGTCACGCCGGCCACCTTAACGATGTCCGCCGCCGCGCGCCCGGCGCGGCGCGCGGCGGCGGGACCCCCTCCCCGCTCGGACGTCTCAGGCTGCCAGCGCAGCGACCTCGCAGTTCTCGGTCTCTGCGAGGTGCTGGTGCGACGGGCAATAGCCGTTGCGCGGCAGCGGCGCGCGCTGGCAGGCCGTGCCCTTGCGGGTGACTGCGCGGCACTGGAGCGGGTTCCCGTGCACGTCGACTCCGCCGGGGGGGAGCGATGCGACGAACTCGTCGGCCAGCTCCATGTAGCGATCGACGACGGCGAACACCTGCTCCTGCCGGCAGACCGGGAAGTAGCAGCGGATGTCGGCGAACAGCGTGCGCGAGGGGTGCGCGAAGTAGTGGCGGTCCGTCGCCAGGCGCTCGACTGCGGCCTCGCAGGCGGCGAGCAGCGATCGGCGAATCTCGAACGCGCTCCTGCCTGTCTGATTGCGCCCGACCAGCGGGGCGAGCTCCCTATAGATACCGCGGCTGAACTGGTACACCGTTGCACCCCTATCGCCTGCGAACGCCGCTTGGCGTCCTGTTACGGGCGGCAGTATGGATGCGCCATGTGAAGGCGAGCCACAGTTGATGTTATGCGCGTCTTAAGCTAGTCCCAGCGCTCGAATCGAACCTCCCCGCCCGGCTCGACGATCGTGTGCATGGCGTCGAGCGACGGGTCGCTCGCGCCGTGATCGACGCGCACGTGGGCGCCGCGGCTCTCCTCGCGCGCGAGCGCGCAGGCGCCGATCAGCCGCGCCATCGGGTGGGGGTCGCGGGTGAGCGCCTCGAGGTCCTCGCGCGTTCGTGCGAGCCCGGCGCGCTCCCACAGCGCCGTGCGCGTCGCCTGCTCGACACGCGCGCCGAGCTCGACGACGCTCGCCCGGCCCTCGGCCGGGTCCGGCTCCTCGAGCGCCGCCAGCGCCGCGCGGGCGCCGAACACGAAGCACTCGCTGAGCGAATTGGAAGCGAGCCGGTTCGCTCCGTGCAGGCCGGTGCAGGCCGACTCGCCGACGGCGTAGAGGCCGGGCAGGGTCGAGCGCGCCTGCAGGTCGGTCGTGATCCCGCCCATCATGTAGTGGGCGGCGGGGGCGACCGGGATCAGCTCGCGCGTCACATCGAGCCCGGCCTCCGCGAGCGCGCCGGTGACGTTGGGGAACAGCGCCGGGTCGACCATCCGCATGTCCAGCGACACCGACCGAGCGCCAGTCCGCGCGAGCAGCTCGTGGATCGCCTGCGAGACCGCATCCCGCGGCAGCAGCTCGTCGACGAAGCGCTCGCCGTCGGGGCCGAGCAGGAGCGCGCCTTCGCCGCGGATCGCCTCGGTGACGAGGAAGCCTTCGCGGCCCTTCACGCCGATCACGGCCGTCGGATGAAACTGCAGGAACTCGAGGTCGGCGAGCTGCGCGCCGGCGCGGTGGGCGAGCAGCATGCCGCTGCCGAGCGATCCGGGCGGGTTCGTCGTGCGCGCCCACAACGCCGCCGCACCGCCGGCGCAGATGACGACCGCCCGGGCGTGAACCTCGCGGCCGTCGTCGCAACCGACACCGACGCAGCGCCCGCCCGCCAGCAGCAGCTTGTCGGCGCGAGCATGCTCGAGGACGTCGATCATCGGCTCCTGCGCGGCGAGTGCCGAGAGCTGGCGAACGACGCGCCGGCCGGTCGCGCTGCCACCGGAGTGGACGACCCGGCGCAGCGAATGGCCGCCCTCGAGGCCGAGCGACAGCGCTCCGCCGCGGTCGCGGTCGAAGTGCACGCCGAGCCGTTCGAGCTCGGCGACGCGCCCCGGCGCCTCGGCGCACAGCACGGCGGCCGCCGAGGGGCGGACCAGGCCGCGGCCGGCGCGCTCGGTGTCCTCGCGGTGAAGCTGTGGGCTGTCCTCTGCCGCCAGGGCGGCGGCGAGGCCGCCCTGCGCCCAGTAGCTCGCCGTCTGGGCGAGCGTCGTCGCCGAGACGAGCGCGACGCGCGCGCCCTCAGCCGCGGCGCAGAGTCCGGCATACAGGCCCGCGGCGCCCGCTCCGACCACGGCGAGCTCGGTGCGGATCACCGATTCCTCCGGCATCGGCGGGTACCGTACAGCGATGGCAGCACCCGTCTTCTTCAGCCACCCGGCCTCGGCGGGGCACGACACCGGCGACCATCCCGAGCGAGCCGAGCGGATCGTCGCGATCGAGCGCCACCTCGACGCGATCGGCTGGTTCGGCTTCGAGCGGCGCGAGGCGCCGGCCGTCGAGCGCGAGGCGCTGGAGCGCTGCCACGCGCCCGGCTACGTCGCCGCGATCGAGCGCTTCTGCGCCGCGGGCGGCGGGCGGCTCGACGTCGACACGGTCGCCGCCGTCGGGTCATGGGAGGCGGCCCTGCGCTCGGCGGGCGGCGCGGTGGCGGTCGTCGACGCCGTGCTCTCAGGCGGCGCGCCGGCGGCTTTTTCGGCGGGGCGCCCGCCCGGTCATCACGCGCTCCAAGACCGCGCGATGGGGTTCTGCCTGTTCAACAACGTCGCCGTGGCAGCTCTGCACGCGCTCAGCGCCCACGCGCTCGAGCGGGTCCTGATCCTCGACTGGGACGTCCACCACGGCAACGGCACCAACGACCTCTTCCACTCGAGCGCCGAGGTTCTCTACGCCTCGATCCACGAGTCGCCGCTGTACCCGGGCAGCGGTCCGGCGTCCGACCGCGGGAGCGGCGCGGGCGAGGGATTCACGCTGAACCTGCCGGTCTCAGCCGGCGCCGGGGACGCGACCTTCTGCGAGCTGCTCGACTCGACGGTGATTCCGCGCGCGCGCGAGTATCGCCCGCAGCTGATCCTGATCTCCGCCGGCTACGACGCCCACGCGGAGGATCCGCTCGGCGGCTGCGAGGTGACCGATGCGGGCTTCGGCGCCATGACCAGGGCGACGCGTGAGCTCGCCGCCGAGCTCGAGGTGCCGCTTGGCGCCGTGCTCGAGGGCGGCTATGCGCTGGACGCGCTCGCGCGCTCGGTCGCGGCGACGCTCGCAGCGCTCGCTCAGGCGGACGCGGCGAGCGTGGCGACGGCGTAGCCGATGCCGGCCAGCGCCAGCGCGGCGAGGAGGCCGGCAAGCAGCGCGGCGCTCGCCCAGCGGCGCGCGGTGGCGATCCGGCGCAGCGCGGCGGCGCCGCAATCGAGGCACCAGCGCTGACGAGCCCCGATCGCCGCGCCGCAGGCCGGGCAGGCGCTCACGGTTCGGCCGCGGCGCGAACTTCGCCCGCCGGGCGCTCCTCGAGCGCGGGCTCATGCCCCGCGCCGGCCGAGCGCCCGCAAGTGGGGCAGTAGTTGGCCGCGCTGTCGTGGATCGTCGAGCAGCGGGGGCAGGATGCGATCCCCGGCTCGCGCAGCACCGCCAGCTCCTCGCGGGCGTCCAGAGCGTGCTCCAGCACGGCGAGCTCGGCGTCGAGCGCGCTCAGCGTCTCGAGCTTTTGTGCTCGCAGCGCGTCGCGGTCCTCTCCGAGGCGGTGGGATTCGAACACGAATCCGCCGAGGTCATGCAGGAGCAGCTCGCGGCGGCGGCGCAGGAAGCGCAGCCGCCGGCGAACGACGGCTCGCTGGATGAAGCCGGTCGCACGCACCGCGCCATTGCTGTCGCCGGCACCGGCCTGCGCCGAGTCTCTCTCCGCCACAGCCCGATGCTAATACGTCCGCCGGTCCGTCGCGAGCAGGCTTCGCCAGGCATCTGCGACGCGCGCGGCCATCCGCTGCGAGGAGAACTCGGCTGTGCGCTCGCGGCCCTTCACGCGGGGGTCCGCGGCGGCCAGGTGCGGCGCCAGCGCGCGCGCCCAGACGTCGCGGTCGTAGGGCGCGCAGAGCGTCCCCTCGACCCCCTCGAGCGCCTGCGGGTGGATCCCGACGGCGGTCGCGAGCACGGGCACGTCGCACGCGAGCGCTTCCAGCACCGCGAGCCCGAAGCCCTCGGCGTCTGAGGGCACGAGCACGGCGTTGGCGGCGTTGATCGCGAGCGTGACGTGGTCGGGGGCCGTGCCCCCGAGGGTCAGCAGCTGGACCGCGCCCGCGAGCTGCCGGGCGCGGTCGACGCGCTTCTCCGAGCGCGCCGGGTCGGCGGGGAACAGCAGGTAGGGGCGCTCGCTGTCGAGTCCGAGCGCCAACCGCGCCGCCTGGCGAGGGATCGGGCGGAAGCGCTCGAGCGCGACGCCGCAGGGCAGCACCGCCGCCGGGGCGCCGAGCTCGTCGCGGAGCGCCTCGGAGGTGACCGCGACGAGATCCATGTGTCGCAGCGCGGCGCGCGTCAGCAGCCTCGAGCGCGGGTGGCGCACGTCGGTGCCGTGCAGCGTGACCGCGTGGCGCGCGCCGCGCAGCACCAGCGAGGGCCACGCGGTCAGGCCGAAGTGGGCGTGCACGACGTCGAAGCCGCAGCGCCCGTAGCGCGCCCGCAGCGTGCGCGCGGCCCGCGGGTAGGAGAGCGCTCCGGGCGCGAACTCGAACAGCTCGACCTCGACGTCGTCCAGACGCGCGAGTGCGGCGACCTGGTCGCGCACGAACACGCCGCGCCCGGGACGCTCGCGGGAGGCCGCCATGTTCGAGACCACCAGCGCGCGCACCACGCGGCCCACGATATCGCCACCCCATTTGGGATCATGGCAGCGGTGCCAAGCGACCCGACTGCGCCGAACGAACGTCCGATCGCCGTCTTCGACTCGGGCGTCGGGGGGCTGACGGTGCTCCAGGAGCTGCTCGTCGAGATGCCGCACGAGGATTTCATCTACCTCGGCGACACGGCGCGCTTCCCCTACGGCGAGCGAAGCGTCGAGGAGCTCGAGTCCTTCGCGCTGGAGATCGCCGAGCTGCTTCTCGCGCGGCGCGCGAAGCTGCTCGTCGTGGCCTGCAACGCGGCCAGCGCGGCAGCGCTGCCGGCGCTGCGCGAGCGAATGCTCGAAACGACGCTCGGCGTGCACGTCACCGGCGTCATCGAGCCCGAGTCGCGGCTCGCGGCGCAGGCGACCGCCAACCGCCGCGTCGGGCTGCTCGCAACGACCGCGACGGTCAGGAGCGGCGCCTATGCCCGCGCGCTGGCCGAGCACGCGCCCGACGCCCAGCTGGTGAGCGTTGCCTGTCCCGACCTCGCGCCGGTGATCCAGCAGGGCTTCCCGCTCGATCGCCGCGTCGTGGACACCGTGCGGGGCTATTGCGCGCCGTTGCGCGACGCCGGGGTCGACACCGTGATCCTCGGCTGCACGCACTACCCGCTCGTCGCGCCGATGCTCCAGCGGATGCTCGGACCGGACGTGCGCCTGATCAGCTCGGGCCGCTCGCTCGCGCTGTCGGTCGCGCGCGTGCTCGAGGAGTCGGGGCTGGCCGCCGCGCGAGCCGGCGAGGGCGCCTACCGCTTCCTGTGCACGGGCGATGCCGAGACCTTCCGCGAGCTCGGCTCGCGCTTCCTGCAGATGCCGATCGAGCACGTGGAGCACGTCTCGTTTCCCCTCGCCGAGGCTGCGTGACGCGCTCCTACGACCGCGCGGCGGATCAGACCCGGCCGCTTGAATGCGTCGTTGATTACGTCGCCCCGGCTTCGGGGTCGGCGCTGATGTCGGTCGGGCGCACGCAGGTGATCTGCACCGCCAGCGTCGAGCTCGGCGTGCCGCGCTGGCTCGGGGGCAAGGGGCGCGGCTGGCTGACCGCCGAGTACGGGATGCTGCCCGCCTCGACCGGGCAGCGCAAGCCGCGCGACTCGACGCGCCTTCACCCGGACGGGCGGACCGTCGAGATCCAGCGGCTGATCGGCCGCTCGCTGCGCGCGGTCGTCGACTTCGAGGCACTCGGCGAGCGCACCGTGTACCTCGACTGCGACGTGCTCGCCGCCGACGGCGGCACGCGCTGCGCGGCGATCAGCGGCGCCTACGTCGCGTTCGCCCGCGCGATGGGGGCGCTGCTCGCGGACGGGCAGCTCGAGCGCTCGCCCGTCCAGGGGTCGGTCGCGGCGATCTCCTGCGGCATCGTCGACGGCGTCGCGCTGCTCGATCTCGACTATGGCGAGGACTCCCGGGCCGAGGTCGACGCGAACGTCGTGATGACCGGCGAAGGCGGGCTCGTCGAGGTTCAGGCGACGGCTGAGCGAACGCCGCTGTCACGGACGCACCTCGATGAGCTGCTGACGCTCGCGGCGCGCGGCATCGCGCAGCTGCGCTCCGTCCAGGAGGCTGCGATCGCGAGCTGAGCAAAGCAATGATCCTCGCGACGCGCAATCCCCACAAGCTCCACGAGTTCCGCCGCATCCTGGGCGACGACGTCGACGAGCTGCCCGACCACGTCGAGCTCGGCCCCGAGCTCGGTGCGACGTTCGCCGAGAACGCCGCCGCCAAGGCGCGTGCCGCAGCCGCGGCGACCGGCGCCGTGGCGATCGCCGACGACTCGGGGATCTGCGCCGACGCGCTCGGCGGCGCGCCCGGCGTGCGCTCCGCGCGCTTCGCCGGCAAGCACGCGAGCGACGCCGAGAACCTGGCGCTGCTGATCGAGCGGGTGCCGCCCGGCAGCGGCCTGCAATACGTCTGCGCGCTCGTCTACGTCGATCCGCGAAACGGCGTCGAGCGGATCTTCGAAGGCCGCTGCGAGGGTCGCATGGCGGCGGTGCCGGCCGGCAGCGGCGGCTTCGGCTACGACCCGGTGTTCGTCCCGCGCGAGGGAGGCGGACTGACGATGGCGCAGCTGCAGGCGGCCGACAAGGACGCGATCAGCCACCGCGGGCGCGCCATCGCCGCGCTGGCGGAATGGCTGGCCGCGGAGCGCCGATGAGCACGCCGGGCGAAGGCGGTGCCGGCAAGCAGCGCGCCGCGGCGCTGTCGGTCGCCTCCAACACGACCCTGATCGTGCTCAAGGTGATCGCCGGCATCGCGACCGGGTCGGTGGCGATCCTGACCGAGGCGGCCCACTCGGGGATGGACCTCGTCGCGTCGATCGTCGCGTTCGTGTCCGTGCGCAAGGCGGATGAGCCGGCCGACGCCGGCCACCCCTACGGCCACGAGAAGATGGAGCACCTCGCCGGCGCGATCGAGGGGACGCTGATCCTGTTCGGCGCGGCGATCATCACCTACGAGGCGATCACGCGGCTGGTCCACGGCGGCCACGTCCACACGCTCGGCGTCGGCATCGCCGTGATCATCGCCTCGGCCGCCGTCAACCTCGTCGTCTCGCGAATCATCGCTCGCCGTGCTCGCCAGACGGGCTCGGTCGCGCTCGAGGCCGACGCCATGCATCTGAGCGCCGACGTGGCCTCCTCGGCGGCCGTGCTGGTCGGGCTGGTGCTGGTGGCGGCGACCCACACGCAGTGGATCGACCCGGCCGTCGCGCTGCTGGTGGCCGTCGGGATCGCGGTTGCCGGCGGGCGGATCCTGCTGCGTGCCGCGCGCTCGCTCGTCGATGAGGCGCTACCCGACGAGGAGCTCGAGTGGATCCGCTCCACGATCCGCGAGCTCGGCGCCCAGCGGGGCGTCGTCGGCTTCCACGCCCTGCGCGCGCGCCAGGCCGGCGCGCGTCGCTACGTCGACGTGCACCTGCAGTTCGAGGACGGGACGACGCTCGAGGCGGCGCACTTCGCCGCGCACGAGCTGACCAACGCGATCCGCGACCGCCTGCCCGGCGCCGACATCCTCGTCCACGTCGAGCCGCGCGACCGCGTCACGCCGGACACCGAGCTGCTCGGCGCTCACTCTCCGCGCAGGTAGGCGTCCTCGCCGGCCAGCCAGTCCTCGCGCCGCGGCGCGAAGACGTCGACGGCGTACGTCGTCTCGACGACGTCGGCGCTGTGGGGGAGGTTGGAGGGGATGTGCAACACCTCGCCGGCCCGGACGTCGACGACCTGCGAGCCGTTCTCGCCGAGCTGGAAGCGCAGGTGGCCCTCGACGATGTAGGTGACCTGCTCGTTCTCATGCACGTGCTCGGCGACGTGGGCGCCCTGCTCGAGGTGAAACTGGGCGAGCGTCACGCGGTCGGTGGCGATCATCCGCCGCGCGATCGTCGGGCTGAGCTGCTCGCGTGTCACGTCTTCCCAGCGGTGGTGCTTGGCCTTCGCTTCGCTCATGAGGTCGGCTCCCGTGTCGTCAGAGGAGGTTGATCGCCGCCGCGACCGCGACCGCGACCGCGACCGCCGGGTACCCGGTGTAGTGCCGGAGCAGCATCACGGCGGCCGTGATCAGGCAGGCGATGACCGTCAGCAGCCATCCGATGCGCGAAAGCGACACGGGTGTATCTTGGCGGGTGGAGAGGCGGCGCTCAAGAGGACCCAAGATGAACCGCCAAGACCTGATCGACCGCGTGGCCCATTCGGCGGACATTCCCCGACCGGCGGCGGCTCGTGCGGTCGACGCGACGCTCGAGGTGATCGAGACGGCGCTGCGCGAGGGCGAGTCGGTGCACCTGACCGGCTTCGGCAAGTTCCACGTGGCGCAGTACACGGGCCGTGCGGGCGTCAACCCGCGCACCGGCGAGCGGATCGTCGTCCCGACGACCGCTGTGCCGCGCTTCACGGCCGGCGTGCGCCTCAAGCAGGCGGTTCGTTGATCGAGCGGTTCGCGCAGCGCCTCGGCGAGGCCGTGGCGCGGCGCGAATCGCAGATCGTCCTCGGGCTCGACCCCGACCCGGCGGAGCTGTGGCCGGCGGCGGGTGGCGCCGACGGGCCGGCCGTGGCACGCCACTGCCGCGCGGTGATCGCCGCGGCGGGCGGCGCGTGCGTCGCGGTCAAGGCGCAGCTGGCCTGTTTCGAGCGGCTCGGCGCGGCGGGCTGGGTGGCGCTCGAGCAGACGGTCGAGGCGGCCCACGAGGCGGACCTGCTGGTGATCGCCGACGCCAAGCGCGGCGACGTCCCGGTCACCGCGTCGGCCTACGCGGAGGCCTTCGCCGCGCTCGGGGCGGACGCCTTCACCGCCAACCCCCTGCTCGGCCGCGACAGCCTCGAGCCGCTCGTCGCGAGCGGCCGCGGCGTGTTCGTGCTCGTTCGAACGTCGAATCCCGGTGCCGCCGACGTGCAGGACCTCGAGCTCGCCGCCGGCGGTCCGCTGTGGGAGCGCCTGGCGCGGCTCGTCGATGAGCTCGCCGGCGGCGGGTCCGGCCTGTCCGATGTCGGGGCCGTGCTCGGCGCGACCCGCTCCGAGCACCTGGAGCGCGCCCGCGAGCTGATGCCGCGCGCGGTGTTCCTGCTCCCCGGCGTCGGCGCCCAGGGCGGCCGCGTCGAGGATCTCGCGCCGGCGTTTGCGCCGGGGCGCGCGGCGGGGCTCGTCACGGCTTCTCGGGCGATCGTCGACGCGCACCGGCAGGGTGGCGCCGACCCTGCGTCGGCTGCGGCGGCCGCCGCCGAGCGGCTGCGCGCGGGCGCCTGGTCGCTGTCGGCCTGAGAGCGCGCGCCCAAGGGCTTCGATTCCCCTGCCTGTGCGGGTAGCCTCCAGCGCGCTGATGCCTGCGCGAGTGGCGATGCGCGCGGCCGCGGCGGCGGCCGGCGCGCTGGCGGTCATGTCGAGCGCCGCGACCCCCGAAGCGGGCGCGATGCCGATTCGCGCTGCCGTCGCGCGGCCGCCGAGCGCCGCGGCCGGGGAGGCGATCCGCGTCGGCTTCGTCGCTCCGTGGCTGAGCGACTCGGAGCTTCCGCCGCCGCAGGGGCTCTCGGCGCGCGCGGCCGTGCTGATCCTCGAGGGCTCATCGAAGGTGCTGTTCGCCTACAACGCGAACGAGGAGCTGCCGATCGCAAGCACGACCAAGCTGATGACGGCCTGGGTCACGATCCACCGCGAGCCGGCGGGCGCGACGCTCCTCGAGCAGCCCTACAAGGCCGGCCCCGGCGAGTCCACGGCGCCGGTGCCCGCCGGTGCCCGGCTCGATCTCGCCGACATGCTCAGCGCGATGCTGCTCCCGAGCGGCAACAACGTCGCCTACTCGCTGGCGCTCGACGTCGCCGGCAGCGAAAGCGCGTTCGTCGCCGAGATGAACGCCGCCGCGGCGAAGCTGCGCCTCGGCCGCACGCGCTACTCGACGCCGATCGGCCTCGACACCCCGCCGGGAAACTTCTCGACGGCCGTCGACCTCGCGCGCCTCGCTCGCGCGCTGATGCGAGACAAGCTGGTCCGG
Source organism: Solirubrobacteraceae bacterium (assembly GCA_036561565.1). Classification (GTDB taxonomy): domain Bacteria; phylum Actinomycetota; class Thermoleophilia; order Solirubrobacterales; family Solirubrobacteraceae; genus Palsa-513. Next base: position 12,379 of record DATBPB010000012.1, on the reverse strand, counting down.
GCGATCGTCGATCAGCAGAGCGCGCGGCTGGCCGACGGCGTCGTCGTCGACAATCGCAACGACCTCGTCGGCACCTACCCGTGGATCGTCGGGATCAAGACCGGCAACACCACCGACGCCGGAGAGTGCCTGGTCGCCGCCGCGCGGCTGGACGGCGTGCGCCTGATCAGCGTGGTCCTCGGGGCGCCCAGCGAGGCGGCCCGCGACGCGGACACGCTGGCGCTGCTGCGCTACGGGCTGAGCCTCTATCGCAGCGCGCAGATCGCGGTCCGCGGCCGCGTCTACGCGCGCGTGGCGGTCACCGGCCGAAGCCGGCCCGCCGCGCTCGTCGCAACGCGCGGGCTGCGACTGGTGCTCGCGCGCAGCGTCGCGCTGCACGTCGCGCTGCGAGTGCCGCGGCGGTTGACCGGCCCGATCCGCGCCGGCCGGCGCGAGGGCTCGCTCGTGGTCGGCGAGGACGGGCGGACGGTCGCGTCGGTCGCGCTGGTCACGGCCGCGCGGGTCCGGCCACCGCGGCGAAGCGCGGGCGGGTCGCGGCTCCCGGCCGCCGCCTTCTACGGCGGCGGAGCCGGCGTGCTTTTGCTGGTCGTGCTGGGGTGTAGCCTGCCGTTGATGCGCAGGCGCGCCGCGCGCGCCGCGGCCCCAGGGCTCCAGCCGTGATCATCACCGTCACACTCAACGCGGCCATCGACAAGTCGCTCTCGGTGCCGAGCTTCCGCCTCGGCCGCCGCCACCGAACGGTGGAGCGCCGCGCGCTCGCCGGCGGCAAGGGCGTCAACATCGCGCGCACGCTGAAGACGCTCGGCCTCCCGGTCATAGCGACGGGATTTCAGGGGGGGCCGACAGGCACCCAGATCGTCGCGCAGCTCGGCGAGGAGTCGATCCTGCATGACTTCGTGCGCATCCGCGAGGAGTCGAGGACCAACACCTCGGTGCTCGACCCGACGACCGGCGAGCAGACCGAGATCAACGAGCAGGGGCCGACGGTCGAGGCCGACGAGGTCGAGCAGTTCCGCGAGAAGCTCCTGTACCTCGCCGGAGGCGCGTCGATCGTGATCTTCGCGGGCTCGCTCCCGCGCGGCGTCGATCCCGACCTCTACGCCCAGCTCCTGCGCTCGCTTCGAAAGCTCGAGGTGACGACGATCGTCGACGCCGACGGGGAGGCGCTGCGCCAGGCCGTGCGGGCGGAGCCCGACGTCGTCTCGCCCAACGTCGTCGAGGCGGAGGAGCTCGTCGGACACGAGTTCGGCGACGAGGCGGACTTCGCCGGCGCCGTGCGTGAGATCGTCGCGCTCGGCGCGGGCTCGGCGATCATGACTACGCGCGATGGCTGCTGGGCGCAGATGGTCGTCGACGGCTCGCCGCAGGCATATCGCGTCACGGTGCCCGCGCAGGAGTCCGTCGCCGCCGTCGGGTCCGGCGACGCCTTCCTCGCCGGCTACGTAGCGGCGCGCTACCGCGGCTCGCCGCCCGCCGAGTGCCTGCGCTACGGGGTCGCCTGCGGCGCGGAGTCGACCGGACGCCTCGGCGCGGGCCTGATCGACGTGCGCGCGGCCGAGCGACTGCTAGCCGAAGTCGCAGCGAGCGAGTTGGAGGCGCCCGCCGGAGTCGGCTGAGATGTATGCTCGGAGCGGGTGGTTGCCGCCGCTCGCGATGGCCGCTCCGCCCGCCATCCGTCCGCCTCGAGACCTAGGATGCTGCAATGGAAGTAGAGATCGGCCGCGGGAAGAAGGCGCGGCGCGCTTACGGCTTCGATGACATCGCGATCGTGCCCTCGCGGCGGACCCGCGACCCCGACGATGTCGACATCACCTGGAAGATCGGCGACTACCGCTTCCGGCTGCCGGTGCTGGCGAGCGCGATGGACGGCGTCGTCTCGCCGACCACGGCCGGAATCGTCGGCCGGCTCGGCGGCCTGGCGGTCCTCAACCTCGAGGGCATCTTCACGCGCTACGAGGACGCCGAGGAGCAGCTCGAACGGATCGCGACGCTCGGCAAGGAGGAAGCCACCCATGAGATGCAGAGCATCTACATGGAGCCCGTCAAGGAGGAGCTGATCGCGCAACGGATCCGCGAGATCAAGGCGGAGGGCGTCGTCTGCGCCGCGTCGCTGACGCCGCAGCGCGTGATCCGCTACTACGAGGTCGCGCTCGAGGCCGGCCTCGACATCCTCGTGATCCAGGGCACCGTCGTGTCGGGCGAGCACGTCTCGGCGACGACCGAGCCGCTGAACCTCAAGGAGTTCATCCCCGAGCTCGACGTCCCCGTGATCGTCGGCGGCTGCGCGTCCTACCACACGGGCCTTCACCTGATGCGGACCGGCGCGGCCGGCGTCCTCGTCGGCGTCGGACCGGGCGCGGCGTGCACGACGCGCGGCGTCCTCGGCATCGGCGTGCCGCAGGCGACGGCGATCGTCGACGTGGCCGACGCCCGCGCGACGCACATGAAGGAGACCGGCGACTACGTCCAGGTCATCGCCGACGGCGGAATGCGAACCGGCGGCGACGTCTCCAAGGCGATCGCCTGCGGCGCGGACGCGGTGATGATCGGCTCGCCGCTGGCGCGCGCGTTCGAGGCACCCGGGCGCGGCTACCACTGGGGCATGGCGACGTTCCATCCGACGCTTCCGCGCGGCGCACGCGTCGCGACGCGCCAGAACGCGACGCTCGAGGAGATCCTGACCGGCCCCGCGCACGAGAACGACGGCACGCTGAACCTGTTCGGGGCGCTGCGCACGTCGATGGCGACTTGCGGCTACAAGGACATCGCGGAGTTCAACCGCGCCGAGCTCGTGATCGCCCCGGCGCTTCAGACCGAGGGCAAGCAGCTGCAGCGCGACCAGGGCGTCGGCATGGGATCGCGCGGTCAGGCCGCGCCGATCCCCGTCCCCGCAGAGAAGGAACCGGCCCTCGTCAATGCCTGAGGCGTGAGCGACGCGCTCGCCATCGCGCGGACGGACGTGGCCGAGGGGGCCGCGGCGATGGTGGGCGATGAGGTGCTGGTCATCGACTTCGGCGGCCAGTACTCGCAGCTGATCGCGCGGCGCGTGCGCGAGTGCGGCGTCTTCTCCGAGCTGCTGCCGGCCGACGTCAGCGCCGAGGAGATCGCCCGTCGCGCGCCGCGCGGGCTGATCCTCTCCGGCGGACCCGCCTCGGTGTACGCCGACGGGGCGCCGGCGCTCGATCACGCGCTGCTCGAGCTGGGCATCCCGGTGCTCGGCATCTGTTACGGCATGCAGCTGCTCGCGCACTCACTCGGCGGCGTCGTCGAGCGGGCGCCGGTCGGGGAGTTCGGCCGCAGCGAGCTGACGATCCGCGATCCCGGGCGACTGCTCGCCGGCCTGCCGCGCGAGCAGGCCTGCTGGATGTCGCACCGCGACAGCGTCAAACGCGCTCCCGACGGCTTCACCGAGCTCGCCGCCTCGACGGCGTCGCCGGTCGCCGCGTTCGAGGACTCCGCGCGCGGCATCTACGCGATCCAGTTCCACCCCGAGGTCGTCCACACCCCCTACGGCCAGCAGATCCTGACCACGTTCCTCGACGACATCTGCGGCGCCGAACGCGGCTGGACGCCGGCCTCGATCGCCGAGGAGCAGATCGCCCGGATCCGCGCCCAGGTCGGCGACGGTCGCGCCATCTGCGGCCTCTCCGGCGGCGTCGACTCCTCGGTCGCGGCGCTGCTCGTGCACCGCGCGATCGGCGACCAGCTGACGTGTGTGTTCGTCGACCACGGGCTGATGCGAAAGGGGGAGGGCGAGCAGGTCATCGCGGCCTTCCGCGACACCTTCAAGGTGCCGCTCGTCGCCGTCGATGCCGAGGCGCGGTTCCTTGACCGCCTCGCCGGGATCAGCGACCCCGAGACCAAGCGCAAGGTGATCGGCGCGGAGTTCATCCGCGTCTTCGAGGAGGAGGCGGAACGCCTCGAGGGCGCGCGCTTCCTCGTCCAGGGCACGCTCTACTCAGACGTGATCGAGTCCGGCGGCCGCCGTGGCTCGGCGACGATCAAGTCCCACCACAACGTCGGAGGCCTGCCCGACGACCTTCGCTTCGAGCTCGTCGAGCCGCTTCGGATGCTGTTCAAGGACGAGGTCCGCGCGGTCGGCGCGCAGCTCGGCCTGCCCGAGCGGCTCGTCTGGCGCCAGCCGTTCCCCGGGCCCGGCCTCGCGATCCGGATCGTCGGCGGCGAGGCCACCAAGGAGCGGCTCGACCTGCTCCGCGACGCCGACCACATCCTCCAGGACGAGATCCGCCAGGCCGGCCTCTACCGCGAGCTGTGGCAGTCCTTCTGCGTGCTGCCCGACATCCGCACCGTCGGCGTGCAGGGCGACGAGCGGACCTACGGCAACGTCGTCGTGATCCGCGCCGTGACCTCCGACGACGCGATGACCGCCGACTGGGCGCGGCTGCCCTATGACCTGCTCGAGCGGATCGCCTCGCGGATGATGGGCGAGCTGCACGAGGTCAACCGGGTCGTGCTCGACATCACGAGCAAGCCGCCGGGAACGATTGAGTGGGAATGATGTTCGAGCCCCTTTTGGGGCTTCGAACATCATTCGCGTTGAGTCGGTGGTGGGGGGCGAGCCGCTCGTTCGCCAATGCGTGCCGGTGTTCGATGCGGACTTGGCCCTTGGGGTCCAGCGCAGAGGGGTTTGGCTATCATGCGAGGTGGCCGCGCCGGTGCGTGGCCGATTCTCTGTATGAAGACCTTTGTTGCGAAGCCGTCGACTCGCCAGCGCGACTGGTACGTCGTCGACGCCCAGGGCAAGACGCTCGGTCGGCTCGCGACGCAGATCGCCGACGTCCTGCGCGGCAAGCGCAAGCCGACCTACACGCCGCACATCGACACCGGCGACTTCGTGATCGTCGTCAACGCCGAGCAGATCGCGGTGACCGGCAACAAGCGCGCCGGCAAGCTCTACCACCGCCATTCCGGCTACCCGGGCGGCCTGCGCACCCGCACCTTCGACGAGATGATCGCCCGACGGCCCGAGGAGGTCATCCGCCTCGCGGTGAAGGGCATGATGCCGCGCAACCGCCTCGCGCGTAAGCAGTTGACCAAGCTCAAGGTCTACGCCGGGCCCAAGCACCCGCACGTCGCCCAGAAACCCGCCGAGATGGAGCTTCGAGCGTCGTGAGCGAAGACGAGAACGCCCGCGTGGCGGGCGAGGAGACCCTGCCGGAGGGCGAACGCCCGGAGGCCATCGAGACCCCCGAGAGCGAGGCCGCTGCGCAGCCCCCCGCCGAGGCGGAGCCCGCCGCCGTCGGCGATGAGGCGCCGCCCGCGCCGCGTGAGAAGCCCGCCGTGCCCGGCGCCCACCTCGAGGTCGATATCGTGCCCGAGGGCGTCGATCCGCTCGCCGGCGCGAGCGCCGACCCCTACGCCGACTACGCCGTCGAGGAGGACGAGGAGGCGCCGGCCGCCGAGGAGATCGAGGACGTCGTCGTCGCGGCGCCGATCGAGCAGGTTGCGATCGACCTCGCCGCTGGTGCGCGCTACCGCGCGACCGGCAAGCGCAAGAGCGCGATCGCGCGCGTGACGCTGCGCCCGGGCAAGGGCGAGTACACGATCAACGGTCGCTCGCTGCGCGAGTACTTCCCGCGCGAGACGCTCCAGCGCAACATCCGCCAGCCGCTCGAGACGGTCGGCTACGAGGAGAAGATGGACGTCGTCGCGCGCATGCACGGCGGCGGCGTGTCCTCGCAGGCGGGCGCGCTGCGCCACGGCATCTCGCGGGCCCTGCTCGAAGCGGACCCGAACCTGCGCGGCGAGCTCAAGCGACGCGGCTTCCTGACGCGCGATGCGCGCGCCAAGGAGCGCAAGAAGGCCGGCCTCAAGAAGGCCCGCAAGCGCCCGCAGTTCTCGAAGCGCTAGCGGCTCAAGCCGTCACACTCTGGCGATGGCAAGAAGGCTGTTCGGCACCGACGGCGTCCGCGGAGCGGCCGGCGTCGACGTCACCGCGCAGCTCGCGCTGACGCTCGGTCGCGCCGTCGTCATCCACTCCGGGCTGGAGCGGCCGCGCGCCCTGCTGATCCGCGACACCCGCGAGTCCGGCGAGATGCTCGAGGCGGCGCTCGCCGCCGGCATCGCCTCGGCGGGCGGAGACGTCGCGCTCGGCGGCGTCCTGCCGACGCCCGCGGCGCCGCTGCTGGCGCGCCGCCACGGCTTCGACCTGGCGGCCGTCATCTCCGCCTCGCACAACCCCTATGAGGACAACGGGATCAAGTTCTTCGGCGGCGACGGCTTCAAGCTCTCAGACGACACAGAGGCGGAGATCGAGCTGCATTTCGACGAGGACGCCGGCGGCGGAGGCCCCCGCGTCGGGCGAATCGCCGAGCTCGCCGGCATGGCCGACGACTACCTCGCCGAGCTCGAGCGCCGCTTCGGGGACCTTCGGCTCAGCGCGCTCGACGTCGCGCTGGACTGCGCGAACGGCGCCACCTACGGCGTCGCGCCGGAGATCTTCCGCCGCCTCGGCGCCCGCGTCACCGCGCTCGCGGTCGAGCCCGACGGGCGCAACATCAACGACCGCTGCGGCTCGACGCACCTCCAGGCGCTCGCGAGCGCCGTCCGCGAGGGCGGGCACGACATCGGCTTCGCCTTCGATGGCGACGGCGACCGCATGCTCGCCGTCGACCGCGACGGCGCGGTCGTCGACGGCGACGAGCTGCTCGCGCTCGCCGCGCTTCACCTACGCGCGGCCGGGCGGCTCGGCGGCGGGGTCGTCGTGACCGTGATGACCAACTTCGGCTTCCACGCCGCGATGGAGCGCGCCGGCATCGAGGTCGCGACGACCGCCGTCGGAGACCGCTACGTGATCGAGGCGATGCGCGAGCGGGGCTTCGCGCTCGGCGGCGAGCAGTCGGGCCACATCATCGATCTCGACTTCGGCCCGTCGGGTGACGGGATCGCCTCCGCGCTGCTCGTGCTCGAGGCGCTCGGCGGCGCTGACCTGCGCGAGCGGGCGACCCTCGAGAAGCTTCCGCAGCGGCTCGTCAACGTGCCCGTTCGCGACCGCGACGCGCTCGCCGGGGCCGACGGCGTCCACGCGGCGATCGCCCGCGAGGCCGCGGGACTGCAGGGGCGCGGGCGCGTGCTCGTGCGCCCGAGCGGCACCGAGCCGCTCGTCCGCGTGATGGTCGAAGCGCCGAGCGTCGAGGAGACCGACGCCATCTGCGCACGCCTGGTTGCGGTCGTCCAGGAGCAGCTCGGGTAGGCTCCTGGCGATGTGCGGAATCGTCGGCTACGTCGGAAACCGCCCAGCGCAGGACATCATTCTCGGCGGCCTGCGCAAGCTCGAATACCGCGGCTATGACAGCGCGGGCATGTCGCTGCTGCAGGGCGGGGAGATCCGGACGGTCCGCGCGGTCGGCAACCTCGACCGTCTCGAAGCCGAGCTCGCGAGCCGCGACGGCGGCATCGCGACGGCGACGCTCGTGCGCCCGGCGACGATCGGCATCGGCCACACGCGCTGGGCGACGCACGGCCGCGTCAGCGTCCAGAACGCCCACCCGCTCGCCGCGGACCAGAGCCGGATCCACGTCGTCGTCAACGGGATCGTCTCCAACTACATGGCGCTTCGGACCGAGCTGCTCGCCGACGGCGCGGTGTTCGCGACCGAGACCGACGCCGAGGTGATCGCGCACCTGATCGCCGCCAACCACTCCGACGAGCTGACCGATGCGGTGCTGCGCTCGCTCGACCGCCTCGACGGCTACTTCGCGTTCGTCGCGATGGCCTGCGATGAGCCCGACGTGCTGGTCGGCGCGCGGCGCGAGTGCCCGCTCGTCGTCGGGCGCGGCGAGGAGGAGTCGTTCCTGGCCTCCGCGCTGCCCGCGTTCCTCGCCCACACCAACCGAATCCAGTACGTCGAGAACGGCGAGATCGTCGTGCTGCGCGCCGACTCGGTCGAGATCCGCGACGCCTCGGGCGCGCCGCGCGAGCGCGAGATCGAGACGGTTGACTGGGACGAGGAGACCGCCGAGAAGGGCGGCTATGAGACGTTCATGCTCAAGGAGATCCACGAGCAGGGCGACGCGCTGGCCGAGACGATCGCCGACCGCACCGCCGGCGGCGACGGCGTAGACCTCTCAGACGCCGAGGTCTTCGACGAGGCGATCCTGCGCGGAGTCGAGCGCGTGACGTTCGTCGCCTGCGGGACCGCCTACCACGCCGGCCTGCTGGGCCGCGCCGCGATCGAGGAGTGGGCAAGGCTGCACGTCGAGGTCGACGTCGCCTCCGAGTACCGCTACCGCAACCCGATCCTCGGTCCGGGTGACCTCGTCGTCGCGATCTCGCAGTCGGGCGAGACGGCCGACACGCTGGCGGCGATGCGCCTCGCCCGCGAGCGCGGCGCGCGCGTCATCGCGCTCACCAACACGATGGGCTCCCAGGCAACGCGCGACTGCGACGCGGTGCTGCTGACGCGCGCCGGCCTCGAGGTCGGCGTCGCCGCGACGAAGACGTTCACCGCGCAGGTGGCGGCGGTCTACATGCTCGCGCTGCGCCTCGCGCAGCTGCGCGGGACGCTCGAGCCGGCGCGCCTCGCCGAGCTGATCGCCCAGCTGCGACACACGCCGGAGCTCGTCGAGGAGACGCTCGAGAAGGTGCTCCCGGAGGTCGAGGCGGCCGCCGAGTGGTGCTGGAAAGCCCCCTTCTTCCTCTACATCGGGCGCCAGGCCGGAGTGGCCGTCGCGCTCGAGGGGGCGCTCAAGCTGAAGGAGATCGCCTATGTCTCGACCGACGCCTACGCCTCCGGAGAGATGAAGCACGGGCCGATCGCGCTGCTTGACGAGCACACGCCGGTCGTCGCCGTGGCGACGAGCTCGCCCGTGCTCTCGCGCGTCGTCGACAACATCGAGACGGTCCAGGCCCGCGGGGCGAAGGTGATCGCGATCACGACCGAGGGCGATCGAACGGTCGCGCCGCACGTCGCCGTCGCGATCGCGGTGCCCGCGACGGACCCGATGTTCCAGCCGCTGCTCGCGACGATCCCGCTGCAGCTGCTCGCCTATTCGATCGCGCGCCGGCGCGGCCTCAACGTCGACCAACCGCGCCACCTGGCCAAGACCGTCACCGTCGAGTGACCGGGTCGGCCGTCGCGAAACGCTTCGCCCGAGATGGCGGCGCCGGACGCGGTCTGGCCGCGTCCTAGACGGCCCACGACGGGCGGCGCCCGGGCGTCGGGTAGCCTCGGCACGTGCCCGCCGGCGGGATCGGCCTTGACCTGCTCGAGATCGAGCGGATGGAGCGCGCCCTCGCGCGGCGCCCCGGTCTCGCGGCGCGCCTGTTTCACCCCGGGGAGCTCGAGTATTCGCACGCCCGTGCGCGGCCCGCGCAGCATCTCGCGGCCCGCTTCTGCGCGAAGGAGGCCGTGTCGAAGGCGCTCGGCCTGGCCGTCTTCGCACCGCTCGACGTCGAAGTCGTCGGCGGCGGCGGTGAGGTTGCACTGGCGCTCCACGGCGCCGCGGCGGCGCGAGCGGGCGAGCTCGGCGTCGACGTCGGGCTGTCGATGACACACACGCGCGGGATGGCCGCGGCGGTGGCGGTCCTTCGATGAGCACGGTGTCGTGGCTTGAACCGCTGCTGGATGCGGAGCGGATGCGCGCGACCGACGCGTGGGCGATCGAGCAGCGCGGGATGGCGTCGCTCGAGCTGATGGAGCGCGCCGGTGCGGGGCTCGCGGCGCTCGCCGCGGAGCTTGCCGGCGAAGGCCGGATCGTGGTCCTCGCGGGGAAGGGCAACAACGCCGGCGACGGCCTCGTCGCGGCGCGCCTGCTGCGGAGCGCCGGCCGCGAGGTCGAGGTGGTCTTCGCCGAAGATCCGGCGGCGCTGACGGGCGATGCGGCGGCGAACCTCGAACGCCTGCCGGGAGACCGGCCCAGCGTGCTCGCGGCGGGCATCGCCGCGCCGGCCCCGGCGCTTGTCATCGACGCGCTGCTCGGCACGGGCGCGACCGGCGCGCCGCGCGGGGCGATCGCGGTGGCGATCGCCGCGATCCGCGACTGCGGCGCCGCGGCGGTCCTGGCGGCCGACGTGCCAAGCGGCGTCGACGCCTCGACCGGCGAGGTCGCCGGCGACGCGGTGGCGGCGAACGCGACGGCGACCTTCCATGCCGCCAAGCCGGGCCTCTGGATCGAGCCGGGGCGGGGCCATGCGGGGCGCGTGCGGGTTGTCGACATCGGCATTCCAGACGGCTCCCCCGCGGAGGCCGACGTCGGGCTGATCCGTGACTCGGTGCTCGAATCGGTACCCCGCCGCGGGCCGGGATCGACGAAGTTCACAAGCGGCCGCGTGCTCGTCGCCGGCGGTTCGACGGGCCTGACCGGCGCCCCGTCGCTGGCCGCCATGGCCGCCGCGCGGGCCGGCGCGGGCTACGTGACGGTCTGCGTGCCGGCTTCGCTGTCGCTCGTCTTTGAGACGCGGCTGCTTGAGGCGATGACGATCGCCGTGCCCGACGACGGCGGGGCGCACACCGCGGAGGGAGTTCGGGCGGTCGTCGAGGCCGTCTCCGCCCGCGGCGGCGCGCTCGTCTTGGGTCCCGGGCTCGGCCGCCGCGACGGCGCCCGCGAGTTCGCGCGCGGCGTTCTGGCGGCGGTCGAGGTGCCGGTGGTGCTCGACGCCGACGGGCTGAACGCGTTCGCCGCCGACGCCGCGTCGCTCGGTGGCCGCGCGGCGGTCCTGACGCCGCACGCCGGGGAGCTCGGGCGGCTCCTCGGTGTCGAAAGCGCGGAGGTCGAGCGCGCCCGGCTGCGTTTCGCGCGCGCGGCGGCGGAGCGCACGGGCGGGGTGGTCGTGTTGAAAGGCGACGACACGCTGGTCGCGTGTCCCGGCGGCGAGGCCGCCGTCAGTCCCGGCGCGACCGCGGCGCTCGCGACGGCCGGAACCGGCGACGTCCTATCGGGTGTGATCGCGGCGATGCTGGCGAAGGGCCTCGAGCCGTTCGCGGCGGCCTGCGCCGGCGTCCGCCTCCACGCCCTGGCGGGCATCCGCGCGGCGGCGCTGCGGGGCAGCGTCGAGGGTGTCATCGCCTCCGACGTGGTCGAGGCGCTGGCGGGGGTTCGCTAGCGGTGGTGCGAGCGCTGGCCCGCGTCAACCTGGCCGCGATCGAGCGCAACTGCGCGCGGCTTCGACGCTCCAGCCCGGTGCTGTGCGCCGTGATCAAGGCCAATGCCTACGGCCATGGCGCGGTGACGTGCGCGCGCGCGGCGGTCAGCGGGGGAGCGACGTGGCTCGGCGTGGCCGCCGCCGGCGAGGCGGCCGAGCTTCGCGCGGCGGGAGTGCAGGCGCGGATCCTCGTGATGGGCGCGCTGACACGCGCCGAGCTCGAGGCGGCGCTTCGCGCCCAGGCTGACGTCGTCGCCTGGAGCGAGGAGCTGCTCGACTGGATCGAGGCGCTCGGGGGCGGGCGGGTACACGTCAAGCTCGACAGCGGCATGGGGCGCCTCGGCACGCGCGACGGCGTCCTCGCGGGGCGCCTCGCCGAGCGGGCGGCGGCCAGCGAGAGCCTTGAGCTGGTCGGCGCGATGACGCACCTGGCGACCTCCGAGGAGGCCGATCGAACGTTCATGACCGAGCAGCTCGAGCGCTTTGAGGAGTGGGTCGCGCCGCTGCGCGAGCGCCATGCCGGCCTGCTCGTGCACGCCGAGAACAGCGCCGCGCTGCTCGGCGCCGGCGAGTCGGCGTTCGGCATGGCTCGCTGTGGCGGCGCGGTCTACGGGCTCGACCCCTACGGCGGCTCGCCGGCCGACTGGGGCCTCGAGGCCGCGCTCGAGCTTCGCTCGTGGGTCGCGGCGCTCAAGCGCTGCGCGCCGGGCGAGAGCGCCGGCTACGGGCGGCGCTTCGTGGCCTCTGAGCCGACGGTTCTGGCCGTCGTGCCGATCGGCTACGGCGACGGTGTGCGCCGGCTGCTGTCGGGCAACGCGGACGTCCTGATCGGCGGGCGCCGCCACCCGGTCGTCGGCACTGTCAGCATGGACAACGTCACGGTCGAGGTCGGGCTTGACGGGCGCGTCGGCGTGGGCGATGAGGTCGTTCTGCTGGGCGCCGACGGCGACGAGCTGATCGCGGCCGAGGAGATCGCGGCGCGCCAGGGCACGATCAACTACGAGATCACCTGCGCCGTCAGCCCGCGCGTGCCGCGCGAATACCACCGCGACGGCGAACCGGCATGAGCGGGGGTTCGCTCGAAGTCGCCCGCGCCGCGCTGCGCGGCGCGCGCTGCTGGGTCGTCGGCGGCGCCGTTCGCGACGAGCTGCTCGGCCTGCCGCGCGGGCGCGACCTGGACCTGATCGTCGACGGGCCCGTCAAGGAGGCGGCGCGCGCCGTCGCGAAGGAGGCGGACGAGGCGGTCGCCTTCTCGCTCTCCGATGAGTTCGGCGCC
>DATBPB010000011.1:0-18442 GCA_036561565.1 Solirubrobacteraceae bacterium | reverse complement strand
GCAGCTGCTGACCGTCTCCTCTCAGATCAAGAATCCGATCTCGGCGGGCGGCCGAATTCTCGACGTCTTGATGGAGATCTACGCGATCTCGGTGATCGCGACGCTAGCGGGCGCGTTCGGCAGCTTCCTCCAGAAGCGCGGGCAAGAGATCGACGCCAAGCGCTGAGGCGGCGTCACGTCGGCCGGACGCGACGAGACCCCCGACGTTTCCGGTTCTACGCTCCGCGGTGGTCCGACGTCGTTCGCTCAGCGCGTCAGGGGGGTCGGTGGCATGGTCGCTGAGACGTGGGATTGACCCCGCGTCGGGCTCACGCCGAGACCCACTGGGTGGCAGATGCGGTCGAGTCGATCCGCGAGAAGACCCGCGAGTTCCTTCCGGGGCGCTCAGATGCCGCGGGGCGGCAGGCGATGCACGCGCTCCGACACGCAGGCTGCATGCTCTCGAAGTGCCGAACGTGCAGGCGGTTAGCCTCCATGGAGCTAGTCGGGCTCGAACCGACGACCTCTTGCATGCCATGCAAGCGCTCTCCCAGCTGAGCTATAGCCCCGCGTACTTCGAACCCCAGTTTAGCGGCCGCCTGCGCGCAACCGCGAGAGCGCGGAGGGCCACCAGACGCGGCCCTCGATCTCGAGCACGAGCGCCGGGACGAGCACCGTGCGGACGAGGAACGTGTCGAGCAGGACGCCGAACGCGATGACGAGGCCGACCTCGGCGAAGGCCACCAACGGCAGCGACGCGAGCGCCGAGAACGTGCCTGCGAGGACGATCCCGGCCGAGGTGATCACGGCCCCGGTCACCGACAGCGCGCGCAGCACGCCGCGACGCGTGTCGCCGGACGCCGACTCCTCGCGGGCGCGTGCCATCAGGAAGATGTTGTAGTCGCAGCCGAGCGCGACGAGGAACAGGAAGCTGAACAGGATCAGCGAGGGATCCTCGCCGGCGTAGCCGAGGATGTGGGAGAAGGCGAACGCCCCCGCCCCGAGCGCCGCGGCGTAGGAGAAGATCACGGTCGCCACCAGCAACACCGGCGCAACGAGCGAGCGCAGCAGCAGCCCGAGCACGATCATCACGACGATCAGGATCAGCGGCACGACGACGCGATCGTCGCGGGCCGCGGCGACGTGCAGGTCGCGCTGCTGAGCCGTCGCGCCGCCGACGAGCACGCCCGGCCCTCCCGCCGCCTTCGCGATCCGGCGGATCGGCGCGATCAGCGACATTGCGTACTGGCTCGTCGGGTCGACCGACAGCGCCGCCGTGAAGATCGCCGCACCCGTCACCGGGCTCACGATCGTCGAGCTGAGCGCCCCACTCGCGCGACTGACGCCCGGAGCGCGCGCCACCGCCCGTCGGACAGCGGGGACGCGAGCGGTGGACGCCAGCACGATCTGGAGCGGCGAGCTCTCGCCGGCCGGGAAGTGGCGCTCGAGCAGCTTCTGCCCGACCTGGGACTCGACGACCCCCGTGAAGGCCTGGCTGCCCGAGAGGTTCGTGTTGAGGCTCGTCAGGCCGATACAGAGCACCGCGAGCACGGCGATCGTCGCGCCGGCGATCGCGCGGTGTCGGCGGCCGACGCGGTCTGCGACCCGCCGCCACGGCCCGTGCGTCTCGTCGGCTCCGCTTGATCCGAAGCGCGGGATGAACGGCCAGAACGCCCGCCGCCCGGCGATCAAGAGAAGCGACGGCAGCAGCGTCAGCGTCGCGAGCATCGCGAGCGCGACGCCGATCGCCGAGATCGGTCCCAGGCCGCGCGTGCTGTTGACCTCCGCCGAGAGAACACACAGCAGCGCCAGGATCACGGTCATCGCGCTGGCGAAGATCACGGGCCCCGCGCGGCGCAGCGCGATCCGCATCGCCTCGTGGCGGTCCTCGTGCCGGCGAAGCTCCTCGCGATAGCGCGCGACCAGCAACAGCGCGTAGTCGGTGCCCGTACCGAACACCAGCACCGTCAGGATCCCGGCCGACTGGGAGTTGATCGTCACGCCGAGCTGGGTCAGCACGTAGCCGAGTCCCTCGGCGATCGCCTCGGCCGCGCCGACCGAAAGCAGCGGGATGGCCCAGAAGATCGGGCTTCGATAGATCATGATCAGCAGCGCGAAGACCAGTGACACGGTCACCAGCAGGAGCTTGCCGTTGATCGACTTGAAGACCTGGCTCGCGTCGTAGGACACGCCGCCGGGCCCGGTGACCTTGACCGCAAGGCCGGGCGGAGCGTTCGCGTGGACGATCCGCTTGATCAGCGTGACGTCGTTGTCCAGCAGCTTCGTCGAGCCGCGCAGGCGAAGGCCGAGCACCAGCAGCGAGGCCCTGCCGTCGCGCGAGCGCAGCGGCGCCGCGGGACCGAGCGTGTCGCGTGGAAGCGCGGCGATCAGCCTCGCTCGATCGGCTGTGATCGAGCGCCCGTCGCGCGCCGACAGCGCCGCCGCATCGCGCGCGAAGACGACGACCGTCTGCGTGAGCTCGCTGCCGCCGCCGGCCGCCTTGATCGCCTCGATCGCGCGCGAGGACTCGGCGTCGCCCGGCAGATACGACGTCGTGTCGTTGCGCTGAGCGCTCTGGAAGCGGCTTGCGACCGAGCCCGCGGCGGCCGCCGCGATCACCCACGCGGCGGCGAGGACCCACTTCGCCCGCCGGCCGCTCGCGAGCTCGAAGACCGCTCCCATGCGGGCGCAGAGGATACGCGAGCGGTCGGCATGCTCGCTCACGACTGAGCCACCAAATACTCTGGAAACGAAGATGAGCGAGCCTCGCTACGACCCGTCCGAGATCGAGCCGCGCTGGCAGGCGATCTGGGAGTCAGAGCGCACCTGGGAGGTGCGCAACGACGACGCCGCGGAGACCACCTACGTGCTCGAGATGCTGCCCTACCCGAGCGGTGAGCCGCACATGGGGCACCTCAAGAACTACGCGATCGGCGACGCCGTCGCGCACTTCCGCCGCCGCCACGGCCGGCATGTCCTGCATCCGATCGGCTACGACGCATTCGGCCTGCCGGCGGAGAATCACGCGATCAGCACCGGTGTGCACCCGCGCGACTCGACCGCCGCCTCGATCGAGGCCTTCCAGGTCGACTTCCGCCGCTGGGGCATCTCGTTTGACTGGTCGCGCGAGTTCGGCACGCACGAGCCGCGCTACTACCGCTGGACGCAGTGGATCTTCCTGAAGCTGCTCGAGGCCGGGCTCGCCTACCGCAAGGAGGCCGCCGTCAACTGGTGCCCCAACGACGCGACCGTGCTCGCCAACGAGCAGGTCATCGACGGACGCTGCGAGCGCTGCGGCGCGCAGGTCGAGCTGCGCCAGCTCGAGCAGTGGTTCCTGCGCATCACCGATTACGCGCAGCGCCTCCTCGACGACCTCGACACGATCGCCTGGCCGGAGCACGTCAAGACGATGCAGCGCAACTGGATCGGGCGCTCCGAGGGGGCCGAGGTGACCTTCCGCTGCGAGGAGCTCGGCATCGACTATCCCGTCTTCACGACCCGTCCGGACACGCTGTTCGGCGCGACCTTCTTCGTCATGGCGCCCGAGCATCCCGACGTGCTGCGCCTCGCCGCCGGCACCGAAAACGAGCGGGCGGTACACGAGTACGTCTCGGGCGCGATGCGTGAGACGCCCGAGGAGCGCGGGGACACCGCCCGGGCGAAGACCGGCGTCGCGCTGGGCCGCACGGTCACAAACCCCGTCAACGGCGAGCAGATCCCGATGTTCGTCGCCGACTATGTGCTGATGGAGTACGGGACCGGAGCGATCATGGCGGTGCCGGG
The DNA here is from genome assembly GCA_036561565.1 of Solirubrobacteraceae bacterium. Taxonomy (GTDB): domain Bacteria; phylum Actinomycetota; class Thermoleophilia; order Solirubrobacterales; family Solirubrobacteraceae; genus Palsa-513. The sequence goes on along the minus strand of DATBPB010000011.1, from coordinate 14,680 downwards.
CCACGACGAGCGCGACTTCGAGTTCGCCGCCGCGTTCGGCCTGCCCGTGCGGCGCGTCATCGGGGACCGCACCGGCGGCGAGCTGCCCTACACCGGCGAGGGTCCGCTCGTGGACTCGCAGGAGCGCTTCGACGGCCTACCGAACATCGAGGCCAAGCGCGCGATCATCGACTGGCTCGACGGCGCCGGCCGCGGCCGCGCCGCCGTCCACTTTCGCCTGCGCGACTGGCTGATCTCGCGCCAGCGCTACTGGGGCTGCCCGATTCCGGTCGTCTACTGCGCGGAGCACGGCCTCGTCCCGCTGCCTGACGAGCAGCTCCCGGTCCTGCTGCCGGACGTCGAGGACTACGCCCCCAAGGGTCGCTCGCCGCTGGCCGCCGCCGAGGACTGGGTGGCGACGACCTGCCCGACCTGCGGCGGCCCGGCCCGGCGCGAGACCGACACGATGGACACCTTCGTCGACTCCTCGTGGTACTTCCTGCGCTACTGCGACGCCCACAACGACGAGGCGGCATGGGACCCCAGCGTGCTCGCGCACTGGATGCCCGTCGACCAGTACATCGGCGGCGTCGAGCACGCGATTCTCCACCTGCTCTACGCGCGCTTCTTCATCAAGGCGCTCGCCGACCTCGGCCACCTCTCCTTCCAGGAGCCGTTCGCGGCGCTGTTCACGCAGGGCATGATCACCCGCGACGGCGCGAAGATGTCCAAATCGCGCGGCAACGTCGTCTCGCCGCGCGCGATCGTCAGCCGCCTCGGCGCTGACACCGCTCGCTGCTACATCCTCTTCATCGGCCCGCCCGACCAGGACGCCGACTGGTCCGACGACGGGGTCGAGGGGATGCACCGCTTCCTGGCGCGACTGTGGCGCCTCGCGTCGAACGTCGCCGCGAGCACGCCGGAGGAGCCGCTTCCGCAGGAGCCCAACCCCGCCGAGCTCGAGCTGCTGCGCAAGGCGAACTGGGCGATCGACAAGGTCACCTCGGAGCTCGCCGGGCGCTTCGCGTTCAACACGGCGATCGCGGCGATCATGGAGCTGACAAACGAATGCAACCGCCTGCGCGAGCAGGTCGGGCCCGGCACGATCCGCTTCGCGGCCTCGACGGCCGCGTCGCTGCTCTTCCCGTTCGCGCCGCACACCGCGGCCGACGCCTACGACTCACTCCACGCACGCCGCGTCTGGGAGGAGCCCTGGCCGCAGGCCGACCCCGCCCTGCTGGCGCGCGAGGAGTTCGAGCTCGTCTGCCAGGTCAACGGCCGCGTTCGCGATCGCGTGATGGCGCGCAGCGACGCATCCGAGTCGGAGCTCGAGGCGCTCTGCCTCGGCGCCCCGAACGTGCTCGCCCACGTGGACGGGAAGGAAATCGCAAAGGTCGTCGTGGTGGCAGGGAAGCTGGTCAACGTCGTCGTAAGATGAGAAAGAGCGAAGTCGCACAAAACGTCCAGAGCGACCTGCGGCGACGGTGTGCTCAGTCGACTTTGGCCTCACTGAGGAGGGGATGGTGGACCTGAACAAGTTGAGCGCCGAGGATTGGATGCTCGGTGGCGGCGGGATCCTGCTGGTGATCGGCCTGCTCGCCTTCCCGTGGTTGTCGTTCAGCTTGCTGGGCGCCTCATACACCGCGGTGGCGACGGACGCGCCCGACGGCTTCTGGGCCGTGCTCGCGCTGCTCGTCATGATCGCCGTGGTCGCCGACCTCGCACTCGTCCGTTTCAGCCCGGCGACCGCGATCCCGACGACCAAGCTCGGGCGTGACCGCACGCGGCTCGCCGGGGTTGGGCTGGCGGCGCTGTTCATGTTCATCAAGTTCGTCTCCCACACCGGCAATCTCGGCTGGGGTTTCTTCGTCAACGTGATCCTGTTGATCGTCGTCGCGGTCGGCGCGTGGAGGATCACCGAGGGACGTTCGACACCGGTCGGCTCGCGCTAGACGACTTCGCCGCTCGGCGCCTGACGCTCACCGCGGTCCGCCGCTCGACGCCTGACGCTCACCGCGGTCCGCCGCTCGACGCCTGACGCTCGCCGCGGTCCGCCGCTCGACGCCTGACGCTCGCCTCGGTCCGCCGCTCGACGCCTGACGCTCGCCGCGGTCCGCCGCTCGCGCGGCATCGCCGCTGCGGCGCGGGAAGAACGTTGCGAAAGCGCCGGGCCGGGGAGGGATGCCGCGGGGGGCCGTCGTAAAGGAGACCCGTGGACCTCTCGAGGCTCAGCCGCGAGGACTGGACGGTCGCCGGGGGCGGCCTGCTGCTGGCGTTCGGCCTGATCGCCTTCCCGTGGTCGACCGTCACCGTCGGCGGCTACTCGCTGCCGCTCGTCGCGACCGCCGGGGCCGGCGGACTTTGGGCGGATCTGGCGCTGATCGTGTTGGTCGCGGTGATTGTCGACGTCGCGCTCGCGCGGTTCAGTCCGCAGACGAGGGTGCCGACGACGCAGCTCGGGCGAGAGACGACGCGGGCCGCCGCGCTCGGCGTCATGGGCCTGCTGATGTTCACGCGACTGCTCGCTCACACGGGGAGCTACAGCTGGGGCTTCTATGCCGACGTGATCCTGCTCGTCGCCGTCGCCTCCGCCGGCTGGCTGAACGCGCAGGGCCACGCGACGCCGCCGCTCACGCGCTCGCGCTCATGGCACGGCCCGCGGCGGGCGAGCCGCGCCGGTCACTAGTCTCCGCGGGCGTGGCCCATTTCAAGCCGGCGTACCTGATCTGCGGCGACGACCACGGACGGATCACCGAGCGGCGCGCTCGCCTGCGAGCGCTCGCCGAGGCTGACGGCGACGCGACCCTCGAGCTGATCGAGGGCGCCGAAGCGACACCGCAGGCGGCCGCGGCGCTGCTCTCGGCGCTGACGCTCGCGATCGGGCGGCGGTTCGTGATCGTCGACGGCGCCGAGCGCTGGAAGGAGGCCGACGTCGAGGAGCAGCTCACGGACCTGCTCGCAGCGATCCCCGATGGCACGACGGTCGCCTTCTTCGCGCGCGAGGAGGGCCGCGCGAAGGCTCCCGCGGCGCTTCACCGTGCCGTGCACGGCGCCGGCGGCGAGGTCGCGACCGAGACCGCCGTCAAGGAGTGGGACCTCCCCGACTGGGCGCTGCGCCACGCCGCCAACGCGGGGCTGACGATCGACAAGCACGGCGCCAGGCTGCTCGTCGCGATCGTCGGCACGCGCCAGGCGCGCCTCGCGCGCGAGATCGAGAAGCTCGCGCTCGAATGCGGTCCCGGGGCGAAGCTCGACGCCGACGGCGTCGCCGAGCGCGTCGGGCGCAGCGCCGAGCGCAAGGCCTGGACGCTCGCCGACGCGGTCGTCGCGCGCGACAGCGCCGCGGCGACGCGGATCTACCTGACGCTCCGCGCCCAGGGCGAGCGCGTCGAGTCGCTGATCTATTGGGTGACACGGCGCCTGCGCGAAGCGCTGAGCGTCGCGCACCGCCTCGAGCAGGGCGCGCCGCCCGCGAGCCTGCGCGGTGAGCTGCGCATGCCACCGCGCGCCGCGGCGGCGTTCATCGCCGACGTGTCGAGGACCGATGCGACGGCGCTACGCGGCGCCGTTTGCTCGCTCGCCGACCTCGAGCTGGACAGCCGCGGCGGCTCGACGCTCGACCCCGACACGCTCGCGCTTCGCACGCTCGCCGCGATCACCGCGGCCTGAGCGCAGCGCTACTGCGCTTCGCTCGGCGGGCGCAGGATACGGGCGGCGCGTGACTTCTTGCGCGCGCCGGTGTTGCGATGCAGCGCGCCGGTCTTGATCGCCTTGTCGATCTTCGAGACCAGCGTGCGATGCTCGGCCGCGGCCGTCTCGCGCTCGCCGGCGGCGACGGCCGCCTCGAGGCGGCGGAAGTAGGTCTTGATCGCCGAAGTGCGGCGGCGGTTCTCCAGCCGCTCGCGCTCGGCGCGCAGGATCCGCTTCTTCTGAGAGGCGATGTTGGCCATGGAAAAGGACGGCGGTCGGGACCGCGCGGCGACGTACTATAGCGGCGTTGGCCGCCTCGACCCCCGCAGCAAGGCAGGGCCGCGCGGCTGCGCCTGCAGGCCACATCGCCCGTAACACCGCGATCTTCTCGATCGCCACCGGGCTCTCGCGGATCGCCGGCCTGATCCGCGAGATCGTCGCCGCGCGCTTCTTCGGCACGTTCCCCTCCTACTCGGCGTTCACGATCGCCTTCCAGGTCCCGAACCTGGTCGCCAACCTGTTCGCCAACGCCGCCCTGTCGGCGGCATTCGTGCCGGTCTTCACCGAGCTCCTCCAGGAGGGCAAGCGCAGGCAGGCGCTGCGCCTGGCCTCGACGGTGTTCTGGATCATGCTGATCGCGCTCGGCGCGGTCACGGCGTTCTTCATCCTCGCGGCGCACGTCGTGATGCCGCTGTTCATCGGCGCCGGGAGCAACGTCTCCGGCGCGCTGACGGCCGGTCTCGCGCAGGTGCTCTTCCCGGTCGTCCTGCTGCTGGGCCTCAACGGCCTGCTCGTCGGGATCCTGCAGTCCTACGACCGCTTCGGCGTCGCCGCGATCTCGCCGCTGGTGTGGAACGTCGTCATCGTCGTCGGCGTGATCGTGCTGCACCCGAGCATGCACTCCGATCACGGCATCTACGCCTACGCGATCGCGATCCTCGCGGCGACCGCCGTGCAGCTTGCGATGGCCGGCGCCGCGCTGCGCCAGATCGACTACCGGCTCGGCTTCCAGATCGACTGGCGCGACCCGCGCGTCAAGCAGGTCTTCGTGTTGATGCTGCCGGTGACGATCGGCCTGGGCATCGTCAACCTCGATCAGCTGATCAACTCGGTCTTCGGCACGCTCGTGCACACGACGCCGCGCGGCGAGGCCCCGGGCGCCATCAACTACGCGTTTCGCATCTACATGCTGCCGCAGGGCATGTTCAGCGTGGCCGTCGCGACGGTGCTGTTCCCGACGATGAGCCGCCAGGCGGCGCGCCGCGACGCGCGCGGGATGCGTCGCGCGCTGGCGATCGGGATGCGCCAGATAAACCTGCTGCTGATCCCCGCCGCGGCGTTTTTGATGGTCCTCTCGACCCCGGTCGTGCGGCTGATCTACCAGCACGGCAAGTTCGACGCGACCTCGACCCATCTGACCTCGATCGCGCTGTTCTGGTTCGCGATCAGCCTGCCGTTCGGCGGCATCAACCTGCTCCTGACGCGGACGTTCTTCGCGCTCAAGCGCCCCTGGATACCGACCGGACTGGCGGCGATGAACATCGTCGTCGACATCGTCGTCTCCGTCGCGCTCTACAAGCCGCTCGGCATCGCCGGCCTCGTGCTCGGCACCGCGATCGCCAACGCCCTCATGACCGGCCTTCAGCTGCGCCGCCTTCGAACGGGCTTCAACGGCCGCCTCGAGGGTCGCCAGACGATGATGATCACGGTGCGGATCGCGGCCGCCGCGGCGCTGCTTGCGGGCGTCTCGTGGGTCGTCTGGGACCTGCTCGATCACCTCCTCGGACGCACGATCGGCGCCCAGATAGTCGCCGTCGGTGCCGCCGCCGCCGCCGGTGGCTTCATCTACATGCGCGCCGTGCTCGCGATGCGCATCCCCGAGGCGCGCCAGGTGCGCTCGCTCGTGCTCGGCCGCCTCGGCCGCGCATAGAGTTCGCCGCCGTGCGCTTCGACGCGGTCGTGTTCGACAACGACGGGCTGCTGCTCGACACCGAGGGCGCCTGGACGCGCGCCGAGCAGGCGCTGTTCGCCGCGCACGGCCACGAGTTCACCGCCGCGCACAAGCGGGAGCTGCTCGGCTCATCGCCCCAGGCGGCGGCGGTCAAGCTCGAGGCGCTGCTGAACGCGCCCGGCCGGGGCATCGAGCTGATGCACGAGCTCGGCGCGCTCGCCTACGAGCAGATGAAGGTCGACGTCGAGCCTCGCGCGGGAGCGACCGGGCTGATCGAGTGGCTTTGCGAGGCGGCGATCCCGTTCGCGGTGGCGTCCAATTCGACGCGGCGGATGGTCGAACGCGGCCTCGAGACCGCGGGCGTCGATCCGGCCCTTTTCACGGCGATCCTCACAGCCGATGTCGTGACTGACCCCAAGCCAGCACCAGAGATATACCTGACAGCCTGTGCTGCGCTGCGCAGCGAGCCGGCGCGCACGCTCGTGCTCGAGGACTCACAGACCGGGGTCGCCGCCGGCGTCGCCGCGGGCTGCTACACGGTCGCCGTGCCGTCGCTTGACGGCGTCGACCTCAGCGCGGCGGCGACGATCGTCGCCTCGCTCGATGCGCCGGAGCTCAGGCTGCTGCTTGGCCGCTGACGCCGAGCGGCTCGGCCTGCGCCTCGAGCGCGGCGATCACGAACGCGACGTGATCGTCGAAGCGCACGGCGAGTGAGTCGGCGGCGCTCTGGAGCTCCGCGCGGTTGACGGCCGCCGCGAACGACGGCTGCTTGAGCTTCTTGCGCACCGACTTCGGCGTCAGGCCGTGCATCCCCTCGGGGCGGACCATCGCGCAGGCGATCAGGAAGCCGCTCAGCTCATCGACGGCGTGCAGCGTGCGCTCCATCGCCGTCTGCGGCTCGACGCCGAGGTAGGAGGCGTGCGAGGCGATCGCTCGGACCATCTCGGGCGGGGCGTCGCGGCGCTCGAGCTCGGCCATGATCGAGCGCGGATGGCCGGCGACCGCGTCGTCCATGTCTGGGTGACGCTCGTAGTCGGCATCGTGGAGGAGGCCGGTCACACCCCACAGCTCGACGTCGGCGCCGTCGCGGGTCGCGTAGGCGCGCATCGCCGCCTCGACGGCCAGGCAGTGGCGGCGGAGCGGCGCCGCCGCCACCCACTCATGGAGCAGCTCGAGGGCTTCGTCTCGCGGGATCGGTCGCGTCATCGCGGTGTGGTCCGCCCGGGGAGGCCCGGATCGGCCCGTAATCTACTCATCAGGTGGCCGACCAAGCCCACATCCGCAACTTCTGCATCATCGCCCACATCGACCACGGCAAGTCGACGCTGGCCGACCGCATCCTCGAGCTGACGCACACCGTCGATGCACGCTCGATGCGCGCGCAGGTGCTCGACACGATGGAGCTCGAGCGCGAGCGCGGCATCACGATCAAGGCCCAGGCGGTGCGCGTCAGCTACACCGCGAGCGATGGCGAGACCTACCAGCTGCACCTGATCGACACTCCCGGTCACGTCGACTTCAGCTACGAGGTGTCGCGCTCGCTCGCCGCGTGCGAAGGCGCGGTCCTCGTCGTCGACGCCTCGCAGGGCGTCGAAGCGCAGACGCTCGCCAACACCTACATGGCGGTCGAGGCCGGCCTCGAGCTGATCCCGGCGCTCAACAAGATCGACCTCCCCGGGGCCGAGCCCGAACGGGTCGCCGAGGAGATCGCCGAGCTGCTCGGCGACCAGGACTCCGACATCCTGCGGATCTCGGGCAAGACGGGGGAGGGGGTGATCGACGTGCTCGAGCGGATCGTCGCGCTCGTGCCGCCGCCCGGTGGCGATCCCGACGCCCCGCCGCGGGCGCTGATCTTCGACTCCGAGTTCGACCAGTACCGCGGCGTCGTCGCCTACGTGCGCGTCGTCGACGGCGTCTTCCGCAAGGGCGAGGCGATCAGGACGATGGTCGGCGCGTCCTCGGCCGAGATCGATGAGATCGGGTTCTTCTCGCCGGCGATGCGGGCCGTCGAGGAGCTCCGCGCCGGCGACGTCGGCTACCTGATCACCGGCATCAAGGACGTCACGCAGCTGCGCGTCGGCGACACGCTGACGACGCGCGCGCGCCCGGCTTCTGAGGCGCTGCCCGGCTACCGCGAGGTCAAGCCGATGGTCTTCTGCGGCCTCTTTCCGATCGACTCCGAGCGTTTCCCCGAGCTGCGCGAGGCGCTCGAGAAGCTGACGCTCAACGACGCCGCGCTGTCGTGGGAGCCCGAGAGCTCCGACGCGCTCGGGTTCGGCTTTCGGGCCGGCTTCCTGGGGCTGCTGCACATGGACATCGTGCGCGAGCGGCTCGAGCGCGAGTACGACCTCGAGCTCCTGACGACGATGCCGTCGGTCGGCTTCGAGGTCACGCTGACCAGCGGCGAGGAGGTCGAGGTCCACAACCCCTCCGACATGCCCGACCCGGCGCGGATCGCCGAGATCCGCGAGCCGCTGCTGCGGGCGACGATCATCACGCCGAAGGAGTTCATCGGCGTCGTCATGGAGCTGTGCCGCGAGCGGCGCGGCACGCACTCGGCGCTGCACTACCTCTCGCCCGAGCGGGTACAGATCGTCTACGACATCCCGCTCGCGGAGATCGTCATCGACTTCTTCGATCAGCTGAAGTCGCGCACGCGCGGTTACGCCTCACTCGACTACGAGCTGCTCGGGATGGCCGCGGCGAACCTCGTCAAGCTAGACGTGCTGCTCGGCGGCGACGCCGTCGACGCGCTGTCGATGATCGTCCACCGCGACAAGGCCTATGAGCTCGGCAAGCTGCTGACCGAGCGGCTGCGCAAGAAGATCCCGCGCCAGCAGTACGACGTGCCGATCCAGGCCGCGATCGGCTCCAACGTGATCGCCCGCGAGACCGTGAAGGCGTATCGCAAGGACGTGATCGCCAAGTGCTACGGCGGTGACATCACGCGCAAGCGCAAGCTGCTCGAGAAGCAGAAGGAGGGCAAGAAGCGGATGAAGCAGGTCGGGCGCATCGAGGTGCCTCAGGAGGCCTTCCTCGCCGTGCTCGAGCTGAGCGGCAAGTCCTAGCCTCGCGGCGGCGCCTCGCGGCTCGTGAATTCCCGCAATTTGCGGTGTTTCGCTGCGACGGCCGGCGTCCCGCGCGCCGGCCGCGCGTCGGAAGAAGCGGGAGATGGGATCGATCCAGGGACGGAGCGGGCGCTCGAGGACCGCTGGAGCGCTGCTCGCGCTGGTCTGCGTGGCGCTCGCGGCCTGCTGGGCACTCGCCGCGGGCGTCGCGCGCGCGGGAAGCTATGAGGTGGCGATCTGCCACGCCCCGGGCGTGGCGAGCCCGATGCCCGACGACACGATCAGCTTCACGGGCTCAAGCGGCGCCTGGGGCGGCTGCGGCGCCGGCGGCTACATCTACGCCGACCTCGACGGCGCGATCGCGCACAGCGGCGGGTCGAGCGCCGCGTGGCGCTTCCAGGCCCCGGTCGGCACGGCGGTCACGCGCGCCGTCGCCTACCGGACGCTCGCTGCGGCGGGCGGAAGCCCGGGGGCCGCGCCGACGGCGGCGATCGAGTCGGTCTATCCAAGCGGCGCCTCGATCGCGTTCGACAGCTGTTCGCAGACGACCGGCTGCCCGCCCGGAGCGAGCGGCGTCCTGGCGGGCTTTGCGGCGTCGGAATCGGCTGTCTTCAGCGGTCCCGGGCCGGTCACGACGCTCGAGGGCGTCGCCGGGTGCGACGGCGCGGGCACCTGCGCGGCGGGCGGCGGAGGCGGCGCTTGCCCGGAGCTCGGCAGCGACCCCTGCCTTGCGAGCGTCCATCTCTACTCGCTGCTCGTGACGCTCGAGGACGACAGCGCGCCGACGGCGACGGCGCTCGGCGGATCGCTGATCGAGCCGGCGACGCTGAGCGGCGTCGTCGGCGTCGGATTCGAAGGCGAGGACAGCGGCAGCGGGCTCGCCTCGGCGGCGCTCGTCGTCGACGGGACGGCCGTGGCGACGAGTGACTTCGGCGGCGAGGCGGCCAGGTGTCGCCCGCTGAGCCCCGCGTCGCCCGCGAGCGGGCCGGCGCTGTATGCCTGGGGCGTGCCGTGCCCGCCGATCGCCCACACCGAGCTGTCCTTCAACACGGCCCGGCTTGCGGACGGTGTTCATGTGGTGGCGGTGACGGAGAGCGATGCGGCCGGCAATGTGGCGACCGTCTGGTCGGGCGCGATCCACACGGCGAACGCGGTCGCGACGGCGGTCACGCCGCTCGCGGCGGGACCGGGCGGCGCGCCGCAGGCGAGCGGACGCGCACCGGGCTGCCTGACGCCGAAGGTGACCGCGAGCGTCGCCCACGCCGCCGGCGCCGCGCTGCATCCCGGGCAGGGCGCGACGCTGCGAGGAATGCTTCGCTGCGGCAGCGATCCGATCGCCGGTGCTCGGCTGACGATCGAGTCGCGGATGCTCGGCGGCGCGGGCACCTGGAGGCGCCAGGCGGTCGTCACGACACGGCGTGACGGCTCGTTCACCGATCGGCTCGGCGGCGGCCCCTCGCGACGGCTGCTCGTCAACTACCGCCCGGCGGGCCGGGCGGCCCGCGCAAGCACCGACGTCACCGTCGCGGTCGCCCCGCCGATCACCCTCACGATCACCCCGACGCGCACGACGAACGGCCACACGATCACCTTCACCGGTGTCGTCGGCGGCGGCCACCAGCCGGCGGGCGGCGTGCCGCTCGACTTCGAATACCGCGAGGCGGGGCGGTGGATGATCTACGACGTCGTCCGCACCGACCCCTCGAGCGGTCGCTACTCCTACAGCTACACGTTCCGGCGGACCACGCAGCCGATCACCTACACGTTCCGCTTCGCGCTGCCCTCGAGCGGCGTCAGCGGGTATCCGTTCGCGCCGTCGGCGAGCCCGGCGCGTTCGGTGCACGTCGGTCCGTAGTGCGACGATTGGCGAGATGTCCGGCGGGTTCGTGGATGACGGCGGGGAGTCGGCGCTGCGCCTGCGGGCGCTCACGGCCGCTGACGGCGTCGAGTTGCGGCGGATCCTCTGTGAGGAGGAGGTCGCGCGCTGGTGGGGCCCGCCCGCCGACGGCTTTCCCTTCGATGACCCGGAGGCGACGCGCCGTGTGATCGAGTTCGGCGGGCGGGTCGCAGGGCTGATCGAATTTCACGAGGAGCTCGAGCCGCGCTATCGCCACGCGAGCATCGACGTGTTCCTCGATCCGGCGCTCCGCGGGCAGGGCATCGGGACCGAGGCCGTGCGCCGCGTGGTGGCGATCCTGGTCGAGGAGCGCGGTCATCACCGGATCACGATCGACCCCGCCGCACACAACGCCGCGGCGATCCGAAGCTATGAGAAAGCGGGCTTCCGCCGCGTTGGCGTGATGCGCCGCTACGAGCAGGACGCCGACGGGGGCGCCTGGCACGACGGGCTGCTGATGGAGCTGATCGCCGGCGAGGGTTAGCGCTCAGACGGTCATCGGCACGCGCATCCGCACGACCGTGCCGCCGCCTTCGGCGGCATCGATCGACACGCTGCCGGAGTGAAGCTCGGCGACCTGGCGGACGATCGCGAGGCCGAGGCCGCTGCCGGGCAGCGCGCGCGAGCGGTTGCCGCGGAAGAAGCGGTCGAAGATGTGTGGCAATTCCTCGGCGTCGATGCCCGGGCCGTGGTCGCGGATCTCGAGCTCGCCGTCGTGCAGGCGGACCTCGATCGGCTGGTCGGTCCCGGCGTGCTTCACGGCGTTATCGAGCAGGTTGTTGACGGCGCGGCCGAGGCGCGAGGGGACGCCGGTCACGACCGTCTCGTCGAGCGCCACGTCGAAGCGGGCCCGCGGCGAGTACAGCCGAGCACGCTCGATCGCCTCCGCGACCAGCACGTCGAGGCGGATCTCCTCGCGTGAGTCGACATGCTCGTCGGCGCGGGCGAGCTCGATCAGGTCGTTGATCAGCTCCGAGAGCTCTTCGAGCTGAACGACGACGTCACGGACGATCTTCTCCCGCTCGTCGGCGGGCATGCCGTCCACCTGCTCGAGGATCTCGATGTTCGTTCGGATCGAGGTGACCGGCGTGCGCAGCTCGTGCGATGCGTCGGCGACGAGGCGCCGCTGCACGCGCGCCGACTCGTCGAGCTTGTGCATCGTGTCTTCGAGAACGCCGAGCATCGAGTTGAACGAGCGCGCGAGGCTTCCGAGCTCGTCGCGGCGATCCTCGGCGATCCGCTCGCCGAGGTCCTGGGTCTCCGTTATGTGGCGGACGGTGGCGGTCAGCCCACGCACGGGGGCGAGCGTCGTCCGCGCGACGAACCAGCCGAGCAGCGCGGCCAGCAGAACACCGGCGATGGTCAGGATCAAGAGGATCAGGCGCAGCTCGCCGAGCGTCGAGTCGGCCTCGGCGAGCGAATGGGTGACGATGATCGCGAAGCCCGGCGCGACGCCCTCTGCCAGCACGCGGAACGGCTGGCCGTGGGCGGTGGCATCGAATGCGAAGCGGCCGCCGCCGGCCTTCGCGAGCTCCGTGATCGTCGCGGACGCGGGCTGGGCGAGTTGCAGGCTCTGACCGCGCAGGGCCGTGACCGTCGCGCCGCCCGCGGTGACCAGCTGGGCGACGTTGGTCGTGTCACCGGCGCGGACCGGGAAGCGACGCAGGAGGTTCGCATAGGTCGACGCGTTCGCGGTGCTCGGGTTCTCGAGGCCCTGCGCAGCTGCGGCGAAGCCGCCGGCGAGCGTCGTCAGCGACTGGTTGATGTGGTGGTGAATGCGGTTTCTGACCAGCACGTACGTCGTCGCCGAGGCGAGCGCCACGGCGATCGCGACCGCCGCCGCCGAGGCGAGGGTTATGCGGCGCTGGAAGCTCATGACGAGCGCAGTATGTAGCCGACGCCGCGCACCGTGTGCAGCAGCCGCGGCGCGTCACCCTCCTCGGTCTTTCGCCGCAGGTAGCCCATGTAGACGCCGAGCGTGTTGGACGCGGCGCCGAAGTCGTAGCCCCACACGTGCTCGAAGATCGTCGAGCGGCTGAGCACCTGGCGTGGGTGGCGCATGAAGAGCTCGAGCAGCGCGAACTCGGTGCGCGTGAGCTCCAGGCGGCGCCCGTCGCGGTGGACCTCGTGCGCGACCGGGTCGAGCGCCAGGTCGTCGAAGCGGAGCAGGCTCGAGCCGGGGTCGTCGCCCGAGGCGCGGCGTCGCAGGAGCGCTCGGACGCGCGCCATCAGCTCGCGCAGCGCGAACGGCTTGACGAGGTAGTCATCGGCGCCGGCGTCAAGCCCGGCGACGCGATCGTCGATCGCATCGCGCGCGGTGAGCATCAGCACGGGGCTTCGGTCGCCGCTCGCGCGAAGCCGCCGGCAGACCTCGAGCCCGGAGACGCCCGGCATCGTCACATCCAAGACAACGGCGTCGAAACGCTCGCCCGCGAGGACTTCGAGGGCCTCGCCGCCGCTGCGGGCGACCTCCACGTCGTAGCGCTCGAGCGAGAACGCCCGAGCGAGGGCCTGCTGGACGGCCGGCTCGTCGTCGACTACGAGGATCTTGGGCCGCTCGCTCATGCCGTCATGTCCCCCCGGGACCGGCCGGGGCGAGGGGCGGGCCCGGCCGGGGGATGCCGGGCCCAGGCCCACTGTCGCAGGCGCTGTGAAGGGCCGGATAAGAAGGTCACCTGAGCGACCCGCGCCACCGCCGCGAGACGCCAACGTCAGGTTGCGCGCTGCGTCTTCAGCGCGATCCCGCCGGCACGCGCCCGGGCGGGTCGCAGGACCCTGACCATCGGGCAGGCATGAAGCACCGCCGTCTCCGGGCGGGCGGTGCCCGAAGTCACCGGCGGCGGACACGGTGGGCAGGCGATGATCGCCGTGCGCGCGCCGTTCGTCCGGGTCGTGGCGGCGCCCAGCGGGCAGACGATCGGGCGGCAGAGGACATCGGGCTCGCCCGCGCCGCTCGTCGCGCCGACCGCGACAGGCGGGCACGGCTCGGGCGGACACGACTCACCCGTCACGCCATCGCAGGGGATCGGCCGGCAGGGAAGCAAGAGAGTCGCGGGTTGCTCGACGCCGGTCTGTCCCACCGGCGCCACGAACACGCATGGGATCGGGCGGCAGAACGGAAGCGGGCTGAGGATCCCCGTCGTGCCGGTCGTACCGGTCGCCCCGTAGACGCAGGGGATCGGGCGGCAGACGATGTAGCCACCGGTCGCGCCTGTGTGGCCCCAGGGCTCGACGGCATAGGGGGTGGGGCAGGGGATCGGATTGCAGGCCGTCGCCCCGATCGGAGTGCTCGGCCCCGCGCTGTGATGGCGGCGGTGGTGGCGCCGGTGATGCTTGAGTGTCTTGAGGTGGCCGAGGACGCCCAGGCCGCGATCGTTGGAGAGCGGGCAGAAGATCGCGCCGCTCGCCGCCCGCGGCGCGGAATGACCGCTCGCGAGCGCGGGAATCAGCGCGGCGATCGCGACGATCAGGACCACCCCAGCAATCCGTACCGGCCTGGCCACCCTTCCAGGGTACCAGCGCCGATCAGGCGGCCAGACGGTCCTCGTGCGACTCGATGTCGAAGGGCCGCCCGGCCGGGCGCGGCTCGATGCGCCTTCTGGGCGCCGGCAGCGGCGGCTGCGCGCCGGCGCGTACCAGGGCGATCCGCGCGAGGGCGAGCAGCACGCGGATCAACGACCAGGCGAAGGCGACGGCGATCGGGGCCATCAGCAGGCCCGCGATGAGCCCGACGGTGGGGTGGCTGCTGTTGGCGGCCCAGTCCCACGCACCCCAATCGAGAGCGGCGAGGACGGCCGTCACGCCAAGCGGTCCCAGCGGCATCGGTTGCAGCCTAGCGCGCCCCTCAGACGCCTTCTGATCGCGATCCTCGGAATTTGCAGGCAACGGCGCTGCGCTTCCCGCGCGACGCCGGTCGGACTATCCTTCGCTGAGGGCTTGCGGGCGAAGTGTTGTGGTTGCACAGAAGCCTTCCAAGCTTCTAGGGCGGGTTCGATTCCCGTCGCCCGCTTGCAGTGGCCACGGGGAGTGGCGCAGTCTGGTAGCGCACCCGGCTGGGGGCCGGGCGGTCGCAGGTTCAAATCCTGTCTCCCCGAT
>DATBPB010000010.1:0-31661 GCA_036561565.1 Solirubrobacteraceae bacterium | reverse complement strand
TCATCGCGCAACACCCACACGATCTACAAGATCGACCGCCGCAGCGGCGCGATCATCTGGCGCCTCGGCGGCAAGCACAGCGACTTCGCGATCGACCCCGCCGCCGCGTTCGCCTGGCAGCACGACGCGCGCCGCCAGGGCGACGGCTCGATCACGCTGTTCGACAACGGCGAGCGGACGTCGCGGGCGATCTCGCTCGCGGTGGATGAATCCGCACGGCGCGTCGCGCTCAGGCGCGCGTTCACGCGCCCGACGAGCGTCCATTCGACCAGCCAGGGCAACGTCCAGGTCCTGCCCAACGGCAACGTGCTCGTCGGCTGGGGCGCGCAGCCCTACGTCTCGGAGTTCTCGCGCGACGGCGAGCTGATCTTCGACGCCCAGCTGGGCAGCTCCTACGTGTCCTACCGCGCCTACCGCGTGCCCTGGTCGGGACTCGGCGCGGGGAATCCCGCGCTCGTGACCGAGCGGACGCCGAACGGCAGCAACGCCTACGTCAGCTGGAACGGCGACACGCGCGTCTCGCGCTGGGTCGCGCTGACCGGGACGAGCCCGAGCACGCTCTCGCCGATCGGCAGCGTCGCGCGAACCGGCTTTGAGACCGCGTTACGGCTCTCGCGCTCGGTCACGACGCTCGCTCTGCACGGGGTCGATGACGCCGGACGGATCGTCGGCTCAACCGGTCTCGTGGCACTCGACCGCACCCCCATATGAGGGTCGAGGGCGCGCCGTTCATCGTCAGCGGCGCGGCGTCCGGACTCGGAGCGGCCACGGCGCGCTCGCTCGCGGCGGCCGGCGCCCAGGTGCTCCTCACCGACCGCGACGTCGAGCGCGGCGAGGTACTCGCGGCGGAGCTCGACGCCGCCTTCTGCGAGATCGACGTCACCTCGGCGGAGGACGCCGGGCGCTGCGTGCGTGAGGCCGTCGAGCGCTTCGGCGGCCTGCGCGGGCTCGTCAACTGCGCCGGCATCGCGGTGTCGCAGCGCGTGCTCGGCCGCGACGGAGTCCACGATCTCGAAACGTTCCTGCGCGTGCTGTCGGTCAACCTCGCCGGCAGCTTCAACATGACCCGCCTTGCCGCGGCGGCGATGGCGGAGGGCGAGCCGGACGCGGGCGGCGAGCGCGGCGTCGTCGTCTGCACGTCATCTGTCGCGGCGTTTGACGGGCAGATCGGCCAGGCCGCGTATGCGGCCTCCAAGGGCGGGGTCGCGGCGATGACGCTCCCGCTCGCGCGCGAGTTCGCGCGCAGCGGCATCCGCGTCGTCTCGATCGCGCCAGGAATCTTCGACACGCCGATGCTCGCCGGCCTGCCGCAGGCGGCGCGGGAGTCGCTCGGCGCGTCGGTTCCGTTTCCGGCCCGCCTCGGCCGCCCCGAGGAGTACGCGGCGCTCGTGCTGCACATCGCCGAGAACTCGATGCTCAACGGCGAGACGATCCGTCTCGACGGAGCGCTGCGGATGGCGCCGCGCTAGACGCCGCGCACGGCGGCGACGATCAGCTGCGCGCACTCGTCGACGCCGAACTTCGTCGCGTTGAGAACGAGGTCGTAGAGCGAGGGGTCGGCCACGTCGCGGCCATAGAAGCGCGCGACCCACGCGGCGCGGGCACCGTCGTTGTCGCGCTGCTGGCTGCGCGCCTCATCGACCGTCAGCCCGTAGCGCGCGACCGCCTGCTCGATCCGCGCATCGACCGGCCCCGACAGGCGCACGCGCAGGACGTGCGGATGCTCGGCAAGGACGAGCATCCCCGCACGGCCGAGGATCACCGCGGAGCCCGACGCGGCGTGCTTTCTGATCGTCGCCTCGGTGGCCGCGCGGAAAGCCTCCTCGTCGACCACGCCGCCGGGCGGCGGAACCGCCCCGCCGTAGACGCTGCCCATGATCACGAACGAGCTGAGCAGACGGTCGAGGAACCCGGCGAGCGCCTCGTCGCGCGACTGCGCCTCCTCGAGGGGCACCGCGAGCCGGCTCGCGACCTCGGCGGGGATCGCGCGGTCCAGGAACGGCGCGTCGAGTGCGGCGGCGACCGCGTGACCCACCTCGGTGCCGAGCGCGCCATACGCGGAGGAGATCGTGACCACTGCCAAGGCAGGCGCAGCATAGGACCTGCGACGATGTGTAGAGCAGCGCCGTTCTGATCGGCGCTGCTCTACGGCCATCGCTCTCGCTCCCGTCCGGCCGGACGATAACCGCTGGTCGCGGGGATTGCGAACAGGAACCGACGTGAAGCTTCCGCCACTGATCCTGATTCCCATCGCTGCGATCGCGCTCGCCGGCTGTGGTGGCGCAGCGAAGACGGTCACCGTGACACGTACGGTGACCGCCGCGGCATCGGCCTCGCGGTCGACGTCGACGAGCACCAGCTCGACGACCACGACGACCACGAGCGCTCCGCCGAGCTCGAGCTCAACCACCACCTCGAGCACGACGGCGACCGCGAGCTCCTCCGTCTCGACGACCCGCACCGAGACCGGACCCGCGTTCGTGACGACCAACCCCAACAGCGAGTCGGCGGCCGGGCCGCAGCTGGCGGCCGCGATCGCGGTGATGGCCCGCCAGGGTTACGTACCGGTCGAGACGACGAGCTACAGCACCGCGGACACGCTGCGAGTCCTGATCGGGCGACGCCCGGCGGGTGCCGCGCCGGCCGAGCTTGCGTTCTTCTTCGACCAGTCCAGGTACCTCGGCACCGACGCCGCCAGGCCGAGCGCCAGAGTCACGGTCGTCTCGCACCTCGACGCCGAGGTGGTCCTCTCATACGCGATCTACAAGCCTGGCGCAGGCACTCCGAGCGGCCAGCGGTTCGTGCACTTCGCCCTCGACATGGGCCAGATCACCCACCCCGACGCGATCCCGAGCACGTCCGAGCGACGTTAGCCGGTGGTGCCGGTGGCGCCCGTTGGCCCGCTGGCGCCCGTCGTACCGGTCGCACCGGTGGGGCCGGTCGGGCCGCTCGGACCCGTCGGCCCGATCGGCGGCCCGGAGTTCCACTGGATCGGAACCGGCGTCAGGGTCAAGAGCACCGGCCAGGTCGCCGCATCGGCGACGCCCGTCGCCGGCAGCCCGCGCGAGGCCTGGAACGCCTCGAGCGCGGCCCGCGTGGCGGAGTCGAAGATGCCGTTCGTGGGCGTCTGCGGCTCGGCGGCGGCGAGGTACTGCTGCATCCAGACGACCTGATCTCCGCGCGAATGCAGACGCAACAGCGGCCAGGAGGTCGCAACGGTCACGGGCGTCGCGTCGGTCAGCGGCGCGACCAGGGCGCCCCACTCCGACGCCGAAGCCGACTGCCAGTCCCACCACGACAGCCCTGGCGCCTGGTAGGCGGCGGCGACCTGGCGGAAGCGCTCGACCTCCGCGGCCTTCACGCCGCCGTAGAGCTGGCCGAGCGGGGCGATCGGCCGGCCGTAGATGCGGTTTTGAACGAAGGTGTGCGCGTAGGCCAGATCGGGGCTGTCGCCGATCGCATGCCAGTAGATCTGGGGGACGTTGTACTGGGCGCCGCCGGGTCCGAGGAAGACCGAGTACGGCTCGCTCTCGTGGTAGTCGATATAGGGGAACGAGGTCAGGCCGATCGGGAAAGCCGGCCCGAGCGCCTCGCGGAGCGCCTCCATGTAGGTCTGCGCTGCCGCGTACTTGCCGGCGTACTCGGACTCCGCATCGACGACGAGGCAGTCGGCGCCGTCGCCCACGGCGCGAACGCCAAGGGCCGCCTCGCCAAGCGGCTGGCTGCCGTAGACGTACTGCCAGGCGCAGATGTTCAGCCCGATCGAGTGGATTTCGGCGACCAGCTGCGGGCTGAACTGCGACCAGTAGTTCGAAGCGCCGTCGGAGCTCTTCACATAGAGCGTCTTGATTCCAGCGGCCGCGGCCTGCGCGGCGATCCTCGTCAGGTCGCCGCCATCTGAGGCGTGGAGGTACCAGATCCACATCCCGGGCATGTCGAACGCCGAGCGCAACGGCGTCACCGACGCAAGCGGCGGCCTGGGCTTTCGCTTGATCCGCGGAGCGGCCAGGATCTTGATCGGCCCGTAGAGCCTCGATCGCGCGCCGGGCGCCGCGGAGATGAAGATCCGCCCGCTTCCGGCTCCACGCGGAATCGTCACGACGATGCCGTGGTTGGACGGGCGAAGCTTGGCGCCGAGCGGATGCACGCGGGCGGTCTTGGCGCCCGAGCGCGGGAAGAAGACGATGAATCCGGGCCGCAGGTGATGCCCGAAGAAGACGAGCTCGCCGGTGATCTGGACCGCGTGCGGGTTGCGCCCGCAGACCGTGGCGCCGACCTTGTAGCAGCGAGCGCCGGTGATCACGGGCGCAATCGGCTTGCGCGTCGCGCGGCGGCGCGGCGCCGGCGGGTTTCTCGTGTTCGTGTTCGGCGCGGACACGCCGCCCGTGCCCGAATCGGCGAAGGCCGGCGTCGCGCACAGCGTCGTCGCCACCAGGACGAGCGCGAGAAGGCGTGCTGTCGAGCTTGGAGAACTCATCATTCAAGCGCCCGCACAAAGGGGCCCCAAGCGGAGGTAACACACCGAAGCCGGCGGCGTAGCGGTACGGGGCGCTGCTCCGCCCCCGCGATCCAGGGTAGCGGTGTGCCCGCGTGGGCGCCACCACAGGGCGCCGTCTTGCGTCGCGGCTAGCCCCGCCCGAGCATCCGCCGCCAGAGCGCGGGGCGGCGTGGTCGCGCGGCGTCGTAGTCCTCGCGCAGCGGCAGCTTGCCGCGCGCGCGTGCGCGCATCACGCACGCCGTGTGGGCGTGGCGGCGCCTGCGGTGGTCGCCCTCGGGGAACAGCAGCAGATGCTCCGAGAGCGCCGGCAGGCGGCGCTCGCAGATCGGACAGCGATACGTGGCCGGCTTGAGGTTTGAAGCCGGACGGACCTCCCACCAGTCTGCCGCAGGTAGGTTCATCGCCGCAAATACACTCGTCGTCCAAGCATGCCAGCTCGCCGACGCATCATCCCTTCGACGGCGTGGCCGGCGACACTCGGCGCAGCCGCCGGCGCGCAGGCCGACTACGGGCGAAGCGATCGACCGGACTGGCGCTCGGTCAACTGGCGGACGCACCTGCGGGCCGTGACCATCGACGGGCGGCGCATGCACCTCGTCGACATCGGAAGCGCGCCGGGCACGCCGCTGTTGCTCGTGCACGGGCTCGGCGGGCGCTGGCAGAACTGGCTCGAGAACATCCCGCGCCTCGCCCGCGCTCGCCGTGTCGTCGCGCTCGACCTGCCGGGCTTCGGGCGCTCGCAGTTGCCTCGCGGCGAGATCTCGATCGCCGGCTACGCGGCGGCGATCCAGCACGCCTGCGACCTGCTCGAGATCGAATCCGTTGTGCTCGTCGGCAACTCGATGGGCGGAGCGGTGGCCGCCCGCACCGCGCTGGCGGCCCCGCGCCTCGTCGAGCGCCTGGTGCTCGTGTCGGCCGCCGCTATCTCGATCCGCAACTTCAACCCGGCGCCCGGGGCGGCGCTGATGGCCCTGATCTCGCGCACACCGCTCGGGACGCCTGACGGGGTGCGTTCGGCGATGCGCCGCCGCCGTGCGCGCCACCTCGCCTTCGCCGCGCTCGTGCGCCACCCCACGCTGATCGAGACCGACATGCTCACCGAGCTCGTCGGGGGCCGCGGCGCCCCGGGCCTGGCGGCGGCGATGGCGGCGATGATCGACGGCGAGACGGCCGCCGAGCTCGAGGCGATCGAGCAGCCGACGCTGATCGTGCAGGGACGCGAGGACATGCTGGTCCCACTCGCAGATTCGGCGTGGCTGCGCACGCAGATCCCGCACGCGCGCCTCGAGGCGATCGAGGACACCGGCCATCTGCCGATGGTCGAGCGCCCCGTGCGCTTCAACGACCTGCTGCTCGATTTCGTGACGGCGCCCTGATCAGCGCGGCGCGAGCGGCACCGAGACGTCGGCCCGGTCGACATTGCTGAACGCCGGGCCGTCGCAGCGCGGCTGGGCGTTCTGCGGCAGCACCAGCGACAGCGCGTTCAGCGTGCTCTCGCGACTGGCTGAGATCGTCACGGTCACGCCGATCGTCCCGCCGCAGGCGTCAAAGGCAAACGACGCGTAAGCGACGTGATTCTGGGTGTAGGGAACCTCGTAGGCGACGAGACCGCCCGGGAAGACCACGCGGAACAGCGCCCCGCGGACGACGCCCGGCGTGCGACTGAGCCTCGTCTCGAGGGCTTGCATGCGTGAGCGGGGCGTTCCGCTCATGCCAAGGGCGGCGACGATCCGCTCGCTGTCCGCGGGGTTGCCCGGCGGCGCGAATTCGGCGGTGGCGGTGCCGTGCTGGGCGGTGCGATCCAGATTGGCGTACCCGGGCGGGAGGAGCGCCGCGAGGTTTGAGCTGAGGTAGGGCTCGAACGTCGTGCGGCCGCCGGCCCCCACGATCGCGCGCGTCACCAGCACGGCGGCGGCGGCGACGATCAGGCAGACGAGCGCGCCGCGCCAGCCGAGGATCGGCTGATGCTTGAACTGGCGCGCGCCGCAGTAGGGGCAGCGCGCGCTGGCCGCGTTTATCTCAACCGAGCAGATCCGGCAGATGCGCGTGCGCGGCGGCGGCCGCTCCTCGCTGGGCGCTCGTTCCTCGCCACGCTCCTCGACGGTCACGCGGCGTCCCGTTGTATCCGCGAAAGCCCGTCGCGCCGCTCGAGCTCGAAGGCGTCCGCGAGCAGCTCGTAGGAGCGACGACGGTGGGCGTGGCCGTGGGTGATCGTGACCACGATCAGCTCCGCGGCGCCGTAGGCGGCTGCGACATCCTCGAGCGCCACGCGCACCTCGGCCGCGGTGCCGAGCAGCATCCGCCGCCGCGGCGCGCTGATCGTGCCGGCCCGGCGCTCGGCCTCGATGTTGGCGAGCGCCTCCTCCGGCGTCGGCACCGCGATCAGCTCGCCGCGCCGCAGCTTGATCATCGCCCAGCGCGAGCTTGCCGCGAGGAACTCGGCCTCCTCGCGAGTCTCGGCGACGAGCGCCCACACGCCGACGGCCACAAGCGGCGTGTCGCGGCGGTGCGAGGGGACGAATCGCTCGCGGTAACTTGCGGCGATCTCCTCGCCGCCGGGGTGGATGAAGTCGGCGAAGGCGTAGGGCAGGCCGAGCTCCGCGGCCCACAGGGCGCTCTGCGCCGATGAGCCGAGCAGCCACGGCTCCGGAGCGTGCGGCAGGCCCGGCAGCGCCTTGGCCAGGTGCGCGAAGGGGTGCTCGGGCGGCATCCGATCCTCGAGGTAGGCGAGCAGCTCCGCCAGCTGAGCGGGGAAATCGTCGGGGCCTGCGCTTCGGCGGTCGCGCTGCAGGGCGAACGTCGTCAGCGGATCGGTGCCGGCGGCGCGGCCGAGCGCGAGGTCGATACGGCCGGGAAAGAGCCCCGCCAGCAGGCTGAAGCTCTCGGCGACCTTGAGCGGGCTGTAGTGCGGAAGCATCACCCCGCCGCTTCCGACGCGGATCGCGCGCGTCGACTGGGCGATCGGGCCGATCAGGACCTCCGGGCTCGGTCCGGCGAGCATCGGGCCGCCATGGTGCTCGGCGACCCAGTAGCGGTGGAATCCGCGGGCGTCGGCGAGACGCGCGAGGTCGAGCGTGTTGGCCAGCGCGTCAGCGCCGCTCGAGCCCTCCGCGATCGGCGACTGGTCGAGCACGCTGATGCGCAGTGCAGGGCTCATTTGCCGCAATCTAGCGGCCGCGCCCAATTGCGACCGGCCGCCAGTGCAGCGCGTACGATGCAAACTGAGTGGGGTCCATCATGCATCGTCGGGGGGCACGCCTTGCGTTCGCCGCGACCACGGTCGCTGTGTGGCTCTGCGCTGCCGTGGCGTCGGCGTCGACTCGTCCGGCGACGCTGATGACGTACATCACCGGGCTCGCCGGCCCGTCCCCGCCCTACGTATGGGTGGCGCTGACCGACGGGGGCTCGGCGTTCAAGCTGGGCCCTGCCTGGAGTGCGCTGATCAGCCCGGACGGAACGCAGGTCGCCGCGGTCAGCATCGACAAGAGCCAGACCGGCAAGCCCTCGACGCTGTCGCTGTACCCGACCCCGACCGGGAGCGGATTGCCCGTGCAGGTGACCAAGAACGTTCAGGTCATGCAACTGCTCGGCTGGTCCGCGGACTCGAAGCTGATCCTGATCACGGTCGGCGCGCAGCTGGACGTCGTCGACGCCGCGAGCCAGCAGCTGCACACGATTGCGACGGGGTCGATCTACGGCGCGAGCTTCGCCCCCGGCAAGGGCGACGAGCACATCGTCTACGCGCGGTCGGCGCCGAACAAGACCGCGGTCAACCTGTATGTGACCGCCGCAACCGGACGCAGCACGCGCGAGATCACACACGACGGCCTCAGCGAGCTGCCGCTGTGGGGCGCGCACGGGATCGTCTACTCGCACGAGACGGCGCGCCCCAAGAACCCCTATCCATCGCTTCAGCTGTGGCTCGTCAAGCCCGACGGGAGCGGCGCTCGTCAGCTGACAAGCCTTCAGGTTCCGTCCACGCTCGAGGGGCTGACGCCGGTTGGCTTCTCCGCCAACGGCAAGCATCTGCTCGCCAATTTCGTCGGGCCCACGGGTTCCAATCACACCGAGGCCTACACCGTGGACCTCGGCGGTCGCAGGCCGGTGATCCACGACCTGACCGGCCAAAACGACGGAAACATCGGCGACGGCATCTCCTCCGACGGCCGCACGATCCTCGTCACCAAAGGGACGACCGCCGATTTCGCATCGCTGTCGATCGAGACGATCCCGTGGTCGGGCGGCAAGCCGACGACGGTGATCTCCCAGGGCGCCTATGCCAGCTGGGACCGCTAGCTCCAGCGTCCGGTACGCGTGAAGCGGCGCCTGGCGTCCTCCTCCCGTGCTCGCGCCGCCTCGCCCTCGATCCCCACGCGATAGAGCCAGGAGCTGAGCCACGTCGCGAGGCCGGCGCCCACCAGGCCTCCCCCGCCGACCAGCGCGGTGTCCGTCCCGAACGCCATCGCGATCGCGCCGGCCGCGACGATCAGCCCGGGCAGCCAGTGGCGAGTCGCGCGCAGTAGCCACGCGTGACGCGGCGCCGGCGGCGCCGGCGGTTTGGGCGGCTCGGCGTTCGCGCGTCGCTTGAGGGAGCGCGCCCGCTCCGGACCCCGCGCGGCGTGCGGCCTCAAAGGGCGTTGCTCCACCCCGCCGAGGCTACTCCCAAGCCGCTATCCGAGCGCCGAGAACGAGGCTCCGTGCCCCCTGAAACCCAGTACGAGAACGCCCTCGCGCGCCTGCGCCGAGCGAAGCGCGACGCCGAAGGGCAGCCCGGCCAGGCGCCGTTCGCACGACCGCGGTCTCGCGACGGGCACGCCGCCGACCTGCGCCGCGGACACCCTGAAGCGCACCGCCGACGCCGCGGCGCTGGGGACGAAGCGAACCTCTGCGCCCCGGCCTTGCGGCGGCAGCAAGTCGATCCGACCGGGCAGCACCACGATGCGCGGGTCGCGCGTCAATCGCGCCCTTAGCGTCGGCGTGATCGCCAGCAGGCACGACGGTGCGGCGAGCATCGCCCCGACGACCCTCGGCGGCGCGTCCGCCACGACGCGCAACGACCCGATCGCACCCTGTAGCGCCGTCACGTTCGCGAGGTGCACGTCGCGCAGGCTGGCGTCGAGGCGAAGCGGGCCCAAGCCGCCGATCGTGGCATTCGCGGCGCTGACGCTCACGTCGTCGAGTCGGCCGTGCGCGATCTGGACGAGGATCGGGGTCGAACCGAAGCTGACGTGGGCGTGCGTGCCGATCCGCGACGCGACGGCGCTGGAGACCGCAGCGCCGATGAAGTGGCGGGCCAGGATCTCGGCGGCGACGACCGGAACCGCGAGCACGGCGAAGAGGATCAGCAGGCGGCGGACGATGGGCACGAGCAGGAACATTGACCTTGGGGTGCGGATTCGGGCTTGGCGCCCGCCGACCTTCAGGCGGTCAGCCGACGTGCAGGATCGGGCCCGTCTCGACGACCTCGAAGGCGCTCCCCGGCACGCTCTTCAACGAGTCCAGCGCGTTGTCGTTCCAGCGCGGATCGGTCGCCCCCTGGAAGAACCACGGGCTGCCGTTGTCGGCGAGGATCAGCCCGTAGGTCTTCATCGCCTTGAGGATGATGCGCGCGATGCGCGGAAAGCCCTTGACCGGGAAGCTTGCCCGCAGCCGCAGGCGAAGTCCCATCGGAGGCAGGTTCGGATCGTTGGAGCTCGACGCGAAATGCGTGGCGGGATGGATGAAGCCGGCCTGGGTGCGCGGCGCGGTGAAACGGATCGCGTGGTCGATGTAGCCGCGCTGGATCTCGTCGTAGCGGATCAGCCCGGCGAAGATCGGCAGGCCCGCCGCATCAGCGGACGTCCAGCCGTCCGGGCGCAGGTGGTTTGACCGCAGGTTGAAGACGGCGCCCGAGCCGGCGTTCCAGGACCCGTCCGGGTTCGGGGTGGCGTCGTAGAGCTCATACAGCTTGCAGGCCCCCTCCTGTACTACCAGCACGTGGCGATCGCCGCTGGACGATGAGCCGCCCTCGACCGGCGCCCCGGGCGGGATCGGGTAGGGGCCCTTGTCGGACTGGTCGCCATAGGCCGTGAAGTGGATCGCCACCTTCGGCTGTGACGCGGGCACGACGGCGTAGGGAATGCCATAGGTGAGGTTTGACCCGAAGTCCGGGTGCAGGTCGAGCGTTGCGCCGATCGAGGCGATGTAGGCCGCCGAACGCGGGCTGACCGGCAGCTTCGAAACGTTCTCGTGCCATGGACTGCGCGTTGGGAAGACGCGGCACCCGCCGGTGCCGATGCCGAACGGCCACTGGCCCGCGGCGAGGGCCGCCGCTGCGCCGGCGAGGAGGAGCGCCAGCGCGGCGCCGTGGAACATGGCAGCGCGGTGGCGCATCGCGCGGATCGTTGCACGACCAACAACGCGGCTCGGCAATTGTTCTAGCGGACGCTGAAGTGGAAGATCTTCGGCGCCGCCGAGGAGCCGCCCAGGGCGATCGACGCGGTGTAGCTGCCGGCCGTCAGCGGATGGCCGCCGACATGCGCGATGACGAGTCGGTTGGTGCCTGCCACGCCGGCGACGCTGACCGATCCGATGCTGCGGCTGCGCGGCGGGTGGACCCCGGGAACGCGGCGCACGAACCGCACGATGATTCTCCCGGCCGCCGACAGCGTGACGGTGAGGCGAAGCGGGTGTCCGCTGTGGAGCTTGTGCGAGGCGGCTCTGACGCTCATGACGCGCGGGTGACCTGCCACCCTGAGCGCCGCGAGCGGGGCGTTCGCCGACGTCCATGCGGGATCCGAGCTGTTCGCGGTCGGGTCGTTGGTCAGGTTCGTCGCGCCAGCCGGGAAGGTGCACGTCGCCGCGGTGCAGCCGGCCGAGATCTCATAGATGTCGCCCGCGGGCTTGCCGGCGACGACGTCGTGGGCGTCGAAGACGACCTTCGAGCCGGCGAAGCGAGCCTGGCCGAAGGTCCAGCCCGAGGGCTGGGAGATCAGCTCGGTGACGGGCTTGGCACCCGGGACGCCCGCGACCGGGGTCTCATAGATGCCTGTGTTCGGCGCGTAGGGATCGACCATCAGCAGTGTCGCCCCGTCGCTCGAGAGCGCCAGCGACGTCGGTCCCTGACCGTTCGCGCTCGCCAGTTCGTTGTCGTAGATGACGACCGAGGAGGAGCCGGACATCGGCCCGAACTGGATTGCGTACTGGCACGAGGGCTGGGAGGTGCCGCCGCTCGGGACCTGGAAGCCGCAACCCTGGGCGGCCACCCACGCGGCCTGAGTCGGATCGGCGGGGTCCGGGCTGCCGTCGAACCCCGAGGCGGGCTCGGTCTGGCTTCCGCTCGCGCCCCATTCGCCCACCTGCGCCCCGGCGGTCAGCGCCCGCTCGACAAGCGCGTTGGCGGGCGGCGCCATCGTTGACCCCGAGATCCCGGTCAGGAGCGTCGAGCCGAACAGCTCATCGCCGTTGGCGGTCAGCCGCGGCTGTGTCTCGTAATAGGCCGAGCCGGCTGCGGCCGCCGCGGGCGGGCCGAGCTCCGTCAGCGCCCCGGCCGCGAGCTCGTACGTCGCCGAGCAATCGGCGCCGCACGCCTTGGACCCCCCCGCGGGGGCGAAGGCCTGCGTCTGGCCGAGGAAGAGGACCGTCGTACCCCCGTTCTGAAACAGATCAGGGGATGACAGCGTGCCCTGCGGAAGCGAGGCCGACAGCTCAGCCGCCGAGACGAGCTCGTGCGGGCCCGAGCCGTTGTCGCGCATCGCCCAGATGCCGCTGCCGGTGCTCCAGACGATCTGCCCCGCCCGGGCCGGCGCGGCGGCCGCGAGCCCTCCGCACAGCGAGCAGGCAAGCGCGATCGCTGCCGTTAGCCCCCGCCGCATCGCGCTCGCACGCAGTGCCGACACCAAAGCGAGATTAGCGACTGGGGGGCCGGCGACGCGCAGGTCGGCACCCGCAGAAGGACCCGCAGAGTGCAGATTTTGCGGCTGTCTGCCGATGAAGCCCTGTTGGCTCCCAGTGAACCTCGATTCCGCGGCGTGGCTCTCGGCGCGATCGTCGTGCTGCTGTCGGCGGTCGTGTTCGAACTCGTGCTGTTTGCAACCAGCAGCTCGGGCGGGGCGCTCGACACGCCGGCCAGGATCGTCTACGACGCCGCGATCATGGGCGCGTCGCTGCTGTGCGCGCTTCGCGTCGCCGCGCATCGCTCCGAGCGCGCAGCCTGGGCGCTGATGAGCCTGGCGATCGCGCTGTGGGGGGGTGGGGAGATCTACTACGACGCAGCTCTTGCGAGCGCCGCGTCGCCACCCTTCCCCTCGCCGGCTGACGCGCTCTGGCTTGGCTCCTACCTCCCGGCGTTCGCCGCGGTCATCACGCTGGTTCGCGCGCGGCTGCCGCAGCTTGCTCCGAGCCTGTGGCTCGACGGCGTGATCGGAGCCCTCGCCGTGGCGTCGGTGTCGGCTTCGATCGTCTTCAACACGGTCCTCGAGACCACGCACGGACCCATCTCCGTCATCGCCACCAACGTCGCCTACCCTGCCGCCGACCTGATCCTGCTCGCGATTCTGATCGGCGTCGGCATCGCCGGACGCCGCCAGGCGCTGAACTGGTCGTGGGTCGTTCTCGGCGTCGGGTTCGCGATCTTCCTGGCCGGCGATTCGATCTACCTGATGCAGGTGGCCAATGGCACCTACAGCTCAGGCGGGCTGCTCGACATCACCTGGCCGCTCGCGCTCGTCCTGGTCGCATGCGCGGGATGGACGCCGCGCCGCTCGCTCGACCCCGTGGCGCACCGGCCGGCGACCATCGCGACGCCGGTCGCGCTGAGCATGCTCGCGCTCGGCGTGCTCCTCTACGACCACTTCCAGAACGTCAACCTGCTCGCCGTCACGCTCGCCGCCCTTTGCGTCATCGCCGTTGCGGTACGCCTGATCCTCGCCTTCCGAGAGGCGGGCCGCGCGGCGGAGGACAACGCCGTCGCGCGCGACGCCGCGGTGGAGGCGCTGAACGCGAAGTCGCTGTTCGTCGCGACCGTCAGCCACGAGCTTCGCACGCCGCTCAACGGCGTGATCGGAATGACGGGCCTGCTGCTCGACACCGAGCTCGGTCCCCAGCAGCGCGAGTACGCGGAGATCGTGCGCGCCTCCGGAGAGGGGCTCCTGCTGGTGATCAACGACATCCTCGACTACTCGAAGATGGAGGCCGGGAAGATCGAGCTCGAGACGACCGACTTCGCGCTGCGCGAGGCCATCGCCGAGGGCTGCGCAACGCTGCTCGTTGTCGCTCGCGAAAAGGGCATCGAGCTCGAGCTCGCGATCGACTCGGACCTTCCCGTCTGGCTGCGCGGCGATGCGGCGCGCATCCGCCAGGTCGTCATCAATCTCGTCTCCAACGCCGTCAAGTTCACCGAGCGCGGTCGCGTCGTGGTCGGCGTCAGCGGAACCCCGGGCGAGGACGGGTTGCTGGTCCGAATCGAGGTGAGGGACTCCGGAATCGGGATCGAGGCCGACGCCCTCAGCCGTCTCTTCCAGCCCTTCAACCAGGCCGACAACTCGACGGCCCGCAAGTACGGCGGGACGGGACTTGGCCTGACGATCTCAGCGCGGCTCGTCGAGATGATGGGCGGACGGATCGGCGCCGACAGCGTGCCCGGCGAGGGCAGCACGTTCTGGTTCGAGCTCCCGCTGGGGACCTCCGAGGGCAGCGCGCACGTCGCCGAGCCGGCGCCTGCGCCGACGCCGATCGCCGGCGAGCGCGACCCGAGCGGGACGCTGACCGAGGCGGCGCCGGTCGTGCTGGTCGCCGAGGACAGCCCCGTCAACCAGCTGCTCGCCGTTCGACTGCTCGATCGCTGCGGCTTCCGCACCGAGATCGCCTCCAACGGTCGCGCAGCGCTGGATGCTTTCGACCGCGGCGGCTACGCCGCGATCCTGATGGACTGCCAGATGCCTGACCTCGACGGCTACGAGGCGACTCGCGAGATCCGTCGTCGCGAGGCGAGCACGGGCGCGCACATCCCGATCATCGCCATGACCGCCAACTCGATGGCCGCCGACCGCGAACGGTGCCTGCAGGCCGGGATGGACGACTACGTGAGCAAGCCGATCCGCCCGACACTCCTCGCGGAGGCGCTCGAGCGCTGGATCGACGCGCCGGAGCCGCAAGCCTCCGAGGAGGCCTTCCAGCCCCTGAGCGAGCTGCTCGACCAGGCGACGCTGGCCGAGCTGCGCGCGTTGCGCGGCGACGGGCTGCGCGAGCTCCTCGAGCTCTACCTCGACGACGTCGCGTCGCAGATGCCGCGCCTGGCCGCGGCGCTCGAGCGAGGCGAGATCGAGAGCGTCGCGCTGTCCGCGCACCGCCTCAAGGGCGCCAGCCTCGCCGTCGGCGCGCTCGCGGTCTCGGCGCTCGCCGCCGATCTCGAGATACGCGCCAAGCGCGGCGACAGCGACGGCGCCGCGTCGCTGCTGGAGTCGCTCGAGCAGGTCGTGCTCGAGACGAGCGCGGCGCTGCGCGTGGAGTCCGACGGAGCCCGCAGCGGCTGAGCATCCGCAGCGCTCAAGACGCCGCCCGCGGGGGCCGATAACGACGCCAGATGCGAATGTCGGTGGGACGGGAATCGATTGCCGGCCCGCGCCGCATGAGCGCCCCAGCGCGGGGCACGGCGCGCCTGTTCATCAAGCACGCTCTGATCATCCTGATCCCGGTCGGGGCGCTCGGCGTCGCGCTCGCGCTCACGCTCAGCAGCGAGGCCCAGCAGCGCGGGATCGTGCAGGGGACCGACGAGGCGCGCCTGGTCGCCCAAACCGCCGTCGAGCCGCTGCTCGACAACGGCCCCGTGCGCGGCCCGATCAGCGCCGCCGAGAACGTCCGCCTGAGGAGACTTGTCCGTTCCGCTGTGACACAGGGCGACGTCCTGCGGCTGCGCGTGCGAAACCTCCAGGGCTACGTTGTCTTCTCAGACGACGGCTCAGGCAAGCGCCAGGTCCCCGAGGATGAGGCGATCGAGGCCGCCCACGGCGAGACCGTCGGGCGCCTGACCCACCTCAACGCCGACAGCAACGACACCGGGCGTCAGGGGCCCGCCGCAGTCGAGGTCTACCAGCCGCTGCTGCAGGGCCAAACCCAGCGTCGCGTCGGCGTTCTCGAGCTGTACCTCCCCTATGCGCCGATCGCGCACGACGTCGCGGCGAGCCTTCACCGGCTCTACGTCGGCCTCGCGATCGGCCTGGTGCTGCTCTATGTCGCGTTGCTCGCGATCACGCTGTCGGTCAGCCGCGGCCTGCGGCGCCAGCTTGCCCTGAACGCGGCAGCCAACGCCGAGCTGGTCGTCGCCCGCGACGAGGCGGTCGAGGCGTCGAACATGAAGTCGGCGTTCCTCGCCAACATCAGCCACGAGCTGCGCACGCCGATGAACGGCGTGCTCGGCATGAACGAGCTGCTGCTCGACACCGACCTCAACGAGGACCAGGCCGGCTATGCGCGCCAGATCACCCGCTCCGGCGAGGAGATGATGTCGATCGTCAACGACGTCCTCGACATCGCCCGGATCGAGGCCGGTCAGCTCGTGCTCGAAGAGAGCGACTTCGAGCTGCACGAGGCGATCCAGAGCGCCTGCGCGGCGGCCCGCGAAACCGCCGCCGCGAAGGGCCTGGCGATCGAGGTCCGCATCGCCGACGACGTGCCGCTGCGCGTCCACGGCGACGGCCGGCGCCTGCGCCAGATCGTCTCCAACCTCACCGATAACGCCGTCAAGTTCACCGCGCAGGGCTCGGTCGACGTGGGCGTGGCCGCGAGTCACGGGGAGGGCGGGTCTGTCCGTCTGCGCGTCGAGGTCGCAGACACCGGCATCGGCGTCGAGGCCGAGGCGCTCACAGAGATCTTCGAGCCGTTCACGCAGGCCGACAACTCGAGCACCCGCACCTATGGCGGCACGGGCCTCGGCCTTGCGATCGCCCGCGAGCTCGCGACGCTGATGGGCGGCGAGGTCGGCGCCGAGAGCGAGCGCGGGCTGGGCAGCACCTTCTGGCTCGAGGTGAACCTGGCGAGCGCGGGCGGCGTCGAGCCGGCGCCGCTTCCAACGACCTCACAGCCAGCGGCGTCCGCGCCGCACGTGCTGATCGCCGAGGACAGCCCGGTCAACCAGATCGTGGCGACGCGCGCGGTCGAGCGCTGCGGTTGTCGCGCGACCGTCGTCACCGACGGCCGCGAGGCGCTCGTGGCACTCGAGCGTGATCATTACGACGCCGTGCTGATGGACTGCCACATGCCCGAGCTCGACGGCTACGCGGCGACGCGGGCGCTGCGCAAGCGCGAGGGCGCCGGAGCGCGCACGCCGGTCATCGCGATGACGACGAGCGCCGTGCAAACGGACGTCGAGAAGTGCCTCACCGCGGGCATGGACGACTACGTCAGCAAGCCGATTCGACACCAGTCTCTCCAGCAGACGCTGCACCGCTGGATCCCGGCGCTGAGCGGCGTCGTCGCCCCGGCCGGCGATCGCGCCGCCTCGCTGCAGAGCTGAACGCCGCATAACATGCGGGCGTGCGAGCGCGGGCCCGCGAATGATCGACACGCTGCTCGTCGCCAACCGCGGCGAGATCGCCGTCCGCGCCTTCCGCGCCGCCAACGAGCTCGGCGTCAGGAGCATCGCCGTCTACGTTCCCGAGGACCGCGACTCGGTCCACCGCCTGAAGGCGGATGAGGCCTACGAGATCGGCGAGCCCGGCCACCCCGTCAGCAGCTATCTCGACATCGAGACGATCGTCGGCCTCGCCAAGCAGGTCGGCGCCGCGGCGATCTACCCCGGCTACGGCTTCATGTCCGAGAACCCCGCGCTGGCGCGAAGCTGTGACGCGGCGGGGATCGTGTTCGTCGGGCCGCCGGCCAGCGCGCTCGGCCTGGCGGGGGACAAGACCCGCGCACGCGAGGTCGCGCGCGCCGCCGGAGTGCCCGTGCTCGACGCCTCGGGTGCGATCGCCGGCGAGCGCGACGCGCTGGCGGCCGCGGAAAAGCTCGGCTTCCCGCTGTTCGTCAAGGCGGCCCACGGCGGCGGTGGTCGCGGGATGCGCCTCGTCGAGTCAGCCGATGATCTGCGGGGCGCCGTCGAGAGCGCGACGCGCGAAGCGGAGGCGGCGTTCGGCGACGGGACGGTGTACCTCGAGCAGGCGATGCCGCAGGCGCGCCACATCGAGGTCCAGATCCTCGCCGACGCGGCGGGCGCGATCGTGCACCTCTTCGAACGCGACTGCTCGCTCCAGCGCCGCCACCAGAAGGTGATCGAGGTGACGCCCGCGCCCAACCTCGACGCGGGCCTTCGCGAGCAGATCTGCGCGTCCGCGGTCGCCGTCGCGCGCGAGATCGGCTACGTGAACGCCGGCACCGTCGAGTTCCTCGTCGGCCCGGACGGTCGCTACGCCTTCATCGAGATGAATCCCCGCATCCAGGTCGAGCACACGGTCACCGAGGAGACCACCGAGGTCGATCTGGTTCGCTCGCAGATCCTGATCGCCGGCGGCGCGACGCTCGCCGAGCTCGGGCTGAGCCAGGAAAGCATCCGCCAGCGCGGCTCGGCGCTGCAGTGCCGGGTCACGACCGAGAACCCGGCCAACGGCTTCCGTCCCGACGCCGGGCGGATCACGGCCTATCGCTCACCCGGCGGAGCGGGCATCCGCCTCGACGAAGGCTCGGCCTACGTCGGCGCCGAGGTCTCGCCGTTCTTCGACCCGCTGCTCGTGAAGATCACCGCTCGAGGACCGGATCTTCGCAGCGCAGCCGCGCGAGCGGGTCGCGCTGTCGCGGAGCTGCGCGTACGCGGGGTGAGCACGAACCAGGGCTTCCTGCGCGCGCTGCTGCGCCATCCCGACTTCCTCGAGGGCCGGGCGCACACGACGTTCGTCGATGAGCACCCCGAGCTGATCGCCGCCGACAGCGGCGCCGACCGAACCTCGCGGCTGCTGGCCCACCTGACCGAGGTGACGATCAACCGCGAACGCGATCGGCCGGCGAACCTCGTCGACCCCCGCGACAAGCTGCCGCACACCGAGGGCGAGCCGCCGCCGGGGTCACGCCAGCACCTGCTCGCGCTCGGCCCGGCCGAGTTCGCGGCGCGGTTGCGCGCCGGCGCGCCGGTCGCGGTGACCGACACGACGCTTCGCGACGCCCACCAGTCGCTGCTCGCCACGCGGATGCGCAGCTTCGACATTCTCGCCGCCGCGCCCGTGATCGCGCGGCTGATGCCGGGCCTGCTGTCGCTCGAGTGCTGGGGCGGGGCGACGTTCGACGTCGCGCTGCGGTTCCTTCACGAGGACCCCTGGGAGCGACTCGAACGGCTCCGCGAGGCCGTCCCGAACATATGCCTCCAGATGCTGCTGCGGGGCAGCAACCTGCTCGCCTACTCGCGCTTCGAGGAGCGCGTCGTACGCGCCTTCGTCGCCGAGGCGGTGGCCAGCGGCATCGACGTGCTCCGCATCTTCGATGCGCTCAACGACCTCGAAGGGATGCGGCCGGCGATCGATGCCGCGCTCGAGACGCCGGCGCTGGTCGAGGGCTGCCTCTGTTATACGGGTGATCTCTCGGACGCGGCACAGAGCGTCTACACGCTCGACTACTACCTGCGGCTGGCGGAGGGCCTCGTCGGCGCGGGTGTGCACGTCCTGGCGATCAAGGACATGGCCGGACTGCTTCGCGCGCCGGCCGCGCAGACGCTCGTCAGCGCGCTGCGCGAGCGCTTCGACGCCCCGGTTCACCTTCACACCCACGACACCGCGGGGGGTCAGCTCGCCACCTACCTCGCGGCCGTCGAGGCGGGAGTCGACGCCGTCGACGGTGCGTCGGCGCCGCTGTCGGGGATGACCAGCCAGCCGTCGCTCTCGGCGCTGCTCGCCGCGCTCGCGAGCACCGAGCGCGAGCCCGAGCTGACGCTCGACGCGGCGCTGGCGCTCGAGCCGTTCTGGGAGGCGGTGCGCGCGCTCTACGCGCCCTGGGAGGCGGGGCTGGCGGCGCCGACCGGACGCGTCTACCGGCACGAGATTCCCGGCGGGCAGCTCTCGAACCTGCGCCAGCAGGCCGCCGCGATCGGTGTCGGCGAGCGCTTCGAGGAGGTCGAGCAGGCCTACGAGCGCGCGAACCGCATGCTCGGCAACATCATCAAGGTCACGCCGACCAGCAAGGTCGTCGGCGACCTCGCTATCTTCGCCGTCTCCGCGGGCATCGACCTCGACGAGCTCGAGCGCACGCCCGAGCGCTTCGACCTGCCGGACTCGGTGATCGACTTCCTGCGCGGTGAGCTCGGCCGGCCCCCCGCCGGGTTCCCGCAGCCGTTCACTGAACGAGCGCTGCGCGACCGCCCGGATCGCAAGGACGAGGCGCCGCTCGACGAGGACACGCTGGCCGCGCTCGGCGAGGGCGGACGCCGCCGCCAGCGCGCGCTCAGCGAGATCCTCTTCCCCGGCCCGGCCCGCGAGCACCGCGAGGCGCGCGAGCGCTTCGGCGACGTGTCGCTGCTGCCGACGGCGGCGTTCTTCTACGGCCTGAGCGAGGGCCAGGCGCTGGAGGTGGACCTGGCACAGGGCGTTCGTGTGATCTTCGAGCTCGAGGCCGTCGGCGAGGGCGATGAGTACGGCGTGCGGACGGTGATGACGCGCGTGAACGGCCAGCTGCGCCCGCTCGACGTGCGCGATCGCTCGATCGACGTCGCGATCGAGGAGATCGAGCGCGCGGATCCCGACAATCCGGGCCACGTCGCGGCGCCGGTCATCGGCGCCGTGATCACGCAGGTCGAGGTCGGCGAGGAGGTCCGCGCCGGGGCTCCGGTCGCGGTGATCGAGGCGATGAAGATGGAGTCGACGATCACCGCGCCGATCAGCGGTCGCGTCGAGCGGATCGCCGTCGCCGACGGCACGCGCGTCGAGCGCGGCGACCTGCTGCTCGTCCTCGCGCCGGCCTGACGCGGACACTCAGCGAGCGGCGGCGGCGGCGCGGATGCCCGTGATCGTCTCGGTCGGCGTGATCGCCTCGGCGTCGACGCGCAGCTCGATCAGGCTCGGGCCGTCGTGGGCGAGCGCGCGCTCGAGCGCCGGCAGGAACTCCGCTGTGTGCTCGACCGTCTCGCCTTGCGCGCCGCAGGCTCGCGCGAGCGCCGCGAAGTCGGGGTTGCGAAGCTCGGTCGCGACGACACGTCCCGGGAACTGGCGCTCCTGAAACATCCTGATCGTGCCGTACATGCCGTTGTTGACGACGACGACGACGATCGCCGCCCCCTCCTGGACGGCCGTCGCGAGCTCCAGCGCGCTCATCTGAAACCCGCCGTCGCCGACGAAGCAGACGACGGTGCGCTCGGGGTGGATGAGCTTCGCGGCCACGGCGGCCGGCACGGCGTAGCCCATCGCGCCACTTTCGGGCATCAGCTGGCAGCGGTAGAAGTGAAACGGCATGAAGCGGCTCACCCAGGCGCTGAAGTTGCCGGCGTCGTCGACGACGATCGCCTCGCCGCCGAGGCGCTCGGCGGCCGCCGCGACAGCGACCGCGAGGTCGAGCTGCCAGGGGCCCGGCGCGGGCTTCGACCACGCAAGCTGCTCGGCTCGCGCCGCGCGGTAGTCCTGCGCCCAGCCGCTCCCGTCCACCGGTTCGATCGCCTCGAGAAACGACGCGGAGTCGGCGACCACGCCGATCTCGGGGGCAAAGACGCGACCTATCTCGCCGCCGTCGGGGAAGACGTGGATCAGCGCCTGCCGCGGGGTCGGCGCCTCGATCCGCTGGTAGCCGCCGGTCGTGATGTCGCCGAGGCGGTCGCCGACGACGAGCAGCACGTCCGCCTCGCGCAGGCGGGCGAGGAGCGCCGGATCGACCTGCGTGGTGAGGTGACCGGCGTAGCAGGGCGAACGGCTGTCGACATAGTCCTGGCAGCGAAACGAGCACAGCAGCGGCAGGCTTGAGGCCTCGGCGAACGCCCGTGCGTCGCGCGCCGCCGCGGCGCTCCACGCACCACCGCCGACGATCATCAACGGCCGTTGCGCGCGCGCGAGCCGCTCGCGGACGCGTTCGAGGTCGGCAGGCGCGGCGGCCGGCCGCGCCGGCTCGAAGCGCCGCGGGTCGGCGACCGAGACCGTCTGGGCGAGGACGTCCTCGGGCAGCGCCAGCACGACCGGCCCGGGACGGCCGGACATCGCGACGTTGTAGGCGCGGCGCACGATCTCCGGAATCCGCGCCGCATCCTCGACCTGCTCGACCCACTTGCAAAGCGGCGCGAACATCGCGCGGAAGTCGACCTCCTGGAGCGCCTCGCGCCCCAGCTCGCCGCGCGGCACCTGGCCGATCAGGACGATCGCGGGCGTCGAGTTCTGAAACGCCGTGTGGACGCCGACCGCACCCTGGGTGGCGCCGGGGCCGCGCGTCAAGAAGCAGACGCCGGGGCGGCCGGTCAGCTTGCCGGCCGCCTCCGCCATGTTCGCGGCGCCGGCTTCGTGGCGGGCGTTGACGAAGCGGATCGGTGAGTCAACGAGCGCGTCGAGCGCCGCCAGGTAGCTCTCCCCGGGGACGCCGAAGATCAGCTCGCAGCCGTGGATGACGAGCTGGTCGATGAGGATCCGGCCGCCGCTTCGCGGCGCTGCCGTGCCGGCCCCGCCGCTCACGGCGCGACGGCGTAGCCGCGTTCGAGCTTTGTGACCTGGCCGACCCTCAAAAGCTGGGCGAGGCGGCTGGAGACGGCCGAGCGGTCCATGTCGAGCGCCTTCGCGATGTCGCCGGCGGTGCTGCCGGGGTGTCCGGCGAGTTGCACGAGCACCGCGGCGCGCTCGTCGGTCCGCAGCGCGCGCGCCTGCGCCCGCCGGCGGCTCGCGCGGCGGGCGGTGGCGCGGCGCACGGAGCGCGCCGGCGGCTCGAGCTCGGGCGGCGCGTCCGCGGCGACGCGCGCCTCGAGCGTCGTGAGACGCTCGCGAAGCTCGGCGAGCTGCGCCTCGAGCGTTTCGATCTGCTGCTGGGTGCGAGGGGTCATCGCTCCGTAGGATCCACGGCGATGCTAGTCGTGGTCGCGCAGGGCAGCACCGAGGTCGAGGCCCAGATGATATGCGGGCGCCTCGAGGCAG
Source organism: Solirubrobacteraceae bacterium (assembly GCA_036561565.1). Lineage (GTDB taxonomy): Bacteria > Actinomycetota > Thermoleophilia > Solirubrobacterales > Solirubrobacteraceae > Palsa-513. Next base: position 9,113 of record DATBPB010000010.1, on the reverse strand, counting down.
CGGGGATCGATGCCTCCTACCGGCGCTCCGGGACCGCCATCCCGCAGGCCACCGCCGGCATCGCGCACTCGGTCTACGTCGAGGACCGCGACGCGCAGCGCGCCGGTGAGGTCCTCGACGGCAGCGAACCCGGGTTCAGCGACGAGGAGCTCGCGCGACTCGCCGAGGAGGCGGGCCCGCCGCCGCAGATCTAGTGCACCGTCCCGAAACGTTTCACACCCCTGAGCGGGGCACACGCCCGGAATGGCGGCTCCTTGCCACAAGCGCCGTTTCACGCAAAACGTTCCGGGAGACGCCCTAGCGGCCCTCGTCGCGCTCGCGATCCTCGAGCACGACGATCACGACGAACATCGCGAACGCGCCCACGGCGCCAAGCGCCGCGAGGACAGCGCAGACGACCGACCACGGCGAGGGCAGGAGCGCGGCGGCGATCGTGCCGAGCACGGCGGTCGTCGCGAACACGAACCAGCCGCGGCGCGGCCGCACCGGCGAGGGCAGGCCGGGGCGAGGCTCCATTTCACGAGAGGCTAGTCCCTAGACTCGCGAGCGATGACCCTCGACGAGGGGATGCGCAGCTACTATCACCAGCGCGCCGCCGAGTACGACGACTGGTGGACCGGCGGCGGCCTGTTCGCCGCGCGCGCACGGCCGGGCTGGGAGCGGGAGGTGGCCGGCCTGATCGCGGTGATCGAGGGGCTCGAGCCGGCGCTGACACTCGACGTCGCCTGCGGGACGGCCTTTCTGACGCGCCATCTGCCCGGCGATGTCGTCGGCCTCGACCAGAGCACGGCGATGGTCGACATCGCCATCAGCCGGCTTCCAGAGGGCCGCGCGATCTGCGCGGAGGCGATCCCGCTGCCGTTCGGCGACGGCGGCTTCGAGCGTGTCTTCACGAGCCACTTCTACGGCCACCTCGGCGAGGGCGAGCGCGAGGAGTTCCTGGTCGAGGCGCGCCGCGTGGCGGGCGAGCTGATCGTCGTCGACGCCGCGCGCAGGCCGGACCGGCCGAGCGAGCAATGGCAGGAGCGCGTCCTCGGCGACGGCTCGACGCACCGCGTCTTCAAGCGCTGGTTCACGGCGGCGTCGCTCGCCGAGGAGGTCGGAGCGACGCGCGTCCTGCACGACGGACCGTGGTTCGTGGCGGTGGGCGGCTGAGCTGCAAAGCGGCGACCAGCGATCGCCGCCTGCCTATGCTGTATCGATGGTGGTGAGGAGCTTCGAGCCCCGTCATCCGCTGCCGCCACCAGTCAAGCGCCGCCGCGGCAGCCGGCTGATCGCCCTCGCAGCGGGCATCCTTGTGCTCATCGCGGGCTTCGCGGTGCTCGTCGCCGTGTGGTCGGGGGCGAGGCTTCGGGCGGAGTCCTCGGCGCTCGCCGAGATCAGGCTCGATCCGTTTGCAGGCACGCTCGTGCGGGCCGCGGCGATCGGCCCCGACGGCCGCACGATTCCGCTGCGGCTCGTCGACGGGCGCCTGCGACCGCTCGAGCTCCTGACGCCCGGCGAGACGATCACCGTCGACGCCGTGATCCGCCGGCCGAGCTGGCTCGGCTGGGCGCTCGGCTCGATCCGCGACGAGCGCCTGACCGTGCGGGCCCCGACCGCGCGCGTCACCCGGCCGTGGGTCACGGCCACTTCGAGCGGTGTCCAGGTGTCCTTCGATCAGCCGGTCAGCGCGCTGTCCTACGCGCTGCCCGGCCAGGCGGCCACGACGCTTCACATCCCGGCGCCGGCGCGCACGCTGACGCTGCCCGGGCTGGGCGGCTCCGGCACCGTCGAGGTGCGCGCGGCGGCGCGCGGCTGGGAGCGCCTCAGCGCGCCGCAGCCGCTCAGCTGGTTCCCGGCGTCCACGCAGCCGGTGCTCGTCGCCGACCCGGCCCCGGGCTCGAACGTCTCACCCTTCACGCCGATTCGCCTGACGTTCTCAAAGCCGCTGGCGACGATCTTCGGCGCGTCGCCGCCGCCGCTGCCCGCGGGCGCCCACGGCACGTGGCTGCGCGTCGACAGCCACACGCTGCTGTTCCGGCCCTCGGCCGGCGGCGCGCCGCTCGGCAGCGTGCTGCGGCTGACGCTCCCCCACGCGGTGGCGGTCAGCGCCGCGTCCGGCCAGCTTCAGCCGTCCGGGACCGAGCTCGACTGGAACGTGCCGCCCGGGTCGTTGCTGCGCCTCGAGCAGCTGCTCGCGCAGGACGGCTACCTGCCGCTCGATTGGCACCCTTCCGGCACCCCGATCGCGAGGACGCTCCTCACGCAGGCCCAGGCCGCCGTCAACCCGCCGTCGGGCTCCTTCTCGTGGCGCTACCCGAACACGCCGAGCCAGCTGAGGGCGCTGTGGCGGGTGGGGCGGGCGAATCAGATCGTCCGCGGCGCGGTGATGCGCTTCGAGCAGGACCACTCACTGGCCGTCGACGGCACCGCCGGACCGCTCGTCTGGCACGCGCTGCTGAGCGACGCCATCGCCGGCCGCCGCACGCACGTCCCCTACAGCTACGTCTTCGTAAAGGTCAAGCTGCCCCAGCTTCTGACGCTTTGGAGCGCCGGACACGTCGTCCTGACCTCGGCCGGCAACACGGGCATCCCGAGCCGCCCGACGGCGGCCGGCACGTTCCCGGTCTTCGAGCACATCGCGGTCGGGACGATGAGCGGAACGAACCCCGACGGCTCCCACTACAACGATCCCGGGATCCGCTGGATCAGCTACTTCAACGGCGGCGACGCGATCCACGCCTACCCGCGCGCCTCCTACGGCACCCCGCAGAGCCTCGGTTGCGTCGAGCTGCCGCTGCCCGCGGCGACGACGGTCTGGCCCTACACGCCGGTCGGCACGCTCGTCACGGTCGAATAGTGGCCCCGCTCGGCGACCCACCGATCCGCAGGCTTGCCGAGGATGGGCTCGGCGCCGACGATTCCTACGAGCTCATCTCGAGCGAGCTGCTGCTCGACGGCAGCGCGCGCCTCAACCTCGCGACGTTCGTGACGACGTGGATGCCGAGCGCCGCCGAGCGGCTGATGCGCGAGACCGTCGACAAGAACATGATCGACAAGGACGAGTACCCGCAGACGGCCGAGATCGAGTCGCGCTGCGTGCGGATCATCGCCGACCTCTGGCACGCCGAGGAGGCCGAGACCGCGACCGGCTGCTCGACGACCGGGTCGAGTGAGGCCGTGATGCTCGGCGGCCTCGCGCTGAAGTGGCGCTGGCGCGAGCGGATGCGCGCCGCGGGCAAGCCGACCGACCGGCCGAACCTCGTCGCCGGCATCAACGTCCAGGTCTGCTGGGAGAAGTTCTGCCGCTACTGGGACGTCGAGCCGCGTCTGGTGCCGATGGAGGGCGAGCGCTACACGCTCGGCGCGAAGGAGGCCGCGGCGCTGTGCGACGAGAACACGATCGGCGTCGCGGCGATCCTCGGCTCGACCTTCGACGGCAGCTACGAGCCGGTCGCCGAGATCGCAAAGGCCCTCGACGAGCTCGAACGCGGCAGCGGCATCGACGTCCCGATCCACGTCGACGCCGCCTCCGGTGGCTTCGTCGCACCGTTCCTGGAGCCCGACCTCGAGTGGGACTTCCGGATCCCGCGCGTCCAGTCGATCAACGCCTCAGGACACAAGTACGGGCTCGTCTACCCGGGCGTCGGCTGGGCGATCTGGCGCAACGCCGAGGCGCTGCCGCGCGACCTGGTCTTCGACGTCAACTACCTCGGCGGCCACATGCCGACGTTCGCGCTGAACTTCTCGCGACCGGGCAGCGAGGTCGTCGCCCAGTACCACATGTTCGCGAGCCTCGGCCGAAACGGCTACCGCGACATCCAGCGGCGCTCCTCGGACATCGCCCGGCGTCTCGCCGCCGCGATCGCCGAGATCGGCCCCTACCGGCTCGTCAGCGACGCCAGCGACCTGCCGGTGTTCGCGTTCGCGCTGGAGCCAGAGGTCGCCAACTACACCGTCTTCGACGTCTCCGACCGCCTGCGCGAGCGCGGCTGGCTCGTTCCCGCCTACAGCTTTCCGCCCAACCGCGAGGACCTCTCGGTGCTGCGGATCGTCGTCCGCGCCGGGATGACGCACGAGATGGCCGACCTGCTGCTGCGCGACCTGCGAACCCGTACGCAGGCGCTCGAGTCACTCGACGGGCCGCTGCCCGGCAACCGCCCGCAGGCGAAGGCCTTCGCGCACAACTGAGCGCCTACGCCACCGCGCGGCGGAAGACGCGCGTCGCCCACGCCAGCACGAGCGCGGCGATCGGGACGAGCACGGCGAAGGCCTGCCAGACGTGGTCGCCGCCGTAGTGGCCGGCGGCCAGCACGCGGGCGGCCTCGACGAGGTAGTAGAGCGGGTTGAAGTGCGCGATCACGCGCATCCACAGCGGCCCGAGCGAGATCGGCAGAAGGACCCCCGCCAGCAGCAGGACCGGCAGGTTCATGCCGTTGATGATCGCCGCGAACGAGCTGATCTCCTTGGTCAGCAGCGCCGTCGCGATCGAGAAGGCGGCCATCGTCACCATCAGCAGCGCGATCAGCACCGCGAGCACGAGCAGGCCGAGCACGTGGACGTGGAAGCCGAACGCCGCGCCGACGCCGATCAGCACGATGTCGAAGACGAACATCAGCACCATGCTCGAAAGGATCGGCCCGGTCAGGATCGCGAAGCGGCTGGCGGGCGTCACGCGGAAGCGCTCGATGACGCCCGAGCGCAGCTCGAAGATCGTGTTGAAGCCGGGCCCGGCGCCGCTTGCGAAGGCGAGCAGCGCGAGGATGCCCGGCAGGAAGGTGTCGAGCACGCCGCCGCGCGGCAGTCCGGGCGCGCCCGACAGCGTCTTCAGAAGCGGCGTGAACAGCGCCAGGTAGAGGATCGGCGTCGAGAAGCCGACGAACAGCCAGACGGGGTTTCGCACGAGCTGGAGCGTGTAGCGCTCGAACAGCAGCCACACGTCGCGGGCGATCTTCACCATCGCGCGCCGCCTCCCTCGCCCTCGCCCTCGCCCCTGTCGCGCAGCGAGCGCCCGGTCTGGCGCAGGAACACGTCGTCGAGCGTCGGCTCCGACAGGCTCATCGAGCGCAGCGCGACCGCGGCCTGGTCGAGCAGGCGCAGCAGCTGCGGCAGCGCCTCGCCGCCGTCCTCGACGTAGAGGCGAACGTCGGCGCCGTCGGCTGAGGACTCGCGCACGTAGGGCTGCCCGGCGATCTGCTCGAGCGCCGTCGCGACGTCGCTCTCCTCGCGCAGGTTGAGCACGACGGTGTCGCCCGCGACCTGGCGCTTGAGCTCCTGCGGCGTCCCGGCGGCCACGATCTCGCCGTGGTCGATGATCATCAGCCGGTCGCAGAGGGCGTCGGCCTCCTCGAGGTAGTGGGTCGTCAGGAACACCGTCGTGCCGCTGTCGCGCAGCGCCGTGACGTGCTCCCAGAGGTTGGCGCGGTTCTGCGGATCGAGGCCGCTCGAGGGCTCATCGAGGAACAGCACCTCGGGGCGGTGGACGATGCCGAGCGCGATGTCGAGGCGGCGGCGCTGGCCGCCCGAGTAGGTGCTGACGCGGCGCTCGGCGAAGTCGGTCAGGTCGAGCCGGTCGATCAGCTCGGCGGCGCGCACGCGCACCGACGCCGCGTCGTCGCCGTACAGCCGTCCCTGCAGGACGAGGTTCTCGCGACCGCTCGCGAGGTCGTCGGAGCCGCCGAGCTGGCTGACGTAGCCGATCCGCGAGCGGACCTTGTCGGGCTCGCGCGCCACGTCGCAGCCGGCGACGATCGCGCTGCCGGACTCGATCGGCATCAGCGTCGTCAGCATCCGCAGCGTGGTCGTCTTGCCGGCGCCGTTGGGCCCGAGGAAGCCGAAGATCTCACCGGCCGCGACGTCGATCGACACGCCGCGCACGGCCTCGACGACGCCGCGGCGCCCGCGGAAGCTCTTGCGCAGCTCGCGCGCCTCGATGACGGCCGAAGCCCCGGTCATTGCTCAAAGTTGAACATCGCTCGGGGCGATATTCAAAACTGAATAATCCAGTTTGTCAAGTAAGATTTCGCCGATGGCCACCAACCGCCTGCTGGTCCTCGGCGCGGTCCGCATCTTCCAGCCCGTACACGGCTATTTCGTGCGCCGCGAGCTGCTCAGCTGGCACGCCGAGGAGTGGGCCCACCTCAACCCCGGCTCGGTCTACAACGCGATGCGAACCCTGACCAAGGAGGGATACCTCGAGGCCGTGGGCACCGAGGCGCAGGGCGGCCGCCCCGCGCGCACCACCTACCGGCTCACACCCGACGGCCACGGCGAGTTCCTGCGCGAGTTGCGCTCGATGCTCTGGAACATAGCCCCCCACGCCCCCGACGAGCTCCACGCCGCGTGGAGCTTCGCCTGGGCGCTCGAGCGCGAGGAGGTGACCGCCGCCCTCGAGCATCGCCTCGAGCAGATCGCGGGGGCCTCCCGCCACATCGGCTTCGCGATCGAGGACTTCAAGAACGACCCCTCAAAGCCCCCGCACGTGGTCGAGCACCTGCGGCTGGTGATCGCGCGCCTGGAGGGCGAGGCAAGCTGGGACCGCGCGACGATCGCTCGCCTCGCCGACGGCGAGTACTGGTTCTCCGGCGAGCCCGATCCGCCGTTCGCCGGAGCCGGCGGTTGAGGCGGGCGACACTGGCAGCGACGGCCGCCGCGCTGGCGCTCGCCGGCTGCGGCTCCGCGCAGCCCACGCGCAGGCAGGCGGCGGCATCGCCCACCGTCTGGCTGTGCCGCCCCGGCCTCGCCAACGACCCCTGCACGGCGCCCCTCACGGCGACGGTCGTCGGCGCGGCCGGGCCCGAGGGCGTCCGCAGCGCCCGCGCGGCCACGTCCCCGCCGGTCGACTGTTTCTACGTCTATCCGACGGTCAGCGATCAGCTCACCGCCAACGCCGACCTCGCCGTCGAGGCGCCCGAGCGCGCCGTCGCGATCGCCCAGGCCTCGCGTTTCTCGCAGGTCTGCCGCGTCTATGCGCCGATGTATCGCCAGGTGACGCTGGCGGCGCTGCTCAACCCCGCAAAGCTCACCCGCCGCGAGGCGCTCACCGCCTACGACAGCCTCGCCAGCGCCTTCGATAGCTACCTGCGTAGTTACAACCACGGGCGCGGGATCGTCTTCATCGGCCACTCCCAGGGCGCGACGGTCCTGATCAACCTGCTAGCGCGGCGCATCGACGGCAACCCGGGACTTCGGCGCCGCCTCGTCTCGGCGCTGCTGATGGGAGGCAACGTCGCCGTCGGCCCCGGCGGTGACTTCGCCCACATCCCGCCCTGCCGCGCGAGCGCCCAGACCGGCTGCGTGCTCGCCTACTCGAGCTTCCTGAGCGAGCCGCCGAAGGGCGCCTACTTCGGGCGCACCTCCAGCGCGCTCGACCCCTTCGCCCACAACGGGCCGCGCACCGCCATCCTCTGCGTCAACCCCGCCTCGCCGTCCGGCGGCAGCGCGCCGCTTGACACCTACGCCCCAGCCGCCGCCGTCGGGACGCGCGCCTTTACGCCCTGGATCGAGTACGCCGGCGAGTACACGGCACGCTGCGAACGCCGCGACGGCGCGAGCTGGCTGCAGGTCGAGCGCCCCGGCGGCACCGCCGACGTGCGCCCGGCGCTGAGCGAGTCCGAGGGGCCCGATTGGGGCCTTCACGTCTACGACGTCAACCTCGCGCTCGGCAACCTCGTCGACCTCGTCGCCACGCAGTCCCGCGCCTACCGCAGCGGTAGCGCCCCGGCGCGGTAGTAGGCGCGCACGCGCGAGAAGAAATAGCCGCCGTCGTGCGCTGTGTCGGTGTCGGTCGACTGTCCGCCGCCGAACACCAGCGCGACGAGGCCGGCGCGCGCGTAGGCCTGCAGGTGTCCGCGCCCGCCGGGCCCGAGCAGCCACTGGACCTTGTTGTCGCGGTAGCGGTATGGGTTGTTGTCGAGCATCGTGTTGCCGAGCGGGATCTGCCACATCACGATCGGCTCACCGACGCGGCGGTGGTAGCCGGCGAGGAAGCGCAGGTCGTGGGCGAAATCGATCGGACGCCACCACGCCCCGCCCTCGTGGTTGACGACCGTCGCGTACCCCGAGTCGCGATCACTGACCTCGGTGAAACTGACGTCGAAGTTGGCGTGCAGCGAGTGGTAGAAGCGCGCCGACTGCGCGGCCATCTGATCGACCTGGGCGACGCTCGGATGGCTGAGGTGGATGTCGAGACCCGTCCCCCAGATCGAGATCGGGAAGCCGACGAGGACGTTCGGCGCGATCTCATCGCGCAGCGCAAGGACCGCCTGCGCGAAGCCGGCCGCGTTCTGCGGCAGCCCGGAGATCCCGCTCGCGGCCACGTCCGCCGGCACCGTGGCGGCGTCGCCGCCGCGGGAGTGCTGCTCGATGTAGCCGAACAGGTCGGGCTCCAGATGCAGCACGACCGGCCCATGCCGGGCCGCGCGCGCGAAGAACTCGCGCAGGTCGGCGAAGTAGGCGGTCATCGTCGCTCGGTTGGCGAGGTTGCCGAGATCGGCGGCGGCCTCGTCGCCGACGTTCGCGCCCGGCAGCGACTGGCGGATCTGGTAGTAGCTGAAGACCGGCACGAGGCGGCGGGCCTGCGACTCGGCGATGTAGAGGCTCACGAACGACCCGTTCGGGTTCCACGTCGTCCACGAGTGCCCGGTGTTCACGCCGCCGGCGAGGTACTGGTAGCGCAGCCGTAGCGGCCCGAGCGCCGCGGCCGTCCGTGGCGCACTTGCCAGCCCGAGCTGCACACGGTCGAAGGGCCAGCTGCGTTGAGCCGTTATGTGGGCCGGGTGGGTGCATGCGCCCACCCGCGCCTCGGCGCACCTGTGCCCGCCAGGGTGTGCGCCGAGGCGAACAAGGGTTTGGGGGGCGAAGGCAACGAACGCGATGCAGAGCATCCAGCGCCGCACGCCATGATTATGTCCGCCGATGATCTTCTACGAACCGCATCTGCGCGATCGGACGATGCTGGCGCACGACCCGTTCAAGTCGCTCGTCGCGCCGCGGCCGATCGGCTGGGTCTCGACGCGCGGCGCCGACGGGCGCGTCAACCTCGCGCCCTACAGCTTCTTCAACGCCGTCGCCGAGGGGCCGCCGATGCTCGCCTTCTCGAGCAACGGACGCAAGGACTCGGCGACCTTCGC
>DATBPB010000009.1:0-7656 GCA_036561565.1 Solirubrobacteraceae bacterium | reverse complement strand
ACGCATTCATTCGACGGCGAGGCGTGGCTGATGGGGATCGTCAACGCGACCCCCGACAGCTTCTCCGACGCCGGCATGCACCCGACGCTCGAGGCGCGCCTCGCGCTGGCGTCGGAGCTGACCGCGGCCGGGGCGAGCCTGATCGACGTCGGCGGGGAGTCGGGCGTCACGAACCGCCCGGCGGTCGACGCGGCTGAGGAGATCGAGCGCGTCGTGCCGCTCGTCAGCGCCCTGCACGACTCGGGCGTGGTCGTGTCCGTCGACACGTACAAGCCGGCGGTCGCCGAGGCGGCGATCGCCGCGGGCGCCTCGATCGTCAACGACGTCAGCGGGCTTCGCGACCCCGGCCTCGCCGACGTCTGCGCGCAGAGCGGCGCCGCGCTCGTCGTGATGCACACGGCGGCGCCGCCCAAGCAGCGCATCCAGGATCCAAGTCTCTACGCGGACGTGCTCGAGGACGTGATGCGCTTCCTGGCCGAGCGACTCGAGCTGGCGCGCTCGCGGGGCGTCGCCGACGAGCAGCTGATCGTCGATCCGGGGCCTGACTTCGCGAAGACGCCGGCGCAGACGGTCGAGCTCCTGCGCGGCGCGCGGCGCCTGCACGAGTTCGGACGGCCGCTGCTTCTGGCGATCTCGCGCAAGGACTTCGTCGGCGCGATCACGTCGCGACCGCCGCGCGCCCGGGGCGCGGGAACGCTGGCCGCGCTGGCCCATGGCATGGACCTCGGCGCGCACATCTACCGCGTTCACGATGTCGCGGCTGCCGCCGACTTCATCGCCGTGCTGTCGGCTCTGCGGGGCGCGCGCGAGGTGCCGGCGGAGCTCTCGCTCACCGACGATCTGCGCTGGGAGCAGCCGAACCAGCAGCTAGAGTAGTTCGCGCACGGGTGCCTGCGGCTGACCTCAACGCCGCGGGACGCCTACCACCCACCATTAAGGAACACGATGTCCATCATCAGCCCCGCTGACCTCGAGGCGAGCCCGCTCGCCGACCTGCACGCGCTCGCCTCCGCCCTCGCCATCGACGGCTTCCGCCGTCTGCGCAAGGACGAGCTGATCGACGCGATCCTCGCCCGCCAAGGGGCGGCCGCACCCAAGCGCGCGCGCCGAACCCGCGCCGCCGCCGCCGCCGAACCTGAGCCGCAGGCCGAGGCCGCCGCCGAATCCGACGACGCCCTCGAGGAGGGGTCCGAGGAGCGCCCGGCGCGCTCACGCCGATCCCGTCGCGGCGGCCGCGGTCGCTCCCGCGACGGCGCCGCCGAGGACGCCTCGAGCGTTCGCGAGGAGGCCGACTCGCCGCCCGGCGAGCGGCTCGCCGAGGGGGTCGTCGAGCTGCTCGGCAACGGCTCGGGCTTCCTGCGCGTCAACGCCGGCGAGGTCTCTGATGACGACGTGTACATCAGCGCCGCGCAGGCGCGCCGCTGCGAGCTGGTCGCCGGCGATCGCATCAGCGGTCCGATCCGCCCGGCGCGCCGCTCCGAGCGCCACCCCTCGCTGATCCGCATCGACACGATCAACGGCGTGCCCGCCGAAGAGGCGGTCGTCGGAACGCGCATCGACGAGATCGACGTCGACTTCCCGACTGTGGCGTTTGCCCTCGGCGAGGAGCTGGACGCCCTCCCGCCGTTCGGCCGTGGCTCGCGCGTGCTGATCGCCGGCCCGCCGCGCTCGGGACGAACGGCGCTGCTTCAGAAGGTCGCCGCGGCGCTGGGGGCAGTCGAGGACATCGACGTCGAGCTCGTCGCCGTCGGCGTGCGGCCCGAGGAGCTAACCGAGTACAAGGCGCTGGAGCACGCGACCTCGACCGGGCTGTCGTTCGCGGCATCGGCTGACGCGCAGGAGTCGGCCGTCGAGCAGGCCGCCGAACGCGGCCGGCGGATCGCGCTGCGCGGCGGCGACGCGGCGCTTCTGATCGACACCCTCGACGGCCTCGGCCACGGAGCCGCGCGCCGTGCGCTCGCGGCGGCTCGCAACCTTCGCGGAGCGGGCTCGCTGACGGTCATCGCGACGGCCCGCGCGCCGCTTGGCGGTGAGACCACCACGATCGCGCTGCTCCCGGGCGGGGCGGTCGACGAGGCCGCGAGCGGGACGCTTCGCGCCGAGCTGCTCGGCGCCGCGGCGGCCAAGCCCGTGCGCGTCCGCAAGCCGCGCGCCCCGCGCAAGCCGAAGGTCTCAGAGGAGACCGCCGAGGAGGCCGCTGAGGACGCCTAGCCCCCGCGCTGGGCTCGAGCCGAGCGGATGGCTCGCGGACGCCCGCGGGCTAGGGTCTCGCTCGCTGCGAGGCGACCGTCGCCGGACGGCCGACTAGCAGCCGGCGGAGCGGTAGGCGACGCGGTCCCAGGAGGGCTCGGGAGCCAGCTCGATCGGCTCGCCGCCGCGCTCGGGCTGGACGTAGGAGAAGGAGTGGGTCTCCTCGCAGTAGGCCACGTCCAGCTCGCCCTCGCGGACGCGCTGGTCGAGCCAGGCGCCGCGGAAGACGAGCCGGCGTAGCCAGTGGACGAGCGAGCGCTCGGCCGGTCCGACGATCGCCGGCCAGCAGTCGTTGACGTGATCGCCGAGCGCCGAGGCGGCGTCGTGAATCTCGCCGTTCACCGCGAGGTTCACGAGGTCCTCGAGCTCAGGGCCGTCGAGGCGCGCGTCGATGAAGCCCAGGCGCAGCGCGGCCTGCTCGCAGCGCTCGCGGAAGTCGACCTCGTTGAACGTGAACCGCAACTCGCCGTACTCGAGCACGAAGTCCTCGCCAGAGTTGTAGTTTCCACGTCTTGCCGTGTCCATGATCGAGCCCTTTCCGGAGGCGTCGGCATCATAAGGCGGTTTCCTGCATCGACTGGCGCGGTGCATGCTTTCTTTCAGGACCGGCAGGGACGAGACGGGGGCAACGTGAATGGACGCTGACAGCAGGATGCAATGGCGCGGCTGAGCGAGCACGGCCTGCGCCGCACGGTCGGCGTCTCGGGCCTGTTCGCAACCGCCTACGGCAACGTCGGCTCCTCGATCTATTACGCGCTCGGCCTCGTCGCGTTTCATGCACTCGGACTGACGCCGCTCGTCTTCCTCGTCGCCGGCGGTCTGTTCGCGCTGACCGCCAAGACCTACGCCGAGGGGGCGTCGATGTTCCCCGAGGCCGGCGGCTCCTCGTCGTTCGCGCGCCACGCCTTCAACGACTCGACGTCGTTCTTCGCCGGCTGGGCGCTGTCGCTCGACTACATCCTGACGATCGCGATCTCGGCCTACTTCGTGCCGTTCTATGCCTCGGCGCTGCCGGGCCTCGGCGCGATCGGCCACGCTCCGGGAAACATCATCGCCGCCCTCGTCGTGCTCGTGATCCTTGTAGTGCTGAACATCCGCGGGCTCGGCGAGTCGGCCAACCTCAACTTCATCCTCGCCGTCGTCGACCTCGGGACGCAATGCCTGGTCGTCCTGCTCGGCGTGGTGCTCGTGCTGAACCCCTCGCTGCTGATCAATCAGGTCCACCTGGGCGTCGCGCCGAGCCTCAGCCAGCTCGTCTTCGCCGGCTCGATCGCGATGCTCGCCTACACCGGCATCGAGACCGTCTCGAACATGGCCGAGGAGTCAAAGGACCCTGGCTCGGATGTGCCGAGGGCCGTCAACCTCGTGCTGATCGCCGTGCTCGGGGTGTACATGGGAATCTCGGTAGTGGCGCTGTCGGCGCTCCCCGTTCACCACGTCGGCCACCACTACTTCACGCAGCTCGGCGGGAAATACGAGTCCGAGCCAGTGCTCGGGATCATCGACCACCTCGGCTTGGGGCACGGAGTCCTTCTCTACGCCGCCCGCTACTACGTCGGCCTGCTCGCGACGACGATCCTCTTCATCGCGACCAACGCCGGCCTGATCGGAATCTCGCGGCTGTCCTGGTCGCTGGCCGAGCACCGCCAGCTCCCAGACGTCTTCTCCAAGCTGCATCCGACCTACCGCACGCCCTGGTTCACGATCGTCTTCTTCTCGGTCTTCGCGGTGCTGCTGATCGGCTTCGCCAACATCAACGTGCTCGGCAACCTCTACTCGTTCGGCGCGATGCTGTCGTTCACGACGGCGCACGCGGCGATCGTCGCGCTGCGGATCAAGGACCCCGACCGCGAACGGCCCTACCGGATGCCCGGCAACGTGATGATCCGCGGCCGCCAGATCCCGATCACCGCCGTCATCGGCGGGATCGGTACGTTCGCGGCCTGGGTGGCGGTCGTGGCGCTCCACCCCGAGGCCAAATTCGTCGGCATCCCGTGGATGGTTCTGGGAATGGTCGGCTACGTGATCTACCGCAAGCGCTCCGGCCTGAGCCTGATTCACAGCGTCGCGGTCGTGCATCCGACGCGGCCGGAGGACTTCCGCGAGCTCGGCTACCGCACCGCCCTGGTTCCGATCTTCGGCTCCGACGTCAGCGCGGCGACGCTGTTCAGCGCCGCCAAGCTGATCGGCAAGGAGGGCATCGTCTACGCCGTCTACGTGCTCCCCGTGCCGCGGCAGCTGTCACTCGACGCGGGGCTCGAGGAGGAGGAGGCGTTCGGGCGCTCGATTCTCGAGAGCGCGCGGATCCAGGGCCGGCGGCTCGGGATCAAGGTCCGCACCGGCCTGATCCGTGCCCGCAACCCGGGCGCCGCGCTGGCCGATGAGGCGCAGCGCATCAACGCGGACGTGATCTATCTCTCGACGCGGCATGCCCCGCTGAGCGAGCAGCGGATCGGCCTGACCGCCTCATATCTGCTCGATCGCCGGCCCTGCCGCGTCGTGATCGAGACCGACAGCGCGACGACGCCGTCGCTCACGCTCGTCTGATCGCCGCCCTCGTCGCGCCAGCGACCTGAGCCGCCGCGTCGCCCGCGCGCGGCCTCGTCCGCATGTCCAGGAGGGCAGGAGTCCCGCGTCAGGCTGGGAAAGTGGATGCATGTGGGACATCAAGAAGGAATTGTGTTGCAAAGTGGGAGGGATCTGATACCTTGCCCGCAGCGAACCGGGGTGGAGGGGTTCCTCCCGCCTCTTCCAGCCCGGTTCGACCCTTTTCGACAGGCCCCTTCCGATGACGTTTCGCGGCACCTTTGACCACACGCTCGACGCAAAGAACCGGCTCACGATTCCGGCCTCTCAGCGCAAGCTCCTCGCGGACGGGTCGGTCGTCGCGCTGCAGCGCGACGCGGACAACTGCCTCGCGATCTGGCCGCCCGATGAGTTCGAGCGCCACGTCGCCGCGATCCTCGACGGCATGCACCCGCTGTCAGGTGAGTACTCGACCGTCGAGCGCTTCTTCAACGCCTACTCATCCGACGTCGAGCTCGACTCGGCGGGCCGCGTGATGATGCCGGCCAAGCTGATCGCCAAGGTCGGCCTCGGCAAGGACGTCACCGTCGTCGGCGCCGGCAACCGCCTCGAGGTCTGGGACCGCTCGATCTGGGAGGGCCAGGAGGACAACCTCGTCAGCGCCGTCAAGCGAATCGGACCGGGAGCCGTCGGTGGGCACACTTCTTGAGATGACCATCACCCACGTACCGGTCCTCGCGGGCGAGCTGATCGAGCTGCTCGATCCCCGCCCGGGATCGGTCGCCGTCGACTGCACGGTCGGTGGCGGCGGCCACGCGCGCCTGATCGCCGAACGGATCGGCCCAGCCGGCACGCTGATCGGGATCGACCGCGACCCGACCGCCGAGGAGCGCTTCGAGGAGATGGCGCGCGATCTGACCTGCACGACGCGCTTCATCCGGGCCCCGTTCACCGAGGGCCTCGCGCTGCTGCGTGAGGAAGGGCTGGGCGCGGACTGCGTCTACTTCGACCTCGGCACCTCGGCGATGCAGATCGACACCTGGGAGCGCGGCTTCTCATACGCCTACGACGCCCCGCTCGACATGCGCATGGACCCCGACGACGAGCTGACGGCGGGGGAGATCGTCTCCAGCTGGGACCAGCGGCGCCTGGCCCGCCTGTTCCGCGAGTTCGGCGAGGAGCGCTACAGCGCCCAGATCGCGCGCGCGATCGTCGCCGAGCGCGAGCGCGCCCCGATCGTCACCACCCTCGAGCTCGTCGAGGTCATCAAGGCCGCGATTCCCGCGCCGGCGCGGTTCGCCGGCGGTCACCCCGCGCGGCGCGTCTTCCAGGCCCTTCGGATCGCCGTCAACGACGAGCTCGAGCAGCTCGACGAGGCGCTGCCGATCGCCTGGGACGTGCTCGTGCCGGGCGGATCGCTCGCCGCGATCTCCTTCCACTCGCTCGAGGACCGCCGCGTCAAGCAGTTCCTGGCCGCACGCACACGCGGCTGCATCTGCCCGCCCGACCTGCCGGCCTGCGGTTGCGGACTGACCCCCGAGGCCGAGCTCGCCCACCGCCGCGCGATCGCCCCGAGCGCGGGCGAGGTCGCCGCGAACCCGCGCGCGGCGAGCGCGCACCTGCGCGTCGCTCGCAAGCTCGGAGGCCTCGCGTGAGCAGCTTCCCGGTGCCAAATCCTGCGGCACCGGTGAGGGTTCCGGCGGCGCCGCCCGCGCCTCTTCGCGTTCCGCCCGCGCCGCGTCGGGTGTCCGGTCCGCAGCGGCGCCCGGCGGTCGAGGCGGCGACCCGCTCGCGGCTGTCGGCGGGGTTCATCCGCCTGATCGACCATCCGCTGCTCGAGCGCCTCGTGCGCGGGCGCGCCTGGATCGCGCTGGTCGCGACCGTGCTGCTCGCGGTCGTCGCGATGCAGGTCGTCCTGCTTCGGCTCGGCGCTCAGATCGGCAGCCAGACGCAGGCCTACAACACGCTCCTTCAGAAGACCGAGGCGACGGAGTCGGCGATCGGCGGGATCGAGGCCAACGACCGCCAGAGCAACCTCGTCTCCTCGACGGGCATGGTCTACGCACCGCCCGGCGCGGTCACCTACCTGCAGGCCAACCCCGGCGACGGTCGCCGCGCGGCAGACCACATCAGCTCACCGTCGAGCGCCGCGCTCGTCGCCGCCGCGGCGCACCCCGCCGCTCCTCCCGCGAAGACCGCGACGTCGGCGGGCACGACGGCCGGCGGCGCGAGCGTGACCGGCACGTCGGCCTCGGCCGGCAACCTGACCGCCACGAGCCAGAACGCGCTCAAGACGCTCCCGCCCAACAGCGGCACGGGGGCGCCGACCACCTCGCAGCTGACGACCACCAACCCGGCTTCGACGGTCCCCGTCACGACGTCGGGCACCGCGAGCGGCGGCAGCGCGACGACGACCGGGACGACATCGACGTCGAACGCCGCCGTCACCACCCCGGCGGGCGGGACCACGCCGCCCACGTCGGGCACGACCAGCTCCGCCGGCGGCACGCAGACGGGCCCCTAGTCGATGGCGCTGCGGCAGCGACGGATCGGCTGGTTGCTCGCCGTCTTCGCGCTGCTCCTCGCCGTCGCCGCCGCCCGCGCGTTCCAGCTGGCGACGCTGAACGCCGGAAGCCTCTCGAGTCTCGCGGCACTCAAGCACGACGCGACGGTCACCGTGGCGGCGCCGCGCGGGTCGATCCTCGACCGCGACGGCGTCGTCCTCGCGCTGACCGAGCCGGCCTACGACATCACCGCGGCGCCGAACCGGATCGCGGACCCGACGACGTTCGCGCTCGAGCTCGCGCCGGTCCTGCACGTCAGAGCCTCGGCGATCGAGAGCGCGATCGCGCATCCGACCTCCTCGCGCTACTACACGGT
>DATBPB010000008.1:0-47612 GCA_036561565.1 Solirubrobacteraceae bacterium | reverse complement strand
AGCGTTTACAGCGCTGTCCCTTTGACCGCTCGGGAACCCCGCCGGAGGGCGCTCAGTCTAGCGACGCGAGCCTTGGCGGAAGTGGTTGACCGGGCTCGACCTCGTACTCCGCGTATTTGGGCCCGCCAAGCACGATGCCCGAACCGCCGCCAAGGACGGATGCCGGAATGAACCATCGGCGACCATCGCCAACGTGGACGAAGAGTTGGTCGCACCGCGTGGAATCAAGGCGCTTGACGACGCCGTTCCAGCTCTGGTTGCCCCCTCGAGTGCACAGGGCGACGATGAACCGCTCCTTGTGCCACGAGATTGACGTCTTGACCTGGACGCGCAGCGGCCGGTCACCGAAGTCCGCGATGAGGTCGTAATCCGGGCTGTGGAACATCGGCATGGAGACCACCGCCCCGGCTCCGGCCAGCCAGTTGATGGCCGACAGCTCTCCGATATCGCCCTGTCGCCGCGGATTCCAACGCTCCATGGACGGAGCATACGCCCCGCTCCGGACAGAAAAGCCCTGCAAAATGTAACGTTTTCGTCACACTTCGCGGTCCGCGGCGCAATCGTGGAGACTCGCGCCTCCCACCCCTACGACGCGTCGCGCAACCGCTGCGCCTCGGGCAGCGCCTCGAGCTTCTTGAGCGTGTGGTTCTCGATCTGCCGGATCCGCTCGCGCGTGACGTTGAACGCGCGCCCGACCTCCTCCAGCGTGTACGGACGCTCGCCGGTCAGCCCGAAGCGCATCTCGATCACCTCGCGCTCGCGCTCGGGCAGCGCGGCCAGCGCGCGGCGAAGGTTCTCCCGGCGCAGGCGCTCGGCGGCCAGCTCGAATGGTGACTCGGCAGTCTGGTCCTCCACGAAGTCACCGAGGGCGGAGTCGTCCTCCTCCCCCACCGGCTTCTCCAGCGAGATCGGCTGCTGGGCCATGCGCCGGATCTCGCGGACGTCGCCCGGCGAGCAGTCGAGCGCCGCCGCGACCTCGTCGGCGGTCGGCTCGCGGCCGAGCTGCTGCACGAGCTGGCGCTCGACCCCGATCACCTTGTTGAGCCTCTCGACCATGTGCACGGGGATGCGGATCGTCCGGCCCTTGTCGGCGATCGCGCGCGTCACGGCCTGGCGGATCCACCAGGTCGCGTAGGTCGAGAACTTGTAGCCGCGGCGGTAGTCGAACTTCTCGACGGCGCGGATCAGTCCGAGCGAGCCTTCCTGGATCAGGTCGAGGAACGACAGCCCGCGCCCCAGATAGCCCTTCGCGATCGACACGACGAGGCGCAGGTTGGCTTCGACCATCTGCTGCTTGGCGGTGATGTCGCCGCGCTCGATCCGCTTGGCGAGCGCGACCTCGTCGGCCGCCGTCAGCAGCGCCACGCGGCCGATCGAGCGCAGGTAGAGCCGCAGCGAGTCGAGGCTTGGCTCGACGGTCAGGTCGAGCTCCGACTTCGGCGCGACCGCCGCCGCGGCGGCGGGCTCGGGCTCGGCGGCGTCCTCGCGCGCGAGCAGCTCGATGCCGTGGTCCTCCAGATAGGCGTACAGCTCGGCCGCCTGCTCGCGCGTCGCCTCGGCCTCCTCGAGTGCGGCGGCGACGCTCTCATAGCTCAGCGCGCCGCGCTCGTGGCCGTCGGCGAGGAGCGTCATGATCTCCTCGAAATCGACGACCGACGGCTCTCCGAGCGTCACGCCCGCCTCGGTCTGCGAAACACCGTCCAGCGCGGCCTCCACGACGTCCTCCTCCTCTCGCCCGCCGGGGCTTCCCTCCCTCGACCGCGGAAGTGATAGCACAAGCGCCCGCAGGCGGTGGGGCCTGCGAAGGCGCCTGCTGGGCGCCCGGTAGGCTTGGCGAACACCGCGCAATGTCCGACCGACCGCTCACCCTGCAGGCCCCGGACGTCCAGGCGCAGATGCCGTCGCTCGCGGTTGGCCTCTCGCGCGTTGGCGTGACCGGCGTCGAGAAGGTCATCCGCATCCGCCAGAACGGCCACGAGGAGCTCTACTGGGCGCGCCTCGATTGCTTCGTCGACCTCGCCGGCGATCAGAAGGGCGCGCACATGTCGCGCTTCGATGAGGTCGTCAACGAGGCGATCGGCGAGGTCGTGCTGGGCGAGGCCACGTTCCGCGCCGAGGACCTCGCGCAGCGCGTCGCCGAGCTCGTCCGCGTGCGCCAGGGAGCCGGCCGGGCGGAGGTGCGGATCGCGGCGCGCTACCCCGAGCACAAGCCGGCGCCCGTGTCGGGCATCGACACGCAGGAGATCTACACCCTGCACGGCATGGCGATCGCCTCCGAGCGCGGCACGCGCCGCCTCGTCGGCGTCGCCGCCCAGGGGATGACGGCCTGCCCGTGCGCGCAGGAGCTCGTCTCGGCTGGCGCGCGCGCGCGCCTCGTCGAAGAGGGCTACGGCGAGGAGGAGGTCGAGCGGATCCTCGCGGCGGTCCCCGTGGCGACCCACAACCAGCGCGGCCTCGGCACGCTCCACGTGGGTGTGACCGAGCACGGGAAGCTCGAGATCGAGGCCCGCACGCTGCTCGAGATCGTCGAGAACTCGATGTCCTCTGAGATCTATGAGCTGATGAAGCGCGTCGACGAGGCGGCGGTCGTCGAGAAGGCGCACCGGCGCCCGCGGTTCGTCGAGGACTGCGTCAGGGAGATGATCCAGGGCGTGCTGCACACGCTCGGCGGCCTGCCCGACGATGCGTTCGTCTCGGCGCGCCAGGAGAACCTGGAGACGATCCACCAGCACAACGTCGCCGCCGAGCGCCACGGAACGCTCGGCGAGCTGCGCCGCGAGCTGGCCGGCATCGAGACGCCGGCGCGCCACACGACGCTGCGCGACTGGCTCGACGGCTGAGCCGCGGGCGCCGCGCCTGGCGCCCGGACGGCCTCACCTCGACGTGGACGCTGACGCTGTCGAGCGGTCCCTGGCCTCCTCGAGTCGCCGCCGCAGCCCGAAGAAGTAATCGAGGCCGGAGACGACCGTGATCGCGACGGCGGCGTAGACGAGCACGTCGAGCCAGGCGGGGTGGCCGTGGACGGCGATCACCGAGAAGATCGCCGCGATCTGGATGCAGGTCTTGAGCTTGGCGATCGGGCTCGCGGAGATGATCACGCCGGCCTGCGTCGCGCCGAGCCGGAGCACCGTGACCGCCAGCTCGCGGGCGATGATCACCATCGCCACCCAGGCCGCGAGGCGGTGCAGCGAGACGAGCGAGATCAGCGCGGCGACGATCAGGAGCTTGTCGGCCAGCGGGTCCATCAGCTTGCCGAACGTCGTCACCGAGTCGCGCGAGCGGGCGAGGTAGCCGTCGATGAAGTCGGTCGCCGAGGCGAGCGCGAAGACGGCCGCGGCGAACACGTCGCCGTCGCCACCGTTGGCGAACAGCGCGACGACCAGCACCGGGATCAGCAGGATCCGTACGACCGTCAGGAAGTTCGGCCAGTTCAGCGCAGCCATCGCTGCGACTGATTATCGCCCACCCCGGCGGAGCTATCGAGCTAGCTTGATAGCATGACGGGGCATGCCCGAGCAACCCCCCACCAGGGCCCTCTTCGTCCGCATCCCGCAGGCCCACGCGCAGGCCCTCGATCGCCTGGCGTTCGAGTCGCGCCGCCCCAAGCAGGCCGTCGTGACCGAGCTGCTCGGGCGCTACATCGGCGACCCGCCGGGGCGCCCGGCCTCGGCCAGGCGGATCACGATCGAGGCCCAGCCCGAGCCCGCGACGCTCATCGGCCGTCACGCCTTCCGCCCGTTCGAGCCGGACGTCCTGACGCTCGAGGAGGTCGCGGCGCTGCTGTCGGTCTCCCCGGAGGCCGTCCGCGAGCTCGCCGACTCGGGCGAGCTGCCCGGCCGGCGGATCGCCTCGGAGTGGCGCTTCGCGCGCGCCGCGGTCCTGGCCTGGCTCGCGGGCGACGGAAGCGCGCAATAGGGTTCACGCCAGATGCCGCTGATCCCGACCGTCATCGAGCGAAGCGCGCGCGGCGAGCGCGAGTACGACATCTACTCGCGGCTGCTCAACGAGCGCATCATCTTCCTCGGCAGCGCGATCGACGACGACGTCGCCAACGTCGTGGTCGCGCAGCTGCTGCACCTCGAGTCCGTCGACCCCGACAAGGACATCGCGATCTACATCAACTCACCCGGCGGCGCGATCTACTCGGGCCTCGCGATCTACGACACGATGAACTTCATCAAGCCCGACATCCAGACGATGTGCGCCGGGATCGCGATGTCGATGGGCTCGCTGCTGCTCGCCGGCGGCACGAAGGGCAAGCGCTCGGCGCTGCCCAACAGCCGGATCCTCATGCACCAGCCGTCGTCGGGCTTCGAAGGCCAGGCGACCGAGATCGAGATCCAGGCCCGCGAGGTGCTGAAGCTGCGCGAGCGCGTCGACGAGATCTACGCCGCCTCGACCGGCAAGCCCGTCGAGGAGGTCCACCGTGACATGGAGCGCGATCGCTTCTTCAGCGCCGAGGCGGCCGTCGAATACGGCCTGATCGACCGCGTGCTGACGAGCCACTGACCGGCCGCAGCGGTCCGTAGGCTCCCCACATGCGCAACGCCGAGCGCGCGCTCGTCGCCGCGATCGCCGTCATCGCGACCCTCGCCGGGATCGCCCACTACGACCACTGGACGACGCTCGCGACGTTCGCGCTGGCGACGGTCGCGCTGGCCGGCATGGCCTGGATCGTCTCGTTCTCGACCGAGGAGGTCGGCGAGCGCCTCGGCCCGGCAGCGACGGGCCTGCTCCAGGCCACGCTCGGCAACCTCCCCGAGCTGTTCGTCGTGATCTTCGCGCTGCGCGCCGGCGAGCGCGTCGTCGCCCAGTCGGCGATCGTCGGCTCGCTGTTCGCGACCGCAATGCTCGTGCTCGGCCTCGTCATCCTCGCCGGCGCGCTCAGCTCGCAGGGCGGCGTGATGCGCTTTGCGCCCAAGGCCGCGCGCGACACCTCGACGCTGCTGCTCGTCTGCACGTTCATCATCGTGATCGTCAGCTTCGCGCTCGCCTCGGGCGTCGGCCGCGCGCACGTGCGACTGGTCTCGGGCGTAGCGGCGGCGCTCCTGCTGAGCGTCTACCTCGCCTGGGTGATCCCCTACGTGCGCCGCGACGAGCGCGGCGAGCGCAGCGCCGTGACGCGCCTGCGGCTGCCGCTCGCGCTGGCGCTGCTGATCGGCGCCGGCGTCGGAGCGGGCTTCGTCTCGGACTGGTTCGTCGGCTCGCTCGCCCCGGCGATCCACAAGCTCGGGATCTCGCAGGCCTTCGCCGGCCTCGTCATCGTCGCGCTCGCCTCAAACGCGGTCGAGCACGTCGTCGGGATCGCGCTCGCCCGGCGCGGCCAGAGCGATCTGGCGATCTCGGTCGTCGTCAACTCGGTCGCCCAGATCGCCGCATTCCTGTTCCCGGCGCTGGTGCTGATCTCGCTGACCATGCACACTCCGCTGACCTTCTCGCTTCGCCCGGTCTACATCGGGGCGCTCGCCGTGAGCGCGCTGGTGATCTGGCAGATCACAGACGATGGCGAGGGACATCCCTACGAGGGATGGGCGCTCGTGGTGACGTATGTCGTGCTGGCGATGATCACCCTGTACCTATGAACAGCCCGGCGCCGACCCTGACCCTCCCGCGGCGGATGCCGCTGCTGGCGCTCGCCGCGGCGGCGCTGGCGGGCGCGGCGGTCGCGATCGCGCTGACGACCCAGGGCGCCTCGCGAGCGCCGCACCGGACGACCCTCGTGGCCGAGGCGCCCGACCCGCTCGCGAGCCAGTCCTTCCCCGACCCCGCCGGCGCGCGCGCGCACGCTCGCGCGGCTGCTCCGAGCGTCGCCGCGGCGGCCGCGCAGATCAGCCCGGGGGCCCCGAGCAATGCCGAGGTGCAGCGCGACCTAAAGCAGCTGCACAAGGTCGAGCGCGCGACCGGCAAGCACAGCCAAGCCGCCTACATCGACCCCGCGAGCGGCGCCTTCGCGCCTTCCAACGTCGTTCCGCCGGCGATCACCAAGCTGATCGCGGGCGGCAACGCGATCGCCGACTTCCCCTACCTCTACGGCGGCGGCCACGCCTCGTTCGTCGACCGCGCCTACGACTGCTCGGGCTCGGTCAGCTACGCCCTCGCCGCGGCCGGCCTGATCGGCGCCCCCGAGACCTCGGGCCAGCTCGAGCGCTGGGGCGCGCGCGGACCGGGACGCTGGATGACGGTCTTCGCCAACGCCGGCCACACGTTCATGTACGTCGACGGCGTGTGGTTTGACACCGCGGGCCGCGCCGGGCCCCACGCGACTCGCTGGCTGACCGCGCAGCCCGACGTGAACGGCTACGTCGAACGACATTACCCGGGTCTGTAGGGAGGCGGCGCATGCGCCGCCTCCGCGATCGGCGCATGCGCCGATCGCCGGTCGGGTGCGTGCACCCGACCGAAAGCTCAGCCGCGCAGCAGCCCGCTGATCACCGCGCCCGCAACGCCGCCCGCCGCCGCATCGCCGACAGCACGATCGCCCGACTCGACGGGCTCGAGGTAGAGCGTCTGGATCG
Source organism: Solirubrobacteraceae bacterium (assembly GCA_036561565.1). Classification (GTDB taxonomy): domain Bacteria; phylum Actinomycetota; class Thermoleophilia; order Solirubrobacterales; family Solirubrobacteraceae; genus Palsa-513. The sequence goes on along the minus strand of DATBPB010000008.1, from coordinate 41,097 downwards.
CGAGCGTGCCGGGGCCCGTGAAGCGGTTGAAGGTCATCTTGTGGTCGCCCGCGAACATGCCGGTCTTCAGGCCCAGCGACACCGACTCGAGCTTGACCGAGGTGTCCTTGTAGAGCCAGCCGCCGGCCTCGACGTCGAGCGTCTCGCCGGCGCCGAGTGAGATCTCGAAGACGTTGCCCTGGCCGTTGACGAACAGCAGCGCGTCGCCGCTGGTCGCGGCGAAGGTGTCGATGAACAGGCCCGAGCCGCCGAGCAGCATGTTGCGCACGCCCTTGACGCGCTCGAAGCTGTAGTCGACGTTGTCGGTCGCCGCGAGAAAGTGGTGCTCGCGGACGTTGAGCGAACGCCCGGAGGGGAGGTGCAGCGGGATCACCTGGCCCGGCCAGTCGCGCGAGAACGCGATCCGCCCCGGCCCGATCGCCTTGGTGACGAAGAAGTCGAGGCCGGCGATCTTGCGCTTGACGCCGCCCTTCAGAGCGCGCAGCTCGATCTTCACGGCGGTCTCCTTCCACAGCAGCGTGTGGTGCTCGAACATCACGGCCTGGCCGGACAGCTCGAGCTGGAGCTCGGGCACCAGGGCGCCCCTGATGTGGTAGGTGACGCCGGCGAAGGACTCGTCGGTGATCGAAGTCTGGATCGGCTCTGGCAGGTTCACGGGTGCCCCCTCGAGGCTCGACTGCGGATCGCCGTTGACGATAGCGCCGCCTGCGGGCGTAGCGGTCGCGGACCGTCTACACTTCACAGACCTCGCGCCGGTGCGAGGTTTTTCCTTGCCCGGCGTCAGAAACGTGGAACCCCGACTCGGGAAGGCTCATGGCCCGCGGAGATGTACGGATCGCTGTCACCCTCGCCTGCGAGGAGTGCAAGCGCCGCAATTACCAGACGAACAAGAGCAAGCGGAACAACCCGGATCGCATCACGCTGGCTAAGTACTGCCGCTGGTGCCGGCGGCACACAAGCCACCGGGAGACCCGCTAGCTCGGCGTGCCGTGGCGCGCAACCGTCAGCGCAGGGCAACCAGCCGGTCCCGTATGGGTCCGCGTCCCGCTGCGCCGTCAGCGGGCGATGCGGGGATCGCCGGACGCCCGCCGATCGAGGAGGGCCCGGAGACCGTCTTCGCCGATGACGGCGACGACGCGCGCGACGGTCTCAGCGCCGATCTCGCCGGCAACGCGGCGGCCGACGCCGCCTTCGGCGCGCCGGCCCACGCTCACGAGCGCCGCTCGCGCACGGCGCGGGTCGTCGGCTTCCTGCGCGGCAGCTGGGCCGAGCTCCAGCGCGTTCAGTGGCCGGACCGCCAGCAGGTCGCGCAGGCCACGGGCGTCGTGCTCGGGTTCGTCTTGCTGACCGCCGTCTTCCTCGGCGTCGCCGACTACGTCGCGGGCAAGCTCATCAACTGGATCGTCTAGGGGCCCCTGGAATGTTTCGCTGGTACGTCGTCAACACCTACTCCGGCCACGAGAACAAGGTCAAGGCCAACCTCGAGCACCGCGTCGTCTCGCTCGGCCAACAGCGCGCGGTGCGCCAGGTCGTCGTGCCGACCGAGGCGGTGTCTGAGATGAAGGACAACCAGAAGATCACCGTCGAGAAGCGGACGATGCCCGGCTACGTGCTCGTCAACATGGAGCTTGACGAGGACTCCTGGAGCCTCGTCAAGGGCACGCCCGGCGTGACCGGCTTCGTCGGCGCCTCCAACGAGCCGGTGCCGCTGACGCAGATGGAGGTCGACCGGCTGCTGAAGAAGGAGGTCGCAGTCCGCGAGCGCACGCGCGCGAGCTTCGCGATCGGCGAGTCGGTGAAGGTGATCTCGGGGCCGCTGTCGGACTTCTCGGGCGAGATCTCCGAGATCAACGAGGATGCCGCCCGCCTCAAGGTGCTTGTGTCAATCTTCGGCCGCGAGACCCCGGTCGAGGTCGGCTTCGACCAGGTCAAGAAACTCTAGCCATGGCCAAGAAGGTTCTGACAACGATCAAGCTGCAGGCCCTCGGGGGCGCCGCATCGCCGGCCCCGCCGGTCGGACCCGCGCTCGGCCAGCACGGCATCAACATCATGGAGTTCTGCAAGGCCTTCAACGCCCAGACCCAGCAGGACGCGGGCACCGTCATCCCGGTCGTGATCACGGTCTATGAGGACCGCTCGTTCACCTTCATCACCAAGACGCCGCCGGCCGCGGACCTGATCCGCAAGGCGATCGGCATCGACAAGGGATCGGCCGAGCCGCACCGCACCAAGGTCGGGCGCATCAGCCAGGCGCAGGTCCGCGCGATCGCCGAGCTCAAGTTCGCCGACCTCAACGCCAACGACCTCGACGCGGCGGCCAAGATCGTCGCCGGAACCGCCCGCTCGATGGGCGTGGACGTGGCCTGATGGCGAGGCACGGACGCCGCATCACCGAGGCCCGCGCGGCGATCGACCGCGAGCGAGAGCATTCGCCGGCCGAGGCGATCGCCGCGATCAAGGCGACGTCGGCCGCGAAGTTCGACGAGTCGATCGAGGTCCACATCCGCACCGGCCTGAACGTCCGCCACGCCGACGAGCAGCTGCGCGGCACGATCGCCCTGCCCAACGGCATCGGCCGCGACGTGACGATCGCCGTGTTCGCGCAGGGCGACGCGGCGCGCGAGGCGCAGGAGGCCGGCGCCGACTACGTCGGCGCCGAGGACCTCGCCAAGCGCGTCGAGGAGGGCTTCACCGACTTCGACGTCGCGATCGCGACGCCCGACATGATGCCCGTGGTCGGGCGCCTCGGCCGGATCCTCGGGCCGTCGGGGAAGATGCCGAACCCCAAGGTCGGCACCGTCACCCCGGACGTCCGCAGGGCGGTCGAGGAATCGAAGTCCGGCAAGGTCGAGTACCGCACCGACCGCACCGCGATCGTCCATCTGGTGATCGGCAAGCGCAGCTTCGAGGCGCGCCAGCTGCTCGAGAACTACGCCGCCGTGCTCGACGAGGTGATCCGCGCCAAGCCGTCCGCGGCGAAGGGGCGTTACCTGCGCTCGATCACGCTCGCTTCAACCCAGGGGCCCGGGATCAAGGTCGATCCGACGCGCACCCGCGACATCGTCGAGGAGGCGCCGCCAGCCGCCGAAGTGGCCGCTTAGCGCGCCGACTCCGAAGACCCCCGGCGGACCCCTAAGTCCGGGATAGGAGCCGCAAATGAACCGAGAGGCGAAGGCCGCGGTGATCGATCAGATCGCCGCCGACATCTCAGACTCGCAGGCGATCTTCGCGATCGACTATCGCGGGATCACGGTCGCCCAGGCCGACCAGCTGCGGGCGCGGCTGCGCGAAGCCGACGCGGTCTTCCGCGTCGTCAAGAACTCGCTGACCGAGCGGGCCGCCGAGAAGGCCGGCGCCGAGGAGCTGCTGCCGCTGCTGCAGGGGCCGACGGCGCTGACGTTCGCGCGCGGCGACGCCGCCGCGGCGGCCAAGGCGGTCGCCGACTTCACGCGCGCGACGCAGCTGATGGCGTTCAAGGGCGGGTTGATGGATGGCGCCTCATTGAGCTCGGCCGACGTCACCGCGATCTCGCGCCTGCCCACCCGCGACGTGCTCTACGGCCAGCTGGTCGGGCTGATCGCGAGCCCGCTCGCCGGCCTCGCGCGGACGCTGAACGCGCTGATCGGCGGCCTGGCGGTCGGGCTTGGAGGAGTGCTCGAGCTCAAACGTTCGGATCCGGCTGTCGCCGAACCCGAACGCTCACTCGAGGACGGCGGGGCCACGGATCAGCCAGAGCTCAGCGGCGAGGCCGCGGCCACGGATCAGCCGCCGGGCGGGGGGGCTGCAGAGACAGCGGCCGAGGGCGGTCCGAGTGACGAGGTTGACGGCGCGATGGAGGGTGGCCCGAGCGATGAGCCTGCGGGCACGGAGGCGGATTCGGCTGGCGCCGAGTCCGCGGCCGAGGCCGCCGAGGAGGTCGCTTCCAGCGACGAGGTCGCTGCCACGGAGGAGCCGCCTGGCGGGGGCGCTGCAGAGACAGTGGCCGAGGGCGGGGCCCGTGACGAGGCTGACACCGCTGGCGATGGTGAAGCGGCCGACGGGGGTGGCTCGAGTGACGAGCCGGCCGCCGCCGACGATAGCGCTTCTGACGCGGGCGACGCCGAAGCCTTGGCGGTTGCGCAGGATGAGCCCGACAAGGACACGGGCGATGCGCTTGCAGGGGCGGACGCGGCGCCTACCGCCGCGGACGATGCCCCGACAGTGGACGAGGCGGCGCCAACCGCCTCGGACGAAAACCAGACGGATGAAGCGGCGCCGGAGGCGCCTTCCGGCGACGATGACAAGGAGGACCAGTAATGGCCACAAGCACAGAGGCATGGATCGACGAGCTGAAGGGCATCTCGGTGCTCGAGCTCGCCGAGCGGATCAAGGCGCTCGAGGAGGCCTTCGGCGTGTCGGCGACTGCCGTCGCGGCGGCTGCGCCCGCCGCGGCCGGAGGCGGCGGCGGCGGCGATGAGGCCGCCGAGGAGCAGACGGCCTTCACGGTCAATCTGCTGGCGGCCGGCGACAAGAAGATCCAGGTGATCAAGGTCGTCCGCGCGGCGACCGGCCTCGGCCTCAAGGAGGCCAAGGCACTCGTCGACGAGGCCCCCAAGCCGGTCAAGGAGGGCATCGACCGCGAGGAGGCCGACCGCCTCAAGCAGGAGCTCGAGGAGGCCGGCGCGAGCGTCGAGCTCAAATAGCCCGGGCCGAGCGAGGCAGCTTGGAAGCTGGCGAGGGCCCCGCGCGCGCGGGGCCCTCGCCGTTTCGAACGTTCGCCTGCAACCGTCGCGAGAAGGCGCCGATTCCGCTACAGTTGGGGCGCTGACCGATAGTCGAAGCCGCTCCCGAAGGCCTGCGCCGCGCCACATACGCGGCGCTCGGGGAACGGGGTCCGTGAGCGTTGGCAGCCCTCGGCGGGGCGTAGCTTCGCTCTGCTAGGATTTATTCCTCTGCGCATTCGCGCTCTCGTCTGTCCGCCTTCCGACCCCTCAGGAGTCGCACCTTGGCCGCTGCCTACGTTCCTCGGACGCGCCGCTCGTTCGCGCGTCTGAACAAGTCGCTCGACGTCCCCAACCTCATCGATATCCAGCGCCGCTCGTTCGAGTGGTTGACCGAGCCGTCCAAGGGCGGCCTCCGCGAGACGATCGACGACATCTCGCCGATCGAGGACTACACCGGCAACCTCGCCGTGCAGTTCGGCGAGTTCGTCTTCGACGATGTCGTCGCCCCGATCGATGAGTGCCGCGAGAAGGACCTCACCTACGCGCGACCGCTGACGGTCACCGTCGCGTTCATCAACCGCGAGACGGGGGAGATTCGCGAGCAGTCGGTGTTCATGGGCGACTTCCCGTGGATGACGGAGCGCGGCACGTTCATCATCAACGGCACCGAGCGCGTCGTCGTGACGCAGCTCGTTCGCTCGCCGGGCGCCTACCTGATGGAGCCCAAGGATCGCGAGAAGCAGGTCTTCGTCGCCAACCTGATGCCCGCGCGCGGCTCCTGGCTGGAGCTCGAGATCGACAAGAAGGGCAAGGTCTACGTCCGCATCGACCGCAAGCGCAAGCTGCCGATCACGGTCCTGCTGCGCGCGATGGGCTACGCCTCGGACGAGCAGATCCTCGCGCTGTTCGAGAACTCGCACTACATCCGCAACACGCTCGAGTCCGACACCGAGCAGACCCGCTCGGAGGAGGGCGCGCTGGTCGAGCTGTTCAAGAAGCAGCGCCCGGGCGAGCCGCCGAGCGTCGAGAACGCGCGCTCGCTGCTCAACCAGCTGTTCTTCGACCCCAAGCGCTACGACCTCACCCGCGTCGGCCGCTACAAGCTGAACTCGCGGCTCGGGCTCGAGATCGACCTCGACACCCGCACGCTGACGCACGACGACATCATCGCCCTCGTCCGCGAGCTGGTCGCGATGCCCAAGCGCCTCGGCATGCCCGAGAACCCGGAGGTCGAGATCAAGGACTACGCGGCCGAGGCGATGAGCATGCCGCGCGAGGCCGTCGCCGACCACCTCGACGAGTACGAGCACTTCGGCAACCGCCGCCTGCGGACCGTCGGCGAGCTGATCCAGGAGGCCTTCCGGATCGGCCTCTACCGCATGGAGCGCGTCGTGCGCGAGCGCCTCACGACCGAGGACGCGGACACGATCACGCCGCAGACGATCATCAACATCCGCCCCGTCGTCGCCGCGCTGAAGGAGTTCTTCGGGTCCTCGCAGCTGTCGCAGTTCATGGACCAGACGAACAGCCTCGCGGGGCTCCGCCACCGCCGCCGCCTCTCGGCGCTCGGCGCGGGCGGACTGACGCGCGAGCGCGCGCCGATCGAGGTGCGCGACGTCCACCCGACCCACTACGGGCGGATGTGCCCGATCGAGACGCCGGAGGGCCCGAACATCGGCCTGATCGGCTCGCTGTCCTCCTACGCCCAGGTCTCCGAGCACGGCTTCGTGACGACCCCCTACCGGGTCGTCAAGGACGGCGTCGTCACCGACAAGATCGTCCACCTCGACGCGACGCAGGAGGAGGAGCAGATCATCGCCCAGGCCAACACGCCGGTCGACCCTAAGACCGGGCGCCTGCGCGGCCCGGAGATCATCTGCCGCACGCAGGCCGGCCAGTACGTCACGGTCGGTCCGCGCGAGGTCGATCTCGTCGACGTCTCGCCGGAGCAGATCTGGTCGATCACGACGGCGATGATCCCGTTCCTCGAGCACGACGACGCCAACCGTGCCCTGATGGGCTCGAACATGCAGGCCCAGGCGGTGCCGCTGCTGACGACCGACGCCCCGCTGGTCGGGACCGGCATGGAGCTGCGCGCGGCGCTCGACACGGGCGACGTGCTCCTGTCGCGCTCGGCCGGCACGGTCGCCTTCGTCGACGCGACCGAGATCGTCGTCGAGTCGGGCGACGGCACGAAGGACGAGTACGAGCTCCAGAAGTTCATGCGCTCCAACCAGGGGACGCTGATCCACCACAAGCCGCTCGTGATCACCGGCCAGAAGGTCAAGGCCGGCGACGTGCTCGCCGACGGCTCCTCGAGCGACCGCGGCGAGATGGCGCTCGGCAAGAACCTGATGGTCGCCTTCATGTCCTGGGAGGGCTACAACTTCGAGGACGCGATCATCCTGTCCAAGCGCCTCGTGCGCGACGACGAGCTGACCTCGATCCACATCGAGGAATACGAGATCGACGCGCGTACGACGAAGCTCGGCGACGAGGAGATCACGCGCGACATCCCGAACCGCTCGGAGGAGTCGCTGCGCAACCTCGACGACCGCGGCATCGTCCGCGTCGGCGCCGAGGTCGGCTCGGGCGACCTGCTCGTCGGCAAGGTCACGCCGAAGGGCGAGACCGAGCTGACCGCCGAGGAGAAGCTGATCCGCGCGATCTTCAAGGAGAAGGCCCGCGAGGTCCGCGACACCTCGCTGAAGGTGCCCCACGGCGAGGGCGGCGTGGTGATCGACGTGATGATCTTCAGCCGCGACAAGGGCGACGACCTGCCGCCGGGGGTCAACGACCTCGTGCGCGTGTTCGTCGCCAAGAAGCGCAAGATCTCCGAGGGCGACAAGCTCGCCGGGCGCCATGGCAACAAGGGCGTGATCTCGAAGATCGTCGACGAGCAGGACATGCCGTTCCTCGAGGACGGCACGCCGGTCGACGTGATCCTCAACCCGCTCGGCGTGCCGAGCCGCATGAACGTCGGGCAGATCCTCGAGACGCACCTCGGCTGGGTGGCCGCGCAGGGCTGGTACGACGACGGCTCCGACGCCTTCAAGCTCTCGCGCGAGAAGGGCGCGAACGGCCGCGTGTACGTGTCGACGCCGGTCTTCGACGGCGCGACCGTCGCCGACGTCGACCACGCGCTGGTCGCCTGGCAGGACCACTACGACGGCGCGATCAGGATGGACATCGATCGCTCGCGCCGTACCGGCGAGCAGGCCTCGGGCAAGGTGACGCTCTACAACGGGCGCACCGGCGATCCCTTCGAGGAGAAGATCACCGTCGGCTACATGTACATCCTGAAGCTGCTGCACCTCGTCGACGACAAGATCCACGCGCGCTCGACGGGCCCCTACTCGCTGGTCACCCAGCAGCCGCTCGGCGGCAAGGCGCAGTTCGGCGGCCAGCGCTTCGGCGAGATGGAGGTCTGGGCGCTCGAGGCCTACGGCGCGGCGTACACCCTCCAGGAGATGCTGACGATCAAGTCCGACGACACGGTCGGGCGCGTGAAGGCCTACGAGGCGATCGTCAAGGGCGAGAACATCGCCGAGCCGTCGATCCCCGAGTCCTTCAAGGTCCTGCTCAAGGAGATGCAGTCGCTGGCGCTCGACGTCAACGTCGTCTCCGAGGAGGGCCAGCGCGCCGAGATGCGCGACGAGGACGACGACCTGCTGCGCGCGGCCGAGGAGCTCGGCATCGACCTCTCCGGCGTGCGCGCCGAGGAGGAGGGAGCGGAGGCGGAAGCACCGCCGGATCCGCCGGAAGACGGCGAGGCAAACGACAACGACGACGCGGAGATCGAGTCCGAGGCCGACGACGTCGACCTCGCGGAGGTCTCTTCGGCCGGCGTTCTCGGGGCAGAGGATTCACTCGACGACCTGGGCATCGAGATCGATCTCGACTCGCTGTCTGAGGACGGCGATGTGGAAGACGGCGTAGCGGTAATTGACGAGGAGTCAGCGTGATCGACATCAACAACTTCGACGCGATCGAAATCAGCCTCGCGTCGTCAAAGCAGATTCGCGGTTGGAGCTCGGGCGAGGTGACCAAGCCCGAGACGATCAACTACCGCACGCTCAAGCCCGAGAAGGACGGCCTCTTCTGCGAGCGCATCTTCGGTCCGACCAAGGACTGGGAGTGCTACTGCGGCAAGTACAAGCGCGTCCGTTACAAGGGCATCGTCTGCGAGCGCTGCGGCGTCGAGGTGACGCGCTCGAAGGTCCGCCGCGAGCGGATGGGTCACATCGACCTCGCCGCGCCCGTCAGCCACATCTGGTTCTTCAAGGGCGTGCCGAGCCGGATCGGCTACCTGCTCGACATGGCGCCGAAGGAGCTCGAGAAGGTCCTCTACTTCGCCGCGTCGATCGTGACGTGGGTCGACGAGGAGGCGCGCACGCGCGACGCCGACAAGCTCGAGAAGGAGATCAACAAGGTGCTCGACTCCTACACCGCCGAGCGCGAGGAGCGGGTGCTCGAGCTGAAGGAGTCGCAGGAGCGCCGCGAGGGGTACCTCCAGACCGGCAAGCAGACGAACTTCGCCGACGACGACCACCTGTGGGCTGACTCGCTCGACGTGAAGGTCGCCAAGCTCTCCGCCGAGGATCGCGAGAAGCTGCTCAAGGAGCTTCGCAAGAGCTTCGAGGCCGACATCGCCGACACCGAGGCCTACATCGAGGACGCCGCCGAGCGCGTGCGCGCGGTGTGGGAGCTGTTCCGCACGATGGAGCCCAAGCAGATCGAGCACGACGAGACGCTGTTCCGCGAGCTCAAGGAGCGCTTCGGGTCAAGCTACGGCTTCGGCGAGTACTTCCGCGGCGGCATGGGCGCGGAGGCGATCCGCGACCTGCTCCAGCAGGTCGACCTCGAGGCCGAGCGCATCGAGCTGCTCGACCAGGTCCGCACCGCAAAGGGCCAGAAGCAGGCTCGCGCGGTGAAGCGGCTGAAGGTCGTCTCGGCCTTCATCCAGTCCGGCAACAAGCCCGAGATGATGGTTCTCGACGCCGTCCCGGTGATCCCGCCCGAGCTTCGCCCGATGGTGCAGCTCGACGGCGGGCGCTTTGCGACCTCGGACCTCAACGACCTCTACCGCCGCGTCATCAACCGCAACAACCGCCTCAAGCGGCTGCTCGACCTCGGCGCCCCGGAGATCATCGTCAACAACGAGAAGCGCATGCTCCAGGAGGCCGTCGACGCGCTGTTTGACAACGGCCGCCGCGGCCGGCCCGTGACGGGACCGGGCAACCGCCCGCTGAAGTCGCTCTCGGACATGCTCAAGGGCAAGCAGGGCCGCTTCCGCCAGAACCTGCTCGGCAAGCGCGTCGACTACTCGGGACGGTCGGTGATCGTTTCCGGCCCCTACCTCAAGCTCCACCAGTGCGGCCTGCCGAAGCTGATGGCGCTCGAGCTGTTCAAGCCGTTCATCATGTCGCGCCTCGTCGAGCGCAAGTCGGCGCAGAACATCAAGGCGGCCAAGAAGATGGTCGACTCGATGATCCCCGAGGTCTGGGACGTGCTCGAGGAGGTCATCCACGAGCACCCGGTGCTGCTCAACCGCGCGCCGACGCTGCACCGCCTCGGCATCCAGGCGTTCGAGCCGCTGCTCGTGGAGGGCAAGGCGATCCAGGTCCACCCGCTGGTCTGCCACGCCTTCAACGCCGACTTCGACGGCGACCAGATGGCGGTCCATCTGCCGCTGTCGGCGGAGGCCCAGGCGGAGGCCCGCATCCTGATGCTGTCCTCCAACAACATCCTCTCGCCGGCCCACGGCGCGCCGCTGGCGACGCCGTCGCAGGACATGATCCTCGGCGCCTACTACCTGACCTACGGACCCGAGCCGGAGGATCTCGCGGGGATCGACCGCGCGACCCACCAGCCGCGCCCGCACGTCTTCCGCACCGCGCAGGAGGCCGAGCTCTCCTACGAGGCGCGCAACGTGAAGCTCCACGACCTCGCCGAGTTCCGGCCGTTCCGCCACGGCGGCGGCCACATCCTCACGACGGTCGGGCGGATCATCTACAACGACCACATCGAGCGGGCGCTGGAGGCGGCGCTCGGCGATCAGTTCGACCCGACGACCTACGTGTTCGTCAACCAGTCGATGAAGAAGCGCGACACCACGCGGCTGATCGACGCGCTCGTCCAGCGCTACGGCGCGACGACCATCTCGCTCGTCCTCGACGCGTTCAAGGACCTCGGCTTCCGCTACGCCACGCAGGCGGGGATCACGATCTCCAAGAACGACGTGGTCGTGCCGCCGAGCAAGCCCGAGATCCTCGGTCGCTACGAGGAGCGGGTCGCCGAGGTCCAGGAGCAGTACGACCAGGGACTGATCACGCAGGAGGAGCGCCACGAGGCGGTCGTCGATCTGTGGAACGCCTGCACCGACGAGGTCGCCGACGCCATGATCGCGAACCTCGACGAGCTGAACCCCATCTTCATGATGGCCAACTCGGGCGCGCGCGGCTCCTTCAAGCAGATCCGCCAGCTCGCCGGGATGCGCGGGCTGATGGCCAACCCGAAGGGCGAGATCATCGAGCGGCCGATCAAGGCCAACTTCGTCGAGGGCCTGTCGGTGCTCGAGTACTTCATCTCGACGCACGGCGCCCGCAAGGGCCTCGCCGACACGGCGCTGCGCACGGCGGACTCCGGCTACCTGACGCGCCGCCTCGTCGACGTCGCCCAGGACGTGATCATCCGCGAGGTCGACTGCGGGACCAAGGAGTACATCGAGGTCCCGGTCTTCACGGCCGAAGGTGAGCCGAACGAGAACCTGATCGGCCGGATCGCCGCGGTCGACCACAAGACCAAGCGCGGCCGGATGCTCGTCGAGGCCGGCAGGCAGATCGACCGCGCGGAGTGGGCCGACATCCTCGAAACTCACCGCGAGGACTACGACAAGGGCAACAACACCCTCGTCGCGGTGCGCTCGGTGCTCAAGTGCGAGGCTCCGTCGGGCGTCTGCCAGGCCTGTTACGGCCGCGCGATGGCGACCGGCCAGCTGGCCCAGATCGGCGACGCGGTCGGCATCATCGCCGCGCAGTCGATCGGCGAGCCCGGCACGCAGCTGACGATGCGGACCTTCCACACCGGCGGCGTCGCCGGCGCCGACATCACGCACGGCCTGCCGCGCGTGGTGGAGCTCTTCGAGGCGCGCAAGCCGAAGGGCCTTGCGAAGATCGCCGAGCAGGACGGCGTCGTCTCGGTCGAGGAGTCCGACAAGGCGCTGACCGTCGTGATCACGGACGACTCGGGCGAGGAGCACCGCCACACGTTCCCGCGCCGCACCCGGCTGCACGTCGGCGCGGGCGAGCGGATCACGGCCGGCCGCCAGCTCAACGAGGGGTCGCTGTACCCGCACGAGCTGCTCGCCGTCCGCGGCCGCACCGAGACCGAGCAGTACCTCGTCCGCGAGGTGCAGGCGGTCTACAAGTCGCAGGGCGTCGACATCAACGACAAGCACATCGAGCTGATCGTGCGCCAGATGCTCAAGAAGGTGCGCATCGACCAGAAGGGCGACACCGACTATCTGCCCGGCCAGTTCGTCGACCGCTTCGAGTTCGCTCGCGCGGCCGAGAAGGTCGCCAAGGACGGCGGTGAGTCGGCGCAGTTCGAGGACATCATCCTCGGCATCACGAAGGCCTCGCTGAACACGGACTCGTTCCTCTCGGCGGCCTCCTTCCAGGAGACGACGAAGGTCCTCACCGACGCGGCGCTCGAGGGCAAGATCGACCGCCTCAACGGCCTCAAGGAGAACGTGATCATCGGCAAGCTGATCCCGGCCGCGACCGGGCTCAAGCGCTACCGCCGGATCGAGATCGAGCCGTCCAAGCCACTGCCGCGCGCGGTCGATGAGCTCGGCCTGCTCGGCGAGGAGGACCTCTCCTCCGATCTCGGGATGGGCGGCTTCGCCGACTTCGAGGCCGACCTCGCCTCGCTCGAGGAGATCGGGATGGGAACCGACCCCGGTTTCGCCGACGAGCTGCGCGAGCTCGACGTGAGCGACTGAGCCGGCTTGGGGGCGCGCCTGTGGCGCGCCCCCGCACGCCGTCTCGGTCGCCGGCTTTGCGGCCTGTGGCGACTTGCGGGGTGTTGGCGTTCGCTACAGGTGTCTTGAGTGGCGGCCTGTGGCGTCGGTCCAGGAGAGCGTCGTGGCGGTCAGCGTGAGGTTGGCAAGCTTGGCGGCGCCGGTCGCCTCGATTCTGTTCAGGCCGCCCGTCAGCAGGTGCAGCTCGTAGGTCGGCTCCGGGACGCCGATCGCGCTTCGCCGGCCGATCCAGGCCAGCGCGCCGTCGCGGTTGACGCACAGCGCCGAGACGGTGATGAAGGACTCCGGGCGCCGCTCAGGGTTGGTGGCGGGCGCCGACACGACCAGCTGCGGGTTTCGCAGGTCGCGCAGCGAGACGGTCGAGTCGAACGTGTCGATCCCCATCTGGGCCGTGTCGACGCCCGCGAAGCGCCCGGCGAGGGCGAACAGGGCGATCCGCGTCCCGGGCGCCGGCCGCGTCCCGCGCAGCGCGCCGAGGCGTGTCCGGCGTGCGCCGCTGCAGCCGTACAGCATGCCGCCCTGCGAGTACAGCTGCGCGACCGCGGAGGCGCGCAGGACCTTCGCGGCGGCCGGCGCGCAGCCCGCGCCGGCCGAGACCGCCGTCGCGCTCGCGGCGGTCGCGAGCGCCAGAACGGATGCGATGGCAGCGCTGCGGTAGATCCTCTGACGATAGCTCAGCGGTTTTCGTCAAGCGCCGCACCGCAGCGGTCGATAGAGCGCGCAGGTGCCCGGCGCCGCCGCCGGGCCGCGACACATTCAATCGGAGGCCTCAAATCCAACTCGGAATCCTGTTGGCGGTCGTCTGCGCCCTCGTCACGAACCTCGCGTTCTTCCTCAAGCAGCGCGGGGCCTGTAGCGCGCCGCGCGTCAGCGCGCGTCATCCGTTGCGCTGCGGCGCGGCGCTGTTTCGCGTGCGCTGGTTCGCGATCGGCATGCTCGTGGCGGCCGTCGCCTGGCTGCTGCACGTCGCGGCGATGACGCTTGCGCCGCTGAGCGACGTCCAGGTCGTGCTGGCCGGGGGCGTGGTCCTCGTCGGCGTGATGGCCGACCGCATGTTCGGCTTCCGCGTGCAGCGCCGCCAGTGGCTCGGCCTCGCGCTGACGGCCAGCGGGCTGATCGCGTTCGCGCTCACGGCGCCCGGCGTGCGCGGCTCGCACGCGTCGTTCTCGCCGGCCGCGATGATCGCCTTCGAGGCCGGGTTGTGCGCGATCGGCGCGGTGCTGATCGCGGGCCCCCGCGCGGGCGCGCCGAGCCACCATCACGGAACGATGCTCGGGGCCGCCAGCGGCATCCTGTTCGGCGTCTCAGACATCTCGATCAAGGCGCTGACCGGCATCGCCTCCGCCCACGGCGTGCTCGGCATCCTGCTCAGCCCGTGGCTGGCGCTGACGCTCGCCGCCTCCTTCGTCGCCTTCTTCGCCTCGGCGAAGTCCTTCCAGGACGGCGAGGCGGTGCCCGTGATCGCCGTGACGACGGCCGCGGCCAACGTCTCATCGATCGCCGGCGGCGTCCTGGTCTTCGGCGATCCGATGCCGGGCGGTGCGCTCAGCCTGCTCGCACAGGGTCTCGGCGTCATGGCGATCCTCCTCGCCGCGGCGATGATGATGCCGAGCTTCGCCGCGCACCGCGCGGCCGCCGCCGCAGCCTGAGCCGCCGTGGCGTGAGCGCGCTCACGCCACCGCCGCGCGCCGGCGGCGCAGCGCGTCGCAGTCGCGGCTCGGGCCGGACCGTGCTCCGGCGCAGCCAGGCCGGCCGAGCCCCCTCTGGTAGCATCGGCCCGAATGCCGACCACCTCCCAGCTCGTCCGGATCGGACGCCAGCCGCCGAAGAAGAAGCTCGCGACGCCCGGCCTGAAGTCTGGCAAGGGCCGCAAGCGCAAGGTCGCCGCGCCTCAGCGCCGCGGCGTCTGCACGCGCGTCTACACGACGACGCCGAAGAAGCCGAACTCGGCGCTGCGCAAGGTCGCGCGCGTCCGCATCACCGGCTCGATCGAGGTCACCGCCTACATCCCCGGCGAGGGCCACAACCTTCAGGAGCACTCCGTCGTGCTGGTCCGCGGCGGTCGTGTCAAGGACCTGCCGGGTGTGCGCTACAAGGTCGTGCGCGGGGCGCTCGACGCCGCCGGCGTGAGCGATCGCAAGAAGGCGCGCTCGCAGTACGGCGTCAAGAAGTCCTGATGCCGCGCCGCGCCGCCGCAGCGATCCGCCCGCTTGAGCCGGACCCCGTCCACCGCTCACGGCTCGTCCAGCAGGTCGTCAACAAGGTGATGCTCGACGGCAAGAAGTCGACCGCCGAGCGGATCGTCTACGACGCGCTGTCGATCCTCGCCGAGAAGACCGGCAAGGACGCGGTCGAGGCGCTCGAGGAGTCGATCAAGATCCTGACCCCGACGCTCGAGGTGCGTTCGCGCCGCGTCGGCGGCGCCACATACCAGGTGCCGGTCGAGGTCCCCGCGCGCCGCGCCCGCACGCTCGCCGTGCGCTGGCTCGTCGAGTTCTCGCGCGCGCGCCGCGAGAAGCAGATGTCGGCGAGGCTCGCCGGCGAGCTGCTGGATGCCCAGTCTCAGCAGGGCGGCGCGTACAAGCGCAAGGACGACATCTTCCGCATGGCGCAGGCCAACAAGGCCTTCGCCCACTACCGCTGGTAGGGCCCGAGAGGCCGCTGGGCCTCTGCTATCATCGTCGCCTGCGCCGCGTGCGCACGTGTTCGTCTGCGAACACGCCGCCGCGCCTCGCCAGATCACCGTGGAGACCTCGACCACATAGCCGTCCAGCCGAGGGCTTGAGCAGGACTCTGCGTGGGCCCACCGGCCCTCTTTTTTTGCCCGTGGAAGGACGCCCAGTCCACCGCGGCGAACCTCCCAAACCGACCCCGTTCCAAGCCCAACGATGCCCAGAGCCTTCGCCCTCGAGAACACCCGCAACATCGGGATCATGGCGCACATCGACGCCGGAAAGACGACGACGACGGAGCGGATCCTCTACTACACGGGGCGCACCTACAAGATCGGCGAGGTCCACGAGGGCGCCGCGACGATGGACTGGATGGAGCAGGAGCAGGAGCGCGGAATCACGATCACCTCCGCGGCGACGACGTGCGAGTGGAAGCAGCACCGCATCAACATCATCGACACGCCCGGCCACGTCGACTTCACCGTCGAGGTCGAGCGCTCGCTGCGCGTCCTCGACGGCGCGATCGCGCTGTTTGACTCGGTCGCGGGCGTCGAGCCGCAGTCGGAGACCGTCTGGCGCCAGGCCGACAAGTACCGCGTGCCGCGCATCGCCTACATCAACAAGATGGACCGCATCGGAGCCGACTTCGAGCGCGGCGTGCAGACGATGATCGACCGCCTCGGCGCGCACCCCGTCCCGATCCAGCTGCCGATCGGCTCCGAGGGCGACTTCGCGGGGATCATCGACCTGGTCGCGATGCGCGCGGTCTACTACCTCGACGACCTCGGCACCGAGCAGGAGGAGCGCGACATCCCGCCCGAGCTGATCGACGCCGCGGCGGTCGCCCGCGAGCACCTCCTCGAGGAGGTCTCCCACTACGACGACACGCTGCTCGAGTTGATCCTCGAGGAGGCCGACGTGCCGAACGACACGCTCAAGGCGGCGATCCGCAAGGCGACGCTCGAGATCGCGATGACGCCCGTGCTGTGCGGCTCCTCGTTCAAGAACAAGGGCGTGCAGCCGCTGCTCGACGCGGTCCTCGACTACCTGCCCTCGCCGCTCGACGTTCCGCCCGTCGAGGGCGTCGAGCCCGTCCGCGGCGAGCCGGAAGGGCGCCCGGCCACGCGCTCAGCCAACGAGGGCGAGCCGTTTGCGGCGCTCGCCTTCAAGATCATGGCCGACCCCTTCGTCGGCAAGCTCACCTACTTCCGCGTCTACTCCGGCAAGCTCGAGGCGGGGGCGCGCGTGCTGAACGTCGCGACCGGCAAGACCGAGCGGATCGGGCGCATCCTGATGATGCACGCCAACGACCGCTCCGAGGTCAGCGAGGTCTACGCGGGCGACATCGCCGCCGCCGTCGGCATCAAGCAGGTCACGACCGGCGACACGCTCGCGGCGCCCGACGCGCCGATCAAGCTCGAGCAGATCGTGTTCCCCGAGCCGGTCATCAAGGTCGCCGTCGAGCCGAAGACCAAGGCCGACCAGCAGAAGATGTCGGTGGCCCTCGGCCGCCTCGCCGAGGAGGACCCGACGTTCCGCGTGCAGACCAACGATGAGACCGGCCAGACCGAGATCTCGGGCATGGGCGAGCTGCATCTCGAGGTCCTCGTCGACCGCATGAGGCGCGAGTACAACGTCGAGGCCAACGTCGGGCGCCCGCAGGTCTCCTACCGCGAGACGGTGCGCGGCGATGCCCGCAACGTCGAGGGTCGCTTCGTGCGCCAGACCGGCGGCTCGGGCCAGTACGGGATCGTCTACATCGATCTGGAGCCCGCGCCCGGCGAGGGCTTCGACTTCGTCAACAAGATCAAGGGCGGCTCGGTTCCAAGCGAGTTCATCCCCGCCGTCGAGAAGGGCTGCGAGGAGGCGCTCGAGAACGGCGTCAAGGCCGGCTACCCGATGGTCGACGTGCGCGTGACGCTCGTCGACGGCAAGTACCACGACACCGACTCGTCCGAGATCGCCTTCAAGGTCGCCGGCTCGCTCGCCTTCAAGGAGGCGGCGCGGCGCGCCAAGCCGGTCCTGCTCGAGCCGATCTTCGCCGTCGAGGTGGTCACTCCCGAGGACTTCCTCGGCGATGTGATCGGCGACCTCTCACGGCGGCGCGGCCGCATCGAGGGCCAGGAGCGCCGCGGCAACGCGCTGACGGTGACCGCGCGCGTGCCGCTTTCGGAGATGTTCGGCTATGCGACCGACGTGCGTTCGATGACGCAGGGGCGCGCGAGTTACACGATGCAGTTCGAGGCTTACGAGGAAGTGCCGCCGAACATCGCGGAAAAGGTCGTCGAGGCTCGCGGAGGCGAATCGAAGGCGGCTTGAGCTTGGTCGCGCCGCGCGTAGGCGCGGCGTTTCTGAGAGTATTAGCGGGTTCGCCGCTGGCGGCGACACGAAAACGTCGATCACAGGAGCAATCACAAAGTGGGCAAGCAGAAGTTCGAGCGCGACAAGCCGCACGTCAATGTCGGCACGATCGGACACATCGATCACGGCAAGACGACGCTGACGGCCGCCATCACTCAGGTGCTTGCCGAGAAGATGGGGGGCGAGGCAAAGAGCTTCGAGGAGATCGACAACGCTCCCGAGGAGCGCGAGCGCGGCATCACGATCGCGACCTCACACGTCGAATATCAGACTGAGAACCGCCACTACGCGCACGTCGACTGCCCCGGACACGCCGACTATGTGAAGAACATGATCACCGGCGCCGCGCAGATGGACGGCGCGATCCTCGTCGTCTCGGCGGCCGACGGCCCGATGCCGCAGACGCGCGAGCACATCCTGCTCGCCCGCCAGGTCGGCGTCCCCTACATCGTCGTTTTTCTCAACAAGGCCGACATGGTCGACGACGAGGAGCTGCTCGAGCTGGTGGAGGTCGAGGTTCGCGAGCTGCTCTCGATGTATGAGTTCCCCGGCGACGACATCCCGTTCATCACCGGCTCGGCGCTGAAGGCGCTCGAGGGCGACGAGGGCGCGCGCGAGAAGATCCTCGAGCTCGCGGCGGCGCTTGACTCCTATATCCCGGAGCCCGAGCGCGACCTGGACAAGCCGTTCCTGATGCCGGTCGAGGACGTCTTCTCGATCACCGGCCGCGGCACCGTCGCGACCGGGCGCATCGAGCAGGGCATCATCAAGACGGGCGAGACGGTCGAGATCGTCGGCATCCACGACACCGCCAACACGGTCGTCACGGGCGTCGAGATGTTCCGCAAGATCCTCGACCAGGGGCAGGCCGGTGACAACGTCGGCTGCCTGCTGCGCGGCACCAAGCGCGAGGAGATCGAGCGCGGTCAGGTGCTGTGCAAGCCCGGATCGATCACCCCGCACACACACTTCAAGAGCGAGGTCTACGTCCTCAAGAAGGAGGAGGGTGGCCGTCACACGCCGTTCTTCTCCGGGTACCGGCCTCAGTTCTACTTCCGGACAACCGACGTCACCGGCGTGGCAAACCTGCCCGAGGGTGTCGAGATGGTGATGCCGGGAGACAACGTCCAGATGGAGATCGAGCTGATCCAGCCGATCGCCATGGACCCGGGTCTGCGGTTCGCGATCCGCGAGGGCGGCCGCACGGTCGGCTCGGGGGTAGTCACCGAGATCATCAAGTAGGGCGGGGGCGCAAACCGCCCCGGATTCAGGACGGATACGACTTTCACACGCCGCCTGTGGTTGGGCGGTGAGGCGGGCCCGGGCATTTGGGCTTGGGCCCGCCTGCTTGTGCGCGTAACGGAGAAAACGGAAAGCACGAGGAAGCAACCGGCCGATGGCCACCTCACAGAACAAGATCCGCATCAGGCTCAAGGCCTACGACACCCAGGCGATCGAGACGGCCGCCAAGGAGATCGTGGAAACCGCCACCCGCACCGGCGCGACGGTGTCGGGCCCCGTTCCGCTGCCCACCGAGAAGAACGTCTACTGCGTGATCCGCTCGCCGTTCAAGGACAAGGACTCGCGCGAGCACTTCGAGATCCGCACGCACAAGCGGCTGATCGACATCCATCAGCCGACGCCCAAGACCGTCGACTCGCTCCAGCGCCTCGACCATCTGCCGGCCGGCGTCGACATCGAGATCCGACTCGCAAGCTGATGGCCGCGATCCTCGCCCGCAAGCTCGGTATGACACAGGTCTTCGGCGAGGACGGGGCGGTCGCGCGCGTGACGGTGCTCGAGGCCGGCCCCTGCCACGTCACGGCGCTTCGCACGGCCGACCGCGACGGTTACGACGCCGTCCAGCTGGCCTTCGGCAGCGTCCGCGAGAAGGCGCTCAGCAAGGGCGAGCTCGGCCACCTCGCAAAGGCCGATGCGCCGCCGCTGCGCCACCTCGTCGAGTTCCGCGGCGAGGGCGAGGGCCTCGCCGTCGGCGAGACCGTCACCGCGGGCGTGTTCGAGGCCGGTCAGCGAGTGAAGGTCTCGGGCGTCTCCAAGGGCAAGGGCTTCCAGGGCACCGTCAAGCGCCACCGCTTCTCGCGCGGCCCGGCCGGTCACGGCTCGCACAACGTTCGCGCGCCGGGTTCGATCGGCGCGTCGGCGACGCCGTCGCGCGTCGTCAAGGGCATCCGCGGCCCCGGCCAGATGGGCAACCACCGCGTGACCCAGCGCGGCCTCGAGGTCGTCGCGGTGCGCGAGGGCGAGAACCTCCTGTTCGTGCGCGGCGCTGTCCCCGGCGCCCGCGGCGGCTACGTGGAGGTCAGAAGCGATGGCTGACGCGCCCGTCCTCGGCGGCACACGCAAGTCGTTGCAGCTCGACGACGTCGCGTTCGGCGCGCGCTTCAACGGGCCGCTCCTGCACGAGTCGGTGCGCGCCGAGCTCGCCGCGCGCCGCCGCGGCACCGCGGCGACCAAGACGCGCGGGCTCGTCTCCGGCGGCGGCGCCAAGCCGTGGCGCCAGAAGGGCACCGGCCGCGCGCGCGCCGGCTCGTCGCGTTCGCCGGTGTTCTCCGGCGGCGGCACCGTGTTCGGTCCGCACCCGCGCTCATACACCTTCAAGGTCAACCGCAAGGAGCGCCGCGCCGCGCTGCGAAGCGCTCTGTCGCTGCACGCCGAGCGCGGGTCGATCGCGGTCATCGATACGGCCTTGTTCGAGACGCCCTCGACGAAGGTCGCCGCGGATCTGCTCGAGGGCTGGGGCAAGCCGCGCGCGACGCTGGTCGTCGTGACCGGGGAGGAGCGCGGGGCGGGGCTGTCGTTTCGAAACATCGCTCGCGTCGCCGTGCTCGCTCCCTCGAGCGTAGGCGTCGCCGACATCGTCGGCGCCGCGTCGATGCTCTGCTCGGAGGCGGCGCTCGCCGAGCTGACCGATCGCGCTGTGGGGACCGTCAGGGACCCGGAGGCCTGAGGTCGATGGAGCCCTCGCAGGTGATCATCCATCCCGTCGTCTCCGAGAAGAGCTACGTGCTCGCCGCCGCCGGCCGCTACACCTTCCGCATCCACGCCGATGCGCACAAGACGCAGGTCCGCCAGGCGATCGAGACGCTCTTCGACGTCCACGTCGTCGAGGTCCGCACGGCGTCGGTGAAGTCCAAGCCCAAGCGCCGCGGCGTCTCGCGCGGACGCACGCGCGCGTGGAAGAAGGCGATCGTCCAGGTCCGTCCTGGCGAGACGATCCCGATCTTCGCGGGCCTCGAAGGGTCGGTGGGCTGATGCCGATCCGCAAGCCCAAGCCGACGAGCGCCGGGATGCGCTTCGTCTCATACCCGGACTTCAAGGAGATCACCAAGACCGAGCCCGAGCGCTCGCTGGTCAAGGGCATCAAGAAGAGCGGCGGGCGCAACTCGTTCGGCCGCAAGACCTCACGCCACCGCGGCGGCGGCGCCAAGCGCCTGTACCGCCAGATCGACTTCAAGCGCCGCAAGGACGGGGTCCCGGCGCGCGTCGCCGCGATCGAGTACGACCCCAACCGCACGGCCTATATCGCGCTGCTGCACTATGTCGACGGCGAGAAGCGCTACATCCTCGCGCCGGCGCGGCTGAACGTCGGGGCCACCGTGGTCTCGGGCGAGGACGTCGACATCGCGGTCGGCAACTGCCTGCCGCTGGCCAAGATGCCTACCGGCACGGTCGTCCACAACGTCGAGTTGCTTCCAGGGCGCGGCGGCCAGCTCGGTCGCTCGGCCGGAACCTCGATCCAGCTGATGGCCAAGGACGGCGACATGGCGACGCTGCGCCTGCCCTCCGGCGAGATGCGCCTCGTGCGTGCGGACTGCCGTGCGACGGTCGGCGTGATCGGCAACGCCGACCACCAGAACGTCAAGATCGGCAAGGCCGGGCGCAAGCGCCACATGGGCGTGCGCCCGCAGACGCGCGGCACGGCGATGAACCCCGTCGACCACCCGCACGGCGGCGGCGAGGGCTCGACGACGGCGGGTCGCCACCCGGTCACCCCGTGGGGCGTCCCGACGCTCGGCTACCGCACGCGCAAGCGGCGCAAGCTCTCCGACCGCATGATCGTGCGCGGCCGCCGGCGCGGGAAGGGCAAGCGATGAGCCGTTCGAGCAAGAAGGGGCCGTTCGTCGAGGAGCGTTTGATGGCGCGCATCGAGGCCCTCAACGCCGCGAACTCCAAGCAGATGCTGCGCACCTGGTCGCGCGCGTCGACGATCTTCCCCGAGATGGTCGGCCACACGATCGCCGTCCACGACGGCCGCAAGCACGTACCGGTGTTCGTCAGCGAGTCGATGGTCGGCCACAAGCTCGGCGAGTTCGCGCCGACGCGCACCTACCGCGGCCACGCCGGCTCCGGAAAGGTCAGGTAATGGCCGACGAGCCCGAGATCGAGCAGGGCGAAGGCGGCGAGGCCGAGGCCGCCGCGAAGCCGCCGCGCCGGCCGCGTCGCAGCACGGCCAAGGCGCCCGCCGAGGAGGCGGCCAGCAAGCCGCGCCGCTCGCGCGCGGCGAAGGCCGAGGCGGACGTCGAGGAGGCCGCCGCTGCCGAGGACGCCAAGCCGCGCTCGACACGCCGCGTGGCCAAGCCGGTCAAGGCCGAGGAGACCGCCGTCGAGGACGCTCCAAAGCCGCGCCGCACGCGCGCCAAGACCGCCGAGTCGGTGGACGAGGCCGAACAGCCGCCTGCCGACGACGAATTGACGGCGGAGGCGCCGAAGCCGGCTCGCCGCCGCGGGCGCGCCGCGGCCGAGCCGCAGGCGGCCGAGCCCGCGCCGCGCCGCCCGCGCGCTCCGCGCCCGACGCTTCGGCGCGGCCGCGAGCAGCCGGCGCTCGAGAACGTCGTCGTCTTCGCAAGCGCGCGCTACGTTCGATCCTCGGCGCGCAAGGCGCGCATGGTCTGCGTCCATATCCGCGGCAAGTCGGTGCCCGAGGCGCGCGCGATCCTCGCATTCGCGCCGCGCGGCGTCGCGCGCGACTGGTCGAAGCTGCTCGACTCCGCGGTCGCCAACGCCGAGCACAACTTCGAGCTGATCGGCGATGAGCTGCGCGTCAAGGAGGCCTACGCCGACGAGGGGCCAACGCTGAAGCGCTTCCGCCCGCGCGCGATGGGTCGCGCCACGCCGATCCACAAGAAGACCTCGCACCTCACAATCACGCTCACGCCGGAGGCCTAGGAATGGGACAGAAAGTTCATCCCGAGTCGATGCGCGTGGGCTACATCCACGACTGGCAGTCGAACTGGTTCAACGAGCGCAACTTCGCCGAGTTCCTCGCCGAGGACGTCAGGATCCGCGAGCACATCATCGGCAAGCTCGCGCACGCCGGCCTCTCCGACATCACGATCCGCAAGAACGCCAACGAGGTCGAGATCAACATCCGCACCGCGCGGCCCGGCATCGTGATCGGCAAGTCGGGCAGCGAGGTCGACGCGTTGCGCAAGGACCTCCACAAGATCACGCGCAAGCAGATCAAGGTCAACATCCTCGAGATCAAGCGCCCCGAGCTCGACGCCAAGCTCGTCGCCCAGTCGATCGCCGAGCAGCTCCAGAATCGCGTCGCCTTCCGGCGGGCGATGAAGCGCGCCCTGACGAGCGCGATGCGCTCGGGCGCGAAAGGCGTCAAGGTGCAGGTCTCGGGCCGCCTCGGCGGCGCCGAGATGGCCCGCACCGAGGCCTACTCCGATGGCCGCGTGCCGCTGCACACGATGCGCGCCGACATCGACTACGGCTTCTATGAGGCGCGCACGACGTTCGGGCGGATCGGCGTCAAGTGCTGGATCAACAAGGGCGAGATCATGCCCGAGGGCTACTCCGGCTCCGACCTGACCGACATGAGCGCTCCGGCGCCCCCGCAGTCGGGCTCCGACCGTCCCGAGCGCGGCGAGCGCGGCGAGCGTGGCGGACGCGACGGTGGCCGCGGCGGTCGCGGCGGTGGCGGTCCGGGTGGCGGACGCGGTCGCGGCGGTGGCGGACCGGGCGGCCCGGGCGGTCGCGGCGGCGGACGCGGCGGCGGACGCGGACCCGGCGGGGGAGGCGGTCGCTGATGCTCGCCCCCAAGCGCGTCAAGCACCGCAAGCAGCACCGCGGGCGCCGCGCGGGCATGTCCCGCGGTCAGGTCAACGTCCAGTTCGGCGAGTACGGGCTGAAGACGCTCGAATGCGGCTGGCTCACCAACCGCCAGATCGAGGCCGCTCGTATCGCGATGACCCGCAAGATCCGCCGTGGCGGCAAGGTCTGGATCAACGTGTTCCCGGACAAGCCGGTGACCAAGAAGCCGGCCGAGACGCGGATGGGCAAGGGCAAGGGCTCGCCCGAGGGCTGGGTCGCGGTCGTCAAGCCCGGGCGCGTCATGTTCGAGCTCGCAGGGGTATCCGAGACGCTCGCGCGTGACGCGATGCGTCTTGCCGGGCACAAGCTGCCGGTCAAGACGAAGTTCGTCAGGCGGGAGGACTAGCGCGCCATGACCGTCGCCCGCGACGTGCGTGACATGTCCGACCGCGATCTCGCCGAGCACATCGCGACGGCGCGTCGCGAGCTGTTCGGCCTGCGCTTCCAGCACGCGACGGGAGAGCTCGACAACACCGCGAGCTTGCGCGACGGTAAGCGTGAGCTGGCCCGCGCCCTGACGATCGCCAAAGAGCGGACGATCGCGGCGGCACACGCAACTGACAACGAGAGCTGAGCATGGCTGACGAAGAGATCAACGAGGAACAGAAGGACGAGGCCGTCGAGGCGCCCGAGGTTCCGGCCGTCGAGGTCGAGGCCGAGGAGTACGCCGAGGCCGAGGCCGACACGGCCGAGACGCAGGCCTCCGTCGAGGAGGCCGAGGTCGACGGGGACGAGGGCGACGCAGCCCCCGCGGCGGCGCCGGCTGCGCCGGCCGCCGAGCCGGCCGCCGAGGTGCTCGCGCCCAAGGAGCGTCGCCGCCGGCGCCGCCTCGCCAAGGCGCCCGCGCCGCGCGGACCGCAGAGCCCGCAGGAGCGCCAGGCCGAGCGCGACGCGCGCCGTGCGACCAGCGCGCGCGCCCGCCGCGGCGAGCGCGCGAAGGCTCGCGTCGCCAAGCCCGCCTCGGAGCCCGTCGCTCCGCCCGCGATCGAGCACGCCGTCGGCCGTCCCAAGACACGCCAGGGGATCGTCGTATCCGACAAGGCCGCCAAGACGATCAGCGTGCGCGTCGACGTCTCGCGGCGCCACCGCCGCTACAAGAAGATCGTCCGCAGCTCCAAGGTGCTGCACGCCCACGATGAGCACAACGAGGCACATGAGGGCGACCTGGTCCGCGTCGTCGAGACGCGTCCGCTGTCAGCGACCAAGCGCTGGCGCCTGATCGATGTCCTGGAGCGCGCGCGATGATCCAGAACGAGACACGCCTGCGCGTCGCCGACAACACCGGCGCCCGCGAGATCCTCTGCATCCGCGTGAAGGGCGGGTCGCGGCGCCGCTACGCGCGCGTCGGCGACGTGATCACCGCGACCGTCAAGCAGGCCACGCCGCAGGGGACGGTCAAGAAGGGCGAGGTCGTGACCGCCGTCGTCGTGCGCACGAAGAAGTCCTTCGGCCGCGCCGACGGCACCTACATCGCCTTCGACGAGAACGCAGCGGTGATCATCGACGACGCCAACAATCCGCGTGGCACGCGCATCTTCGGACCGGTCGCGCGCGAGCTGCGCGAGCGCAACTTCATGAAGATCGTCTCGCTTGCACCGGAGGTGTTGTGATGAAGATCCGGCGCGAGGACACGGTGGTCATCATCAGCGGCAAGGACCGCGGCAAGACCGGCAAGGTCACGCGAGTCGACCCCGTCAAGCAGCGCGTCTACGTCGAGGGGCTCAACATCATCAAGCGCCACGAGCGCCCGCGCCCCGTGCAGGGCGCCCAGCGCGCACAGAGCGTCGGCGGCGTCATCGAGCGCCCGGGTCCGATCCACATCTCAAACGTCGCGCTGCTTGACCCCAAGGACAAGCGCCCGACTCGCGTCGGCGTCGAGCGCGGCGAAGACGGCCAGAGCTTCCGCGTCGCGCGGCGCTCGGGACAGAGGATCGACTGATGGCACAGGCGGCTACGCGCTCGCGCCTGAAGGCGCGCTACGAGGAGGAGATCCGTCCGGCGCTCATCGAGCGGTTCGGCTACTCGACGCCGATGCAGGCCCCCACGATCCGCAAGATCACCCTGAACATGGGGGTCGGTGACGCGAAGCAGGACTCCAAGGTCATCGACGCCGCGACAGAGCAGCTTGCGACGATCGCCGGCCAGCGGCCGAGCGTTCGCCGCGCGCGCAAGTCGATCGCCGCGTTCAAGCTTCGCGAAGGCATGCCCGTCGGCGTCTCGGTGACGCTTCGCGGCGAGCGCGGCTACGAGTTCCTCGACCGCCTGATGTCGGTCGCGATCCCCCGCATCCGCGACTTCCGCGGCATGAACCCGCGTTCCTTCGACGGTCGCGGCAACTACTCGCTGGGCGTTCGCGAGCAGATCATCTTCCCCGAGATCGACTACGACGCGATCGACCAGACCCGCGGCCTCGACATCACGATCACAACCAGCGCCCGCACCGACGCCGAGGCGTTCGCGCTGCTTGAGGCGTTCGGGTTTCCGTTTGCGAAGGAGGAAGGCGCGTCGGCTGTCGCCGCCGCGCCTTTGGCTTCGGCCACGGAGGAGTCGGGTGGGGATGGCGATGGCGTGGCCACGGATGGGTCGGCTGTGGAGCCCGAAGCGGAAGCGGTTGTTGAGCCAGCGCCGGAGCCGGGTGCCGAGCCCGAGGCCGCTGTGGAGCCGGAGGCCGCTGAGGCGGCTGCGGAGCCCGAGGCCGCTGAGGCGGCTGCGGAGCCGGAGGTTGAGCCTGAGGCGGCTGCGGAGCCGGAGGCGGCGGCGGAGCCGGAGGTTGAGCCGGAGGCCGCTGCGGAGCCTGGGGTTGCGCCGGAGGCCGCTGCGGAGCCTGGGGTGGAGCTCGAGGCCGCTGAAGATCCCGAGCCCGAGCCCGCTGCGGAGGCCGCGCCCGAGGGCGGGGCAGCCGACGCCGGCGAAGCCGGCGAGCCCGAGCCCGTCGGCGAAGAAAGTGTTGATGAGGCCTCCGCCGAGGCCGCGCAAACAGACGACCAGGAGCACTAGGTGGCCAAGACCTCCCAACGCGTCCGCCAGGCGCGTCCTGCAAAATTCAAGACCCGCGCCTACAGCCGCTGCCACCGCTGCGGCCGTGCCCGCGCGGTGTACCGCAAGTTCGGTCTGTGCCGTATCTGCCTGCGCGAGATGGCGCACCAGGGGCAGATCCCCGGCATGACGAAGTCCTCGTGGTGACCGGAGCACAGCAATGTCGATGACAGATCCGATAGCCGACTTCCTGACGCGCATTCGCAACGCGATCCACGCCTCGCACGAGACGGTGCTGATGCCTGCCTCGCGCGTCAAGGCCGAGCTGGCTCGGATCCTCGCCGAGCAGGGTTACATCGACGCCTACAGCGTCGAGGCCGCGACCGACGCGCCGGGAGAGGTGCTCCAGATCCGCCTGCGCTACGACGACTCGCGCCGCTCGGCGATCTCGGGGCTGCGCCGCGTGTCGCGTCCCGGGCGTCGCACGTATGTCGACGCAAAGCACATCCCGCGCGTTCAGGGCGGGATGGGCACGGCGATCGTGTCCACCTCGAGCGGCGTGATGACCGGCCACGAGGCGCGCGCGGCGGGCGTCGGCGGCGAAGTCGTCGCGGAGGTGTGGTGATGTCGCGCATCGGCCGGGCGCCGATCCCGGTGCCCAGCGGAGTCGAGGTCACGATCGAGCCCGAGCTCGTGCGCGTCGCCGGCCCCAAGGGAACGCTTCAGGAACGGATTCCGCGCGACATCAACGTCGCGCGCGATGAGGACCAGCTTGTCGTCACCCGTCCGACGGACCGCGGCGAGCACCGCGCGCTCCACGGCCTGACGCGGACGCTCGTCGCGAACATGGTGATCGGGGTGACCGACGGCTACGAGAAGCGCCTCGAGATCCAGGGTGTCGGCTACCGCGCGCAGCTGCGCGGCCGCGACCTCGAGCTTGCGATCGGCTACTCCCACTCGGTCAGCGTCGTCGCGCCGGAGGGCATCGAGTTCGAGGTCCCCCAGCCGACGCGCGTGGTCGTGCGCGGCATCTCCAAGCAGCAGGTCGGGGAGATGGCCGCCTATATCCGCAAGCAGCGACCGCCCGAGCCCTACAAGGGCAAGGGGATTCGCTACGAGGGCGAGGTCGTCGCTCGCAAGGTCGGCAAGCGCGCATGACCGTCCTGACCAAGGAAGCTCGCCGGCTGCGCCGGCGCCGCCGCGTTCGCGCGAAGGTCTCCGGCACCGCCGAGCGTCCGCGCGTGTCCGTGTTCCGCTCCAACCGCGGCATCTCGGCGCAGCTGATCGACGACGTGGCAGGCCGCACGATTGCCGCCGTCAACTGGACCGAGCCCGACCTTCGCGCGCTCGGCACGGCTGCGCGGGCGACGAAGGCCGGCGAGCTGCTTGCGCAACGCGCCCAGGCGGCCGGTATCAAGAGGGCGGTCTTCGACCGCGGCGGCTACCAGTACCACGGCCAGGTCAAGGCGCTCGCGGAGGGAGCGCGCGAAGCCGGCCTCACGCTCTGAGCTACCCTTCGCGACTTCCACCATGCGCATCGACAGAACAGTCAGCCCAGCCGGACTCGACCTCCAGGAGCGAGTCGTCGAGATCAATCGCGTCGCCAAGGTCGTCAAGGGCGGCCGGCGCTTCTCGTTCACGGCGCTCGTCGTCGTCGGCGACGAGCGCGAGATCGTCGGCGTCGGCTACGGCAAGGCCAACGAGGTCCCGCTCGCGATCCAAAAGGGCGTCGAGGCGGCCAAGAAGTCGCTGTTCCGGGTCCCCAAGCACGGCTCGACGATCACGCACGAGACGACGGGCTGCTTCGGCGCCGGACGCGTCTTCCTCAAGCCCGCGGCGCCCGGCACGGGGGTCATCGCCGGTGGCGGCGTGCGCGCGGTCCTCGAGCTGGCCGGCATCCACGACATCCTCTCCAAGAGCCTCGGCTCGCAGAACCCGATCAACCTCGTCAAGGCCACCGTCGACGGCCTGCAGGGCCTTCGCACACCCGCCGAGGTCGCAAAGCTCCGCGGCCTGAGCGTCGCGCAGGTCCTAGGCCTGGTCGACAAGCGCGAGGTCGTCGCCGAGGAGGCCCCGGCGGAGGGCGCGGGCGATGGCGGCGCGACGGCCGGCGCATGAGCAAGCTCACCGTCACACAGCACCGCTCGCGCAACGGCTCGAACAAGCGCCAGATCGCGACACTGCGCTCGCTCGGCCTGCGCAGGATCGGCCACACCGTCGAGGTCGAGGACACGCCGCAGGCGCGCGGGATGCTGCACGCCGTGCGCCACCTCGTGTCTGTCGCCTCCGAGGAGGCCTCCAGGTGAGCCCGGCGGCCAAGCGCCCCGCCGCCAAGCCCGAGGAGGAGCAGGCCCCCACCGAGTGGATCGGCCTGCATTCGCTGCGTCCCGCCCCCGGCAGCAGGCGACCGCGCAAGCGCGTCGGTCGCGGCGAGGGCTCGGGGACCGGCAAGACGTCGGGGCGGGGCCAGAAGGGTTACGGCTCACGCTCCGGCGCCAAGGACCGGGCGCGCTTCGAGGGCGGTCAGATGCCGATCCATATGCGGATGCGCAAGCTGCGCGGACCGACGAAGAAGCAATCGATGCCGTTCGAGCCGTTTCGCACGCACACGCAGCCGGTCAACCTCGAGGACCTCGATGCGCGCTTCGAAGCGGGCGCCGAAGTGACGCTCGAGGCGCTGCGCGGCGCCGGCCTCGGCACCCGCAAGAAGATCCCCGTCAAGATCCTCGCCCGCGGCGAGATCGGCAAGGGTCTCACCGTCCACGCCCACGCTTTCAGCGCGACGGCACGCCAGCGCATCGAGGCGGCCGGCGGCACCTGCGTTCTGATTGAGAAGTAACCGACCATCTAGACTGCCGCTGGGGTCTCGATGATCAACACGATCCTCTCTGCGCTGACCGTCCGGGACATTCGCCGGAAGATCGGCTTCACGGCGTTCATCCTGCTGCTGTACCGGCTGGGCGCCCACCTCTACGTGCCGGGCGTCAACGTCAGCGCGATCAAGGGCAACGCGTCGCTGACCGGCTCCGGGATCTTCAGCTTCCTGAACCTGTTCTCGGGCGGCGCGCTGGGGCAGATGGCGGTCTTCGCGCTGGGGATCATGCCCTACATCACGGCCTCGATCATCGTCCAGCTGCTTCAGGTCGTGGTGCCCTCGCTGGAGAAGCTGCGCCAAGAGGGTGAGGTCGGCCAGGCCCGCCTCACGCAGTACACCCGCTACCTCACCGTCGGCCTCGCCTTCGCGCAGTCGATCGGCTACGTGTTCCTGTTCCACTCGATCTCGACGAGTCAGTCCGGCGCGATCATCCCGAGCTTCGATCTCCAGCACGTCTTCCTGATCGTGATCTCGCTGACGGCGGGAACCGTGGTGGTGATGTGGATGGGCGAGCTGATCACGCAGCACGGCATCGGCAACGGCATCTCGCTGATGATCTTCGCGAACATCGTCTCGCGTCTGCCCGGGGCGGCGCAGACCTGGTACAACAGCAACAACCAGGTCTTCAAGGTCGTTCTGCCGTTCCTGGTGCTCGCCGTCGTCGCGGCCGTCGTCTTCGTGCAGGAGGGTCAGCGGCGAATCCCGGTGCAATACGCCAAGCGCGTCGTGGGCCGGCGCATGACCTCGGGCGGGCAGACGTATCTCCCGCTGCGCGTCAACATGGCCGGCGTCATCCCGGTCATCTTCGCCGCCTCGCTGATGGCCTTCCCGCCGACGATCGGCCAGCTCATCAAGAGCAACTGGCTTCAGAGCTTCTTCTCCCCGAGCGGCTGGCACTACATCCTCGGCGAGGCGATCCTGATCATCGTCTTCACCTACTTCTATACGGCGGTCACCTTCAACCCCGTCGAGCAGGCCGACAACCTCAAGAAGTACGGCGGGTTCATCCCCGGCGTGAGACCCGGCCGCCCGACGGCGGAGTTCCTCGACCAGATCCTCGCCCGCCTCACCTTCCCGGGTGCGCTCTACCTCGCGGCCGTCGCGGCGCTGCCGGCGATCGTCTACGCCCGCACCGGGGAGAACTTCAACTTCGGCGGCACCTCGATCATCATCGTGATCGGCGTAGCGCTCGACACGATGAAGCAGCTCGAGGCCCAGCTCATGATGCGCAACTACGAGGGCTTCCTGAAGACCTAGCGCCTGGGCGAGCCGCTACGCTTCGCCGCCTCGCCGGCCACGGTCGCCCGGCGGCAGAATTTCATGTCCGAACTCAACCTGATCCTGCTCGGCCCACCGGGGGCCGGCAAGGGCACGCAGGCGGCACTCCTGACGGAGGACTTCGGGCTGCCACACATCGCGACCGGCGACATCCTGCGCGCCGCGCGCGAGGCGCAGACCGAGCTCGGGCTGCTCGCCAAGAAGTACATGGACGCCGGCGAGCTCGTGCCCGACGAAGTCGTGATCGGCGTGATCCTCGAACGCATCGGCTCCGACGATGCGCGCGACGGCTTCCTCCTCGACGGCTTCCCGCGCACGATCGAGCAGGCCGACGCGCTCGGCGTGAGGCTCGAAGCGGGTGAGCGCCGGCTGACGGCGACGCTGCTGCTCGACGCTCCGGACGATCTGGTCGTCGCGCGGATCTCAGGACGGCGGCTGTGTCGCAAGCAGGGGCACGTCTACCACGTGGACTTCGACCCGCCGAAGAACGACGGCCGCTGCGACATCGACGGCTCGGAGCTCGACCAGCGCGACGACGACCGCGAGGAGACGGTGCGCAACCGGCTCGCCGTGTACCACGCCCAGACCGAGCCGCTGATCGCCTACTACGACGAGCTCGGCCTGCTCTGCCGCTTCGACGGCACGCGCCCGCCCTCCGACGTCCACGATCACATCCGTGCGACGCTCGCCACGCTGCGCCTCGAGGAGGACCTTTGATCATTCGCAAGAGCGCTGAGGAGATCGAGAAGATCGCCGCCGCCGGCGCGATCGTGGTCCGCACGCTGCGCCTGCTCGAGCGAGCCGTCCGCCCGGGCGTGACGACGGCCGACCTCGATGAAGCCGCCGAGCGCTACATCCGCTCGCAGGGTGGCGTGCCGACCTTCAAGGGATACCGCGGCTTCCCGGCGTCGATCTGCGCCTCGCCGAACTCGATGGTCGTGCATGGCATTCCCGGGCCCTACGCGCTCGAGCGCGGGGACCTGCTGTCACTCGACGTCGGCGTGACGCTCGACGGCTGGGTCGCCGACGCGGCGCGGACGTTCCCCGTCGGGGCGGTCGGCCCGATCGCCCAGAAGCTGCTCGCGGGAACGGAGGCGTCGTTGCACGCCGGGATCGAGCAGTGCCTGGCCGGCAATCGGCTCGGCGACGTCTCGCACGCGATCCAGGCCTCCGCGGAGGGCGCCGGCCTGGCGATCGTGCGCACGCTCGTTGGGCACGGCGTCGGACGCAAGATGCACGAGGATCCGCAGATCCCGAACTTCGGCGAGGCGGGCACGGGCCCGCGCCTGCTCGAGGGGATGGTGCTCGCGATCGAGCCGATGACGACCGCCGGTGGGCACGCGGTGCGAATCGGGACCGACGGCTGGGCGATCTACTCCCAGGACGGCTCGCTGACGGCGCACTTCGAGTTCACCGTCGCGATCACCGCCGAGGGCCCGCGCGTCCTGACGCCGTGGCACCGTGACGACGACGAGGAGTCCGTAGTTGGTAACATGCGGGGTCGCGCTCGGGTCAGCTGACCCGGGCTCGACGTGCGTAATCCGCGGGCGGTAGCGGCAGCCGGCCCGGCTGCCAGAGCCGACTCGTTCGGATCCATCCGAAAGGCGTCATGAAGGTACGACCGTCGGTCAAGCCGATGTGTGAGAAGTGCAAGATCGTCCGCCGCCACGGCGTGGTGCTCGTCATCTGCAAGAACCCGCGCCACAAGCAGCGGCAGGGCTAGCGCGATGGCACGTATCGCGGGGATCAACCTGCCGCTCAACAAGCGCGTCGAGATCGGCCTGACCTACATCTACGGGGTCGGTCGCCCGACCGCCGGCCGGCTGCTGTCGGAGACGAGCATCTCGCCCGACACCTACGTCCGCGATCTGACGGAGGAGGAGGTCGGGAAGCTTCGCGACGCGATCGACCGCGAGCTGACGGTCGAAGGCGACCTGCGGCGCGAGCGCTCGCAGGACATCAAGCGCCTGACCGAGATCGGCTGCTACCGCGGGGTGCGCCACCGCCGCGGCCTGCCGGTTCGCGGGCAGAAGACCAAGACCAACGCGCGCACTCGCAAGGGCCCGCGCCGCATGCAGGTCGCCGGCAAGAAGAAGGCCGGCAAGAAGTAGATGCCTGCACCGAGACGCCCCGCACGCGGCCGCCGCAAGGTCCGCAAGAACATCCCTGTCGGCCAGGCCCACATCAAGACGTCGTTCAACAACACGATCGTGTCGCTGACCGACCAGCAGGGCAACGTGATCGCCTGGGAGTCAGCCGGCGGCGCGGGCTTCAAGGGCTCGCGCAAATCGACCCCCTTCGCCGCGCAGGTCACCGCTGATGCGGCGGCGCGCAAGGGCATCGAGCAGGGGCTCCAGAAGGTCGAAGTCTTCGTGAAGGGACCCGGATCCGGGCGCGAGACGGCAATCCGCTCGCTCCAGGCGGCCGGGCTCGACGTCACGGGCGTGAAGGACGTCACGCCACAGGCCCACAACGGCTGCCGCCCCCGCAAGCGGCGGCGTGTCTAGGCGGACGGCGTGGCACGCGACACCTCACCGCAGTGCAAGCAGTGCCGCCGCGAGGGCCAGAAGCTGTTCCTCAAGGGCGAGCGCTGCCTGACGGACAAGTGCGGCGTCGAGCGGCGCTCATACCCGCCGGGCGAGCACGGGCGCGGGCGCCAGAAGCAGAGCGAGTACCGCCTCCAGCTTCGCGAGAAGCAGAAGGCGCGCCGCTACTACGGCCTGCTCGAGAAGCAGTTCCGCGGCTACTACGAGAAGGCGTCGCGCCAGCCGGGGATCACCGGCGAGAACCTGCTGACGCTGCTCGAGTGCCGCCTGGACAACGTGCTTGTGCGGCTCGGCTTCGCGGCTTCACGACGCCAGGCCCGTCAGCTGGTGCGTCACGGGCATTGGACCGTCAATGGCCGCCGCGTCGACATCCCCTCCTACCAGGTGCGGCCGGGAGACGTGATCGCCGTCAAGGCGGGCACGCCGGCGCAACAGGTCATCCGTGACGCGACCGAGCTCACCGGCCAGGTGCCGGCATGGCTTCAGGCCGATCACGATGGCCTGACCGCAAAGGTCCTGCGCAAGCCGGAGCGCCGTGAGGTCGCGGCGCCCGTGCAGGAGCAGCTCATCGTCGAGCTGTACTCCAAGTAGCGAAGCCGCTCCGCCCCCGGCGTGCGGGCCGGGCAACGAGCTTTCAGAACACGACGACGTTAGGACCCCGATGCTTGACTTTCAAATCCCCCGGATCACGAGTGAATCCGTCGAGGAGAACCGTGGCTCGTTCGTAATCGAGCCGCTCGACCGCGGGTTCGGCTACACGTTCGGCAACTCCCTGCGGCGCGTGCTGCTGTCATCGCTGGCCGGCGCCGCGGTGACGAGCGTGCGAATCGAAGGCGTTGCGCACGAGTTCTCGACGATCAGCGGGGTGAAGGAGGACGTCACCGACATCGTCCTCAACCTCAAGGGCATCGTCTGCCGGATGCACTCCGACGCGAGCGAGATCGAGGCTGCCCTCGTGGCCACCGGCCCGGGCGACATCACGGCCGCCGACATCGACCTGCCTTCGGGCGTCGAGATCCTCAACCCCGAGGTTCACATCGCGACGCTCGACAAGAAGGCGCGGCTCGAGCTCTACCTGACGATCGGCCGCGGCCGCGGTTACCGGCCGGCCGAGGACAACAAGTCGCCCGACCAGCCGATCGGCGTGATTCCGATCGACTCGATCTTCTCACCGGTCCGCCGCGTCGCCTACGCCGTCGAGCAGGCCCGTGTCGGGCAGCGCACGGACTTCGACAAGCTGACGCTCGACATCGAGACCGACGGCTCGGTCGACCCGCAGGCGGCGCTCCGCGAGGCCGCGGAGCTGCTCATCTCACAGCTCGCGATCTTCACCGACGAGGACCGCATCGAGGAGCTGCGCGCCGGACCTGCCGGACAGCTCGACGGGGGCCTCGCCGGCGCCGGCGGCGTGACGCCGCTCGCCCTGCAGGGCGAGGAGTGGGGGATCCTGATCGAGGAGCTCGAGCTGGGCGTGCGCTCCTACAACTGCCTCAAGCGCGCGGGCATCCAGACCGTCGGCGACCTGATCTCGAAATCCGAGGCCGAGCTCAACGCGATCCCAAACTTCGGCAAGAAGTCGATCGATGAGGTCATCGAGACGCTCGAGGCTCGCGGGCTGAGCCTGCGCGAGGACTGAGACCGGGATGCGCCACCAGCGCAAGCGGGGCAAGCTGAGCCGCGATTCGGCGCATCGCAAGTCGCTGCTCGCGAACCTCTCCAAGGAGGTCATCGAGCACGAGCGGATCAAGACGACCGAGGCCAAGGCCAAGGCCGTCAAGCCCGAGCTCGAGAAGCTGATCACGCTGGCCAAGCGCGGCGACCTGCACGCTCGCCGGCAGGCGCTGTCGGCGCTCGGCCAGGACAGCTCGGTCGTCCACCAGCTCTTCGAAGTGGTTGCGCCGCGCTACGAGTCGCGCAACGGCGGCTACACGCGGATCCTGAAGCTCGGGCCGCGGGCCAGCGACTCGACGGAGATGGTGCTGCTCGAGCTCGTCTGAGCGGCCGGCGGGGATGGACGGCGGCCCCGTCACAAAGCTCACGATCGCCTACGACGGGACCGCGTTCGCCGGATGGGCACGGCAACCCGGGCAGCGCAGCGTGCAGGAGGAGCTCGAGCGAGCGATCGAGCGGATCCTCGGCGTCGCGCTGCGACTGAGCGTCGCCGGTCGCACCGATCGCGGCGTGCACGCCTGGGGCCAGGTCGCCAGCTATCGCCACGAGGCGCTCGATCCGCGGGGCCTGAACTCCGTGCTGCCGCCGGACGTGTCGGTCCTCGCGAGCGAGCCGGCCGACGCGTCGTTTGACGCGCGGCGCTGCGCGCGCAGCCGGACCTACTGCTATCGCGTGCTCGCTTCCGCCGTGCGCTCGCCGTTCGAGCGGGGGCGAGCCCTGTGGGTGCCCGCCGGCCTCGACGTCGAAGCGCTCCACGCCTGCGCGCGCGAGCTGGTCGGAACGCACGACTTCACCGCCTTCACGCCGACCGAGACCGACCATGTCCGCTTCGAGCGCGATGTGATCTCCGCTCGCTGGGAGGAGGGCGAGATCCTCTCGTTCTGGATCGAGGCCGACAGCTTCATGCGCCAGATGAACCGCGCGCTGGTCGGAACGATGCTCGAGGTCGCTCGCGGCCGGCGCACGTTCGAGTCCTTTCGCGAGCTGCTCGCGGGCCGACCACGCAGCGACGCCGGCCCGACCTCGCCTCCGCACGGGCTGTACCTGGCGAGCGTGTCCTACTGCCTGAACTGACCCAGGCGCCCAATATCCTGAGCTTTCGTGCGCGGCGTCCTGCTGACCAACGACGATGGCATCGAGGCCGACGGCCTCCAGTCGCTGAGGCGCGCGCTGCTCTCGCTGGAGGACGTGCGCCTCGTCGTCATCGCGCCGGACGGCAACCGTTCGGCGATGGCGCGCTCGATCACGACGCGGCGGCCGCTGTGGGTCACAGAGGTCGACTTCGGCGACGGGACGCTCGGTTACGCCACGGACGGGACGCCGGTCGACTGCGTTCGCCTCGCCAACCTCGGGCTGATCGAGGGCTTCGAGGCCGACCTCGTCGTGTCCGGGATCAACCACGGCTCGAACCTGGGCGATGACATCACCTACTCAGGAACCGTCGCCGCGGCGCTCGAGGGAGTGATCCTCGGGATCCCCTCGATCGCCGTCTCGCAGCAGTCGCGCGCCGGCGAGATGGACTTCGCCGAACCGGGCAAGTTCGACTTCTCGCTGGCCGCCGGGTTCGTGCGCGCGCTCGCCGAGTTGATCGTCGCATCGCCACTGCCGCCTCACACCCTGCTGAACGTCAACGTCCCGGGTGTCAAGCCGACGGGCGTCGAGGTGACGCACCTTGGTAAGCGCGTCTACCGCGACGAGCTGCGCCTCGACACCGAGGAGGATGGACGGCGCCGCTACTGGATCTACGGGACCGCGCCCGGCTACGAGGATGAACCGGGAACGGATCTGTACGCCGTGGCGCGCGGGAAGATCGCCGTGACGCCGCTGCATTTCAACCTCACCCACGAGCCGGGCCTTGAGGCGCTCAGGCGGCTCGAGCTCGGACGGCTGCTCGAAGCGTGAGCGAGCAGGGCGATCCGGCCGCGCGGGCGGCGGAGCTGCGCGAGGTGCTCGCCTACCACGCGCGGCGCTACTACGTCGAGGACGATCCCGAGATCGGCGACGAGGAGTACGACCTCCTCTATTCGGAGCTCGTCGCGATCGAGGACGCGCACCCCGAGCTCATCGCGCCCGACTCGCCGACGCAGCGCCCCGGCGGAGCGCCGGTCTCCCGGCTCGAGAAGGTGCGCCACCTCCAGCCGATGCTGTCGCTGGCCAACGCGCGCTCGGAGGAGGAGCTGCGGGCGTGGGTGGCGCGGATGCGCTCGCACCTGGCGCGCGAGGGGATCTCGAGCCCGCGCTTTCGCTTCGTCTGCGAGCCGAAGATCGACGGGCTCGCGATCTCGCTGATCTATCGCGACGGGGTCCTCGAGCGCGGCGCGACGCGGGGCGACGGAGAGATCGGCGAGGAGGTCACCCACAACCTGCGCACGATCGCCTCGATCCCGCGGCGAATCGAGGACGCGCCGGCGCTGCTTGAGGTGCGAGGCGAGGTCTACATCTCGCTGCCCGACTTCCAGGCCCTCAACGAGCGCCAGGCCGAGCTCGGTCTGTCGACGTTCATGAACCCCCGCAACACCGCGGCCGGGACGATCCGGCAGCTCGACCCGGCGCTGACGGCGCAGCGACCGCTGTCGATGTGGGCCTACGCGATCGGCGCGGTCGAGGGGCTGTCTCTGCCCGGGCAGTGGGAGGTGCTCCAATGGCTGCGCGACCGCGGTTTCCCGGTCAACCGCGAGATCGTCGTGCTCGACGATGAGGAGGCGGTCGTCGCGCAGTGCCTCGAGTGGCACGCGCGCCGGGGCTCGCTCGACTTCGAGATCGACGGGGTCGTCGTCAAGGTCTCCGACTTCGAGCTGCAGCGGCGGCTGGGATCGGTCGGCCGCGACCCCCGCTGGGCGGTCGCCTGGAAGTTCCCGCCGACGACGGCGAAGACGAAGCTGATCGCGGTCCACTGGAACGTCGGCAAGTTCGGTGACCTGCACCCGTTCGCCGAGCTCGAGGCGGTGCGCGTCAGTGGCGTGACGGTGCGGATGGCGACGCTTCACAACGAGGAGGACCTCGCGCGCAAGGACCTCCGCGAGGGTGACGAGGTGATCGTCCTGCGCGCCGGTGATGTGATCCCGCAGGTCGTCTCGCCGGCGCCGCACGCCGTCGAGAACCCCAACCGCAACAAGCCGCCGCGCGTGCCCAAGCGCTGCCCGATCTGCCGCACGCCGACGGTCAAGCCGGCGGGTGCGGTGTTCACGAAGTGCCCCAACCCCGTCTGCCCGGGCCGCCAGTGGCAGCTCCTTCGCCATTTCGTCTCGCGCGGGGCGATGGACATCGACGGCCTCGGCGAGAAGCAGGTCAGCGTGCTGCTCGACCGTGGCCTGGTGCGCGACGCCGCCGACCTCTACAACCTGCGCGAGGAGCAGCTGCTCTCGCTCGACGGCTTCGCGGCGGTGTCGGCCGGCCGCCTGATCGCCGCGATCGACGCGTCGCGCGAACGGCCGTTCGCGCGGGTCCTGTTCGCGGTCGGGATCGAGGAGGTCGGGGAGGTCACCGGGCGCAATCTGGCGTCGCAGTTCCGCGACATCGATCGCCTGTTTGCTGCGAGCGCCGCCGAGATCGAAGAGACGCAGGGCGTCGGTCCGAAGATGGCGGTCTCGATCCGCGAGCAGCTCGATCAGCCCGCGATGCGCGACCTGATCGAGCGGTTGCGCGCGGCTGGGCTGCACTTCGCCCAGGACGGGCCGCCGCCCGGCGACGGGGCGCTGGCGGGATTGACGTTCGTCCTCACGGGCACGCTGCCCACGCTGACCCGCGAGGTCGCGACCGAGCTGATCATCGCCGCCGGAGGGAGGGTGTCGAGCTCGGTCTCCAAGAAGACCGACTACCTCGTTGCGGGCGAGAGCGCCGGTTCGAAGCTCGAGAAGGCGCAGCGCCTGGGCGTCAGCGTGATCGACGAGCCGGCGCTTTTGAAGCTGCTGGGACGCTGAGCTTCGCCAGCGCGATCGTCATCCTGTCCTGCGCGGTCTGCGCGGCGTAGACGTCGACGTGGTTCATCAGGAACGCGAACGCAAAGACGCCGTTGCACCAGCCCGCGAGGTCGGATGCGTCGCTCAGCGTGCCGGTCTTCGCGATGCAGCGACCCGAGGCGGCGGTGTGGTGCATCCGCATCGCAAGCGTGCCGCTCTCGCTGACGACCGGCAGCGCGTCGCGCAATGCGGCGCCGAGGGGCTGGAGCTTCGAGAGGCCGCCCGGGCTCAGGTCGCGAAGCAGCGTCACGACGTCAAGCGGGCTTGTGCGGTCGGCGCGGCTGAGACCCGATCCGTCCGCGACCGCCGGTGTGAGGTGGATCGTGCGCAGGAACTGCGAGACGACCGCGGCGCCCGCGGCGGTCGTGCCCCCTGTGCCGAAGCGAGCGCCGAGTGCCTTGAGGATCATCTCGGCGAAGAAGTCGTCCGAAGGCAGCGCGGTGAGCCTCGCGAGCGTCGCCATCGGCGGCGAGTCGATGCTCGCCAGCAGCTTGGCTGAGAGCAGGTCGGCGATCGCGGCGTGGGAGCGGCCCGTGACGACCACCCCCTGACGGCGCAGCGCGCCGGCCAGCTCGAACGCGGCGTAGGCCGCCGGAGATCCGAGCCGGCCGGTCTGGCCGCGGTTGAACGCGAGCGCCGAGAGCTGGCCGACGAGGTTGGGGTCGACCGCGAAGCCGGTCGACGGGCCGCCGCGCAGGCTGTCGAAGTAGGACTCATCTCCCGCAACGGAGCCCTTGATCTTGCTGATGCCCGTCCGCTCGACGAGCGTCCGCGCGAGCGCCTGGACGCTCGTGCCCGCCCCGTAGTAGGCGCGGATGAAGGCGGCTGAGCCGAACGTCGGATCGCCCCCGCCACGCAGGTAGATCGTCCCGCGGTAGAGGCCGTCCCGCTCGAGCTTGCCGGTGCCGTAGACGTCGGTCTGGAGCGTGCCGCCGAGACCGAAGCGATCGAGCGCGGTCGTGAGCGTGTACAGCTTCTCGACCGACGCTGGGTTGCGCGGCACGGCGGCGGCGTCGTCGAAGAGGACCTGCCCGTTCTGAAGGTCGACCGCGTAGGCGCCCGAGTGAGGTCCGAGCGGCTTCATCGCCGCCGCCATAACGCGGCGAAGATGCGCGATCTCCGCGGCCGGGAGCGGCGGGGGCTTGGGCGTCGGCTTGGGCGGCGGCGGGTGCGGCGGGGGGACGTGATGGCCGGTGCTACCGGTCGCCCCGGTCGTGCCCGTATGACCGGTCGCACCGGTCGGCCCGGTCGTGCCGCTGTTTGAATCGGCGAGCGCCGCCGCGGGAATCGTCGCCAGGGCCACCGCGAGCGCGATGATCCGAATCGTCGGGCGGGTTCGCACGCGCGCCCAAGGATAGGCGCGCGAAGCGCCGCTCAGCGCCGGTGAGACTTTCTATTCAGAGGCTGGAAACCCCGGCTCACGTGCCGGAGCCCCGGCACGTGAGCGACGGGGATAGGGCTACGCCTCTACCGGCTGGCGGACCACTGCGAGGCGCCGCAGGTTTTCCAGGAACAGGGCCTTATCGATCCGACCTTGGAAGATCGGGACGCCCATCTCCATGCACTTGGAGATCACTTCGCGGCGTTCGAGGCCTGCTTCGCGCGCGAGCTCCGTGGGCGTCAGGTGATTCGCCATCGGTGCGTCCCTCCTGTTTCGTGACCGAGCCTAGATATACAACTTCGTTAGGACGGATACAAGCCCGGATTCGCGCACGGTCGAGCGTCCGCCGTGCTCCCTCAGTCATTCGTCGGGCCGCCGGCGGGTGGAACTTGCCACCATGGCGGCCGATTCGACTGTGGGATACTGCGGCGTCTCTCGGGGCGTGGCGCAGCTTGGTAGCGCGCACCGTTCGGGTCGGTGAGGTCCCCGGTTCAAATCCGGGCGCCCCGAT
>DATBPB010000007.1:0-59235 GCA_036561565.1 Solirubrobacteraceae bacterium | reverse complement strand
TCATCGCGCAACACCCACACGATCTACAAGATCGACCGCCGCAGCGGCGCGATCATCTGGCGCCTCGGCGGCAAGCACAGCGACTTCGCGATCGACCCCGCCGCCGCGTTCGCCTGGCAGCACGACGCGCGCCGCCAGGGCAACGGCACGATCACGCTGTTCGACAACGGCAGCAGCGGCGCTTCGCGCGCGCTGCTGCTGGGCGTCGATGAGGCGGCCAGGAGCGTGTCGCTGAAGCGGGCCTACACCCGGCCGAGCCGGACGTTCGCCGACAGTCAGGGCAACGTCCAGGTCCTGCCCAACGGCAACGTGCTCGTCGGCTGGGGCGCCCAGCCCTACGTCTCGGAGTTCTCGCCCGACGGCGAGCTTCTGTTCGACGCGCGCCTCGGCGAGGCCTACATCTCCTACCGCGCCTACCGGATGCAATGGGACAGCGACGGCTCCGGCACGCCCGCTGTCGCGACGCGGCGCGCCGCGACGCACACCACCGCCTATGTCAGCTGGAACGGCGACACGAGCGTCGCCCACTGGACACCGCTGGTGGGGACGACGGCGGGCAATCTGACGGCGCGGCCGGCCGTCGCGCGCAGCGGCTTCGAGACGGCGCTCTCGATCCCGAGCGGATACACCCGGCTTCGCGTGCGCGGGAGCGACGCGTCGGGTGCGACGGTCACGACGTCGACGCTGCTGTCGATCTGACCTCGTAGCCTTCGCGGTATGAGCCGCGAGATCGCCACCGCGCCGGTTGCCGCCGGATCGCTTCTAGCCGGCTACCTCGTCGCGCGCGAGTCCGGCGTGCGACCGCTCGGCGGCGCCGTGCTGGCCGCCGCCGGCGCGTGGTGCACGCGCCGCTGGAGCGCTTCCGTCGGCAAGCCCCGCGCCGCGGCGCTGCTAGGCGTCTACGCGGCGGCGTTCGCGGGTTCGCACCCGGCCGCGAAGCGTGTCGGCGCCTGGCGCGCCGTGTTCGGCGCGGCGGCGCTGAGCGGCGCCGCGTCGTGGCTGCTCGCCGACCGCCGCCGGCCGTAGGCTGTCCGCGTGCAACTCGGCGAGATCGGCGTCTGGACCGCCTACCGCATCATCGGCGAGGAGAACGCCGGTGAGGCGGCGCGGATGGCTGAGGACCTCGGCTATGGCACGTTCTGGCTCGGCGGCTCGCCGCGCCTTGCCTCGGTTCGGCCGCTGCTCGATGCGACCAACCGGATCGCCGTTGCGACCGGGATCGTCAACGTGTGGCAGTACGAGCCGGCCGGCCTCGCCGCCGAATATGCGGAACTGGCGGCCTCCGGATTCGCCGATCGGCTGCTCGTCGGCATCGGCATCGGCCATCCCGAGGCGACGAGCGAGTACGAGACCCCACTGGCCAAGATGCGCAGCTTCTTCGACGGCCTGGATGCCGCGAGCTCGCCGCTGCCGCGAGAGCATCGCGCCGCGGCGGCGCTCGCGCCCGGAATGCTGCGTTTCAGCGCCGAGCGCGGCGTCGGCGCGCACACCTACTTCGTTCCCGTCGAGCACACGCGCGCGGCGCGCGAGCTGCTGGGAGGCGACGCGCTGATCGCGGCGGAGCTCGCATGCGTGGTCGACGAGGATCGCGACGCGGCGCGCGCCAAGGCGCGGTCCTACGCCGAGCTCTATCTCGGCCTTCGCAACTACACCAGCAACCTGCGGCGCTTCGGCTACGACGACGGCGACATCGGCGGTGGGGGTTCGGACCGCCTGATCGATGAGATCGTCCCCCAGGGGAGCGCGGAGCAGATCGCCGCGGTGGCGCGCGAGCACCTGGCTGCCGGCGCCGACCACGTCTGCTTGCAGCCGGTCGGCGTGGCGGGGATCCCGCGCGCCGAGTGGAGCGCGCTGGCCGCCGCGCTCCTTCACTAGCGCGCCGCGGTCGCCATTAGCCTTGGGGCTCCGATGACGCTGCCGTTTGACCCGATCGCCGAGGCGCGCCGCCAATGGGACGTCCACTGGGGGCCGGAGGCGACGGCGAGCATGGCCGCCGTCACCTCGATCATGCGCGCCCAGCAGATCGTCATGGCGCGACTGAACGAGCTGCTCGAGCCGCTCGATCTCACCTTTCCCCGCTATGAGGCGCTGATGCTGCTCTTCTACAGCCGCCGCGGCGAGCTTCCGCTCGGCAAGATCTCAGACCGCCTCCAGGTCCACCGCGCGAGCGTCACGAACGTGATCGACAAGCTTGCCGCGAGCGGCTACGTCGAGCGGGTCGGCCACGGCCGCGACCGCCGCACGGTGCTCGCGCGGATCACGACATCGGGCCGCGCGGCCGCGCGGCGCGCCACGCGACGCCTGAACAGCTCGCGCTTCGGCATGGAGCCGCTCGACGACGCCGCCTGCAAGCGCCTGTTCGCGTCGCTGACGCCGCTTCGCTCGGGCGCCGGCGACTACGAGCTGCCCGGCTGAGCGGCGAGATGGCGCGCGATCACGACGCGCTGGATCTCGTTCGTGCCCTCGTAGATCTGCGTGATCTTCGCGTCGCGCATCATCCGCTCGAGCGGGTAGTCGTTGACGTAGCCGGAGCCGCCGAGCACCTGGATCGCCTCGACGGTGACGCGCATCGCGTTGTCTGAGGCAAACAGCTTGGCCATCGAGGTGAACGCGCCGAGGTCGGCGGGCGGCGGCTCGCGGTCGGCGAGCTCGCAGGCCTCGTACAGCAGCGCCCGCGCCGCCGCGGTGCCGGTCGCCATGTCGGCGAGCTTGAACTGGATGCCCTGCAGCTCGATGATCGGCTGCCCGAAGGCGATCCGCTCGCGGGCGTAGGCGACGGCGTGGTCGGTCGCACCCTGGGCGATGCCCACGGCCTGCGCCGCGGCGCCGAGCCGGGAGCGCTCGAGCGTGCCGAGCG
This sequence comes from Solirubrobacteraceae bacterium, assembly GCA_036561565.1. GTDB lineage: Bacteria > Actinomycetota > Thermoleophilia > Solirubrobacterales > Solirubrobacteraceae > Palsa-513. Next base: position 56,378 of record DATBPB010000007.1, on the reverse strand, counting down.
CGACGCGCATTCCGCGTCCGACCTCGCCGATCACGTTCTCGGGCGGTACGCGGACGTCCTCCAAGCGCGGCGACCCGGTCGGGGACCCGCGAATGCCGAGCTTGTGCTCGTAGCCGGCGACCGAGAAGCCGGGACGGTCGGCCTCGACGAGAAACGCTGTGACGCGGCGCGAGTCGCGGTCGGTGACCGCGAAGACGACGTAGAAGTCGGCGACGCCGGCGTTCGAAATCCAGGCTTTCGTCCCGTTGATGACCCAATCTTCGCCGTCCTTGACGGCCGATGTCCGCATCGCGGCCGCGTCCGACCCCGCCTCGGCCTCGGACAGCGCGAAGGCCGCGATCAGCTCGCCGGTTGCGCAGCGCGGCAGGAACCGCCGGCGCAGCTCCTCGGAGCCGAAGCGCGCGATCGGCAGGGTGCCGAGCTCCTGGACCATCAGCATCAGCGCGCAGGAGGCGTCGGCGCGGGCGATCTCCTCGACCGCCATCTGCAGCATCAGCGTCCCCGTCCCGGTCCCGCCGTACTCGCTCGCGAATGGCAGCGCGAAGACATCATTCGCCGCCAGCAGCTCGCGGATGTCCTGCGGGTAGGTCGCGGTGCGGTCGATCTCGGCGGCGCGCGGGGCGATGCGCTCGGTGGCGATCCGCGCGATCGTCTCGCGCAGCTCGAGCAGCTCGGGTGCGATCTGGCTCATCGCGCCGCGCTGGGGTGGTCGTAGAAGCCGTGGCCGCTCTTTCGCCCAAGCCGCCCGTCGGCGACCAGCCGGCGAAGCAGCTCCGGCGGCGCGTAGCGAGCCTCGCCGAGCTCCTCATGCAGCGACACGCAGACGGCCTCGACGACGTCGAGGCCGATGAAGTCGCAGAGCGCGAGCGGGCCCATCGGATGGCCGCAGCCGAGCGTCATGCCCGTATCGATGTCCTCGGCGCTCGCGAGGCCCTGCTCGAGCATCCGGATCGCGTCGGCGAGGTAGGGAATCAGCAGCGCGTTGACGACGAAGCCGGCGCGATCGGGCGCGCGGACCGGCTCCTTGCCGATCTCGCGAGCGAGCCCCTCGGCGGCCGCGATGGTCTCCGGCGCCGTATGCGGCGAGGCGACGATCTCGACCAGCTTCATCACCGGGACGGGGGAGAAGAAGTGCAGGCCGACCACGCGCTCGGGTCGAGCCGTCGCCTGCGCGAGCTCCTCGATGCGGATCGAGGATGTGTTCGATGCGAGGAATGTCGCGCCCGGGAGCGCTTCGTCGAGTCGCGCGAACAGGCCGCGCTTGACGTCGCGGTCCTCGTAGACGGCTTCGATCACGGCGCCCGCAGCGTCGAGGTCCTCGAGCGTTGTCGTGTAGGTGATCCGCGCGCCGGTGGCGGCGGCCTCATCCTCGCTGACGCGGCCGCGCTCGACGGCTCGCGCAAGCGTCTCTTCGAGCGCCGCGCGCGAGCGATCGAGCGGCTCCGTCGACGGCTCATGCAGGAGCACTCGCTTGCCCGCCGCCGCCGCCGACTGCGCGATGCCCGACCCCATGAAGCCGGCGCCGACGACTCCCACAACATCGAGCGTCTCGGTCATGCATCTGGCACGGTAGCTGGTTTGACAGCCGCCGCCAACTATGCGACCTTTCAACTATCGGATGTCCACGTTGATGCCGGAGTCGTGGAGTGAGGCGTACGCGGCGACACCGGAGCGCGACGCGCAGTTCACGACGCTCTCCGGCGAGCCGATCAAGGCGCTCTACACGCCGGCTGACGTCGGCGAGCACCCCGAGCGGATCGGGCTGCCCGGACAGCCGCCGTTCACGCGCGGCGTCTACCCGTCGATGTACCGGGGCCGCCTCTGGACGATGCGCCAGTTCGCCGGCTTCGGCACCGCCGAGGAGACCAACGAGCGCTTCCACTACCTGCTCGATCACGGCCAGACCGGTCTCAGCACGGCCTTCGACATGCCCTCGCTGATGGGGCTGGACTCCGACTCGCCGCGCTCGCTGGGCGAGGTCGGCCGCGAGGGCGTCGCCCTCGACACACTCGATGACATGCGCCGGCTGTTCGAGGGGATCGATCTCGGCGCCGTCAGCGTGTCGATGACGATCAACGCCCCCGCGGCGATCATGCTGGCCTACTACGTTGTGGCGGCCGAGCTCGCGGGGGTGCCGGCGAGCGCGCTGTCGGGAACGATCCAGGCCGACATCCTCAAGGAGTACATCGCTCAGAAGGAGTGGTGCTTCCCGATCGACCCGGCGATGCGCCTGCTCGGGGACATGGTCGAGTGGTGCACGGCGCACACGCCGCGCTGGCACCCGATCTCGATCAGCGGCTACCACATCCGCGAGGCCGGCTCGACCGCGGCGCAGGAGCTCGCCTTCACGCTCAAGGACGGCTTCACATACCTCGAGCAGGCGATCGAGCGCGGCCTCGCGCCCGACGACGTCGCGCCGCGGCTGAGCTTCTTCTTCAACGCCCAGATCGACTTCTTCGAGGAGATCGCCAAATATCGCGCGGCGCGGCGGATCTGGGCACGCGAGCTGCGCGAGACCTACGGCGCGCGCGACCCGCGCTCGTGGCTGATGCGCTTCCACACCCAGACGGCCGGTGTGAGCCTGACCGCGCAGCAGCCGCTCGTCAACATCGCGCGCACCGCGATCGAGGCGCTCGCCGGGGTGCTCGGAGGCACGCAGTCGCTGCACACGAACAGCTTCGACGAGGCGCTCGCGCTGCCGACCGAGGACGCGGCGCGGGTGGCGCTTCGCACCCAGCAGGTGATCGCGCACGAGACCGGCGTGACGAACACGATCGACCCGCTCGGGGGGAGCTACTTCGTCGAGGCCCTCACCGACCATCTCGAGGCGCTGGCCTATGAGTACTTCGCGCGGATCGACGCACTCGGCGGGATGGTCGCGGCCGTCAAGCAGGCCTACCCCCAGCGCGAGATCGCCGACGCCGCCTACCGCCTCCAACAGGAGATCGACTCGGGCCGGCGCGTCGTCGTCGGCGTCAACGGCTTCGTCGAGGCCGACGAGGAGCAGACGCCGATGCTGCGCATCGACCCCGGGCTCGAGCGCAAGCAGATCGAACGCCTTCAGGCGGTCCGCGCGAGCCGCGATGGCGACGCCGTCGAGACCGTGCTCGGCGCATTGCGTCAGTCGGCGTCACGCGAGCGCGAGAACCTGATGCCGGGACTGATCGAGGCCGCGCGCGTGCACGCCAGCGAGGGCGAGATCGTCGCCGCCCTGCAGGACGTCTGGGGCGACTACCGCGAGGCGCCCGTCTTCTGACTAGCCGGGACGGTGGCTGCCGAACACCTCGCGCAGCGCGCCGCAGACCTCGCCGAGCGTTGCGCGCGCGCGCAGCGCTTCGCGGATCGCGGGTAGGAGGTTGCGATCGCCGGTCGCGGTGTCGCGCAGCTCGGCGAGTCGTGTCGCGAGGCGCTCTGAGTCGCGGTCGCGCTTGAACGCGGCGAGGCGTTCGAGCTGGTGGCGCTCTGACAGTGGATCGACGCGCAGGATCGCGCCGAACCCCTCCTCATCCTCCTCATCCAGATACCCGTTCACGCCGACCACGATGTCCTGGCCGGTCGCGTAGCGCTGCTGGTAGCTCCAGGCCGACTCGTCGATCTCTGAGCTGATGAAGTCGATCGCGGCCAGCGCTCCGCCGAGTGAGTCGACGCGCGCGATCAGCGTCGCCGCGCGGCGCTCGATCTCGTCGGTCAGCGACTCGATGAAGAACGAGCCCGCGAAGGGGTCGGCCGTGTCGGCCGCGCCGGACTCGCAGGCGATCACCTGCTGCGTGCGCAGCGCGAGCTTCGCGGCGTGCTCGCTCGGCAGCGCGAACGCCTCGTCGTAGCCGTTGGTGTGCAGCGACTGCGTCCCGCCGCAGACGGCGGCGAACGCCTGCAGCGCGACGCGGACGATGTTGTTGTGCGGCTGCTGCGCCGTCAACGTGACGCCGCCGGTCTGGGTGTGGAAGCGCAGCATCAGCGAGCGGGGGTCGCGGGCGCCGAAGCGCTCGCGCATGATCTGAGCCCACATCCGCCGTGCGGCGCGGAACTTGGCGACCTCCTGGAAGACGTTGTTGTGGGCGTTGAAGAAGAACGCCAGGCGCGGAGCGAAGTCGTCGACCTCGAGGCCGGTCGCGATCGCCGCGTCGACGTAGGCGATCCCGCTCGCCAGCGTGAAGGCAACCTCCTGGACCGCCGAGGCGCCCTTCTCGCGGTAGTGGTAGCCGCTGATCGAGATCGTGTTCCACTGCGGCAGGCGCTCCGCGCAGTAGGCGAAGAGGTCGGTCGTCAGCCGCATCGACGGCGCGGGCGGGTAGATGTAGTTCCCGCGCGCGATGTACTCCTTGAGGATGTCGTTCTGAGAAGTGCCGCGGAGCGCCTCGGGCGCGACGCCCTGCTCCTCGGCGACCAGCTCATACAGGCACAGCAGCACGCCGGCCGGGGCGTTGATCGTCATCGACACGGAGACCGCTTCGAGCGGGATCGCGGCGAAAGCGGTCCGCATGTCATCGAGCGTGTCGATCGCCACGCCCGTGCGGCCGACCTCGCCGACCGACCGCGGGTCATCGGAGTCCAGACCCAGCTGCGTCGGAAGGTCGAAGGCCATCGACAACCCCGTCGAGCCCTGGGCGAGCAGGTATCGGTAGCGCGCGTTCGACTCCTCGGCCGACGCGTATCCGGCGTATTGGCGCATCGTCCACAGCCGCTCGCGATACATCTCGGCGTGAATCCCGCGGGTGTAGGGAAAGTCGCCCGGCGCCTCCGCCAGGGGTGGCTGCTGCGGCGCCTCATACGCCGCCGCGACCTCGATCCCGGAATCGGTGAAGCGGCGCGTGTCGCCGGCGCCGACGACCGGCGCGATCGTCAGATCGCTATCAGGGCTTTCGGCGCCGCCGGCCATCGCGGCTCAAGGATATTGGCGGCGCCGCCCGCGGGAAGGCGAGCGCGCCGCCGCTGACGCCTACGTCCTTGCGGCGTCGTGGAACTGGGCTTCCTCGGTTGAGCCGCGCAGTGCGAGCGTGGAGCTCGTCCCGGCGCTGATCGCTTCGATGACGGCGTCGAAGTAGCCGGAGCCGACTTCGCGCTGGTGGCGTGTGGCGGTGTAGCCGTCCTCCTCGGCTGCGAATTCGCGTTCTTGGAGCTCGACGTAGGCGCTCATCGCGCGCTGGGAGTAGCCGCGCGCGAGCTCGAACATCGACGCGTTCAGGGAGTGGAAGCCGGCCAGCGTCACGAACTGGAAGCGGTAGCCAAGCTTCGCGAGGTCGCTCTGGAAGCTCGCGATCTGCGACGCCGACAAATGCCGGCTCCAGTTGAACGACGGCGAGCAGTTGTAGGCCAGCAGCTTGCCGGGGAACGCGCCATGGATCGCCTGGGCGAACGTCTCGGCCTCCTCGATGTCCGGCGTCGAGGTCTCAAACCACAGCAGGTCGGCGTGGGGCGCATAGGCCAGGCCGCGGGCGACCGCGGCGAGGATCCCGTCGTTGACGCGGAAGAATCCCTCGGGCGTGCGCTCGCCGGTGCAGAACGCGCGGTCGGACTCGTCTATGTCGCTGGTCAGCAGCGTTGCCGAGAGGGCGTCCGTGCGGGCGACCAGCAGCGTCGGCACGTCCAGGACGTCGGCCGCCAGGCGCGCCGCCGAGAGCGTGCGGATGAACTGCGAGGTGGGGACGAGGACCTTGCCACCGAGATGGCCGCACTTCTTCTCCGACGACAGCTGGTCCTCGAAGTGGACCGCCGCGGCGCCGGCCTCGATGAAGGCCTTCATCAGCTCGAAGGCGTTCAGCGGGCCGCCGAACCCGGCCTCGGCGTCGGCGACGATCGGCGCGAGCCAGTCGGTTGAGTCGTCTCCCTCGGCGTGCGCGATCTGGTCGGCGCGAAGCAGGGCGTTGTTGATCCGCTTGACGAGCGCCGGAGCGCTCGTCGCCGGATATAGGCTCTGGTCGGGATAGGTCTGGCCCGCGATGTTGGCGTCGGCGGCGACCTGCCAGCCCGACAGATAGATCGCCGTCAGGCCGGCCTTGACCATCTGCACCGCCTGGCCGCCGGTCATCGCGCCGAGCGCCGCTACCCACTCCTCGCTCTCGAGCAGCTCGCGCAGACGCAGCGCACCGCGGCGGGCGAGGGTGTGCTCGACGACTACCGAGCCGCGCAGGCGCTCGACGTCTTCGGCGGAGTAGGGGCGCTCGATGGTGCTCATGGTCAACTCCTCGGATCCAAAATGGACAGACTCGGATCCTAACGGGGGCGTGCTACTCCGTCAAGGGCATATGTAATCGCGTTTACACCCACCGTCTTGGTTGCATTTGTCACGAAACTGGATCCAAGCCGAGTGATATCGTTCGGTCCGTGCCGGGGCTGTCCACGAAGGCCGACGAGGTCGCCCGGATCCTCGAGGACGAGATCGTCTCGGGTGCGATACCCCAGGGGCAGGTCCTCCGCCAGGAGCACGTCTGCGAGCGTTTCGGCGTCAGCCGCACGCCCGTACGCGAGGCGCTCCAGCGCCTCGAGGCGCTGGGCCTCGTCACGGCGCTCCCCAACCGCGGCGCCCGCGTTCGCTCGATCTCGACGGCCGAGCTGCGCGAGGCGTTCCTGATCCGCGCCGAGCTCGAGGCGCTCGCAACCTCGCAGGCGGCGCCCCGCATGACCGCCGAAGACCTGGCGCGTCTGGATGCCGCCGAGGAGCGCTTCGCCGAGCTCACGCTCGACCTGCGCCGGCAGATGCGAAGCGGCGACCTTCGCGACTCCTCACTCGTTGTCGGCTGGATGGGCGCCAACCACGCCTTCCACGACGTGATCTATGAGATCGCGGCGCTGCCGCGCGTCGAGCAGCTCGCCAAGAGCGCGCGCCGGAGCTTCATCGGCGAGCACGTCTGGAACGCACGCGGCGAGCTCGACGAGCTGTTCGCCCGCAACGACATGCAGCACCGCGCGATCCGCGAGGCGCTCGCGGCCGGAAGCGCCGAGGGCGCTCGAGTGCTCGCCCGCGAGCACGTGCTGTCATCGGGTCGCCTGATGGAGGCCGCGCTCGATCTCGCCGCGGCCAAGACACGACCCCCCGACTGGCTGCCCTCCGAGCAGCCGATCTGACCGTCGGCGGGCTCCTGGACAGCCCCCGGGGTGCGCGTTATCCTCGCCGCGACCGGCGGCGAAGGAGTAAGAGGGCATGAGCAGACGATCCGGCGAGCGGTTTGAAAGGCAGCCCGGAGGGTCGTGCTGATGCTGGCCTCAACCGCCTGGACCGTCGGCCTCGTGATCGGCGTCGTGGTCGTCGCCATCGCCGCGGCGATCGTCATCGCGATCGTCGCCCTCGCCCGCCGCATCGCCGGTCAGGCGAAGGCGGCGGAAGGCGCCCTCGGGGTCCTGCTCGAGCAGACCGCCGAGCTCGCAGGCATCGATCGGATCAACGACTCGGGCGTGCGGATCCTGCATGCGGCGCGGGCACTGCGCAAGGTCGCGGTGGGCAAGTGATCGCCCTCTCCGGCAGCGGATTCTGGTGGCTCGCGCTCGGCATCGGGCTTGCCGCCGCGCTCGTCGTCGCCGCCCTTCTCGGCGTTCTGGTCCAGGCCGTCGCGAGCATCGAGCGCTCGGTCGGCGGCCTGCTCGCGGTGGCCGTGAAAGTGGCCGGCAACACGATGCACATCCCCAAGCTCGAGGCGACCGCTCCGGTGCTCGGCCAGATCGTCGATGAGGCCGTCGTGCAGGACGGCTACATGAACGCGCTGACCGACGGATATGGCGACGCGGCGTGAGCACGGCGCACCTGCAGATCCTGCTCAGCGTGATCCTCGCGGTGATCGTGATATCCGTCCTCGCCGCCGCGCTGATCCGCGTCCGCGCCGGTCTCGCGAGGATCTCCGAGGGCCTCGCGACGCTCGCCGCCGCGCTCAAGGGCGTTGAGGCCGACCACCTACAGCCGCTCGAGCCCGCCGTCACGGCAATCAACGAGCAGTTCGACGTGATCCTCGGCGCGCTGCCGGGCATCGCGGGCAAGGCCGCCGTGGTCGCCGAACGGAGGCCGAGATGACGCTCTGGTGGGTCGGCGACGCCGTGCTCGTGGCCGTCGTGCTGCCCGTCGTGATCGTGCTCCTCCACCGCACGCTGCGCGCCGCCGGCTCGATCGTCCCGAGCGTCGAGGCGATCGCCGGCGCGGCCGCGGCAGGATCCAAGGACCTCGACGCCGGCGCGCTGCTCTTTACCACCCAGGATCAGGCGACGCGCACGATCGCCGGCGTCGCCGAATACGGCGGCTCGCTCGACGTGATCCTCGACGACGCAGAGCGGGTCTGACGGTGCCCACGCCGCTCGCCATCTCGGCCGCCGGTGTCGTGACGATCGCCGGCGTCGCGCTGATCGTCGCCGCGCTCGTCGTCTATCTCGTCTCGGTGATCGTCGCCCTCCAGCGCATCACGCGCGGCCTCGACCGCGTGATCGCAAGCGTCGGCGAGATCCTCGAGAAGACCAAGCCCGTCAACGGGATCGTCACCGCGATCAACGCGCAGCTGGACGCCGGCGTCGACGCGCTCGAGGGGTTGCTCGTCAAGAAGGCCGGAATGACTGACGCGGTCGGCCTCCTCGACGGCCTCTACGCGGGCGCGGGCGCGGCCGGCCTTCGCAACTTCCCCGATGCCGCCACGACGAAGGCGCCACGGATCGCCGAGGTCTATACGCGCGGGACGCTTACGCTCGCCCGGCTCGGGCGCGAGGCGCCGATCGCGACCGCCAACCCGGCCGGGCCGGTGCTGCGCAACGTCGAGTACGGCAGTCTTGCGGCGCGGCTGCTGTACCCAGACGTCCGCCAGGGCCGCCCGCCGGCGATGCCGCGCTCGCCCGTGATCGGCGCTGACGCCCCGGTCCAATACGAGCAGCGCGAGGACATCGGCGCGCCGCGCAAGCGGATGCCGGCCCGCGGGCGCGACGCAGCCTAGGCGTTAGGCTCTGAGGGGAAAGGAGCAGCCGTTTTGCAGACGCCCGCGCCATTCGAGTACGAGCGCGCGACGAGCCTCGAAGGCGCCCTCGCGTCGCTTCAGAGGCTCGGCCCCTCCGCGCGCGTGATCGCCGGCGGTCACAGCCTGCTGCCGATGATGAAGCTGCGCCTGGCCACGCCCGAGCACCTCGTCGACATCAACGACCTGACCGCCCTCGCCTTCATCCGCGCGGACGGCGATGAGATCGCGATCGGAGCCCTGACGCGCCACGCCGAGCTGCTCGACTCAGAGCTGCTCGCTGAGCATTTCCCGATCTTTCGCGACGCCGAGAACGTGATCGCCGACCCCGTCGTTCGCAACCGCGGCACGATCGGGGGCTCGCTGTGCCAGGCCGACGCCGCCGAGGACCTTTCGGCGGTGTGCACGGCGTGCAAGGCGAAGGTCGTGATCCACGGGCCGGGCGGCGCTCGAACCGTGGCGATCGACGATTTCCACCTCGGCCCGTACACGACCGCCGTCGCAGACGGCGAGATCCTCACCGAGATCCGCCTCCCGCTGCGCGCCGCCGCGGGCAGCGCGCACGAGAAGCTCGAGCGTCGGGCGGGAGACTGGGCGATCGCCGCCGCCTCGGTCGCGGTCTGGATGGACGGCGGGATCATCGCCGACGCCGGTGTCGCCCTGGGCGCCGTCGGCCTGACGACGATCCACCTGTCGCGGGCCGAGGAGCTGCTGCGCGGAAAGCCGCCCTCGGATGATCTGATCGCGCAGGCCGGCGAGATCGCCGCGTCCGACTGCTCGCCGATGTCCGACGGCCGCGGACCCGTCGATTACAAGCGCCATCTCGCGGGTGTCCTGACGGGGCGTGCCCTGCGCCGCGCGGTGGCCCGAGCGCTACACCAGGAGGCCTGAGCGTGGAGCTCTCGATCGAGATCAACGGTGAACGCGTTGCCCGCGACGTCGAGGCGCGCACGCTGCTCGTCCACTTCATCCGCGACACCCCCGGGCTGACCGGCACCCACTGGGGCTGCGACACATCCAACTGCGGCGCCTGCGTGGTGCTGATGGACGGCACGCCGATCAAGTCCTGCACGACGCTCGCGGTGATGTGCGAGGGGCATGAGATCCGCACCGTCGAGTCCCTCGAGGTCGACGGCGTCCTCGATCCGGTGCAACAGGGCTTCCACGAGACGCACGCGCTGCACTGCGGCTTCTGCACGCCCGGGATGCTGATGACGGCTCGAGCGCTGCTCGACCAGAACCCCGACCCGACTGAGCATGAGATCCGCACCGCGATCTCCGGAGCGATCTGCCGCTGCACCGGCTACAAGAACATCGTCGCCGCGATCCGCTGGGCGGCCGAGCATTCGAGGCAGGAGGTCTGAGCATGGCGACCGTCGAGAACCTTCCGAGCCCGAGCGCCGAGCGGCCGATCGGCTTCGGGCGCCTCAAGCGCAAGGAGGACGCGCGCTTCATCCGCGGCAGGGGCAACTACCTCGATGACATCCGCCTCCCCGGGATGGTTCACGGCGCGGTGCTGCGCAGCCCGTTCGCGCACGCGCGCATCGTGTCGATCGACACCTCGCGCGCGCTCGCCCACCCGGGCGTCGCGGCCGTCGTCACCGCGAAGGACCTCGAAACGCTCGGCCTCGCCTGGATGCCGACGATCTCCTACGACACGCAGGCCGTCCTCGCCGGCGACAAGGTCCGCTTCCAGGGCCAGGAGGTCGCCTTCGTGATCGCGACCGACGAGTACACGGCCAACGACGCGCTCGCGCTGATCGACGTCGAGTACGACCCGCTTCCGGCGGTCGTCAACGCCCGCCGGGCGCTCGACGAAGACGCGCCGCTGATCCGCGACGACAAGACCGGCCAGGTCGACAACCTCGCGAGCCCGACCTGGGAGGCCGGCGACGAGGAGGCGACCGACGCAGCCTTCGCGGAGGCCGACACGATCGTGACCCGCGACATCATCTACCCGCGCTGTCACCCGGCGCCGCTTGAGACCTGCGGGATCATCGCCGACTTCAACCCCAAGACCGGTCAGCTCGACATCTACAACGGCAACCAGGCGCCGCACGCGCATCGCACCGTCTACGCCCATGTTGCCGGTCTCGCCGAGCACATGATCCGCATCCGCTGCAACGACATCGGTGGCGGCTTCGGAAACAAGGTGCCGGTCTATCCCGGCTATGTCTGCGCGATCGCCGGCTCGATCGTCGCCGGCGTGCCGGTCAAGTGGATCGAGAACCGCTCGGAGAACCTGATGTCGACCGGCTTCGCGCGCGACTACGTCATGCACGCCGAGATGTGCTCGAAGGACGGCAAGATCACGGGTCTGCGCGTCGATGTGATCGCCGACCACGGCGCCTTCGACAGCACCGCGCAGCCGACGAAGTTCCCGGCCGGCTTCTTCCACATCGTCTGCGGCTCCTACGACCTGGCGGCCTCGCACGTCAAGGTCAAGGCCGTCTATACCAACAAGGCTCCCGGCGGCGTCGCCTACCGCTGCTCCTTCCGCATCACCGAAGCCGTCTACCTCGTCGAGCGGATGGTCGACGCGCTGGCGATGGAGATGGGGGCCGACCCGATCGAGCTTCGGATGCGCAGCTTCATCAAGCCCGAGCAGTTCCCGTATGAGACGACGACCGGCTGGACCTATGATTCGGGCAACTACGCCGAGACGATGCGCGTCGCGATGGACATCGCGGGCTACGAGGAGCTGCGGCGCGAGCAGGCCGCAAAGCGCGCCCGCGGCGAGCTGATGGGGATCGGCGTGGCGTTCTTCACCGAGGGCGTCGGCGCCGGCCCGCGCAAGCACATGGACATCCTCGGCCTGGCGATGAACGACGGCGCCGACCTGCGGATCCACCCGTCCGGAAAGGCCGTCGTGTCGATCAGCGCCCAGACGCAGGGGCAGGGCCACGAGACGACCTTCGCTCAGATCGTCGCCGAGGAGCTCGGTATCCCGCCGGAGGACGTCGAGGTCCGCTACGGCGACACCGACCGCTCGCCGTACGGGCTCGGCACGTACGGCAGCCGCTCGACACCGGTCTCGGGCGCGGCCGTCGCGGTCGTCTCGCGCAAGGTCCGCGACAAGGCGCGTGCGATCGCCGCCACGATGCTCGAGGCGCGTCCCGAGGACCTCGCCTGGGAGAAGGGCCGCTGGTACGTCAAGGGCGACCCCGAGAAGGGGGCGATGATCGAGGACATCGCGCTTCGCGCCTACAGCGGCGAGTCGCTTCCGGCCGGCATGGAGGGCGGCCTCGATGCGCAGGTGATCTATGACCCGCCCAACCTGACCTACCCCTACGGGGCCTACATCGCGGTCGTCGACATCGATCCCGACACCGCCGCCGTCAAGGTGCGCCGCTTCATCGCCGTCGACGACTGCGGCGTGCGGATCAACCCGATGATCGTCGAGGGGCAGATCCATGGCGGCCTCGCCGAGGGCGTCGGCATCGCGCTGATGGAGGTCATCACCTTCGACGAGGAGGGCAACTGCCTCAACTCGTCGTTCATGGACTACCTGATCCCGACCGCGCTCGAATGTCCGGACTTCGAGCTCGGCGAGACCGTCACCCCGTGCCCCCACCACCCGCTCGGGGCCAAGGGCGTCGGGGAGTCGCCGAACGTTGGCTCGCCGCCCGCGATCGTCAACGCCGTGATCGACGCACTGCACGAGACGCACGGCGTCGACCACATCGACATGCCCTGCACCCCCGCGCGCGTGTGGGCGGCGATGCAGGGCCGGCCCGAGCCTCCGCAATGATCTCCGCCGCCGCCTCGCGGCGGGCGCACGAGCTCGGCGCCCAGCGAGTCGCTTTCGTCATCGCCACGGTGGTGCGAGCCCGCCGGCCCGCCAGCGCCCACGCCGGCGACGCGGCGATCGTGCTCGCCGACGGGACGATCGAGGGTTTCGTCGGCGGATCCTGCGCGGAGCACAGCGTGCGCGCCTATGCGCTGTCGGCGATCGAGACGGGCGAGCCGCTGCTGCTGCGCATCGTGCCGTTCGACGGCGTCGCGGCGACGTCGATGCCCGAACAGGCCGCCGAGGAGGTGTCCCGCGAGGAGGGAGTGGTGACCGTGCAGAATCCCTGCCTGTCGGGGGGTGAGATCGAGGTATTCCTCGAGCCGGTCCTGCCCGCGCCGCGCGTCGTTGTGGCCGGCGAGACGCCGATCGCCGCGGCGCTTCGCCGCCTCGCCGCCGAAATCGGCTTCGACGCCGTCGCGGAAGGAACGCCGGTCGTGGGCGCGCTCGGCGTCGTCGTCGCCAGCCACGGCCGCGACGAGCTCACGCTGCTGCGCGCCGCGTTGGAGGCGGGTGTCCCCTACGTCGGGCTGGTCGCGAGCCGCCCGCGCGGCGGCGGCGTGATCGCCGAGCTTCGCGCCGACGGCGTCCCCTCCGAGCTGCTCGAGTCGATCGACGTGCCCGCCGGCATCGACATCGGCGCGCGCACGCCAGCGGAGGTGGCGGTCTCGATCCTCGCCAAGCTGATCGCGGCGCGCCGCCAGAGCGGCTGGTCGGCGCCGGCCCACGCGCCGAGCGTGACAGCCGTCGATCCGATCTGCGGCATGACGATCGCGGCCGGCGGCGCGACGCTGTCGCTGGAGCTCGACGGGGAGCGCTACTGGTTCTGCTGCGAGGGCTGTCGATCGCAGTTCGAGGCGCGCCGGCACGCGGGCGCCGGCGCGTGAGCGGCGATCCGGCCACGGAGATCAGCGCGCTCGCGGGAGACGTCGAGACGCTCGCCCAGCGCCTCGGCGCGGTCGACTACCTGGTCGATGAGGCGCTCGCGACGTCGATGTTCCTGAGCCTGCGCCTGCCCCAGCCATTGCTGCTCGAGGGCGAGCCGGGTGTTGGCAAGACCGAGGCCGCCAAGGCGCTCGCGTCAGTCCTCGACACGCCGCTGATCCGCCTCCAGTGCTACGAGGGGATCGACGTCGCGGAGGCGCTCTATGAGTGGAACTACCCGCGCCAGCTGTTGTCGATCCGCCTCGCCGAGGAGCGCGAGGGCGCGGGCGAGCTCTCCGAGCAGGAGCTGTTCGGCCGCGAGTATCTGATCAGCCGGCCGCTGCTGCGCGCGCTCGAGCACCCCGGACCGCGGCCGGCGGTCCTCTTGATCGACGAGATCGACCGCGCCGACGACGAGTTCGAGGCCTTCCTGCTCGAGCTGCTCGCCGAGGCGAGCGTGACGATCCCCGAGCTGGGCACGATCCGCGCCACGCACCCGCCGGTGATCGTGTTGACCTCCAACCGCACTCGCGACCTCCACGACGCGGTCAAGCGGCGCTGCCTCTACCACTGGATCCCCTATCCGAGCCGCGAGCGGGAGGTCGAGATCGTCCGCCGCCGGGTGCGTGGGTCATCGGAGACGCTCGCCGTCGCCGTCGCGACCGCCGTGGCGCGGATGCGCGAGAGCGACATCCAGAAGCCGCCCGGGATCGCCGAGGCGATCGACTGGCTCGCGGCGCTCAGCCTGCTCGGAATCGAGCGCCTCGACGGTGCGGCCGCCGAGCGCACGCTCGGCTCGGTACTCAAATACAGCGAGGACCAGGAGGTCGTCCGCGCCCTGGGCCTCGAGCAGTTCGTGGGCGCCGGTGACTGAGCGCGCCGCGTCGCGCGTCGAGACGGTCGAGCTCGACCTGCCCCCGCTGGCCGCGGCGCTCAGCCGCCGCCTGCACGAGGCCGGGCTGCCCGCGACACCCGCCCGCGCGGCCGAGTTCGCGCGAGCGCTCACGATCGTGCAGCCGATCGCGCGGCGTCGCCTCTACTACACGGCGCGCGCGCTGTTCGTCTCCGATCGCTCGCAGATCGCCGCCTTCGACGCCGTCTTCTTCGAGATCTTCGGCGGCCGGCCGTCGCGCGCCGAGGGCGAGGACGCTGCGGCCGGCCGCACCGTCGCGGTCCCGCCCGACGACCGCCCTGAGCGCCGCCGCGATGACGCCGCCGACGCGGCGCGCGCGGGCGAGGAGGACCGGCCGCGGATCGCCGCCGAGATCCTCGGCGAGCGCTCCGACGGGCGCTCCGAGGAGGATCAGGAGGTTGAGGTTCCGGTGCTCGCAAGCGCCGAGGAGCTGCTTCGCACGAAGAGCTTCGACGCGCTCGAGCCGGGCGAGCTCGCGGCGCTCTACCGGCTGATGTCGCGGCTTGCCCTGGCCCCGCCGCCGCGACGCACGCGCCGCTATGTCAAGGGTCATCACGGCGGGAAGATCGACATGCGCCGGACGCTGCGCGAGAGCCTGCGAACCGGCGGCGATCCGGTCGCGCTCGCGCACCGCCGCCGGCGCGTGTCGCGGCGGCGCCTGGTGATGCTGTGTGACATCTCGGGCTCGATGGAGCCCTATACCCGCGCCTACCTGCAGCTTCTGACCTGCGCCGCCGGCGGCGGACATGACGCCGAGGTGTTCGTCTTCGCGACGCGGCTGACGCGCCTCACGCGTGCGCTTGCGACGCGCAGCCCCGACCAGGCGCTGCGCCGCGCGGCGGCGGCGGCGCCCGACTGGGCGAGCGGCACGCGGATCGGCGAGGCGCTGCGGACCTTCAACGACCGTTACGGCCGCCGCGGCATGGCGCGCGGCGCGGTCGTCGTGATCCTCTCCGACGGCTGGGAGCGCGGTGACCCGACGCTCGTCGGGCGTGAGATGGCGCGCCTCGCGCGCCTCGCCCACCGCGTCGTGTGGGTCAATCCCCGCGCGGCGGCGGCGGGGTTCTCGGTGGCGGCCGCCGGGATGGTCGCGGCGCTCCCGCACTGCGACGCGCTCGTCAGCGGCCACAGCTTCGCGGCGCTCGGCGAGGTCGTCGAGGCGATCGCGGCGCCGGGGGCGGGCCGCCGCGTCGCCCAGGCCGCGCCGCAGCAGCCCCCCGAGCAGCCGGAGCCTTGGCCCAGCGCGACCCCGGTCGCCGGCAGCTCCGTGGCTATGCCGAGCGGTGACCGGCCCGCGCGCGGTCGCACGACGCCGGGGTGGGACCCGTGAGCGGCGAGGGGCCGGCGAAGCTCTGCATCTACCCTGGCTGCGAGCGGCCGGCGATGCCGGCGGACCCCCGCGGCGGGCCGCAGCCGTCGTTCTGCGATCTCGAGGAGCACAACGCGCTGAGCGCCCATCAGGAGCGCCGCCGCCTCGAGGGCGAGCGCGCCGAGGGTGCGCGATGATCAGCGCTGCAAACGCCGAGAGCGGAGGTAGCCGTGGCTGACGAGGCCTACCGCGCAGTCTTCCTGCGCGTCCATCCGACCGGGAAGATGGTGCTCAGCCTGACGACCGAGTCCGACGGCCGTGAGGCGCAGTACGTCGGCATCGTCGCCGAGGAGCTCGGCGTGCCGCCGCTCGATGTGAAGGTCGTCAACGCCGACACCGATCGCTTCGGCGTCGGGCACGGCTTCAACACGAGCCCCTCCGCCGGCGCGGCGGGCGCGGTCGCCGCAGCCGCCGCGAAGATCCGCGACAAGGCGCAGCTGCTCGCCGGCGCGGCGCTCGAACAGCCGCCCGAGGCGCTCAAGTGGGGAAACGGGGCGTGGGTCGGCGGCTCGCAGTCGCGGACGATCGCCGACATCGCCCTCTACGCGCACGGCACCGGACCGCTGCCGGCGGGCGTCGAGGGCGGGCTCGACGCGCAGGCCGTCTACCGCGACTGAGCGAGCGAGCCCTCGAAGCGGACCTCGACCTCGTCGGCGACCTTCAGCGCGCCGAACAGCGTCGAGTACGGCTTGATCCCCCAGTCGGTCTGTCGAAGCGTCGCGCTCGCTGTCACCGCGCCCGAATCCTCGACGCTGAGCTCAAACGCGAGCGGGCGCGTCGATCCGTCGAGCGTCAGCTCGCCCTCGAAGCGAAGGCCTTCGCCGGTGTCGGCAGCCGCCGTCGAGCGGAACGCGATGTCGCGGCCGTGCAGCACCTCATCGCCGATTGTCTGCTCGATGTTGGCGCGGTCATCCTCGCCGAGCTCGGTCATCCCTCCGGTCCCCGCGCGCACGCGCAGCGACGTGCTGTCGGCGTCGAGTGAGAGACGGCTGCGCGAGGCGTCGGCGCCCAGCTCGAGCCTCGCACTCCACGCCGTGACCTCGATCGACAGGTCGTGGCCCACCTTGGCGACGGCGCCGGTCCGCCCTGTCCTGACGCTGAGGGTCCCGTTGGCCGGACCGAGACTGTGGCTGCCCTGGATCGACACGCGGCGGCGCCTATAGTACGCGCCCGTGGCCGTCGTGCTCGAGCACCCCTTCTCGACCTCCAGGCCGATCGCGGAGAGCTTCGCCGCCGTGCTCGACCTCGAGCGCGTCATCCCGTGCGTCGAGGGCGGCAACGTCATCGAGCGCACCAGCCCCGAGCAGGTCAAGGCCGAGATCGTCGTCCGCATGGGCGCGATGTCACTGACGTTCGCCGGCACCGTCGATGTCGTCGAGCGCGACGAGGCGGCTCATCGCATCGTGCTCGGCGTCAAGTCGCGCGAGACGGGAGGCCAGGGCCACGCCAACGCCACCGTCGAGTTCCGACTCCACGACGGCGGCGGGACGATCCACACCAACGCCCAGATCACGGGCAAGGCCGCGTCGATGGGGGAGGGCGTCGTGTTCGGCGTGCTCGACGCGATGATCAAGGACTTCGCCGGCAAGCTCGGCGACATCTGAGCTTGGCGACGATCGCGATGCGGCGGATCCGCGAGGGCGAGGTGCCCTTCGACGGCGGCACCGCGCTGCAGGAGGACCCCGAGCGGCCGGTGTTCCGCGGCAACGGCGGCGACGACTATGTCTGCTTCGAGTGCGCCAACCTGCTCGCGACCGCGATGCACGCCGCGCAGATGACCAAGAAGGTGCGCGTGCGCTGCGGGCGCTGCGGAACGGTGAACGTCGCCGTGACCGGCGACTGACCGCGCCGGCGCTAGGCCGACTCCGCGCGAAGCGGCGTCGAGCGACGCGCCGGTCCCGCCCAATTGTAGATCGCGAGGATGATCGCGATCGTGAACGTGACCGATCCCGGCACCCACATGACTCCGGCGGCGATCTGCTGGTCGTTCAGCGCCGAAAGCCCGCCGTGGTGGGCGAGCTTGAGCACGTAGTAGGCGTAGAGCGGGCGCGGGGCGAGGGCCAGCACGACCGCGAGGATCCAGCTCGTGATCATCGCCGTCGTCGCGTAGGCGAGGCGCTTGGGCCAGTCGAGCGCCTTCGCGAACGGCGGGATGCCGAGCGCGTGATTCCAGAACATCAGCGCGGAGGCCACGAAGGTGACGTGCTCGAAGTCGTGAATCCCCTGGTTGCGCAGCGCCAGGTCATACAGCGAAGGGACGTGCCAGACGCCGAACACGGCGACGAAGACGACCCACGCGCCCAACGGGCGCGCGAGCAGGCGAAGCGGCGCCGCCCAGCGCTCGCGCCGGACGCCGTGGACGAGCGCGATCCGCAGCCGCAGCGGCAGCGCGCGGAGCATCCGCGGCATCGGGCGCGCGACCACGAGCAGCGGCGCGGCCACCGTCAGGAGCAGTACGTGCTGGACCATGTGGACCCAGAAGAAGTCGTCCGACTGCGCGTCGATCGGCGAGTTCAGCGCGGCGATCAGAGTTGCGACGCCGGCCCACCAGGCGGCCGTCCGCCAGCGCCCGTGGGACGGCATGCCGCGGCCACCGAGCCACCACATGACGAGCATCACGACGAGGATCGTCGAGGTCGGGTCGACGGACCATTGCGTCCACAGGGAGCTAGCGAGCAGGGCGACCGCCTCCCATCGCGCGCAGCTTACGCTGATCACGCCGCGACGTCCTCATTGGCTGTACTAATGGTGGCTTAACGATTATTTTAAGTACGTCCCACCGTGATCTCTATAGAGTGCCATTTTTCCGTATCCGAGGGGAGGGGTCCGGTTTGCGCAAGAGGCTGATAGGCGTCATCGCCGCAACCGCCGTCATCGGCGCGTTGATCGGTCTCTACATCGGCGTCTGGGCGACCAACCAGCCCGGCGCGATCTCGGCGACGTCCTCGGGCAACGGATCGGCGAGCCTCACGCTCCAGACCGTTGCCGCCGTCGGTCCGACCGAGAGCCCGCAGCATCCCGACTGGGTCTCCTACCTGGTGCGAAGCAACGGCCGCTGGGTCCACAGCACGGTCTTCACCGTCCCAGCCCACTCGCTGATCCGCGTGACGATCTACCAGTTCGACGGAGACTCGGGGCTTCGCAACCCGTTCCTCGCCGAGGTCGAGGGGACCATCGGCGGCACCGAGACCATCGACGGCAAGGCGATCAAGGCGATCAACCCCGACGACGCCTCGCACACGTTCGTCGTGCCCTCGCTCGGCATCTTCGTTCCGCTGCCGGGCGTGTCGTCGAGCGCCAAGAACCCGTGCGGCTACGCGCCGTGCGGGCTGTCCTTCGACCACCACACCGTCACCTTCACCTTCCGCACCGGCGGAAAGGGCCGCTACCGCTGGCAGTGCTTCGTGCCGTGCGCGGCGGGCACGCTGTTCGACTTCGGCGGCCCGATGCAGACACTCGGGTACATGGACGGCTTCCTGGACGTCGTGTAGGGCATGGCGCAGACGAACCATTTCCGCCGGTTCATGGCGATCTGGCTGCTGGCCAGTGTCGTCATCACGCCGGTCTCGATCATCCTGCTCGCCCCGATCCTGCCTCCGGGCCACGCCTCGGTGCAGGCCTCCGGGCACGTCGTCGACAACGAGGTCCTGCTTGCGGGGGCGATCCCGGTCCTGCTGATGGTGGTGATCTTCCTCGTCTACACGGTCATCTACTTCCGCGAGGGCGTCGACGGCGCCACCGAGGGTCCGGCCGTGCGCGGCGACTCGCGCATGCAGTTCACCTGGATCGTGATCACCTCGGCGCTGGTGCTCTCCCTCGCGGGCTACGGCTCGGCCGAGCTGATCAACGACGGCGCCGGCTCGGGCCAGGGACCGAACGCGGCGTTCCCGGCGGCGGGCAAGCCGCTGCAGGTCCAGGTCATCGCGGAGGAGTGGATGTTCACCTACCGTTATCCGACCTACGGCGGGGTCGAGACGCCACACCTCGTGATCCCCGACAACCAGCTCGTCGAGTTTCACGTCACCTCGCTCGACGTGATCCACTCCTTCTGGGCCTACCAGCTCGGCGTCAAGGCCGACGCCAACCCCCAGCAGGACAACGTCGCCTACGTCACGCCGACCAAGCTCGGCTCGTTCAGCATCCGCTGCGCGGAGCTGTGCGGCATCTGGCATGGCTACATGTTCGATAGTGGCCGGGTTGTGACGCCAGCGGCGTTCACCTCCTGGATCAAGTCGCAGCAGACGCAGTTCGCCCCGATCGCGGGGGATCTTCCGCCCTACTCGACGACCTATCAGCCTCAACCCTCAAGGAGGGGTGCGTGAGCGCCAGCGCAGTGACCGTCGGGGGTACCGTCAGGCGGCCGCTCTGGCGGCGGCTGATCGGCTTCAACCTGCTGACCGCGATCCTGCTCGGCATCGGCGGCTACTACCTCGGCTGGTTCCTCGGTCACCAGGTCACGGGCGCGAGCTACTACTACGAGCCGAAGGTCGACGAGAACGACGTCTCCCTGATGCTCGCCTACGTCCTCGGCGTCGTCGGCTTCCTGATCGGCCTGGGCTTCCTCAACTATCCGGTCGCGCGCCTGCTCGGCCGCCCGGCGTCGCTGCGCGAGAAGGAGGGCGAGGGGGCCAGCCGCTACTTCGGCCTGTGCACGGACCACAAGGTCGTCGGCATGCAGTACATGATCGGGATCGGCTTCTTCGTGTTCATCGGCGCGCTGAACGCGATGTTGATTCGCGCCGAGCTGCTCCACAACACGGCCACGACCTTCGGCCCCAACCAGTACCTCTCGCTCGTCGGCATGCACGGCACGATGATGATGGGGATGATGACCTCGGGGATCCTGGGGCCCTTCGCCAACTACCTCGTCCCGTTGATGATCGGCGCTCGGCGCATGGCCTTCCCCCGCATCGAGGCGCTGACCTTCTGGCTGCTGATGGCGGCCGGATTCATCCTCGTCTCGACGGTGTTCTTCGGTGGCTTCCCGACCGGCTGGACCGGCTATGAGCCGCTCAACGACCAGGCCGTGATGGGCATGGACTCCTACATCTGCTTCTTCGCCCTGGTCGGCATCTCGATGACGCTGCTCGGCCTCAACATGATCGCCACCGTCATCACGATGCGCGCTCCTGGGCTGACCTGGTCGCGGCTGCCGATCTTCGTCTGGTCGGTGATCGGCACCTCGGCGCTGATGGTGCTCGCCGCGCCGACGCTGATCGCGGTGCTGCTGATGGCCGCCTTCGATCGCACGATCAGCACCTCGTTCTTCGTCTCCGGCGGCGGCGGCAGCTCGTACCTGTTCGAGAACCTGTTCTGGTTCTTCGGTCACCCCGAGGTCTACATCCTGGCCCTGCCGGGCTTCGGCATCGTGCTCGAGCTGCTGCCCGTCTTCGTCCGCAAGCCGCTGTGGGGCTACCGCGTCGCGATCGCCGGCATGCTCGGCGTCTCGCTGATGAGCTTCTTCGTCTGGCAGCACCACCTCTTCGACAGCGGCATCAACGCCGACCTGCGGCCCTTCTACATGCTCTCGACGGAGATCATCTCGATCCCGACGGGGTTCATCTTCCTGTGCGTGATGGGCACCCTCTGGCGAGGGCGAGCGAGGTTCACGGTGCCGATGCTCTTCTGCATGGCCTGGGCCTTCAACTTCTTGATCGGCGGGCTCTCGGGGGTGTTCCTGTCCGACACCCCTGCCGACACCGACACCCACGGCACGTTCTTCGTGATGGCGCACTTCCACTACACGATCGTCGGCGGCCTGCTCTTCACCTTCTTCGCGGCGATCTATTACTGGATGCCGAAGATGACCGGCCTGAGCTTCAACGAGCGCCTCGCCAAGCTCCATTTTTGGACGATGTTCATCTTCTTCAACGCGGCGTTCATGCCGCTCTTCGTGCTCGGAATGAAGGGCATGCCGCGGCGGGTCGTCGCCTATGCCTCAAACCTCGTCCCGCTCAACCGCTGGGTGTCGATCAACGCCTTCCTGCTCGGCGCTTCGATCCTCGTCTTCATCTTCAACGCCGTCTATTCGCTGGTGCTCGTGCGAAAGCCCGCGGAGCACAACCCGTGGCGCTCCAAGTCGCTCGAGTGGCAGACGCCGACGCCGGTCCCGGTCAACAACTTCGAGCAGATCCCCGTCATCGACACCGACCCCTACGACTACGGCATCCCGCCCACGCCCCGCGCTGAGCCGGTGCCTGCAGGAGGCTGAGCGTGGCCGAGGCAGCAGGCAACATCGAGATGGCGCAGGTTCCGCCCGTGCCGCTCGGGGTCGAGATCCCGCCCGAGCCGCCGGAGGTGGGCACGCGCCAGCTCTTCTTCGCCGGGCGGATGCTCGCGGGGTCCGCGTCGTTCTTCTTCCTGGCCTTCGTCTTCGCCTACTTCTACCTGCGCTCGCTCGACGTCGATCACATGTGGAAGCCCAAGGGCGTCAGCGCGTCGGAGGGCTGGGGCGTCGCGATCGCGATAGTGCTCGTCGCGAGTGCGGCGCTCGCCGTCGCCGCGGGGCGCCTGATGGGGAAGGGCTCGCGTACGCCGCAGGCGGGTTGGCTCAACCTGGCGGCCGGCTCGCTCGTGGCCGGCTTGGCCGCCGTGGTCCTCCAGTGCATCGAATGGTCGACGCAGAGCTTCGGCCCCGACTCCGGCGCCTACGCCAGCGTCTACTGCGGCTGGACGGCGCTCTACACTCTGATGGTGCTGGGCGCTCTCTACTGGCTCGAGATCCACGTCGCGACCGAGATCCGCGCGCGACGCCACCCGGCCCCGCACGGCGATATAGCCGACCCCGACCGCCTCATCCAGCCGGGGCTCGACGCGGCGGTCTTCTTCTGGTGCTTCACGGTTGGCCTTGGCGTCCTCGCCTGGGTGATCCTCTACCCGATCTCCTCCTAGATGCTCTCAGCGATCGTTCCGCTCGCCACGCACCTGCTGACCGCCCAGGTCCTGACGCTGGTCCTCCCGGTTGGCGTCCTCGCCCTGGTCAGCCTCTGGTACGTGCTGATCTGGCGGCGCGACGGCGACCGCTGACGCCGCGCCGCGGCTGCGGCTGGCATGCTCCGATGATGGACGGGTTCGCGGAAACGACGCTGGCCGCGCTTCTTGAGCGGACCGGCTCGAGCTCGCCGGTCCCCGGCGCCGGGCCGGCCGCGGCGACGACCTGTGCGCTGGCGGCCGCGCTGGTCGAGATGGTCAGCCGCGTCTCGCTGCGGAAGGTCGGCGAGGGCGACGCCGCCGTCGAGGCCCGCGCGGCGCGCGCCGCCGAGCTTCGCGAAGCGGCACTGACGCTCGCCGAGCGCGACATGGAGGCCTACACAGCTGTCCTGGCCGCGAGTCGCACGCGGGGCGAGCCCGGGCACGCCGCGGAGCTCGGCGAAGCCCTGTCCGCCGCGGCCGACCCGCCGGCGGCGATCCTCGAGATCGCTTCGGAGGTGGCGCGACTCGCCGCCGAGGCCTACCTGCAGGCGCGCGGAGCGGTGCGCGGAGAGGCCGTCGCGGCGGCGATCCTTGCTGAGGCATCCGCGCGGGCGTGCGTGAGCATCATCGTCTTGAACCTTGGCGGTCGCGGCGATGACCCACGGCTTGCGCGGGCGCGTGAGCTCGCGGCCGCCGCGGCGGAGCAGCTCGCGCGCATGGAGCGCTGAGGTGGCGCTGAGCTACCGCGAGCGGCCCGCCGAGGGCGGCGCCGCCGGTGGCCTCCTGATCCTCCACCACGGCCGCGGCGCCGACGAGCTCGACCTGCTCGGCCTCGGCGACGCGCTCGACCCGCAGCGGCGCCTGCACGTCGTGACCCCGCGCGCGCCGCTGACCGTGCCTGGGATGGGCGGAGCTCACTGGTATCTGGTCCCGCGCGTCGGACACCCGGACCCGCAGACGTTCCTCGCGGCGGTCGGCGAGCTCGCCGCGCTCCACGACGCACTGTGGCAGCAAACGGGGATTCCGCCCGAGCGAACGCTGCTCGGAGGCTTCTCGATGGGGGCGGTGATGAGCTACGCGCTCGGTCTCGGAGCGGGGCGGCCCGCGCCGGCCGGGATCCTCGCCTTCTCAGGGTTCATCCCCGACGCCGAGGGCTGGGAGCCCGATCTGGCGGGTCGGCAGGGGCTTCGCGTGTTGATCACCCACGGCCGCGCCGACGCGGTGATCGGAGCGGACTTCGGGCGGGCCGCCCGCGACGCGCTCGCCGTCGGCGGCCTGGAGGTCGAATACGTCGAGAATGCCGGCGGTCACCAGATCGGCGCCGAGGCGCTCACGGCCGCAAAGCGCTGGCTCGAGCAGACCCCGCTCAGTCGCTGAGGTGCTCTTCGTCGGCCTCGCCGTAGACCGAGTCGAGGGTCTCCTCGCTCGGCTCGGCGTCGCGGATGATCCGCATCGGCGAATGCTCGTCGCCATGGGAGGTGTGCTCGATCAGCTCCTGCTCGGCGAGCTCGAATCCCTCCGACTCCCCGCCGCCCGCCTCCTCGACGGCGCGCCGCTCCTCGGCTCGGCGCCGTGCGAGATCGGCGTCGAAGTCCGGGTTGTCGTACTCGGTCATGCAAGCACTGTAGCGGTCGCCCGGCGGCGCTCGCCGAGCGCCTGCGCGAGCCGCGTCCCGGTTGCGAGAACTCGCAGGTCGCTGTGCTGGGCACCGACGAGCTGGACGCCGACCGGCAGTCCGGCGGGCGTCCATGCGCCGGGCAGCGCCAGGGCTGGTGAGCCGAGCAGCGTGAACGGCCGGCAAAGCAGCGGGTCGCCAGTGCTGCCGAGGCCCTGCGGCGGCACGCCCAGCGTGCTCGGCGCGATCACGGCGTCGAGGTCGCGGACGCGCTCGTCGAAGCGCCAGCGCTGCTCGTCGGCGAGTCGCCGAGCGGCGAGGTAGTCGTCGTATGAGATCGCGCGTCCCTCGCCGATGTAGGCGCGCAGGAGCTCGCTGACGTTGGCGCCGTGCCAGTCGGCCTCGGCACCGAGCGACCAGGCCGTCTCGACGCGCTGGATCGTCATCTGAGCGCGCACCAGGTCGTCGAAGGGCAGCTCGACCTCCTCGATCTCGGCGCCGGTCGCGGTCGCCTCCACGAAGCCCTCGACGGCGCTGCGTGCCTCGGCGTCCAGGCGATCCCAGCCGATCCGCGCGAAGCCCAGCCGGAGCTTCTTGCGCGCCTGCGCGGCCGGGCCGGGCGGCCTGCTCGAGCGCTCGCCGGCGAGGCCCGCCGGGGCCGCCGACGCGGCGGCGAAGGCCAGCCCGACGTCCTCGACGCTGCGCGCGAACAGGCCGGCCGTGTCGAGCGTCGCCGAAACCGGCAGCGCGCCGGCGAGCGGGATCACCCCGATCGTCGGCTTGAAGCCGACGACGCCGCAGAAGGAGGCGGGCCGGATCACCGACCCCGCGGTCTGGGTGCCGACGGCAAGCGGCGCCATCCGCGCCGCGACCGCGGCCGCCGAGCCGCTCGAGGAGCCGCCCGGCGTGCGCGAGGGGTCGAGCGGGTTGCGCGTGTCGGTCGGCTCCATGAAGGCCAGCTCGCACGTCTTCGCCTTGGCGATCACGATCGCACCGGCGGCGAGCAGCAGGACGACCAGCGCCGCGTCGGCGCGCGGTTGGTAGCCGCGGTAGATCGGCGATCCGTACTCCGTCGGCAGCTGCGCGGTGGCGAAGATGTCCTTGATCGCAACCGGGACGCCCAACAGCGGCAGTTGGGCATTCTGCTCGGGACGCAGGTTGTCGAGCTCTCGCGCCCGTTCGAGCGCGGTCTTCCCCGATGTCGCGGCCAGCGCGCGGATCTCGCCGTCTCGCGCTTCGATCTCGCGCAAGGCGGCGGCGACAACCTCGACGCAGCTGAGGCGGCGCTCGCGGATCAGCTGCACGATCGCGGCGGCGCCGAGCTCGCTGTAGGGCGCAAGCACGGCCCGCAGCTTAGCGCCACGCGTCGTCTACGATGGCCCGTCCCGGCGTGCACGTCGACCCTTTCATAGTCCTCGGGAGCGCCGTGATCGGGCTGCTCGTCGGCATGACCGGCGCGGGCGGGGGAGCGCTGATGACTCCGATGCTGATCCTGCTGTTCGGGGTCACGCCGTCGACGGCGATCTCGAGCGATCTCGTCGCGGCCGTCGTGATGCGCCCGATCGGAGCGGCCGTGCATTTCCGGCGCGGCACCGTCAACCGCGGGCTCGTCGGCTGGATGGTGCTCGGCTCGGTGCCGATGGCGTTCCTCGGCGCCTACCTCCTGCATCTGATGGGCAACTCAAAGGGGGCGCAGACCAACATCGACAGGGTGCTCGGCGCGGCGCTGCTGATCGGAGCCAGCGCGATGGTTCTGCGCTACGTCCTCGACCGCCGAAGCGGCCAGCAGCGGCTCGGGCGCGTCGAGCACGTCAAGGCACGCCCGCTCGCGACGGTCGCGATCGGGATGCTCGGCGGGGTCGTCGTCGGATTGACGTCGGTCGGCTCGGGGTCGCTGATGATCGTCCTGCTGCTGTTCGTCTACCCGGCGCTCGGTGCGGGCCAGCTCGTCGGCACCGACCTCACGCAGGCGGTTCCGCTGACCCTCGCGGCGGCGCTCGGGGCGCTCGCCTTCGGCCACGTCGAGTTCGGCGTCACGGTGTCGCTGGTGATCGGCAGCGTTCCCGCCGTGTTCATCGGTTCGCTCGTCTCCTCGAGCGCCCCGGACCGCTACGTTCGCCCGGCGATCACGTTCGTGATCTTCGCGTCGGGGCTGAAGTACGTCGGCGTCGCAACGACGGCGCTCGGCTGGATCCTCTGCGCGGTGCTGCTGGCCGGCGCCGCCGCCTGGCTGGCGATCACCCGGCCGCTCGCGCGCTCCTAGTGCGCAGCGCCTCCCGCCGGTAGGCGGGGATCCACTGGGTCAGTGGGCGCATGGCGTTGGCTGGTGGCGGTTCATGGCGGCAGCGAGCCTGTTGCCGACCAGTCTTCCCGGCTCTCCGCGGCGGATCCTGGCGGCGTTAGGATCCGCGGTGATGCACGGGTGACCACGGTCGCGCTCGGCGTCGTTCGGGCGCTCGACTTCTTGGCGATCGCACTTCTCGCCGGCTCGCTCGCCTTCAGCCGCGCCGCTGCCGCGGCACTCGACGAGCGCATGCGCTCGCGGGTCCACACGCTGACGCTCGGCGGCCTCGTTCTCGGAGCCGGGACCGCCGCGACCGCGGCGGCGCTCGAGAGCGCGACCAGGCCGCAGGTCGTCTGGGCGCTGCAGGCGGGTCTGCTCGCGGCGTCGCTGGCCGCGTGGCCGCTGCGCAGCCGGCGCACGGCCCGGCTGGCCGTCCTCAGCGCCTATCTGATCGCGACCCCGGCGTTGTCAGGCCATCCGTGGTCTCGCACGCCGTGGGCGTTTATTCCGAGCAGCCTCGTGCACGTCGGCGCCGCGAGCGTCTGGATCGGCGGGCTGGCCTGCGTCGCGGCCGTGCTACCGCTCGCGCTGCGCGTGGGCGGGCCGGCTCAGCGAACGCGCGTGCTGGCGGGTGTGCTCGGGGCGTTCTCGCCGCTGGCGCTGGTGTGCGTCGGCGCGCTCGCCGTGACGGGCGTCATCCAGGCCCTTCTCGCGGTCGGCAGCGTGCACGCGCTGGCCAACACCACCTACGGGCAGCTGGTGCTCGTCAAGACCGGGCTGCTCGGCCTGCTGGCGGGCCTCGGCGCCGTCAACCGCGAGCGCGTGCTGCCAACGCTGCGCCGGCTCGCGACCGCCGGCGGTGAGCCGGAGGGCGTGGGCACGCTCGTCCGCCGCACGACCGCCGGCGAGCTCGCGGCGCTGGCCTGCGTGCTCGCCGCCGCAGCGGCGCTCGCCGCGTTCACGCCGCCTCAGGCGTCGCGGGTGCGCGTGCGCCAGGCGCCCGCTGCCAGCCAGCCGAACAGCCACAGCGCGAGGATCACGACCGCCAGCCCGGCGCCCATCGACACCCCGTTGTTGTCCGGGAGCTGATGCCCGGGCTTGAGCGCGCCGAGCGCGATATTGGGGATGACGTCGCGCGCCGATCCGAGAAAGGTGATCATCGCCAGCAGCCGCCCGGCGATCACCTGCCAGCCGATCAGCACGGTCAGCGATGCCGCCCGCGACCCGGTCATCGAGCCGAGTCCGACCGCGATCACACACAGGACGGCCTCCGCGAGGCAGACCCACAGCACCGAGTCGATGATGTAACTGGCGTCCGGCGACGCGAGGTTGCCGCTCAGGGCGACGGCTGCGGCAATCGACACGCCGAGCGCCACGAGACACAGCCCGATCGTCAGGATCAGCGCCGCGGGGACGCGCACCGCGAACAGCCACAGCCGCTCGCGACCGGTTACGACGAGGTCGCGGAAGACGCCGCTTGCGAGGTCGGTCGTGCCCGCCTCGGTGCCGATCAGGATCGCCGACAGCGAGCCGAAGAAGACGGACAGGATCACCGTCGCACGGTTGAAGTTGTCGATCCCGCCGGCGGGGCCGTAGCGGCCCGGGTCGGCGAGGTGCTGGACCTCCTGGACCCCGAAATAGAGCACGGTCACGCCGATCGTGAAGAAGGCGGCGATCGCGACAATCGAACGCCTGCGCCACACCTTCATGAGCTCGGCGCGAACCATCTGGATGAAGATCGTCGTCGTCATGCCACGCTCTGCAGCCGGGAGGTGACCTCGAGAAAGCGCTCCTCGAGGGTGCTGCGCACGGGCTCGAGGCGCGACACCGCGATCCCGGCCTCGACCAGCAATCTATTCAGCTCCGCGGCGACGTCGGCGCTGCGCAGCGTCAGCCGCAGCCCGACCGCCTGACGCTCGGCATCGAGCACGGCGTCCCAGTTGGCGAGCAGCTCGAGCGCACGGTCGAGGTCGTCGCACTCGACGATCAGCTCGCTGCGGCGGCCGCGGGCGAGCTCGGCGATCGGTCCGGCGGTCACGATCCGCCCGGCGTCGATGATCGCCGCCGCCTCGCAGGTCTTCTCGACCTCATCGAGCAGGTGCGACGACAGGAACACGGTCCGTCCCTCCGCGATGAACGCCCGGATCATCTGGCGGAACTCGAGAATGCCCGCCGGGTCGAGGCCGTTCGTCGGCTCGTCGAGGATCAACAGCTCGGGATCGGCGAGCAGGCAGCGCGCCACCCCGAGGCGCTGGCGCATGCCCTGCGAGTAGCGCGAAACCTTCTCGTGCGCCCGCTCGGTCAGCCCGACGCGAGCGATCGAGGAGTCGATCCGCGAGAACGTCTCCGGGCCGCGCACGGCGGCGAGCAGCTGGAGGTTCTCGATGCCAGTCAGGTGGCGGTGGAAGTTCGGCTCCTCGACGATCGCCCCGACTCGCGAGAGCGCCTCACGGCGCCTCGCCGGCAGGGCCAAGCCGCGCAGGTGCATCGTCCCGGCGTCCGGCCGCGTCAGGCCGAGCAGCATCCGGATCGTCGTCGTCTTTCCCGCTCCGTTGTGGCCGAGGAAGCCGTAGGCGCAGCCGCGCGGCACGCTCAGCGACACGCCATCGACGGCGACCCGCTGCCCAAAGCGCTTGGTCAGGCCGCTCGTCTCGATGATCGCGTCGCTCATCGCCTTGGATTCTTCAGGGCGCGCGAGCCGCTGTCATCGGGCCGCCGGGTGATTGTGGTCTCCTGCCCGCGGCGGAGCGCCGCGGGCACCGTCCCTCCTCAGGCGGAGGCTCCGGGCGCGATCAGACCGCTCTCGTAGGCGAGTACGACCGCCTGGACGCGGTCGCGCAACCCGAGCTTCATGAGGACGTTCGAGACGTGCGTCTTGACCGTCGCGTCGCCGACGACGAGGAGCTCCGCGATCTCCGCGTTGCTGAGGCCGCGCGCGAGCAGCTCGAAAACCTCACGCTCGCGCTCGGTCAGCTCGGCGATCGCGGCCGGTGCGCCAGTCGCACTCGCCGGCAGGCGACGTCCGACACGGTCCAGCAGGCGGCGCGTCACGGCAGGTGAAAGCAGCGCCTCGCCGGCCGCGATCACCCGCACGGCGTGGACCAGTTCCTCGGTCGGGACGTCCTTGAGGATGAAGCCGCTCGCCCCGGCGCGGAGCGCGTCGATGATGTAGTCGTCGAGCCCGAAGGTCGTGAGGATAAGAACCCGGTGACCGTTCAACCGGCGCGTCGCCTCGATCCCGTCGAGGATCGGCATGCGGATGTCCATCAGCACGACATCGGGGCCGAGGCGCCGCGCCAACTCGACCGCCGCCTCGCCGTCGCCTGCCTCCCCGACCACCTCCATGTCGCCAGTCGCTTCGAGAACGGCGCGGAAGCCGGCTCGCATCAGCGGCTGGTCGTCGGCGATCAGCAGGCGGAGCTTCGCGCTCACAGCGGCAGCACAGCGCGGACACTCCAGCCGCCG
This sequence comes from Solirubrobacteraceae bacterium, assembly GCA_036561565.1. Classification (GTDB taxonomy): domain Bacteria; phylum Actinomycetota; class Thermoleophilia; order Solirubrobacterales; family Solirubrobacteraceae; genus Palsa-513. The sequence continues at coordinate 26,185 of DATBPB010000007.1, read as the reverse complement.
GCGCGGGCACGGCCGGTTTCGAGCGTGCCGCCGAACAACGCGACGCGCTCGCGCATGCCGACGAGGCCGTGGCCTGCGCCGCCGTCGTCGACGGGACCGGCGCCGTCGTCGACGACCGTCAGCTCGAGCGCGTCGAGCGCATACCGGACGAGGACGTCGGTGCGCCGTGCGCGGGAGTGCCTGACGACGTTGGTCAGCGCCTCCTGGACGATTCGGTAGGCCGACAGATCGACGCCGGCCGGCAGCGGCCGCGGCTCGCCCTCAACCGCCAGCGCGACGTCGAGGCCCGTGCCGCGGGCGCGCTCGACGAGGCTCGGCACGTCGCGGATGCCCGGCGCCGGCTCGAGCTCCGGGCCCTCGTCGCTCTGCGGGCGAAGCACACCGAGCATGCGATGCATCTCCGTCAGCGCTTCGCGGCCGACCGTCGCGATCCGCGCGCCGGCCTCGTCGCGCTCGGCGCCTTCGAGCGCCCCGAGCGCCTGAGCCTGGACGACCATCAGGCTCACGCCGTGCGCGACGACGTCGTGGAGCTCGCGAGCGATCCGGACGCGCTCGTCGGCGACGGCGTGCTCGGTGAGCAGCTGCTGCTCCCGCTCGAGCTGGCTCGCGCGATCCTGCAGTGAGGCGATGTAGGCCCGCCGCGCCGCCAGGTACAGGCCGGCGGCGATCGCGAGCCCGGCGGCGACGGCGCGCGAGAGGAACGGCTGATAGGTGTCGATCTGCGCGCTGTGCAGCGCGTAGCTGCCGAGCAGCCCGCCGAGGCTGACGAGCGCTCCGGCCGCGACGGCGCGCCGGTCGCAGCGCAACGCAACGTTGAACGTGGCGACCAGCAGCGGCAGGACGGTCGCAGCGCCGTCAGAGGTCGCCAGGGCGAGGATCGCGATCGCCACAAGCACGGCGAATGCGTGGCGGCCCTGCACGGCAAGCGCCGCGAGGGCGATCGCGGCTGCTACCAGGGTGAGCGCCGTGGTCTTATAGAACCCCGCGCTGTGGCTGTGCCCGGCGAAGACGATCGCGATCGCCGTGATGGCCGCCAGCGTCGCCAGGAGACCCGCCTCGGCCCATCGGCTGCGGAGTATGCGCGGCACGCAAAGAGGGTAGAGGCACGGGGGTGGGCGGTGCATCGCCCGCGCGGCGGAGCGTCCCTCACCCGAGCGGCGGAGCGCGGGCCGCCGCTATCGTTGCGTCCGTGTCACAGGGCGTCAGCACAAACCTGAGCGAGCTGGCCGACTCCCGCGTGCATCTCGACGTCGAGGTGGAGCCCGCGGAGGTCGCGCGTGCGCTCGACGCGGCGGCGGCCAAGCTGGGTCGCGACCTGCGGCTGCCCGGCTTTCGCAAGGGCAAGGTGCCGGCTCCCGTGGTCCTCGGCCGGCTCGGCCGCGAAGCCGTGCTCGACGAGGCCGTCCGCGACCGCCTCGGACGCTGGTACGCCGCGGCGATCCGCGACGCCGGCGTCGCGACGGTCGGCGATCCCGAGCTGTCACTCGGCGAGCTGCCTCCCGAGGGCGAACCGGTCCGCTTCTCGATCGAGATCGGGGTGCGGCCCGTCGCGAAGCATGCGAACTGGCGCGGCCTCGAGGTCGCGCGGCGCGCGCCGGCTGTGGAGGAGGCGGAGGTCGAGCGCCAGATCGAGCAGGTCCGCGAGCGCCTTGCGCGGCTCGAGCCGGTCGAGCGTCCAGCCACAGCGGGCGACTATCTCGTCGTCGATTACAAGGGGACGATCGACGGCGAGCCGATCCAGGGCGGCGAGGCCCGCGCGCAGCTGATCGAGCTGGGCGGCGGCAACCTGATCCCCGGCTTCGAGGAGGGCCTCGCGGGCATCGGCGCGGGGGAGGAGCGCAGGCTCGAGCTGCACTTCCCCGAGGACTATGGCGCGGCTGAGCTGGCCGGGCGCGACGCCGTGTTCGAGGTGGTTGTGGGCGAGGTGCGCGAGAAGGTCCTGCCGGAGCTCGACGACGACTTCGCGCTCGACGCGGCGGGGTTCGACACGCTCGAGGAGCTCCGCGAGGACATCCGCGCGAAGCTCCGCGAGGCCGACGAGGCGGCCGTCGAGCGAGAGTTCCGCGAGGCCGTCGTCGACGCCGCCTCCGACGCTGCGGACGTGGCCGTGCCGGAGGCACTCGCGCAGGCGCGCGCGCGCGAGGCTTGGGATGACCGGGTGCATGCGCTGTCGCACCGTGGTGTCAGCAAAGAGGCATTCCTGAAGATCGCCGGCTCGACCGAGGAGGAGATGATCGAGAGTGCCCGCCCGAGCGCCGAGCGAGCCCTGCGCGCCGAGGCTGTGATCGCCGCGATCATCGCCGAGGAAGGAATCGAGCCGAGTGACGAGGAGCTGCTCGAGACGCTCGAGCGGGGCGCCGAGCCCGGCGAGGGCGGGCGAGCTGAGGACCCCCACAAGCTGCTCGCGCAGCTGCGCCGCTCGGGACGCCTCGAGGACCTGCGCGCCGACGTCGCCGCCCAGCGCGCGCTCGACCTCCTGATCTCCTCGGCGGTCGCGATCAGCCCGGAGCGGGCCGCGGCGCGCGAGAAGCTCTGGACGCCCGGTTCCTGACGCCGCCAAAGCGGCTCACGCCCCTTGGTAGACTCGCGTCTGGAGGCGGTGCTGCTTTGCACTTGCCGGGAGGAATCGAGCCGGGCAAGCGAAACAAAGCCAGGACCATGAGCCCACTGATCCCGATGGTTGTCGAGCAGACGTCGCGCGGCGAGCGTGCGTTCGACATCTACAGCCGCCTGCTGAACGAGCGGATCATCTTCCTGGGCACGCCGATCGACGACCAGATCGCGAACCTGATCGTCGCGCAGCTGCTGCACCTGGAGAGCGAGGACCCCGACAAGGACATCTCGCTGTACATCAACTCGCCCGGCGGGTCGGTCTACGCGGGTCTCGCGATCTACGACACGATGCAGTTCGTCAAGCCCGACGTGCAGACGATCTGCGTCGGCATCGCGATGTCGATGGGCGCCCTTCTGCTCGCCGGCGGCGAGCATGGCAAGCGCATGGCGCTGCCGAACGCCAAGATCCTGATCCACCAGGTCAGCTCGAGCTTCCAGGGGCAGGCAACCGACATCGAGATCCACGCCCGCGAGATCATCGACGTGCGCCGGCGGCTTGACGAGATCATCGCCAAGCACACCGGCAAGCCGGTCGAGGAGGTCAAGACCGACACCGAGCGCGACTACTTCATGAGCTCGGAGGAGGCGACCGCCTACGGCATCATTGACCGGGTGATCACCGAGCATTGACATGGCCCGGCCGACGGACTCCAACGAGCAGCTCCTGTGCAGCTTCTGTGGAAAGTCTCAGCGCCAGGTCAAGAAGCTGATCGCCGGCCCCGGCGTCTACATCTGCGACGAATGCATCGATCTCTGTAACGAGATCATCGACGAAGAGCTCGTCGCGCCGCCGAGCTTCGACATCTCGGATCTTCCCAAGCCGCGCGAGATCTACGACGTCCTCGACGAGTACGTGATCGGGCAGGACAACGCCAAGCGCACGCTCTCGGTCGCCGTCTACAACCATTACAAGCGCGTCCAGATGATGGCCACCGACGACGCCGAGATAGAGCTGCAGAAGTCCAACATCCTGCTGCTCGGGCCGACCGGCTGCGGCAAGACACTGCTCGCACAGACGCTCGCGCGGATCCTCAACGTCCCGTTCGCGATCGCCGACGCGACCGCGCTCACCGAGGCCGGCTACGTGGGCGAGGACGTCGAGAACATCCTGCTCAAGCTGATCCAGGCCGCTGACTACGACGTCAAGAAGGCCGAGACGGGGATCATCTATATCGACGAGGTCGACAAGATCGCCCGCAAGGCCGACAACCCCTCGATCACGCGCGACGTGTCGGGTGAGGGCGTCCAGCAGGCGCTCCTGAAGATCCTCGAGGGAACATCGGCCTCGGTGCCACCGCAGGGCGGACGCAAGCACCCCCATCAGGAATTCCTGACGATCGACACGACGAACATCCTGTTCATCTGCGGCGGCGCGTTCGCGAACCTCGACCGGGTCATCGAGCGGCGGATCGGCAACAAGGGCGTCGGCTTCGGCGCCACGATCGCCTCGCGGAAGAGCAAGGACACGGGCGAGGTCTTCGAGCGCTGCCTGCCCGAGGATCTTGTCCAGTACGGACTGATCCCCGAGTTCATCGGGCGCCTGCCCGTGATGTCCGCCGTCCACCAGCTGACCCACGCAGATCTCGTGGCGATCCTGACCGAGCCTCGCAACGCCCTCGTCAAGCAGTTCCAGCGCTTCTTCTCATTCGACGGCATCGAGCTCGTCTTCGCAGACGACGCGCTGATCGCGGTCGCCGAGCGCGCGCTCGAGCGCGAGACGGGCGCGCGCGGGCTGCGCTCGATCATCGAGGAGGTCCTCCTCGAGGTCCAGTTCGAGCTGCCTTCTCGGCGCGACGTCAAGAAGTGCGTGGTGACCCGCGAGACCGTCGAGCGAAACCAGACGCCGACGCTCGTCACAGAGGCCGTGGCCGACGAGCCCTCGTCCGGCGAGGGCCTCGAAGAGACCGGCTGAGCCGTAGCGCCTGCGCCGGGCGACCGTAGACTTGACGGTCCATGAACGCGATGGCACAGGCGGCTGATCTGGACGAGCTGCGCGAGCGCAAACGCTTCGATCCGGGCGCGGTCGAGCCGCTCCTGATGCGCCGGTGGCTCGAGTCGGGGCTCTTTCACCCCCAGCCCGAGGGCGACGCCTCCGAGAACTATTCGATCGCGATCCCGCCGCCCAACATCACCGGGGCGCTGCACATGGGGCACGCGCTCAATGGGGCAATCCAGGACACCCTGATCCGCTTCCACCGCATGGGCGGGCGGCGCACGCGCTGGATCTTCGGCACCGACCACGCGAGCATCGCAACCCAGCGTCAGGTCGAAAAGGAGCTTGTCAGCCTCGGCACGAGCCGCGAGGAGCTCGGCCGGGAGGCCTTCCTCGAACGCACCTGGTCGTGGCGCGAACGCTACGGCGCGACCATCGTCGAGCAGTACAAGCGCCTCGGCGCCTCCTGCGACTACGCCGACGAGCGATTCACGATGGACGGCGCCTACGCGGACGCCGTGGCGCGCGTGTTCGTGGAGCTCTACGACCGCGGCTACATCCACCGCGACCACTACATGGTCAACTGGGATCCGGGCAGCCGCTCGGCGATCTCGGACCTCGAGGTCGAGGAGCGCGAGGCGACCGACACCCTCTACCGGATCGCATATCCGCTCGCCGACGGCGCGGGGGAGGTCGTCGTCGCGACGGTGCGCCCGGAGACGATGCTCGCCGACAGTGCGGTTGCGGTGAACCCCGACGATGAGCGCTACAGGCAGCTCGTCGGGCGCGAGGCGATCCTTCCGCTCGTCGGGCGGCGCCTGCCGGTGATCGCCGACGATTACGTGAAGGCCGACTTCGGCAGCGGCGCCCTGAAGGTCACCCCGGGCCACGACCCCAACGACTTCGAGATCGGCCGCCGCCATTCACTGCCACAGCACTCGGTGATCGGAGAGGACGGCCGGATGACGGCCGAAGCGGGCGAGGCCTTCGCCGGGCTCACCGTGCTCGAGGCACGCGCGGCGGTCGTCGCCGCACTCGAGCGCGACGGGCTGCTGCGCGGCAGCGAGCCCTACACCCACTCGGTCCCCTACTCGCACCGCTCCGGCGAGCGGATCGAGCCGCTCATCTCGCTGCAGTGGTTCATGCGCATGGACGAGCTGGCGAAGCCGGCGGTCGACGCCGTCCGCGACGGCCGCGTCCAATTCCACCCCCAGCGCTGGTCCGCCGTCTACCTCGACTGGATGGAGAAGATCCGTCCGTGGTGCGTGTCGCGGCAGCTGTGGTGGGGCCACAGGCTGCCGGTCTACTACTGCGACGCATGCGAGGAGACCTACGTCGCGCGCGAGCGGCCCGCGCGGTGCGGTGCCTGTGACGGACCGCTGCGCCAGGACGAGGACGTTCTGGACACGTGGTTCTCGAGCGCCCTTTGGCCGTTCGCGACGCTCGGCTGGCCGGAGCGAACCGCTGCGCTGCGAGCCTTCTATCCGACGGATGTCGTCGTCACCGCCCGCGAGATCATCTTCCTGTGGGTCGCGCGGATGATCATGATGGGGCTCGAGTTCGTGGGCGAGGTCCCGTTCGCCGACGTCTACGTCCACGCCGTCATCCAGGCTGCCGACGGCCGGCGCATGTCCAAATCGCTCGGGACCGGCATCGACCCGCTCGTCGAGATCGAGCGTTCGGGCGCCGATGCCGTCCGCTTCGGAATGCTCGCGATGTCCTCGACCCAGGATGTCCGCTACAGCGTCGAGAAGATCGAGCAGGGGGAGCGGCTCGCGAACAAGCTCTTCAACGCGGCGCGCTTCGTGATCCTCGGGATCGGCGAGCGCGGGGGTGTCGCAGCCGCGCGCCCGACCGCCGTCGAGGACCGCTGGATCCTCTCCCGCCTGTCGCGCTTCGAGCACGAGCTGGCGGAGCGAATCGCCGCCTACGACTTCCCGCGCGTCGCGCTCGCCCTCTACGACTTCGTCTACGGCGAGCTCTGCGATTGGTACATCGAGCTGGTCAAGGGCCGCCTCGGCGACGCCGACCTCGACGCGACGCTGCGGCACGTCCTGCGCGAGACGCTGATGCTGGCTCACCCGGTGATGCCGTTCGTGACCGAGGAGCTGTGGCGCTACGTGCGCGAGGACGGCGAGGGGCTGCTCGCCGGCGTCACGCGCGCGCGCTCGGAGCTCGCGCTCGACGAGGAGGCGGAGGCCTCGGTCTCGCGCGTGATCGTCGCCACGCAGGCGATCCGCAACTGGCGCGAGCAGGTCGCCGTGAAGCCGGGCGTCTCGCTCGCGGCGCGCATCGAGGCGGTCGGTTATGAGGGAGACGACGGAGCGCTGCTGGGGCGGATCGCGCGCCTGCAGCTCGGCGGCGATGGCGAGGCGGTGGCCCAGATCGCGATCCCGGGCGGGACGCTCGCGATTCTCGACGGGGTCGACCTCGGCGCTCACGCGCAGCGCCAACAGCGCGAGCGCGCGCGCCTCGTGGCCGAGATCGAGCGCCTGCGCGCGAAGCTCTCAAACGACGCCTTCGTCAACAACGCACCGGCGCCGGTCGTCGAACGTGAGCGCGCGAAGCTTGCGCGACTCGAGGCCGAGCTCGCGGATCTGGGATGACCCTGCCCGAGCCGCGCGAGGACTGGAGCGCCGAGGAGGCTGAGCGCCACCTGCTGGCCCGCGAGCGCTTCGGGATGCGCTTTGGGCTCGATCGCATGCACCGGCTCCTGAACGTGCTCGGGCTGCCGCGCGTCGCCTACCCGACGATCCACGTCGTCGGCACCAACGGCAAGTCCTCGACGACGCGGATGATCGCCGCGCTGCTTGCTCGCGAGGGACTGCGAGCCGGCTGCTACACCTCTCCGCACCTGCTCAGCTACCGCGAGCGCACGCAGATAGACGGAGCCGACATCTCGCCCGAGCGCTTCGCGCGGGCGATCGCGCGCGTGATCCACGCCTCCGACCTCGTCGACCGCACGGCCTCGCCGGAGGGCGACGTCGTCACTCAGTTCGAGCTGCTCACCGCCGCCGCACTGTGCGAGTTCGAGGCCGCCGAGGTGGACGTGGCGGTGCTCGAGGCAGGTCTCGGGGGTCGCTACGACGCGACCAACGTGGTCGACTCGCGGGTCGTCGTGCTGACCAACGTCGGCCTCGAGCACACGCGCTATCTCGGCCCGACCGTCGCCGACATCGCGCGCGAGAAGCTCGCCGTCGTGCGGCGCGACGCGATCCTGATCCTGGGCGCCGGGATCGCGTCCGACACTCTCGAGCTCGCGCGAAAGACGGCGGCTGAGCGGGGCGCCGAGCTGCTGCTCGCATCCGAGGACGTTGCGGTTTCGCTTCGCGCCGGAGGCGGCTACCAGCGGCGCAACTTCGCGGCCGCCCATGCCGCCGCGACGGCGTTCCTCGGTCGCGACCTCGACGCGGCGGGCGTGGCCGACGTGGCCGGTTCGCTCGTCGTACCGGGACGCTTCCAGGTGCTCGACGGATCGCCCGTGACGCTGCTCGACGGCGCCCACAACGACGGCGGTATCGAGGCCCTGACCCAGTCGCTCCCGGACTTCGCCGCCGGGCGAAGGCTGGTGGCGGTCGTGTCGATCCTCGACGACAAGGACGCCGCCGGAATGCTCGCGCGACTGCTGAGCTGCTGCGATGCGGTCGTGTGCACGGCCTGCTCGAGCCCGCGCGCGCTGCCCGCGGCGACGATCGCCTCGCTCGTCGGCCAGATCGGCGGCACCGCGGCGACTCTGGTGCCCGGGCCGCACCGCGCGCTCGCGCACGCCCGCGAGCTGGCCGGCCCGGGCGGGGTGGTCGTGGCGACCGGATCGATCTACCTGATCTCCGATCTGCTGCGCGCGCCGGGTGCGAGAGGGTCCGCGCTGTGAACGACGACGACGGCCCGTCACTGCTTGTGATGATGGGCGCGGTCGCGCTCATCGTCGCCGCCGTGGTCCTCGTCTTCGTCGGCCTCGGCTACCTGGTCGGCCGTCTTTTCCTGTAGTAGCGACCGCTACACTCGCCCGAAGTGCCCGCGCCGATCGGCTATTTCGGGATCTCCAACAACGGGGTCAACCTCGCCATCAACCTGGTGATCCTGTTCCTGGCGATCGTCTGGCTGGCGATGATCTACTGGACGCGCACGGACGCCAAGCGGCGCATCAGCGACCCCGTCCTGGTCGCCGCCGCGACGGCGGCCTCGCTGTTCCCCTTCGTCGGCACGATCGTCTACATGATCGTGCGACCGCCGGAGTTCCTGGAGGACGTTCGCGAGCGTGACCTCGAGATGGCCGCCGCCGAGGCGCGCCTGTCGCAGCTCTCCTACTTCGCCTGCCAGCACTGCGGGCAGGAGGTGGAGAAGGACTACCTGATCTGCCCCAACTGCCGAAGCCGCCTGCGCGATCCGTGCTCGCACTGCCATCGGCCGCTGGAGATGACCTGGACCGTCTGCCCGTACTGCGAGACGCCGGTCAGCACCCGCTCGTCGCGACGGCGCCGCGAGGCGCTCGCCGGCGATCTGCCGCCAGCGCCCTGACAACTCACAAGACAACCTCGAGGAGACCCGCCCGATGGAGCGAACGCTCATTCTCGTCAAGCCCGACGCCTATGGCCGCCGCCTGACCGGCGAGATCATCGAGCGCTTCGAGCGCAAGGGTCTGCGACCGCTCGCCCTGCGCGTGATGACGATGACCCGCGAGCTCGCCGAGCGCCACTACGCCGAGCATCGCGAGAAGCCGTTCTTCGGAGAGCTTGCCGAATTCATCACGTCGGGGCCGCTGGTCGCGATGGTGCTCGAGGGCCCGTCAGCCGTCGCGGCTGCCCGCCAGGTGATCGGCGCCACCAATCCACTCGAGGCCGCCCCCGGTTCGATCCGCGGCGACCTCGCGATCGAAACGGGCGAGAACCTCGTCCACGGCTCAGACGGCTCGGAGGCGGCGCAGCGCGAGATTGCGATCTTCTTTCCGGAGGGCGTCTGAGCCGGCTCGTTCTGGCGTCGCGCTCGCCCCAGCGCCGGGCGATCCTGGCCGCGCTCGGTCTGGCCTTCGCCGTTCGGCCCTCGGCCTTTGAGGAATGCGAGCGTGGCGACGCGCGTGAGGTCGCGCTGGCAAACGCGCTCGGCAAGGCGCTCGCCGTGCCGCGCGCTGCCGGCGAGCTGGTGCTCGGCGTCGACACCGTCGTGTCCCTTGACGGCGTCCTCTGGGGCAAGGCCGCCGACGAAGCCGGCGCGCGCGCGACGCTTCGCGCCCTCTCGGGGCGCACGCACACCGTCGTCAGCGGCGTCGCGCTCGTCGGAGACGGAGCGTCGCAGACGGGCGTCGCGGCGACCGAGGTGAGCTTTCGGGCCCTGTCGGGCCCGGAGATCGAGTGGTACCTCGCGGGCGGGGAGTGGCGCGAGCGCGCCGGCGCCTACGCGATCCAGGGCGCGGGCTGCGCGCTGGTGGCGGGCATCGACGGCGACTGGACCAACGTCGTCGGGCTGCCGGTGGCGACGCTTCTTCAGCTCCTCCCCGGCCTGCTCGCGCAACATTGCCGTCAGGGTGACGGATAAGTGCCAAATGCAGCGATTATGCGGGCCCCGGCGCCCCGCGGCTGCGATGGGCCGCTACACTGCGTCACCAAGTCGGGGGGCCTCCTCCGTACAGCCGTCGCCCGCTCGGCAGATAGCTGAACGGCGCGGCGACAGCGCCGCGGCCCCTCTCAAGCAGCGCCAACGATGGGTTTCTTCAGCTACATGACAGGGTTCGGCGGCCGCGACATGGCCGTCGATCTGGGCACGGCCAACACGCTCGTCTACGTCCGGGGGCGCGGCATCGTGCTGTCCGAGCCGAGCGTCGTCGCGATCGACTCGCGGACCGGCGAGGTCCACGCCGTCGGCATCGAGGCCAAGCGCATGCTCGGCCGCACGCCCGGCACGATCTCGGCGATCCGGCCGCTGAAGGACGGCGTGATCGCCGACTTCGACGTCACCGAGGAGATGCTCCGCCATTTCATCCAGAAGGTGCACCAGAGCCGCTTCGCGCACCCGCGCGTGGTCGTCTGCGTGCCTTCGGGCGTGACGGGCGTCGAAAAGCGCGCGGTCGAGGAGGCCTGTCTTTCGGCCGGCGCGCGGCAGGCCTACCTGATCGAGGAGCCGATGGCCGCCGCGATCGGAGCCGGGCTTCCGGTCGGCGAGCCGACCGGCTCGATGGTCGTCGACATCGGCGGAGGGACCTCCGAGGTCGCCGTGATCTCACTGGGCGGAATCGTCGTGTCGCAGTCGATCCGCATCGGCGGCGACGAGCTCGACGAGGCGATCATCAACTACGCCAAACGCGAGTACAAGCTGTTGATCGGGCAGCAGACCGCTGAGGAGCTCAAGCTCGAGATCGGCTCGGCCTTCCCGATGGTCGAAGAGCTTCAGGCGGAGATCCGCGGTCGCGACATGGTCTCCGGGCTGCCGAAGACGATCGTGCTGACGAGCGAGGAGATCCGCTCGGCGCTCGAGGAGCCGCTCTCGCAGATCATCGACGCGATCAAGGTGACCCTCGACCGCACGCCGCCCGAACTGGCCTCCGACATCATGGATCGCGGCATCGTGCTCGCCGGCGGCGGCGCGCTGCTCCAGGGCCTCGACGAGCGTGTCCGCGACGAGACCCAGATCCCGACGCACCTCGCCGAGTCGCCGCTCACCTGCGTGGCGGTAGGCTCGGGCCGCTCGCTCGAGGAGTTCGATGTGATCCACCGCACCAACCGCGCCGGCCAGGCGACCAACAACGGCCGGCGCCGCCGACGCTGATGCGCTCCCCAACCCACCTTCTTTGCCCGTGCGAGACAAGACCGTTCGTCGACGCCGCGCGTTGCTTGCGCTGCTCGTCGCCCTCTCCCTGATCCTCATCAGCGCGAGCTTCGGCGGCTCGGGCGGCGCTCTGCACACGGTGCAAAGCGGATTCCTCGACGTGCTCTCGCCGGTCGAGACCGGCGCCAGCAAGGTTCTGACGCCGGTCCACGACCTGATCCACTGGGTCGACGACGTCTTCCATGCAAGCAGCCAGCGCGACACCTATCGCCGCGAGCTCGCCGCCGCAAATCGCAAGATCATCTCGCTGCAGTCCGGGGCCCAGGCGCGGTCTGACACGGCCAAGCTTCACCACATCGATTCGACGCTCCAGCTGGCCGCGAACGGGGCGGTCGACGCGAGCGTCATCGAGCAGCCCGAGGGGCTGTGGGTCTCGAACGTGACGATCAACGCCGGCAGCGGAGCCGGCATCCGCGTCAACGACCCCGTGATCGACCCCGACGGCGCGATCGGGACGATCACCGAGGTCGCGCCATCCTCGGCGGTCGTGATGCTGCTCAACGACCCAAGCTCCGGCGTCGCAGCGCGCGACAGCTCGAGCCGGGAGTTCGGGCTGATCGTCCCCGAGCCCGGCAACGCCGGAGCGCTCGAGATGCAAAACGTGTCACGCCCGAGCGAGGTGAGCGTCGGCGACCTGATCGTGACCGCCGGCGAGCGGACCACCCAGAACGCGTCGTTCTTCCCGGCCGGGATCCTGATCGGCAAGGTGACGGGGGTCAACGTGAACAACGATGCGATCACCGTCGAGCCTGCGGCCGATCTGACCTCGCTCGATCGCGTCCAGGTGCTGACCGCGGTTGCGGCGCCATGAACGACACGACGAACCTTCTGCTGCGCCTCGCCGCGCTGGCCTTCGTCTCGGTCCTGCTCCAGATCGCCGCGGTCGCCCAGATCCGGGTCTTCGGCGTAAACGCCGACCTCGCGCCGCTCGTCGTCGCAAGCGCCGGCTTCCTGACCGGAGCGGTCCCGGGCGCAGCGTTCGGCTTCGGCGTCGGGCTGTTCCTCGACCTCGCGTTTGCGCAGACGCTCGGAGTGTTCGCGCTCGTCTTCACGCTCGTCGGCTACGGCGCCGGTCGCGTCCGCGAGCTGCGCGCGCCGGAGGCGCCGTTCACGCCGCTACTGCTCGGCGCGGCGGCCACGTCGATCGCGGCCGTCGGCTACGCGGTCCTCGAGATAACGCTCGGCGCGACTTCGCCGGTCGGCCTACGGCTCGTCCGTGACATCCTCCTCGCCATCGCACTCAACTCGCTGATCGCCGTTCCGGTCTATTCGATCGTGCGCCGCTGGCTGATCCCGGCGCTGCCCGAGGATCCCCGCCGCCGCCGGCGTCGCGCCTACACGACCGGCGGCCTCAGCCCGCTCTCGCGCCCGTGATCGAGGCACCGCTCCAGCGGCGTACGCCGCTGCCCCCGCAACTGACGCGCCGCGTGGGGATGCTCGGCGTCCTGGCGTTCGTGCTGTTCGGGATCCTCGCCTTCCGGCTCTGGTACCTCCAGGTCCTCACCGGGACCCAGAACGCGGCGCACGTGGCCGCCAACGTCGTGCAGGACATCTCGCTGCCGCCGCCGCGCGGAACGATCCTCTCAAGCGACGGCCAAATCCTCGCGACCTACCGAAACGCGACGCAGGTCGCGATCATCGCCGACGACCTGCCGGGCAACGCGACAGCGCAGGCCGCTGAGTTCAAGCGGCTCGGCCGCGTGCTTGGTCTGCCCTGGCGGCCGATGCAGCAGACGGTCGTCAAGGGCGACATCGCGCCCGGCTATGCGCCGACGCCGATCGCCTACGTCGGCGTGCACACGCTCGCCTATCTGGGCGAGCGCAAGCGCTACTACCCGGGGGTGATCGAGCGCTCGGTGCCGGTGCGCTACTACCCGCAGGGCGACATCGGCGCCGTCGTGTTCGGGCAGGTCGGCCAGATCTCAAACAAGACCAGCGATCCGAGCAACCCGGAGCTCGGCACCACCCACTTCAAGGGCGTGGCCGCCGGCTCGATCGTCGGCCAATCGGGGCTCGAATGGCAATATCAGGCCTACCTGCAGGGGATCCCGGGGGTCGAGAAGGTCGACGTGAACGCGAGCGGCTATCCGACGGGGGCCAGCACGGTTCACGCGGCCACGGCGGGCGACCAGCTCGTGACGTCGATCGACCTCGGCCTCGAGCGCGAGGGCTACATCGCGGTGCGGCGCGGCATCGCGGCCGCGAATCACAACCACAACCCGGCGCAGGGCGGCTCGTTCGTCGCGGTCAACCCGATGAGCGGTCGCGTCCTCGCGCTGGGATCGCTTCCGACCTACAACGCCAACGCCTTCGCGACGCCGATCAGCACGAACGCCTATGCCCGCATCCTGGCGTCCAAGGCGCTCAACGACAACGCGATCTCCGGCCTCTATCCGACCGGCTCGACGTTCAAGCCGATCGCCGCGCTCGGCGCGCTGAAAGCGGGGATCATCACGCCGCAGACATCGCAGGGCGCGGGCTCCTGCCTGAAGATCTCGACGACAACATTCTGCAACTCGGGCGGCGCCGCCTACGGCGACCTGGACCTCGAGAACGCGCTGCGCGTCTCCGAGGACACCTACTTCTACCGCGTCGGCGCCCAGGCCAACGGCGGCGAGGCCATCCAGAACGAGGCCCGCGCGCTGGGATTGGGCCGCAGCCCCGGGATCGACCTGCCCGGTGCCAAGGCTGGGATCGTCCCCGACCGCGCCTACGTGGCCGCGGTCAACAAGCAGTACTGGGCCCAGTACTGCCAGGGGCCGGAGGGCATGCCCGGCTCGCGCCCGAAGCCGGCCTACGCGACGAACGCGCTGGCTCTGACGGGCTGCGCGCAGGGCTACTTCGAACTGTGGACGATCGGCCAGAACGTCCTGTTCGCGACCGGCCAGGGATTCCTCGAGGCGACGCCGCTGCAGATGGCGCTCGCCTACTCGGCGATCTTCAACGGCGGCAAGGTCTGGCAGCCGCAGATCGCCTCCCAGATCCTCACGCCGTCGGGCGCTCTGCTGCAACAGCTGCCGACGCCCCAATACACCCCGGTCCACATCGACCCCGGCGCGCAGGCCGTCGTCGCCGCCGGTCTGCATGCCGCCGCACAGAGCACCGGCGGGACCTCCGATGCCGTGTTCGGCAACTTCCCGCGCATCGTCTACGGCAAGACCGGCACGGCCGAGCACCAAGGAGCGCACGGACTGACCGCCGACCAATCGTGGTACGTCGCATATGCCCCGGACCCCCGGCGCCCGATCGTGATCGCCGTCACGATCCCCCAGGGCGGCTTCGGGGCGGCCGCTGCGGCGCCCGCCGTGCGGCTGATGCTGTCGCAGTGGTTCGGCATCAAGAAGACCTTCCAGCCGGGAGGCAGCCCGGACCGCTGATGGTGGCAAACGCGATCCAGACCCCGCAGCAGGGCCGCGAAGCGGACCCGCTCGCGCCGCGCCTTCCGCGCATCGGCCTCGACCCCCTGCTGCTGCTCTCCGCGGTCGGCCTGGGCGTCATCTCGCTGGTCGCGATCGGCGGGATCAGCCACGCCCAGATGGTCCGCCAGGGCGTCTACCTCGGCGGCGGTCTGCTTGTGATGCTCGTCGTCTCGCGCTTCGACTACTCGCGCCTTCGCGAACTCAAGTGGGGGCTGTACGTGATCCTGCTCGGCGTCATCCTCGTCGTGCTCGCGCTCGGCCGAAGCATCGGCGGCATCTCGACGCGCTCGATCGCCGTCGGCGGGTTCTCCTTCCAGGGCTCGGAGGTCGCGAAGGTCCTGCTGATGGTGTTTCTCGCCGGCTTCGTCGTCGACAGCTCACGCAAGACCTCAAGCCGCCAGCTCGTCTCGCGCGTGATCCTGCTGACGCTCGCGCCGACGACGCTCGTCATCGCCGAGCCGGACCTGGGCTCGGCGCTCGTGTTCATCGCCGCGGCGTTTGCGGTGCTCTACATCGCGGGCGTCGACTGGCGCCACCTGACAGCCGTCTTCGCGCTCGGCGTCGCGGCGCTTGCGATCGTGCTCGTCGCGGGCCCGCTGGTCGGCTTCCACACCTACCAGGCCGACCGTCTCACAGCCTTTCTCGACCCGGGCGCGGTCCCCGCGAAGAAGATCGCGAGCGCCCTCTACCAGCAGCACGAGTCGGTGATTGCGATCGGCGCGGGGGAGAAGTTCGGCCTCGGCCACCTCGCGCCTCACACCGCCGCCAACTTCGTGCCGCTGAACTCGACCGATTTCATCTTCGCGGCGCTGGCGGAGCGCTTTGGCTTCGCCGGCGCCGCGGTTGTCCTATCGCTGTACGGGCTGATGATCTGGAGGACGCTACGCATCATCGCGGCCTCCAAGAACCTCTTCGGCGCGCTCATCGCCGCCGGAATCGTCGCGATGCTCATCTTCCAGGTGTTCGTCAACGTCGGCGTGACGGAGGACATCCTCCCCGTCACAGGCGTGACGCTGCCGCTTTTGAGCTACGGCGGTTCCTCGGTGCTCACCACATTCCTGGCGCTAGGCCTGCTCCAGTCGATCCATGCGCAAGCGCGCATCGTCGCTGCGACCAAGGGCCGCGTCCTCAGCATCTGACAGAAATGGAAATCACCCGTGAAAAAGCAAGTACTTGTAAGCGTCGATCGGGGCGAGACCCGCGTCGCGCTGCTGGAGGCCTCCGGCTCGCCCGGCGCCTCGAAACGACGGGGAGGGGGCGGAGCTGACCCGGCCCGCGGGTACCGCGTAGCGGAGCTGTACCTCGAACGGCGCGGCGCCCGCTCAATCGTCGGCAACATCTACAAGGGGGTCGTCGACAACGTGCTCGTCGGCCTCGAGGCCGCGTTCGTCGACATCGGGCTGGACAAGAACGGCTTCCTGCATGTCGACGAGATCGTCCTGCCCGGCGTCGAGGCGCCGCGCCGCGGCCGCGGCGCCGGTTCGGAGGCGCAGGACATCTCCTCGCTGCTGAAGCCCGGCCAGGAGGTCGTCGTCCAGGTCGTCAAGGACCCGCTCAAGACGAAGGGGGCGCGGCTGTCGATGGAGCTGACGATCGCCGGCCGCTACATGGTCTACACGCCGACGGGCGAGGGGATCGGCGTCTCGCGCCGTCTCGAGGACAAGGAGCGCGAGCGCCTGCGGCGCGAGACGAAGGGCCTCGACCTGCACGGCGGTGGGGCGATCGTTCGAACCGCCGCGCACGGCGCCGTGCGCGCCGACTTCGAACGTGAGCTCCAGTACCTCTTCAAGCTTCACGAGGTGCTCGAGAACCGCGTGCAGACGTCGAAGGCTCCGGCGCTCGTCTTCCAGGAGGCCGACCTGTCGGTGCGCGTCGTGCGCGATGTCTTCTCCGAGCATTTCGAGCGCGCCGTCGTCGACGACCCCGACCAGCACCACCGGCTGGTGTCGTTCTTCACGCGCACGGCGCCCGAGCTGGTCAGCCGCGTAGAGCTTTACGAGGGCGAGCAGCCGCTCTTCGACGCGTACAAGGTCAACCCCGTCATCGACCAGATGATGGGCCGGCGCGTCGACCTCGCCAGCGGCGGCTACCTGATGATCGACTACGCCGAGGCGCTGACGGTGATCGACGTGAACACCGGCTCATTCATCGGCCGCGGCAAGGGAGCGCGGCTCGAGGACACGATCACCAAGACCAACCTTGAGGCCGCCGAAGAGGTCGTGAACCAGCTGCGCCTGCGCGACATCGGCGGGATCATCGTCATCGACTTCATCGACATGGCACGCGCGCGCAACCGCGACGCGGTGCTCAAAACGCTGCGAAGGGCGCTCGACGAGGACCGCACGAAGACCTTCACCGCCGAGATCTCACGGCTCGGCCTGGTCGAGATGACGCGCCAGAACGTGACCGAGGGGCTGCGCGAGATCATGAGCCGCGAGTGTCCGACGTGTCACGGCGACGGCGTGATCCGTTCCGAGGAGACGATCGCTATCGACTTCGAGCGGCGTTTGCGCGAGCTCGCCTCGGCCTCTGAGGATGAGGCGTTCCTGGTACAGATGAACCCGCGCGTCAGCGCTCAGTTCACCGGCCACAACGCGCGCGTCCTCCACGCCCTCGAGGCGGAGACCGGCCGCTACTTCCACTTCGAGGGCTCGGAGGGGCTGGCGCTCGACCACTTCGCCGTGACGCTCCAGGGCCTTCGCCAGGAGGTCGAGGAGCGTGCCGTGCCATTCCGCGTCGGCGAGGAGGTGCTGGTCGAGATCGTCGAGCCGCACATGTACGCGGCCGACGACGCCGTCGCCAAGATCGACGGCTACATCATCTCCGTGCGCGGCGGCGGACCGCTCGTCGGCCAGAAGCTGATGGTGCGCATCGAGGAGGTCGGCCGCACCGCCGCCGTCGCCGAGCCGATCGACGGGCCGGCACCGCCGCCGGCGGCGGCGCCCGCCGAGCCTGACGATGACGTAGAATCAGCTCCTCGGCGCCGCGGCCGCAGAGGCGGACGGCGCCGTTCTGCTGAGGCGGAAGAGCCGCTCGGGCGCTGAGAAGAGACCATGTACGCGATCGTCAAGACCGGAGGCAAGCAGTACCGCGTGGAGCAGGGTCAGACCCTGCTCATCGAGCGGCTGCCCGATCCCGAGGGCGCGACGGTCAACCTCGAGCCGCTGCTTCTGCGCTCAGACGATCAGATCTTCGACGCGGCCGGTCTGGCCAAGGTCGAGGTTCAGGCGAAGATCGTCGGACACGTCCGTGGGCCGAAGCTGCGCGTGTTCAAGTTCAAGCCCAAGCGCGGCTACCGCCGCCGCACCGGCCACCGCCAGGAGCTCACGCAGATCGAGGTGACCAAGATCGGGACCCGCTCCGCGCGGGCATCCTCGCGAAGCGCCGCCGAGCCCGCTCCGGCGGCGGCGGTGGAGAAGCCGGCGCGCACCCGTCGAGCGAGCGCCGCCGGCGAGAGCGAGGCGGTCAAGCCGGCGACCCGGCGTGCGCCGCCGCGGACGACCCCCAAGGAGGACGGCGATGGCGCATAAGAAGGGCCTCGGATCGAGCCGTAACGGCCGCGACTCGGCCGCCCAGCGGCTCGGCGTGAAGACCTTCGCCGGACAGCGGGTCAGCGGCGGTGAGATCATCGTGCGCCAGCGGGGCAGCCGCTTCAAGGCCGGCGAGGGAGTCGGCATGGGCAAGGACGACACGCTCTACGCGCGTGCTCCCGGCACCGTGCGCTTCTCCGTCGGCCGGCGCGGGCGAGTCGTTTCGATCGACCCCGCCGAGTAGCTTCCGTGAAGCCCCGCTCGCGGGGCGCGTGATGCTGTACGACAGGGCTCGCATAGAGGTCGCCGCCGGATCCGGGGGGGACGGCTCGATGAGCTTCCGCCGCGAAGCTCATGTACCGCGCGGCGGTCCCGACGGCGGCGACGGCGGGCACGGCGGGGACGTGCTGCTCGAGTGCGACGCCGCGCTTCGCGATCTCCAGTCGTTTCGCCGCCGCACGCGCTTTCGCGCCGAGAGCGGCGGCGGGGGAGGAGGATCGCTGCGCCACGGCGCGGGCGGCGCTCCGCTCGTGCTGGCGGTCCCGCCCGGGACGCAGGTGCACAGCAGCGCCGGCGCGGTCTTTGACCTTCTGCGGCCGGGTCAGCGCGTCACGGTCGCCCGCGGCGGCTCGGGCGGCCGCGGGAACAAGCGCTTCGCTACGCCGACACGCCAGGCTCCGCGCTTTGCCGAGCGCGGCCTACCGGGCGAGGAAGCATCGCTCGAACTGCGCCTGAAGCTGCTCGCCGACATCGGGCTCGTCGGTCTCCCCAACGCCGGCAAGTCGTCGCTTCTGTCGCGCATGACGCGCGCCGCGCCGAAGATCGCCGACTACCCCTTCACGACGCTCGAGCCGGTGCTCGGGACGCTCGACCTGGGCGAGCGCCAGCTGATCATGGCCGACATTCCCGGCCTGATCGAGGGTGCCAGCGCGGGCGCCGGGCTCGGACATGACTTCCTCGCCCACATCGAGCGCACGCGCCTGCTCGTGCACGTCCTTGACCTTGCTCCCCTGGACGGCTCCGATCCCGTCGCCAACCATGCGGTCGTCGAGCGCGAACTCGAAAGTCACGACCGTCGCCTGGCGTCGCTGCCGCGCGTCCTCGCGCTCTCGAAGGCCGACCTCGTCGAGGAGGCCGTTGCGAGCGAGGCGGCGGCGGGCTGGCGCGGTCGCCTCGCCCCCGACACTCCGGTACTCGTGACCTCGAGCGCCACGCGAGTAGGCCTGGTCGAGCTCGCGGATGAGCTGTTCGCGCGGGTCGAGGAGGGCGGGCACGCCGAGCTCGACAGCGGCGAAGGCGCCGAGGAGGCGATCGCCGAGCACGTCACGTTCCGCCCGGCCGGGCGCCGCGGCTTCCGCGTCGAGCACGGCGAGGATGGCGTGTTTCGCGTGACCGGCGCCGGCATCGACCTGCTCGTGGCCCGCCACGACCTGGCCAACGACGAGGCGCTGGCCCACATCGAGATGCGGCTGCGCCAGATCGGCGTGCTCCGGGCGCTCGAGGAGGCCGGCTTCGCCTCCGGCGACGACGTCGAGATCGGCGGCGTGCTCTTCGACCTCGACCTCTGAGGGAGCGGTTAGGCTCAGCTCGCATGGCCCGCACCGTGATCAAGCTCGGCTCGGCGATCGTCGCGACCGATGATGGTGAGCTGCGCGCCGAGGTGCTCGAACGCATCTGCGCCGCGGTCGCCGCGGCGCGCGACGCGGGGGAGGAGGTGGTGATCGTCACCAGCGGCGCGATCGCCCGCGGCACGCGGATGCTCGGCCTCGCGGCGCGCCCGAATGCGATCGAGGAGCTCCAGGCGGCGAGCGCGGTGGGCCAGGGGCGGCTCTACCGCGAGTACGACGAGCTGCTCGCCGGTCACGGGGCGATGGCCGCGCAGGTACTGCTGACCTTCAGCGACGTGAGCGCGCGGACGAGCTACCTCAATGCCCGCCAGACCCTTGGCAAGCTGCTCGACTGGGGTGCCGTGCCGGTCATCAACGAGAACGACACGACCGCCACGGACGAGATCACGTTCGGCGACAACGACTTCCTCGCCGCTCAGGTCGCGATCCTCGTCGGCGCCGACCGCCTGATCATCCTCACGAGCGTCGACGGCCTCTACAGCGCGGACCCGCGCAGCGACGCCGGGGCGACGCTGATCGAGCGCGTCGACGACTTCGCCGCGCTCGAGGAGCTGACGATCACCCAGACGACCTCGGCGCACGGCTCAGGAGGGATGCGCTCGAAGGTCGTCGCGGCCGACATGGCGACCGCGGCCGGGATCGCGACGGTGATCTGCAACGGCGAGCGCGAAGGCGTCCTCGCCGGCGCGCTTGCGGGCGAGCCGCGGGGAACGTTGTTTGCCGCGCGGGAGCAGCGCTACTCGAGCTTCAAGCTGTGGCTGCGCTACGCCAAGCCGAGCCGGGGAACGATCCTCGTCGACGCCGGGGCGGCGCGCGCGCTGCGCGAGGAAGGCACGAGCCTCCTGCCCGTCGGCGTCGTCGAGGTCCGCGGCGAATTCGACGAGGGCGACGCCGTCGACGTCGTCGAGGGCGACACGCTGATCGGCAAGGGAATCTGCAACTACGCGGCGGACGACCTGCGCCGCGCCGCGGGTCGCAACTCCGCCGGTGTTCGTGAGCAGCTCCCGCGGGCCGTCGAGGAGGCGGTCCACCGGGACTACTTCGTGCTCGCGTAACCTTTCGCACATGGCCCTGGCGACCGACTCCGTCTCCGTCGACGCTGTCTGCGCATCGGCGCGGCGCGCCGCGCGCGGGCTCGCGACGCTCGAGACGGGCGTCAAGGACGCCGCGCTCGAGGCGATCGCGCAGTCGCTGCACGACAATCGTCACGAGATCCTCGAGGCAAACGCCGCGGACCTCGGCGCGGCGCGCGAGGCGGGCCTCTCGGAGGCCCTGCTCGACCGCCTGAGTCTCGACGAGCGCCGGATTACCGCGATGGCGGCCGGGGCTCGAGCGATTGCCGCGCTCGCGGACCCGGTCGGTGAACTGCTCGAGGAGCAGCAGCGTCCGAACGGGCTTCGCATCCGCAAGGTCCGAGTCCCGCTGGGAGTCGTCGCGGTCGTCTATGAGGCACGGCCGAACGTGACGATCGACGCGGCGGCGCTTTGCCTGAAGTCCGGCAACGCGATCGTCCTGCGCGGCTCCTCGAGCGCCGCTCGCTCGAACTCCGCGCTCGCCTCGATCGCCGCGGCGGCGGCCGAATCAGCCGGGGTTCCGGAGGGTGCGGTCTCGATCCTCTCGAGCGGTCGCCGCGAGGAGCTCATCGAGCTGGCGCGGCAGGATCGAAACGTCGACCTGATCATCCCGCGCGGCGGCGAGGGGTTGAAGGCGACGCTGCTCGAGCACGCCACGGTGCCGGTGATCTACGCCGCGTCGGGTAACTGCCACGTCTACGTCGACGGCGCGGCGGACCTCGAGCGCGCCGAGGCGGTCGTGCTGAACGCGAAGGTCCAGCGTCCCGGCGTCTGCAACGCCGCGGAGACGCTGCTGGTGCACGCCTCGATCGCCGAGGCGTTCCTGCCGCCGGCGCTCGCCGCGCTCCACGACGCCGGGGTCGAGCTGCGCGTCGACGAGCGCGCGGCCGCGCTCGCCGGAGCGACGCCCACGACCGCCGCGGCGCCAGATGACTGGGACACCGAGTACCTCGCGCTGACGCTCGCCGTCGCCGTCGTCGACTCGCTAGACGCGGCTCTCGAGCACATCGCGGCGCACGGCACCGGCCATAGCGAGGCGATCGTGACGGCCGACGAGCAGGCCGCGCGCCGCTTCCAGTCCGACGTCGACGCGGCGTGCGTCTACGTGAACGCCTCGACGCGGTTCACCGACGGCGGCGAGTTCGGGATGGGCGCCGAGATCGGAAACTCGACGCAGAAGCTCCATGCGCGTGGCCCGATCGGTCTGCGCGAGCTGTGCGCGGCCAAGTACCTCGTCGATGGCGACGGGCACGTCCGTAATTGACGGCCGTTGGCATCCTCGGCGGAACGTTCAACCCGCCGCACCTGGCCCACATGGTCTGCGCCAGCGAGGCCAGGGCGCAACTGCGCCTCGATCGCGTCGTGCTGATTCCGGCCGGCGTCCCGCCGCACAAGGCGGTCGAGAACGAGCCCGGCGCCGAGCACCGGCTCGAGATGTGCCGCCTGGCGATCGGCCCTCACGCGGAGTGGCTGTCGGTGAGCTCGATGGAGATCGACCGCGACGGGCCGTCGTACACGGTCGATACGCTTAGGGAGATTCATGGCGCGGCCCCGGGTGACGAGCTGACCTTCATCGTCGGAGGCGACATGGCCTGGTCGCTGCCGAGCTGGCGGGAGCCGGAAGCGATCCTCGAGCTCGCGGCGGTCGCCGTCGCGGAGCGAGCCGGTGCGCGGCGCGAAGAGCTGCGCACGCGACTGGCGGGGATGGACGGAGCGCACCGGATCCGCTACATCGACGTACCGCGCCTCGACATCTCCTCATCGGCGCTGCGCAGCCGCGTCAGGGAGGGCCGGCCGATCGACTACCTGGTCGCCGACGGCGTCGCCGAATACATCGAGCAACGGAGGCTTTACCAGTGAACTCGGAGCAGCTCGCGGCGGCCGTGGCCGCCTACGCCGACGACAAGAAGGCCGCCTCGATCGTCGAGCTCGATCTGCGCGGGGTCATCGACTACACCGACTTCTTCGTCATCTGTTCGGGCTCGAGCGTCCGTCAGGTGAAGGCGATTCACGATGGGATCCACGCCGGCTGCAAGGCCGATATCGGACTCTTCCCGGCGCGCGTGGAGGGCCTCACGGGCGCGCAGTGGGTGCTGATGGACTACCTCGATGTGGTCGTCCACGTGTTCATGCCGGAGGTCCGCGAGTTCTACTCGCTGGAGCGCCTGTGGGGCGAGGTTCCGTCGCGCGAATTCGGCGCGGCGACAGCCGCGCGCTGATCGCGGCCGCCGCCTCGCGCGTCGCTCAGGCGGCTGCCGCGGCTCCGGCTGCGTCCAGCGCGCGGTAAGCCGCCCGCCGCCGGCGCTGCCAAATTGTCCAAATCGCCCATCGGGCGGCCGTGAACGGACGATGCGTATCCGCGAATGGCCCGTACCAATCGCCTCTGGCTCGCCGCCGCCGGCGTCGCGATTCTGCTTGCGTGCACATCCGCGACGGCCGTGGCGGCCCCGGCGTCATTCTATGTCGTCAAGAACGCGAAGGCGCACTGCCGCGTCCACTACAGCCGCCGGAACGTCAGGATCCGCGTCCGCCGCCACGGCCACTGGGTCAAGGTGAAGCAGCTGCGCTGCGTCTATGCCGGCAGTGGCAGCACGTCGGCGACGCTCAGCTTCCCGTCGAACCTGCCGACGGCGGCCGTGACCGTCACGGTGATACCGACGGCCAACGCCGATCAGTACGAGACGGTCGCAAACCAGGAGATCTCAGTCGACGCCGCGCGCGGCGTGCTCGCCAACGACGACGGCATCGCACTCGCCGCCCAGCTGGTCAAGGGCCCCACGCACGGAACGCTGACACTCGCGCGAAACGGCTCCTTCACCTATACGCCGACTGACGGCTGGTCAGGCGTCGACGAGTTCCTCTACCGCGACTCCGACTCCGGCGGCGACACCTCTGGCGCCACGGCGGTGTCGATCGACGTCGCGCCCGTCGCGACTCCGCTCTCCGTCTACCAGGTCGCAAGCGACGGCGTCTTGAACGTGTCCGCGCCGGGCCTCCTCGCCGGGGCTCTCGGCGACGGGCTGCAGGCGGAGCTCGTCAGTGGTCCCGCGGGTGGCTCGTTGACGCTCAACGCCGACGGCTCGTTCAGCTACAGCGCTCGCAGCGGATTCTCCGGTGCCGACAGCTTCAGCTTCGACGCGGTCGACTCCTCCGGCCAGCACACCGAGACCGTTGCGGTCTCCATCGTCGTCGGCGCCGCGGCGCCGAATCTGGTGCCCGAGACCTTCGCCGGTGCGGTCGGCAATACGCTCTTCCAGGAGGGCGGCACCGCGTCGGGCAGCCCGGAGATCTATCGCTCGGGCTCGGCGCTTGCCGGCGACAGCGATCCCAACGGCGGCCATCTATCGGCGACGCCGGGTTCGATCGCGACCGCCCAGGGCGGCACGGTCACGATGCACTCGGACGGCACGTTCAGCTACCAGCCGCGGACCGGCTTCCGCGGCGCGAGCGACAGCTTCGCCTACACCGTCGACACGAGCGAGGGCGCGAGCGCCGTCGCGAGCGCGACGATCAGCTTCGCGGGCTCGACCGTCTGGTACGTCAATCACGCCGCCGCGGCCGGCGGCGACGGCAGCTCGGGCGCTCCCTTCCAGACGCTCGCCTCGGCCGGCTCGGCGGCCTCGAGCGGTGACACGATCTTCGTCTACGGCGGCACCTACAACACGCCGATCACGCTCGGCGCGAGCGAGACACTCGAAGGCCAGTCCCAGGGGCTCCAGATCGGATCGGACTGGGTGGTGCTGCCGGCGGGCGGCAACCCGGCGCTTGACTCGGGCGTGACGATGACCAACGCCGATACCCTCAACGGCGTCAGCGTGACCAACGGCGCCGGCGCCGCGGTGACCGTGAGCAACGCGAGCACGTTCTCGATCCCGGCGACGGTGACGATCACCGGTGGCAGCGGCGATGGCCTCGACGTCAACAACGGCGGCGCCGCGGGCGCCGGCGCGACGGTCGGCGCGGCGATCAGCGCGAGCGCCGGCCATTCGGTTTCGATCCAGGGCTTCCAAAACGGGTCGATCCTGTTCACGGGCGCCGTCACCGACACGGGCACCGGGCTGGACCTGGTCGGCAACAGCTCCGCGACGATCAACTTCAGCGGGCTGATCCGGGCCTCGACCGGCGCCAACCCGTCGTTCGTCGCGACCAACAGCGGCACGGTCTCGGCAAAGAACACGCTCAACACGCTGTCCTCGACGAGGACGCCGGCTCTCGACGTCGAATCGACCGCGATCGGCGGCCTTGGACTCCAGTTCCTCTCGATCAGCGCGGGAAGCGGTGGCGCATCCTCGAGCCCGGGGATCGTGCTCGACAACACCGCCGACACCGGTAGCGGCATCTTCCTGATCGGCGGCCAGAACAGCACGGCGGGTTCCGGCGGAACGATCGCGAACACGACGGGATCGGCGGCGATCTCGCTGACCAACACCGGCCCCGTGTCGCTGAACGCGGTCGATCTGACCGCCAACTCCGGTTACGGGATCGACGCCAGCGGCGTGCGGGCGCTGACGGTTCTCCGCAGCACCATCAGCGGCGGCTCGATGGGCATCTACGCGCACGGCGACGACGCCTCCTCATCGGTCAGCCAGCAGACATTCGATCTCGAGTGGGACGTGATCACCGGCACCGCAGGCAACGCGCTCGATCTCGCCTACGGCGGCTGGAGCAACGGCTACCTGCTGAACGACACGATCGGCACGCCCGGCACAGCCGGATCGGGCTCGGCGACCGGCGATGGCATCGTCCTTGCGGCCTCTGGGAGCGGCGAGCTGGTCGCCGAGATCAACCAGGACCACATCTACGACCTCGCCACGGGCGAGGGCATCGATGCGAGCGCGACGAGCGGCGCGGACCTGGCGCTGTCGTTGACGACAACCCAGGTGGCGATGGACGGCACGGGGTCCGGTGACGGCCTCGACATGAGCGTCGACGGGTCGACCGGGGCGCACGTCTGTCTGAATGCCGCCTCCAACGGGATCACGGCCGCGAACACGACGGCGGCGAACGCGATGACCCTCGCGACGGCGGGTGGCATCTTCGACATCCAGGGGCTCGGAAGCGGCGACCCGGCCACCTTCTTGGCCGCCCCCAACAACACGCTCACACCATCCGGCAGCGGTAACGCAGTCACCGCGACCGGCACATTCGCCTCACACACCTGCGACCAGCC
>DATBPB010000006.1:0-28418 GCA_036561565.1 Solirubrobacteraceae bacterium | reverse complement strand
GATCGTGCGCGCACGATGGCTCACCGTGCTGCTGGGTGTGAGCGCCGCGCTGATTCTGGCGCTGGCCGGCGGCGAGACCGTGGGCGCTGCGACGACGCTGAGCGAGCCGATCACCGGCGCCCTCGTCGCCGTCGGCAGCGATCAGCGCTCGGTCGAGGTCCGTTACGACAACGCGCAAATCAGCGGGTGCGGCATCTTGTCGGTAACACCCGCCGTCACCGAGACGCAAACCACCGTGGCAGTCGCGTTGACGGCGCAGGTGGGCGTCTTGCCGCCAGACACCGCGTGCGCAGCGATTCTGATCTCGGCCACGATCAGCGTCCCCCTCTCCAAGCCGCTCGCCGGACGCGCCGTCGAGGGCTTGGCGTTGCACCCAGATGGTTTCGGGCTCGTCCCCGGCCGTATGCCAAACCTCGTCGGCCTCTCGCCGCGCGACGCGCGGCTGATGCTCTCAAGTGGCCCGCCGTCGTCGGTCGGGCTGGTCGATCACTACGTCGCCCGGGCCGGCAGCCTCGCTCGCGTGATCTCGCAGCGGCCGCGCGCGGGTGCGCCGCGACCGCACCCCCACGGCATCGTCACGCTGACGATCGCTCGACCGTGAGCGCGCAGCCCTTCGACGCCTCGCGCTACCGCGAGGTGCTCGGGCACCTGCCGACGGGCGTCACCGTCATCACCGCCAACGGCACGGAGGGTCCCGTGGCCATGTCGGCCAACTCGGTGACGTCGGTCTCACTCGAGCCGCCGCTGATCCTCTTCTGTCCGGCCAAGAGCTCCACGACCTGGCCGGCGATCAGAGACAGCGACCGCTTCTGCGTGAACATCTTCGGCTCCCATCATGAGGAGGCCTCGCGGCGCTTTTCCGCCAAGGGCGTCGACCGCTTCGCCGGCGTCGCCTGGCATCCGCGCCCGTCGGGTCCGGCGCTCGACGACGCCGTCGCATGGATCGAGTGCACGATCGACGCGATCCACGAGGCCGGCGACCATCTGATCGTCGTCGGCGCCGTCGATGAGCTTGGGACCAGGGAGGGTGCCAACGCGCCGCTCGTCTTCTTCCGCGGCCGCTACGGGTCCTTCGCCGACCCGGCCGGCGAATAGCCAAGCCTCGCGGCCCCGGCGCGGCCCGCCTTCAGCGATCGAAGAAGCTGACCGGCAAGCCGAGGTGCGCCTCGGCGATCGCCGAAGCCTGGAAATCGTGCTGGTGGACGCCGTTGGTGCGAAACGCGCACAGGTCGCGCCAGTAACGCTGCAGCCTCGCGCCGTCGCGCGCACCCGAGCTGCTGCCGGCCCGGAACACCATGTCCCCCGCCTCCCAGCAGAGCTTGTGCGCGGTCATCAGCTGGCCGTAGATGCGAAACGTCCGCTCGGCGTCGAACGTCCGCCCGCCCTCCATCGCCTCGCGCGCGTACTCGTGGAACAGCTCGCCGCAGTGGATCAGGATCGACTCGGCGGCGTCGGTGTAGGACAGCGCCAGGCCGAGCACCCGCTGGTGGTTGGGGTCCTGCGCGCGCTCCTCGCCGGGCGCGCCGGCGACACGCCGCGTCGGGCGCTGCATCAGCCGCTCGTACTCGTCGATCGCGCCCTGCGCGTTGCCGACCTGCACGGAGTTGAGCTCCCCGAGCGCGACCGCCATGAAGGACCCGCCGTAGAGCGGATTGCCGTGGAGCTCGTAGCCCGGCGTGCTCGACACTCCGATCGCGAGCCACTCCGCGAGCGTGATCGCGTGGTGCGCCGGCACGAACGCATCCTCGACGGCGACGCTGTGCGAGCCGCTCCCCTTGAGCCCGATCAAATCACCCCAGTCGTCGAGCATCCGGAAGCTCGCGCGCGGCACGACGACGACCCGCGGCTCATGGCCGCCCTGCACCGGCGCGAGCCCCATGTGGTGCGTCGCGTAGGGGGCGCCGGAGCAGAAGCGCCACGTGCCGGACACTCGGTAGCCGCCATCGACGGGCGTGGCGAGGGCGTCCTCGAAGCCGAAGCTGGCGCAGGCGATGAAGCGCTCACCGCCGAACAGCTCGTCCTGGGCCGCCGCCGGCCAGCAGGAGGCGGCCTGCAGCGCGTGTGCCGAGCCGAGCGCGAGCATCCAGCCAGACGACGGGCAGCCGCGCGAGATCTCGACGATGACGCGGTAGTAGGTCGGCAGGTCGACCTCGAGCCCGCCGTAGCGGGCGGGGACGAGCATCCGGTAGAAGCCGGCCTCCTCGAAGGCGTGGTGGATCGCCTCGGAGTAGTAGGAGCGCGCCTCCGTCGCGGCCTGCTCCTCGAGCAGCCTTGGCCGCAGCTGCGCTGCCTTCTCGACCAGCTCTTCGCCGCTCATCGTCGCTCAACCTAGAGCTTCGCGGACTGGATGGCGACAGGCGCCGCCGAGCAGTACAGCTTCGGCGAGCACGCCTGCCGCCGCTTCTGCGAGACGCTCAAGGGCGCCGTCGACCGCAACGGGATCCTCTCGCCGGGCCGCACGCCACCTGGCCCTCCGGCCGCCAGCCGGACTCCAGCTAGCCGCCGTGGATCGCGGCGCGCCAGTCGAGCACCTTCGTCGCGCAGCTGGCGTCGCCGTTCTTGACGGCGAGCGTGCCGTGCGCCGTCCCGAAGGTCGAGAACGCGCCGGCGACCGCGTAATGCCAGCCGCGCCGGTCGCGGAACGTGGTCGAGAAGCGCCAGGCCCCGGCCGAGAGCTTGAGCGCAAGCGGCCCGACCCTCTCGGCGGTCGTGAACGGTCCGCGCCACGAACCGTGCGGGCAGGAGAGATTGAAGCGCAGCCGCAGCGACGTCAGACCGCGCGGCTCGAGCGTCACCGCGACGCGCCCCGCGCGCTGCGCGGACTTGCCGCTGTAGTAGCCGACGTCGGGAACCGTCAGCGACGTGGTGGGCGCCGGCGCGGGCGTCGATGGCCCGGCGGACGGCTGCGGGGCGGCCGGCGGGGGCGGCGCGGGCAGCACCGCGATCCAGCCCTCGACCCACGCGCGGACGTAGTCGACGCGCGTGAAGATGTCCGGGCGCTGGGTGTCGCAGGTGGCCGAGCTGCTGGTTATCCCGACCTCCGTCCAGGCGCCCGAGGCCTCGACGAGCAGCGGGCCGCCGCTGTCGCCGTCACAGGCGCTGGTGGCATAGGAGGGCGCATCGATCGCGCACATCTGAGCGGTGGCCTGAAATTGAGTCTGCTGCTCGTCATAGCACCAGCCCTGCTCCTGGATGACGCTCGGCCCTTGCTGGAGCGTCTCGGGCCCGGCGCCGGCGGTCGGGCTCGTGATCCCCCAGCCGGCGATCGTCGCCGGCGTGCCTGGAGCGCTCAGCGCGGCGTCGCTGCCGTCATAGAGGGTCACGGAGGGCGCCGTGGTCGACGTCGTGAGCTGGAGCAGCGCCGCGTCGCCGACGACGTTGATGCCGTTGTTGCTTGTCTCGATGCTCGTCTTGTCGGGGATGACCTGCGTGACCGCCGAGACCTCGTCGTGCGCCGCGTCGCTCCAGTCGGGCGAGCCTGTGACGACCGTGAAGTCCGCGGCGGGATCGAGCGTGCCGCTCGAGACGTCCTCGACGCAGTGGGCGGCGGTCAGGACGAGGTTCGCCGCGACGACCGTGCCCGTGCACCACTCGTAGGCCCCGCCGCCCTCGGCGCGATGAATGTAGGCGAGCCACGGCAGCTGCCCCGCCGCCGCCGCCGCGCCGCCGACGATCGCGGCATGGGCGCCGGGTTCAGCACCCGCAGCCTGCGGGGCGCTCAGCAGCGCGACCGCGGCGAGCGCCGCCAGGATCCTCGCGCGCAGCGGCACGGGCTGGGCGGCCGACCCGGAAGCCGATGCTCGCATGGCGCACGTACTAGCAGGCCGAAGCCGGCGGCGCCTCGAAGCGATAATCATCAAGCGATGCCTCGAGCGCACCGAACGCTGGCGGTCGCCCTCGTCGCCGCCACGGCGATCCTCATCGCCGCCTGCACCACGCACGCGGTCCCACCGATCTCCTCGGCCGCGCTGGACCTGGCCCGCGATTACCACTCCTACACCGGGTACTGGGCGGGACGGGAGGTCGACGGCGTCCCGCTGACCCAGGCCACGAGCCCGCTCGAGTTCTATTCCGCGGTCGGCTTCCAGATGTTCTACGGCAACTGCGGCAGCCGCGGGCCACTGCACGACAACGGCTGCAAGCTGCCGCTGAAGATCACCACCAACATCTACTCGCCCCACTCCGACGCCTCGTTCGGCCCGCAGCACTGGATCACGGTGCACGGCGTCCCGGCCGTCGTCTACCACGGCGGCGACGACATCGAGATCTACACCGACAGGATGGACATCGACATCACTGCCGACAGCCCGCGCCGCGCGATGGACGCGGCCAGGGCCCTGACGCCCTTCAACCGCGGCTCATCGCCGGCCTTCCCGGCCTTCCCGCCGCCCTACTACACGCCGAATCCGCCCCAGTCGCTGCTCAACTCGATCGCGACCGGCGCGACCGGCGCCACGGGTGCGACGGGCGACATCACACCGCCGCAGGAGCTCGAGCCGACGACTTCCGCGGGCCACTGAGCGTTTCGGCGCCTGCGCCGCGGGTAGCCACCCTGGCGAAACGATTTCCCCGGCGCTCTCGCGGCCCGAACGCCCGACCGGCGTTCTCCGCTCGACTGCGAGCAGCGATGGTCGATCCGGCGGCGCGAGCCGCGCCGCAGAAGGGACACCGATGTCGCTCGGGCAGTCGCTGGTCCTGACGATTGCGCTGATAGGCCTGTTCTCGCTCGCCGTGGCGGGGATCGTGGCCTTTGTGATGACCCGCCCGCCAAGGCGGCGGGAGCCGATGAGCCTCCTGCCACCGCGCCCGCGGCCGGCGCTGCATGCCGTGCCGGCGCGCCCGCGCACGGCGCGCCGCCTGCATCCCGCGGGACCGGCCGCCGGGTCGACGCGTTCCCCCGGCGACCGGCGCGACGGGCGCGCGGCCGCCTAGCCCAAACCGGGCCCGCGCAGGCCGTTTCATAGGATTGGAGGGTGAAGCGCGTCGGCTTTCTCTCCTTCGGGCACTGGGGGCCCGTCCCCGGGTCCCAGACCCAGACCGCTCGCGATGCCCATGTCCAGACGATCGAGCTCGCCGAGGCCGCCGAGGAGATCGGAATCGACGGCGCCTACGTGCGCGTCCACCATTTCGCGCGCCAGCTCGCCTCGCCGTTCCCGCTGCTTGCCGCGATCGGCGCCCGTACGACGCGGATCGAGATCGGCACGGCTGTGATCGACATGCGCTACGAGAACCCTCTCTACATGGCCGAGGAGGCCGCCGCGGCGGATGTGATCAGCGGCGGTCGCCTCCAACTCGGGATCAGCCGCGGCTCGCCGGAGCCCGCTCTGCGCGGGTCTGAGACGTTCGGCTACGTTCCGGGAGCCGACCAGACCGACGCCGACCTCGCGCGCGCGAAGACGCAGCTGTTCCGCGCCGCGATCGCCGGCACCGGCGTCGCGCGCGCCGACACCGGTTCCGGCGGCTCGGCGGCGATGCTCGCGATCCAGCCTCAGTCAGCGGGCCTCTCAGAGCGGATCTGGTGGGGCTCGGGCACGCGCGGCACAGCCCGCTGGGTAGCCGAGCAGGGCATGAACATGATGAGCTCGACGCTTCTGGTCGAGGACACCGGAGTGGCGTTCGATGAGCTCCAGGCCGAGCAGATCGCGATCTTCCGCGAGGCGTGGGCGGGGGCGGGCTGGGAACGTGAGCCGCGCATCTCGGTCAGCCGCAGCGTGATCCCGATCACCACCGACGTCGACCGGATGTACTTCGGCGCGCGCGCCGACGAGGACGGGGTCGACCAGGTCGGCTATCTGGAGGGCACGCTCGCCAGGTTCGGCCGAAGCTACGTCGGCGAGCCGGACGCGATCGCCGCCGAGCTCGCACGCGACGCCGCGGTCGCCGCCGCCGACACGCTGCTGCTGACGGTGCCCAACCAGCTGGGCGTCGACTACAACGCCCGCCTGCTCGAGACGTTCGCGCGCCACATCGGGCCGGCGATCGGGTGGGAGCCGGCCGGCGGAGCGGTCGAGACCCCGGCGTAGTGTTCAGACGCGGCCGCGAGACGGCGGTGTCGATCGCGGATCCCCGCTTCGAGGACTGGCAGACGGTCGCCGAGTTCGCCGACACCGAGACCGCCGTGGCGTGGCGCGACCAGCTTCGAAACCTCGGCATCGAGGCCGCCTGCGTCGCCGATCACCCCCTCGACAGCTTGGGCCGCGGCGAGATCTGGCTGGCCGTGCCTCCGGGTGAGTGGTCGCGAGCCAACGAGGTCATCGAGAACCTCGACTGAGCGTCCTGGACGGCGAGGCGCCTACCGCCGCCAGGGTCCGCCGTATTTGTCACACTGGACCGTGTGGCGGCTCCCCAGACCCCAGCGGGGCCGATCCCACCGGGCTCGGCGTGACCGCGACGCGGCCGCCCGCGCTCACGTTGACAGCCCGGCGGGATGGGGTTTATAGTGCCCGCCGCAAACGATTGCATTCACACGAACGCCCGCTTGGGCGCCCACCATCGCACATGAGCAGGGGAGGATGAGGACGTGTTGAGGAGCAGGAGAGTTGCGACGGCTGCGGCCGTCTCGCTGGCCGTCGCGCTGACGGTCGCCTTCTTCGGTCCGAGCAGCGGATCGGCCGCCTCTGGCGGCACTGTCACGATCGGCGTATCGCTTTCGCTGTCGGGCGACTTCTCGACCGACGGCGTGGCGTTCCAGAAGGGCTACCAGCTGTGGGCCACCGACCAGAACCGCAAGGGCGGTCTGCTCGGCAAGCAGATCAAGCTGGACATCATCTCTGACGCCAGCCAGCCGGCGCAGGTGATCACCAACTACAACAAGCTGATCGGCTCCAACCACGACGCGTTGGTGCTCGGCCCGTTCAGCACGCTGCTGACGGTGCCGGCGTCCAAAGTCGCGTCACGCTACGGCTACGCCTTCGTCGAGGGCGCAGGTGGGGCCCCGGCGGCGTTCGGCAACGGTCTCAAGAACGTCTTCGACGTGAGCGTCCCGGTCGCTCTGAACCTGACGGCGTTCGCGAAATGGGTCGCGTCGCTGCCGGCAAGCGAGCGCCCGAAGACGGCGGCGTACCCGACGTCGAACGACCCGTTCACCGAGCCCCAGCTGCCGCCGGCGGAGAAGATCCTCAGCAAGGCCGGCATCAAGAACGTCTACAGCACGGTCTTCCCGGCCGAGGTGACCGACTTCTCCTCGATCGCCAACCAGATCGCGCGCGACAAGCCCGACCTCGTGATGCTCGGCTCGGTCGACGTTCCGACGGTGTCGTCGTTCGTCCACGCGTTCATCCAGCAGCACTACAGCCCGAAGTTCTTCATCGCGACGGCCGGCCCCGACCAGGGCGCGGCGTTCGTGAAGGCCGTCGGGACCGGCAACGAGAACGGGATCTTCGTGCCCAACGGCTGGTACGGCGGCTCGCCCAAGGCCGACAGCCAGACGATGGTCAGGGAGTACATCGCCAAGTACGGCGGGACCCCGTCCGGCGTCAACGCGGATGTCGCGGAGGGCTACGCGGTCGGCCAGGTGCTGACCCAGGCGGTCCAGGCGACGCACGGCTTCAACAACGCCAAGATCATCGCCTACCTGCACAGCGGCGTCACGCTGAACAGCGTCCAGGGCCCGGTGAAGTTCAACTCGCTGGGCGAGAATACGGCGCTTCAGGCGACGACGTTCCAGTGGCAGTCGGGCAAGCTCGTGCCGACGATCCCGGTTGGCGGCAAGGGCAATGTGAAGCCGATCGTGCCGAAGCCCAACTGGAGCTAGCGATCGGCGGCGGGTCGCATCGGATGGGCGGGTCGTAAGCGCTTGTCGCTTACCGACTTCGCACAGGCTGTAGTCGATGGAGTGCTGACCGGCGGCGTGTATGCGCTCATGGCCGCCGGTCTCAGCCTGATCTTCGGGGTGATGGACATCGTCAACATCGCCCAGGGGGCGATGGTGATCCTCGGTGGATACCTGAGCTACTCGCTCTCCGCCCGAGCCGGGATCGACCTGTTCCTCGGGCTGCTGATCACGATCCCGGTGATGTTCGTCCTCGGCGTCGTGCTCGAGTGGGGCTTCATGCGCCGCCTGCGCGAGCAGGATCGAACGTCGATGTCGATCCTGATCACCTACGCGGTGGCGATCATCATCGAGGGAGTGCTGACGATCGCCTACGGCGTGGACTACGTGCAGCTGCAGGCCTCCTACGTCAACTCGTCGGTGCACATCCTCGGCTTCTATCTGCCGGACATCTACCTGCTTGGCTTCGCGATGGCGGTCGTGTTGCTCGTCGGTCTCTACTGGATGCTCTACCGCACGAAGTTCGGCCGCGGCGTGCGCGCGTCGCTCCAGAACCGCACCGCCGCCGATCTGATCGGCATCAACGTCAACCGCACGCGGATGATCTCGGTCGGGATCGGCGTCTCGGTGACCGCCTGCGGCGGCATGGTGTTCGGCGCCACCAATGCCTTCAACCCCGGCAGCGGCTATGACCTGATCTCGCGCCTGCTGGCGATCGTCATCCTCGGCGGAATGGGCAGCATCGGCGGCGCGATGGCCTCGGCCGTGCTGCTGCTCGTCATCTACGACGTCGTCTCGGTGGCGTGGTCGCCGATCTGGGCGCCGCTGGTGTTCTTCGCGACGCTGGTCGTCGTGCTCTCGATACGGCCCGCCGGGCTGTTCGGCCGCCGGGCGGTGCGGGCCCAATGAGCGCCGAGAGCGCGCTCGAGCCGGCGCAGCGCCGCCGGCGCCTCCCCGCCTGGCCGCTGTGGATCGTCGCGCTGGCACTCGTCGGCGTCTTCCCGCTCGTCTTCAGCGACGTGACGACGACTTCGATCGCCGTCTTCACGCTGATCTTCATGGTCTCGGCGAGCGCCTGGAACATCTTCAGCGGCTACTCGGGATACCTCGCGTTGGGCCACGCCGTGTTCTTCGGCACCGGCGCCTACACGGTTGCCCTGACCGCGCAGGACTGGCACGTGGCGACGGGCTGGACGATCTTCGCCCTGCTTCCGCTCGGCGGCATCGTCGCCGGGGCCGTGGCTATCCCGCTTGGGCTGATCGCGCTTCGCACGCGCCGCCACACGTTCGTCGTCGTGACGATCGCGATGTTCTTCGTCTTCCAGCTGCTCGCGACGAACCTCCCGTTCACGCAGGGGACATCCGGCGTCCAGATCAACACCCCTCAATGGTCGCCTTACACCTACAACCGCCCGTTCTTCTACGTCACGCTCGCGATCCTCGTCCTGACGGTGCTCGTCTCGTTCGGCGTTCGCCGCTCGCGCTTCGGGCTGCAGCTGATGGCGATCCGCGACGACGAGGACCGCGCTCGCGGCATGGGCGTGCGCGTCTGGCCGGTCAAGCTCGCCGCGTTCACGCTGTCGGCGATCCCGATCGGCATGGCCGGAGGGATGTACGCCTACTTCCTCGGCGTCGTCTACCCGTCGGTCGCCTTCGACCCGCTGTTTGACATCGCGATCGCGCTGATGGCGTTCCTCGGCGGCCTCGGCACGCTGGCCGGCCCGCTGCTGGGGGCGCTCGTGCTCGAGTCGCTGCAGCAGTACTTCACCCAGCAGTTCTCGAACTCGAGCCTCTACCTGATCATCTACGGCGCGCTGTTCCTGATCGTGATCCTGCTCCTGCCGCGCGGCGTGGTGCCGAGCGTCACGCAGTTCGTCGGCTCGCGCCGTGCGCGCGCGGCCGGGCGGCGCAGTGGCGGCGAGGACGCGGGCGGGCTCGGTGTCGACGTCGCCGGCGCCGCCACGCCATGAGCGCGCTGATCGAGGTCGAGGGCATCTCCAAGGCCTTCGGCGGCGTGCAGGCGCTCGCGACGTGCCACCTGGAGGTCGAGGCGGGATCGATCGCCGGCCTGATCGGCCCGAACGGCTCCGGCAAGACCACGCTGTTCAACGTCATCACCGGCTACGAGCGGGCGAACGCCGGCGAGGTCCGCTTCGACGGCGCGCCGATCACCAACGCCGCTCCGGCGCGCGTCTTCGAGCTCGGGATCGGTCGAACCTTCCAGCTGACGCGCATCTTCGCGCGGCTGAGCGTGCTCGAGAACATGCTTGTCGCGACGCAGCGCAAGGAGGGCTGGATGCGCAGCCTCGTGCGCGGCGCCGGCTCGAGCTCGGAGCGCGCCCGTGCCCTCGAGTTGCTCGAGTTCGTCGGTATCGCGCGGCTTGCGAGCGAGCCTGCCGGGAACCTGTCGTTCGGCCAGCGCAAGCTGCTCGAGCTCGCATCGCTGCTCGTCGCCGACCCCGCCGTGCTGCTGCTGGACGAGCCCGCAGGGGGCGTGAACCCGACCCTGATCAAGCATCTGGCCGAGCGGATCCGCGAGCTCAACCGCGAAGGCAAGACCTTCCTGGTCGTCGAGCACAACATGGAGTTCGTGATGTCTCTGTGCGACCGGGTCACCGTTCTGAGCCAGGGTTCGACGCTGATCTCAGACCGCCCGGACGTCGTCCGCGCCGACCCCGCGGTGCTCGACGCCTACCTCGGCGGCGAGGGAGTCGATGAGCCATCCGAGGAGGGCGAGCCGCGCGACGCCGCGCAGGCGGGGCGTGCGGTCGACGATCAGCTGGTCGCGCCGCGCGTCGAGGTCGTCGGCGAGCGCCGCCAGCCGCGGGCGGCCGAGCGCCCGCCGATCCTGACGATCAAGGGGATCACAGCCGGCTACGGCGGCGGCGACATCCTCAAGGACGTCAGCTTCGAGGTGGGCGACGGCGGCATCACCTGCATCGTCGGGCCAAACGGCGCCGGCAAGTCGACGCTGCTTGCGACCGTGAGCGGGCTGCTTCGCCCGCGCCTCGGCGAGATCACCTTCGAGGGGGAGCGACTGAACGGGCTGAGCCCGCGCCAGATCGTTGGCCGCGGGGTGACGCTCGTCCCGCAGGTGCACAGCCTCTTCCCGCAGATGACCGTCGCCGAGAACGTCGAGATGGGCGCGTTCACGATCCGCGACCGCGCTCTGGTCGCCGAGCGGTTCACGGCGGTCGCCGAGCTGTTCCCGATCGTCACGCAGCGCGCGAAGGAGCGCGCGGGAAGCCTTTCCGGCGGGCAGCAGCGGCTCGTCGAGTTCGCCCGCAGCATGATGCTCGACCCGAAGCTGATCATCCTCGACGAGCCCTCGATGGGGCTTGACCCGCAGACGCGGGGCGCGGTCTTCGAGACGGTCTCGCTGATGAACGCCCAGGGCCGCACGATCCTGCTGGTCGAGCAGAACGCGCGCGCCGGGCTCAAGCTCTCGACCAGCGGCGTCGTGCTCGAGAACGGCGTGGTGCGCCTGCGCGGCACCGGACGCGAGGTCCTCGAACATCCGGAGATCGGCGCGCTCTACCTCGGCGGCTCGGTGCAGCAGACCGCCTGAGGAGCGCCGTTGACGGCACCTCATGGTGCTAGCTATAGTGGCGTCATGAAGATAGACCGCGCCGAAACCACGCTCGTCTTCGAACAGGTCGCGGCCGAGATCCGCCGCGCGATCCTCGACGGCGAAGCGCGGGCCGGCGAGCGCCTCCCCCCGGCGCGCGACCTCGCCGCCGAGCTCGGCGTCAACGCCAACACGGTGCTGCGCGCGCTGCGACTGCTGCGCGACGAGGGACTGCTCGAGTTCCGCCGCGGCCGCGGCGTGACGGTCGCCGGGTCGCCGGAGCGCGCCGCCGTGCTCGATCAGGCCCGGTCGCTGATCGCGCTCGCGCGCAGCCACGGCTACCGCCGCGAGGAGCTCGTCGCGATGATCGAGGGCCTGCCGTGAGTGTCGTTGAGCGCGGGAGCGCCTTCAGCGAGCAGGAGGCGGAGCTCCTCTTCGAGGAGGCGCGCCGGCGGACGCGGCGGCGGCGCAGGCGCCGGGTTTCGCTGTCGGCGCTCGGGATCGGTCTCGCCGCGGTCGCCCTCGCGATCGTGACGACGGGCGCCCGCGGCGGTGGATCGAGCTTGATCAGCGAGACCGCGAGCCACCCCTTCGCCGACCTACGCGACTTCTCAGGCCACGGCGATCTCGCGTTCGTCTCGCGCGGCCGTCTGTGGGTGCTGAGCGGGACCGATCGACGGCTGCGAGCGGTATCGCCGGCGGACGATCAGGCTTCCGCGCCACAGTTCTCCCCCAACGGGCGGTGGCTGGCTTTTACGGTGGGCGCAAGCCAGCTCTGGGTCGCGCACGCCGACGGGAGCGGCCCCCATCCGATCGGGGCCGCGGGCGGGGCGCCGTGGCTGCCCGACGGCAGCTTGATCGCCGGTGGACACATCTGGCGGATGTCGCCTCGGGGCGCTGTACGCGCGGGCACCGCGCCACCGGACCTGGTCGGCTGGGCGCCGGACGGGAGCGCGTACGCCTTCGTCGCCCGCGACCGGCATCGCGGAGCCAACGGCTCGTGGTCCGAGACTCAGCGCCTCGAGGTTTCGCGCAGCCTGCGCGGACCGCGCACGACGTGGTTCTCGAACCGCATCTCCTTCACCAACGCCGGCGGGGTAAACGGCGGTGAATTCGGCTCCGCGCTGCCGCTGCCTGCCGGGCACGGCATCCTGTTCCGCTTGTTCCCGGACAACTCCGCCTCGCTGGCGGCGGACGGGCTGCCGGTCTATGAGCTGCAGCGACCCGGCGCGAAGCCGCGCGACATCGGCACGTCGCTCGGTATGTCCGTGTCGATCGGGCACGGCGCATTCGCCCTGACGCGCGGGTTCAACCGCTACGCCTGGGTCACGAAATCAGCATCGCTGTGCTCGGCGCGCTGCATCGCGCTCCCGACCTCCCCTGGGAAGCTCTCAGTCGAACCCGCGCTTTCTGCCAGCGGTGGCGTCGCCTACGTGCAGGCCGCGATCGGCAGCGAGGGGATGATCGGAGCGCCGCAGATCAACAGCTGGTATTCGACGCGCCGCCTCTGGATCATCGAGCCCGGAGCGCCGGCACGCGAGGTCGCGGGCAGCGCGGGCGCCGCGACTCCACTGTGGTCGGCCGATGGTCGCTCACTCGTCTATGTCTCAGGCGATGCGCTCTGGCTGCTCGCAAGCCCGACAGCGCGGCCGGCGCGCGTCGCCGCCCCCCTGTTCTTCCCGGGCGCCTGGCCGAGCTTCTACGGCGAGGTTCCGTGGCAGGCCCAGTTTGCCTGGAGCTCGTAGCTAAGCGGTCGGCGGAGCCGCCGACGGCGCCGGAACGGGCGGCGTCGCACCGGCGGGCGACTGGCCGGTGGAGGCGGCCGTGACTTCAGCGGCGAGCAGTGCCTGGCGGTGCACCTCGCGGCGGGCCATGCGAAGCCCGAACGTGTTGGCGCGAATCCACATGCGATCCTTGTGCAGCGTCCAGCGCCAGCCGTAGACGGCGCGATCGCACAGCGGGTCGTCGCGACGCGCCCAGTCGCTGCTCATCATCGGGAACATCTCGCTGTCGGCCAGCCCCAGCGTGTGGCCGTACTCGTGGGCGATCAGGACGCACAGCATGTAGTTGGTGTTGGAGTTGCCGGACGTTCCGAGCGCCCAGGCGACCGGCGCCACGTCGATCGTGCACGAGGACAGAGCCGTCTCGGCCCAGACGTCGGCCGCCGGGACGATCGTCCCGTTGTCGCCGATGCCGTCCTGCATCTGCGTGACCATCACCTGGTCCGAAAGGCACGGCGAATTGAGCGTCGGCTGCTCGATGGCCCAGAACTCGCTCGCCAGGCGCAGGTCGCGCTTGATGACGCGGGCGGTGCTCACGTTTCCCTGACCGGGCGCCGCGGCGGATGTTGCGCCGCCGTCCGCGTTCGCCGCGGCGGGGACGCCGAGGGCCAGCGCTATGGAGAGAATCGACACGAAGCGTTTCATCGGAGCGGCCTCGCATCTGATGTCGTCGCAGCCGCGCGTGCGCTTTACGATTCGCGCGACGATCGGTCATTCGTCCAGGGGGCCGAGGCGTCAGAACACGCGCGGGGCGCCGGCGAGCACGGTGCGGTGCTGCTCCACGAACGAGCCGCCGATCTGCTCGATCGCCTCGCCGACGGCGCGAAGCAGCCGCTCGCGGCGGCGCTCCGGGAGCGTGCGATATTCACTGCGGGTGGCAAGCCGTTCGAGCCAGCCAGCCGTGTCGTAGCGCTGCTGCCATGAAAACTCGCTCTGCTCAGGGGCTCCGAGCAGCGGACAGGCCGCGAACGCCGCCACAGCCTCGTCGATGCGCTCGGCCGGACGCGGCTCGCTCTGCAGGTCCGGCTCGAGTCGCGCGTAGACGTCGGCGAGCGCCTCGCGGACGTGCTTCGGGCGCTCGCCGAGGTTCCAGAACACCTCCAGCCGGCCGCCCGGCACGAGGACCTCGGCGGCGCGCGTCGTGCCGGCCTCGGGATCGATCCAGTGCCAGGCCTGCGCGGCGATCACCAGGTCGAAGCGCCGGCCGCCATCCGGCCAGGACTCAAACGGCGAGACCTCGACGTCGAGACCCTTGGCCGCGGCGACGGCGGCCATCCGCGGGTCGACCTCGACGCCCAGCACCTGGCAGCCGCGGTCGGCGAGCAGCCGGGAGGCGATCCCCGTGCCGCAGCCGACGTCGAGCACGCGCCGCGCGCCGTCACGCAGCAGATGGTCGATCAATGCCGGCGGATAGGTCGGGCGCGCGCGGTCGTAGAGCTCCGCCGCGGCTCCGAACGACTCCGCCCGGGCGCGATCGCGGTGAAGCATCGCCGCAATCTTGGCAGCTCCTCATCCAGAGGTCTCCCCGCCCCATTACGATCGGACGTCATGTCGCGTCGTAGATCCCGTCTCTTGCCGGTCGCCGCAGCAGCGCTCGTGGCGATTGCGGCGCTCGCCGTCAGCGCGTTCAGCGACTCTCCGAAGCCGCTCCGCGTCGCGACTCACTCGGCAGGACGGCCGCGCGTGATCGTCACGCCGGCTCCGGGCGCCGGTG
The DNA here is from genome assembly GCA_036561565.1 of Solirubrobacteraceae bacterium. Classification (GTDB taxonomy): domain Bacteria; phylum Actinomycetota; class Thermoleophilia; order Solirubrobacterales; family Solirubrobacteraceae; genus Palsa-513. The sequence goes on along the minus strand of DATBPB010000006.1, from coordinate 13,584 downwards.
CCGCCTGGACGCCGGTCGCGCGCGTCGACGGCCAGGTGGCGGCCTGGATCTCGCTGCGCGGCGGCGTCACCCTGATGCTTCTGGACCAGCGCCTCGTTCGCCTGGACCTCCACGCCGGCTCACTCGACGGCGGCGTCAGCGGCTGGACCTACGGCGACCAGATCACCCGCAGCGAGATCCACGAGATCGTCGCGGCCTTCAACGGCGGCTTCAAGCTGAGCTACCTCCACACGGGCTTTGAATCGGCGGGCCACGTCGCCTCGCCGATCAGACCGGGCCTCGCTTCGATCGTCACCTACACCGACGGATCGACCGCGATCGCCACCTGGGGCAACGGCGTCCCGAGCGCTCGCAAGCACGTCTACTCGGTGCTCCAAAACCAGTTCCTGCTCGTCGACCGCGGCCACGCCGCGGCGACCGTCTCCAACTGCATCATCAGCTGCTGGGGAGCGACCATCCAGGGCCTCACGATCGTCGCCCGCTCCGCACTCGGCATCGACAGCTCGGGCCGCCTCGTGTGGGCCGCCGGCGAGCATCTGACGCCGGCCCAGCTCGCCGCCGGGCTGATCGCGGGCGGCGCGGTCCGCGCGCTCGAGCTGGACATCAACCCCGACTGGGTCGACGGCTACCTCTACGTCCACCACGCTCCCGGGCCGACCGCGGTGCCGGTCGTTCCCGGTCAGCTCGGCATCGCCGGCGAGTTCCGCGCGCCCTACACCCGCGACTTCCTCACGGTCGTCGCGAACTGACTCAATGGTGGTGGAAGCTCGCCCAGGCGGCGAAGCGGCCCTCGACCAACAGCGCAAGGACGAGCCCAATGGCCAGCGCACCGGCCACCGCCAGCGCGCGGGCTCCCCGGCCGGCCCCGTGGTCGTCATAGGCGATCCGGCGATCGGCGGCCAGCGCCGCCGGCAGGTCGACGAGGTGGCCGAGGACGTGCAGCGCGGTGACCGCTATCCAGACAATGAAGCTCAGCTTGTGGAGAGTTCGCAGGAATCCAGTGTGGTCCGGAGCGACCAGCAGGAGCGCAACGCCGCTGGCGAACACGACGACTGTCGAGATCACGACGAGCGGAGCGATCGCACGCATGATGTCCGGCGGTGGCCCCTTTGCCCGGTAGTCGGCGTTGGCGGTGTAGTAGCGGACGAAGCGGTAGCCGGTGCTCGCCATCTTGAGCGCTACGGGTCCGATCAGCAGCATGCCGATGAACATGTGGGCGTCCAGCAGCGCGCCGATGCGCAGGATCGTGACGCCGAGCGCGGCGAGCATCACGATCAGAACGACGCCGGTGATCGCCGTCAGCTGCTCGTTGCCGGCGGGACCGCCGCCTCCGGGCCGGCACGCGAACGGGCGACCTCCTCGCACCTTGGTGGCCATTACCTGCAGCTTCGCCGCCGGAGCTGAGCGCTGTGTTAGAGAACCCTGAGAGTGGGGCCATCTGCGGCGGTGCAGAGCGAAGAATCGCACAACCGGCACCCGCCGCTCCCGCGGGGGATGCTAGGTTGAGCCCGTGACGCACCCGGCCGCGCGGCCCCGGCCGTGATCCATCTCGCGCTCGCCTCGTCGAGCCCGCTCAGCTACTTCCAGGCGATCATCCTCGGCCTGCTCCAGGGCGTCACCGAGCTCTTCCCGATCTCAAGCCTCGGTCACACCGTGCTCTTCCCGACACTGTTCGGCTGGCACAACCTGGTCAAAGCCCAGTCGGCATCGGAGTCCTTCTGGCTGGCGTTCGTCGTGCTCCTTCACGTCGGCTCGGCGCTCGGTCTGCTCGTCTACTACTGGCGCGACTGGGTGGAGATCATCGGCGCCTTCTTCCACACGCTCGCGACGCGCCGGATCAGCACGCCGCCAGAGCGTCTCGCCTGGCTGATCATCGTCGCGAGCATCCCCGCGGCGGTGTTCGGCCTCGCCTTCGAGCATCAACTGCGGACGATCACGGCCAAGCCCGAGGTCGCCTCGATCTTTCTGGTCGTCAACGGCTTTCTGCTGCTCGGCGCGGAGCTGGCGCGGCGGCGCGCCGCGGTGCGCGAGCTGGCGATTCGCGAAGGCGCCAAGCCAGACGGCGGCCGGGAGCTCGACACGCTCGACTTCCGCGAGGCGGGGATCATCGGTGTCGCGCAGTCGAGCGCGCTGATCGCCGGTATCAGCCGCGACGGCGTCTGCATGGGGAGCGGCCTGGCGCGCGGCCTCGACCACTCCGACTCCGCCCGCTTCGCGTTCATGCTTGCGACGCCGATCATCCTCGGCGCGGGCATCATCAAGATCGGCGACATCACCGGCCGGCTCGGAAACGGCATCCGCGGGCAGGCGCTCGTCGCGTGCCTCGTGGCGGCCGTCGCCGCCCTGTTCACCGTTCGCTTCCTCGTGCGCTGGTTCCGCTCGCAGACGCTCACGCCATTCGCCGTCTACTGCCTGCTGTTCGGCACGGCGATGGTCGTCTATAACGCCTAGCCGAGGTAGGCGTTGATCAATGAGCGCCCCTCGGCGCCGAGCACGTCGGCGCGCTCCTGCAGTGCGACCTCCCCGCCCGCGAGGACGTAGACGCGATCGCATACGCGCAGCGCCATGTCGACACGCTGCTCGACGAGGAGCAGCGTGCGCCCCCGGTTGCGAAGCGCCACCAGTGCGTCGGCGACGCCCTCGATCGCGAGCGGGGCCAGGCCGAGCGAAGGCTCGTCGAGCAGCAGCACAGCCGGGTCGCTCATCAGCATCCGCCCGATCGCGACCATCTGCTGCTGGCCGCCGCTGAGGCGCGCCGCGGGCCTCGCTCGGAGCTCTGAGAGGACCGGGAAGAGCTCATAGACCGAGGCGAGCAAACCCTCCACGCGGGCGCGATCGGAGCGCAGGTGTAGCGCCCCGAGCGTCAGGTTATCGTCGACCGTCTGGTTGACGAACAACCGCCGCCCCTCCGGGACGAGTGCCGCGTGCCCGCGAGCGATGCGATGGGGGGGCATCCGGATCAGGTCGACGTCGCGCACCCGCACGCTCCCCCGCCGATGCTTGATCAGGCCCATGATCGCCCGCAGCACCGTCGTCTTGCCCGCGCCGTTTGGTCCGAGCAGCGCCACCGCCTCGCCCTCGCCGACGCTGAGGGTGATGTCGCGCACCACGTCGTAACGACCGTAGCCGGCGTGCAGTGACGAGATGTCCAGCGCGGCTGTCATTGCCCGAGATAGACCTCGCGGACGCGCTCGTTGGCGCGCACCTGAGCGGCGGGACCGCTCGCGACCACCTCGCCGGCGTCGAGCACCGTCACCTCGTCACAGACCGCGAAGACGAACTGCGGCTGGTGCTCGATCAGGATCACGCTGACGCCGGAGCTGCGCAGCTCGGCGAGGATCGCCGCCATGTGCTCGACCTCACTCGGTGCGAGGCCGGCCAGCGGCTCATCGAGGATCACCGCCTTCGGGCCGGCGACGCACGCCGCTGCGAGCTGGGTGAGCTGCTCGACCCCGTGCGGGACGCTCGCAACGCGGGTGTTCCCCCAGCTCTCGGCGCCGACGAAGCCGAGCGTGGCGTCGGACCGCTCGCGCATCGTGCGTGCGTCGCGGCAAAGCCCCGGAAGAGTCGGCCAAAGCGCCGCGCGCATCGCCAGCCGCGGCACGCGGCTGTAGTAGCCGACTGAGACGTTGTCGCGCGAGACGAGTTCGCGCACGAGAACGGCGGCCTGGAAGGTACGCATGAAGCCGTGGCGGGCGCGTTCGGGCGGGCCGAGGCGCTCCATCCGCCGCCCGTCGAGCGAGATCGTCCCCGCGTGCGGTTTGAGGCGGCCTGCGATCAGGTCGACCAGCGTGCTCTTGCCCGATCCGTTCGGTCCGATCAGGCCGTGAATCGTTCCGCGGCGCACGGTGAAGTCGACGCCGCGCAAAACGGGCGTTCCGCGTGTGTATGCGAAGTCGATGCCGCGGCACTCGACAGCCGCGGCTGCGGCCGAGGCTCCGCCGGCGGCGGGTCCCGCGAGCACCGGCACGGCCTCCGGATGCTCGGCTCCTGCGCGCGCGGCGGCCTGGACGGACTCGATCTCGATCGGCGCCTGGGGCTGTTCCGCTCCGGCGGACTGCGCGGGCACGACCTCGCTGTCCCCAGGCGCTTGAAAGCGACGCACCGCACTTCGCCCGAGCGTGCGCAACAGGCCGACGAACCCGGCGGGGTACGCGACGATCACGGCAATGAAGACGGCCCCGAAGATGACCTCCTGCCAGAACGGGTTGATCGAGACCTCGACGGGGAAGATCGTCACGAACGCCGCGCCGATCACGGGACCGATCGTCGTGTTGATCCCGCCGACGATGACCATCACGAGGATGTTCACGGCGACCTGGGCGTTGAACTGACCGGGCGAGACGATCCCCTGGAAGGCGAACACCCACCCGGCCGCGCCGGCCATCGCCGCCGACAACCCAAAGATCCAGATCTTGATTGCGGCCGTCCGGGCGCCCGCCGCGGCCGCGAACGGCTCGGCGTCGCGGATCGCAAGGAGCACTGAGTACAGCGGCGAGCGGCGCAGCGCGAAGCTGATCAGCAACGCCACGAGCAGGACGATCATGCAGCACCAGATCAGCGATGCTCCGAGGAACGTCAGGCCCGACGGGAAGGCCGGGAACTGCGGCCCGATCAGCCCGCCGTAGCCGCCCGTCCAGCTCAGGTCGCTCGCGAAGGCGACGAGCAGGAGCGTAAAGATGAACGTCGTGATCGCGAAGTAGAGGCCGCTGACTCGAAGCGAAAGCGCGCCGAGCACGAGGCCGACAGTCCCGACGCCAACGATGCAGACCGGCAGCAGCACGAACAGGTTCCAGCCGTGGTTGTTGTGAAGGAGCGTCGTCGCGTAGGCGCCGAGCGCGAAAAGCCCGGCGTGGCCGAGCGAGTAGAGCCCGAGGACGCCGGCCACCAGATCGAGGCTGACGGCCAGCACGGCGAAAACGGCGGCTACGACAACGAGACCCTGGATGTAGAGCGTCCCGTGCGCGAACAGATAGGTCCCCAGCAGATACAGAACGATCGCGAGCAGCGTCCCGCCGATTCGGACCTGTGAACGTGCGAGGCTCACGAAGCTCCCTGCGGGCGGCGCCGCAGCAGACCGACCACCGCCGTACCGCGGAACGAGAACAGGCCCTCGGGCAAAAGCAGCAGGATCGCCACGACCACGATGAACGGGAACCAGTCGGAGGCCTGCGTGTTGATGACGGTGTTCGCCGCCTGGTCGAGGATCCCGAGAATCAGCCCGCCGCCCATCGCTGCCACTGGACGCTCTGTTCCGCCGATCATCAGCGCCACGAAGCCGGCGATCCCGTAGGTCTCGCCGAGATAGGGGTTGGAGAAAGTGATCGGCCCGATCAGCACCCCCGCGATGCCCGCGAACAGGCCTGCCAGGGCGAAGGCGGCGATCGCGACGGTCGTCGTGTTGACGCCAATCGCCTGCGCCATCTCGGGATCGAGGGCGACCGCCATGCCGACCTTGCCGAGAAGCGTCCGCTTGCGAATGACCTCGAAGGCGGCCGCGGCGAACAGCGCGACGCCGATCGTGACGAGCTCCTGAAGCGAGAGGTTCGCGCTGCCGATGTTGACGCTGGTGTTGTTCAGCAGCGCCGGGAACGACGTCGAGGTCGAGCCCCAGATGATCGCCGCGACGTTCTCGAGGATCAACCCCACCCCGAGCGTGCTGACCAGCCAGGCAAAGCTGAAGCGGTCGAACATCAGCACCGGGCGGACGGCGACGAGATACGTGACGACGCCCGCCAGCGCGGCCGCCGCCATGCCGACGATGACTGCGACGACCGGCGACACTCCGCCGCGGGCGACAGCCGCCGCAATCATCACGGCGACCATCAACAGCTGTCCCTCGGCGAAGTTGATCACTCGAGTGACGTAGAAGCCGATCGCGAAGCCCATCCCGACGAGCCCGTAGATCGCTCCTATCGCCAGCCCGCTGAGCAGGACCTGGAGCACGGCCTGCGGCTATCCGGCTCGCAGCGCGCCCGAATAGTCGGAGTCCTCGACCGGCTCGAGCCACTGCGTCTCACCGATCGAAACAGCCAGATGCGACATGAAGGCGCCTTCGAGGGCCCCGTGCCAGTGCTCTTCGCCGGCCGAGACGTGCACCGTGTCGCCGGCGGTCAGCGGCGCGCCCTGGCCATCGCGGGTCTGGATCCAGCCAGAGCCGATCGTCACGTGCAGCACCTGCGCCACCTCGTGGCGATGCCAGTGCGTTCTGGCGCCCGGCTCGAAGAAGACGGTGTTCACGGTAACGCCGCCCTGGGTTGACAGCAGCGCGTCGGCCCAGACGCGCCCCGTGAACGTCGGGCCGCGCAACTCCGACGGCTTGTCCTCACGTCCGCGGCTGATTCTCATCTGGAACCTCCTCGCTCGAAGTCCTGCAGGCGGACACCGCCTGCCGCGTCACCGATCGCGTCGACGACGCGGTTGCTTATCTGCTTGCCGTATCCAAGCGCGGTCGCCATGTCGAAGGCTCCCAGGCAGCTCGGCCCGGCGAAGCTCGTGACCCCAAGCTGACGAAGCAGCCCGAGGTAGAGCCGAACGTCCTTGGCCATCAACTCATTGGTCAGGCCGCCCTCCAGGTAGTCCCCCTCGATGATCTTTGGGAAGCGGTTCTGCGTCGCGAAATTGACCCCCGAGGAGTGGTTCAGGACGTCGAGGAGCTTCGCGAGATCGAGACCTGCAGCGCGGCCGGCGACCATCGCCTCCGCGGTCGCCGCAAGGCTGATGGCGTTCAGGAAGTTGTTGAGCAGCTTCGTCGTATGTCCCGATCCCGGGGAGCCCATGTGGTAGACGTTGGCTGCGAAGCTGGCGAGGATCGCCCCGATCGCGGCGAGCGCGTCGGCCGAGCCGCCCGCCATGATCGCTAGGCTGCCCCTCTCGGCGGCGGAGGCGCCGCCTGAGATGCCGGCGTCGATGAACTCGGCGCCCTGCGCGGCGAGGTCCCCGTGGATTCGCACGCTCGAGGCCGGGTCGGCGGTGCTCAGATCGACGACCGTGTGTCCCGCTCGCACGGCGGACTCAAGGCCGTCGTCGCCGTACACGACCTTCTCGATGACGCTGCTGTCGGGCAGCGAGAGGAACAGCACATCGGCTCGGGCCGCCAACGCAGCGAGCGAGTCCTCGACCTCGATCTCGGCCCGTCCGGCGGCTTGCGGGTCGACGTCGAAGCCGCTTATCGAGAAGCCGCCGCCGGCGATGCGCCGGGCGATCCGCCCGCCCATGTTCCCGAGGCCGACCATCCCGACGTGCTGGGAGCGGGTCATGACTCGATCCGGCTCTTCTCCCCCGCCGCAAGCGACAGCTCGGCAACGTGGAGAGTGTCGTCGAACAGGCGTGTGGGGAAGGTCCCCCAAAGTTCCTGCTCGTGGAAGGGCACGATCCGCGTGACCTCGCCGTCCACGTACTGCCACATCTCCTCCATCGTCATCAGGCAGCGCTCCATGCTGCCGAACGCGAGGCCGATCGGGACGAAGCGTCCATCACCGTCGGTGCCGTTGAAGCTCTCGTAGACGTAGCAGTTGTCGCCGGCGAGCAGCCAGCGACCGTCGCGGGCGTTCTCGACGGTCACGTACTGCGACCCCGAGGTGTGCGTGTCGTGCGCGGGTACGGCCCGGATGCCCGGCAGGATCTCACGCTCTCCGTCGAGCAGCGTCAGCTTTCCCGCCTTCATGCGGTTGACGAGCCAGAGCATCAGGTCGGGGTCGGTCGCCGTTGTCAGCCACTGGAGGCGGTCCGGCAGCCCCTTCGCCCACAGATACCTCGAGACCTCTCGCTCCTGGATGTAGACGTGGGCGTTCGGGAACATCTCGACGCCGCCGGCATGATCGAAGTGGTTGTGCGTGAGGATCATCGTGTCGACCTCGCTCGGGTCGATTCCGATCCTCGCCAGCACCGTCTCCGCCGACTGCCAGTCGGTGACGCCATAGGTGTCCGCGAGCACCTTGCCAAACTCCGCGTAGTCGAATCCGGTGTCGACTACCGTCAGGTGCCCCTCGCCCTTGACCACCGCGTAGCAGTAGGGCAGGACGAGATGGCCAGCGTTCCAGCGGCCGTAGAGGACGGCTCCCACCGGATACTCGACCACCCGTGCGTACTCGACGATCCAGATCGAGTAGTCAGCCATCGCCAAGCTCCTCCCTCTCGTGGACGTGCGCCGCCGTGCCGCCGCAGGGCACGTACTCGCACGGGATCAGCTTCCAGACCTCGCGACGAAGGCGTCCATGCGAGGCCCGAACGCGCTCGGTCAGCTTGCCGTCGCCCGGTCGGATGGCCAGCGCGCGGAGATCGTCGGCGGCTCCGGCGCAGGCCTCGATCGGAGCGCAATACGGCTTCCCGGCGTGCTCACGAAGGCTTCGAGCGTCGACGGCCAGTCGCGCCGCCTCGCCGGCGAGCTCGCCGGCGTCGCGCTCCAGCACAAGCGTCGCGCCGACGGCGAGTGCGAGGCCCTTGTAGCGCAAGTAGAGCGCGGTGACCTCGCGCTCGGCGACGCCGCTCATGACGCTCCGTCGCTCGATGGCGCGGCGGCCAGCTCCTCGATCAGGATCGGGACGCCGACCGTGCACGAGTGGATGCCGATCACGCTGGCCAGCTCGATCACCTCGAGGACCTCCTCACGCGTGGCCCCGTAGTCGAGCGCGTTGCGAATGTGCTGGCGAAGCCCCGAGACGTACAGGTGCGTCGCCGAGACGTCGAAGGCCGTGTAGATGAGCTCCTTGACCTTCGGGCTGAGCGTGCCGCTCACCCACGGCACCGACGAGAACCGGGTATAGGCGGCGAAGAACTCGGCGTCCAGCAGCAGCATCTCGTTCCAGAAATCGTTCCAGTAGCCGCGCTTGGCCTCGAAGTCCTTCTTATAGTCGAGCTGCCGCTCGTCGAACTCGCGCGAGATCGGCGTTCCCGCCGCCTCCAGCTCCTCGAGCAGGATCGGGACGCCAATGTTGCAGGCGTGAATGCCGAGCGTGGCGGTCAGCTCCAGAACCTCCATGACCTCGGCCGCCGTCGCGCCGTACGACAGCGCCAGCTTGATGTGCTGGCGGATGCCGGGCACGTAGAGGTGGGTCGCCGCGGCGTCGACGGCGATGTAGACGAACTCCTTGACCTTCGGCTCGAGCGGGCCGGAGCGCCATGGCACCGACGAGAAGTTGACGTAGGACTCGAAGAAGTCCTCGTCCATTTCGAGCAGCCCGTCCCAGATCGCATTCCAGTAGCCGCGTGCTTCGATGAACTCATCGCGCAGCTGCTTCCTTCGTTCATTGCCTGCAGTGCTCATTGCCCTCCTTCGGCGCCGCCGCCGCCCGCGGCAAAAGCCGCGGGCGGCCAGCGTCCGGCATTTACGAGCTGAACGGCACCCAGGACTTCGACGCCGCGCTGTACTTCACGAGCGTCAGTTGTGCCTGCGTGACGGTAGCGTGATTCTGCGCGCTGAAGGAGACTGTTCCCTGCAGCCCGTGATAGTTGGTCACGCTGTTGAGACCCGCCTGAAGCTTGGCCGAGGCCGTCGACTTCTCCTTCTTGATGACCTGGCCGAGCATCATCACCGCGTCGTAGTTGGCGACCGCGAACGGCGTCGCGGCAATGTGGAACTTCGCCTGGTAGCGCCTCTCGAACTTGGTCAGCGCCGCCGTCGGGTGAAGTTGCGTGGTCAGTTCGGCGCCGATCGCGCCGTTGGCAGCCGAGCCCGCGAGCGACGAGAACGTCGTGTCGGCGTCGATCTCGTCGTTGCCGAGCACCGTCAGCTTGACGCCGCTGCTCTTGATCGTCTGTATGAAGCGTGCGGTGTCCTGCGGTGTCAGCCAGACGATGACGCAGCTCGCGTGCGCTTTGATCTTGTCGATCTCGTTCGTCAGACCGACGGTGGCACCGCTTGACCAGTCCTCGGTGATCGCATCATCAACGGCGAGCTTCTTGCCGGCCTTGCCGTAGACGAGCTTGATGCCGGCCTCGCCGCCATCGCCGTACGAGGCAGGGTCGTGCAGCAGCGCGAGCCCGCCGGAGCAGTGCTTGAGCGCGTATGCCGCGTCGATCCCGCCGAAGGCGAACGTGTTGAGGCCCCAGCTCCAGACCCATGGGAGCGGCGGCTTCGACGGGCCGTTCGGATAGATGGTGATGCCGGCGTCGTCCACGGCCCCGATGTCGGGGATGTGGAGGCGATCGGCCATCGCGGCAGTCGAAGGCCCGGTGTCGCCCGAGCCCGCGATCGCGACCGCTCCGGCGCTGACGAGTTTCTGGAAGAGCTGCGAGGAGACCGTCGCCGAGGCCTGGTCGTTATACGACTGCAGCGCGAACTTCTTGCCAAGCGCGCCGCCGGCTGCGTTGAGGTCATCGACGGCGAGCTGCGCGCCATTTTGCATCGCGACTCCAGTGCTGCCATATGCGCCCGACGTGCCGGCGATCGACCCGATCAGGATCGTGCCGCTGGACGCGGACGAGCTTGCCGCGGACATGCCGACGCCCGCAAGCGCGGCTCCGAGCGCTGCCGCGATGAGCACCCATCGTGGTGTGAGACGTGACTTCATGAACCCCTCCTGTCGACCCTTTTCCAGTTGCGTTGAGTCCCGCTCATGCCACACGCACCGCCAGAGCGGACGGCCCGGTGCCGAGAGCGGGGTACCGGGATGCGACCTGCGGGTCGTGTCCCGGGACAAGCACTGCGCCCGAACCTCCGAGCTCCCGCAGGAGGTCGTAGGCCGCGTACATTCGCTCGAGGTCTGCGATCACGCCGAACGGGCGGTCGAGCTCGAGTTCCTCGTAGAAGTGAACGGCGTCCGACGCCAGCGCGACGACGCCGGAGCCGGTCTCGACGATCGTGACCTGCTGACCGGGTGAATGGCCGCCGACGCAGTGGGCGGTGATCCCCTCGCGGATCTCCTCGACGCCGTCAAGCAGGCGCACGCGACCATCGCGGGCGGCCCGCTCCAGCTGCTCGACCTCCGCCTCCTCCACATGCGAGGCGAACTGCGCTCGGCGGGCTGTCGGTGACGTCCAGAAGTCAAGCTCGCGGCGCGGCACGGTCAAGCGCGCGTGCGGGAACGCGGCGAGGTTCCCGATGTGGTCGTAGTGCATGTGCGTGACGATCACCGTCGAGACGTCGCCGGGCTCGATTCCCACGTCGCGCAGCGCGTCGAGCGGCGCGCGCAGGCACGTCCGCCCGCGCCGCGCCCCGGCTTCCGGCGCGAAGCCGGTGTCGACGAGGATCGTCTCGCTCCCGTCGCGCAGGATCCAGAACCAGTAGGCCATCTCGACCTCGCCGTCCGGCTCGCCGTAGGAGGCGTGGCGGTAGTAGAGCTCGCTCTTGAGCGCCGTCAGCGAGCCGTAGCGGATCGCGATGACCTCGTAGGCGGTCGTCGAGGCGTGGCCGTCGCCGGCGGCGGTCTCAGTCGCCGCCATCGCCGCCCTCGGGAACCGTGATGCCCTCCTCCGCGAGCTGCTCGATCGCTGCGTCGACGACGCGGAAGGCTTCCATACCGGCCGGCACGCCGCAGTAGATCGTCGCCTGCAGCAGTGCCTCCTGCATCTCGCGCTTCGTGCAGCCGTTGTTGACCGCGCCGCGGACGTGGACCGCGAGCTCATGCGAGCGGCCGAGCGCCGTCAGCATCGCCAGGTTGATGAGGCTGCGGTCGCGCCGCGCGAGGCCGGGGCGCGACCAGACGGCGCCCCAGCAGTACTCGGTGACAAGCTCCTGAATCGGGCGCGAGAAGGCCGATGCGCGATCGAGCGAGCGTTGAACGTGTTCCGCCCCGAGGACCTCGCCGCGCACGCGCAGACCCTCCTTGAAGCGGTCGCCGTCACTCATCGCCACGGGCAACCCTCCCTCATTGTATGACGACTATACAGTAAGCCTGTATGAGAGCGCACGGGTGCACGGCGTTGGTGAGAATGGCGATCATGACAACGGCCGGCGGCCACTGATGGACGCCCGCGAGGTTCGGCTCGACCCCGCCCTGACCGAGCGCCTGGCGCGCCGCGCGGCTGCGCTGGCATCGCTCGGGTCGCTCTCTGAGGACTCGGCGCCGCTTGCCGATAACGAGCGGGCTGCGCTCGACCGACTCGTGCAGCGCCTCGTCAACACCTACCCCTACGGCGAGCCGCGCTACGTGGGCCAGATGCTGAAGCCGCCGCATCCGCTGGCGTGGGCGGCGTACGCCACAGCAATGCTACTGAACCCCAACAACCACGCCCTCGACGGCGGACCGGCAACCGCCGAGATGGAGCGCGAGGCGGTCGCTGCGATCGCGGCGCTGTTCGGCCTGCGCGCCTCGCTCGGCCACCTGACCTCCTCCGGCACGATCGCCAACCTCGAAGCGCTGTGGGTCTCGCGCGAGCTGGCGCCGCGGCAGGTCCTCCTCTACGGCGAGAACGCTCACTACACGCACGAGCGGATGTGCGCCGTGCTCGGCATCGCCGGCGAGGCGGTCCCTCAGGACGAGCTCGGGCGCATGGACACGGCGGCCCTCGAGCGCCGAATCGCCGCATCGGATGTCGCCACCGTCGTCGCGACGCTCGGGACGACGAGCCTCGGCGCGCTCGACGACGTCGCGGCGATCGCCGAGCTCTGCGCCGCGCACGGAGCTCGGCTGCACGTCGATGCCGCCTACGGCGGGTTCTTCGCGCTGCTGGCCGACGGCGGCGAGCCCGGCGTGCAGGCCGAGCCGTTCGCGGCGCTGGCGCGCGCGGACTCGATCGTCGTCGATCCTCACAAGCACGGCCTGCAGCCATACGGCTGCGGTTGTGTGCTGTTCGCCGACCCCGCGGTGGGCCGCCTCTACGCGCACGACTCGCCATACACCTACTTCACCTCTCGCGATCTGCACCTCGGCGAGATCAGCCTCGAGTGCAGCCGCGCGGGCGCCGCGGCGGCGGCGCTGTGGACGACCCTCGAGGCGCTCCCGTTGACGCGCGCGGGGCTCGGCGCGGTGCTCGCCGAGAGCCGCTCGGCGGCCACGACGGTCGCGGCGGCGCTAGCGCAGTCGGGCGTCGAGCTCGTTGTCGAGCCGCAGCTCGACATCATCTGCCCGTTTCCCCACCTCGCCCGCGCATCGGAGATCACGGCGCGCTGCGAGGCCGCGTTCGACAGCCTCGCCCGCGCCGGCTGGCATGTGGCGAAGCTGCGCGTGGCAACCGACTGGCTGCGGCGTCGCCACGCCTGGATCGAGGCGGATGCGGCAGAGGTCACGACGCTGCGGCTGGTGTTGATGAAGCCCTCGCACGCGGCGATCGCCGGCGAGCTTGCGGCGGTGCTTCGAGAGCATCTCTAAATACTCTGCGACTGCGATTGGGGCTGATCGCAGGCGTTGGCCGTAAACGTTCCCGTCGCGACGACCGCCTGACCGGAACCGGAGCCGCTGAGCATGTTGCCGGTGGTCAGGACGGTGACGGGGTCGCTGTGGCCGAGCCCCTGGATGTCGAAGATGCCACCCGCCGTCGCGAGGGTCATCGCGTTCGCCGCCGTCGTGCTCGCGGCCGTGATCCCGTTGGAGGCGGCATTCAGACAGACGTGCGCCCCGGTCGACCCGTCGACGCTCATGTCGAGGCCGTCACCGGACCCCGTGCCGTCCATCGCCACCTGGGTTGTCGTCAACGACAGCGCCA
>DATBPB010000005.1:0-101914 GCA_036561565.1 Solirubrobacteraceae bacterium | reverse complement strand
AGCGCAACGCCACCGGCCCGTCGTCGTACTTCAGCGCCGTGCGCAGCATGTTCACCAGCATCGCCTCGTCTCGCGGGGCCATCAGCACGATGTTGGGCAGGCAGCGCAGGTAGGCGATGTCGAAGGCGCCGTGATGGGTCGGCCCGTCGTCGCCGACCAGCCCGGCGCGATCCATGGCGAACACGACGTTCAGCTTCTGGAGACAGACGTCGTGGACGATCTGGTCGTAGGCGCGCTGCAGGAACGTGGAGTAGATCGCGGCCACCGGCTTGCAGCCCTCCAGCGCCAGGCCGGAGGCGAACAACACGGCCTGCTGCTCGGCGATGCCGACGTCGTAGTAGCGGTCGGGGAGCTCGCGCTGGAGGATGTTGAGGCCGGTGCCCGAGTTCATGGCCGCGGTGATCCCGATCACGCGGTCGTCGCGTTTGGCCTCGGCGACCAGGGCGTCGCCGAACACCTGCGTGTAGGCGGGCGGGGCCGGCTTGGGCAGCGCCGCGCCACCGGCGACGCGGGCCGGGGCGGGCGCGGGGGCGCCGTTGGCGATCGACTTGGGCTTGGCGGCATGCCACTTCTCCATGCCCTCCAGGCCGCCCTCCTCGGCGGGAGCGAAGCCCTTGCCCTTGACGGTGGCGCAGTGCACCACCACCGGGCGCTCGGCGGCCAGAGCCTCGCGCAGGGCGCGGCGGACGGCCCGGACGTCGTGACCGTTGACGACGCCCATGTAGGCGAAGTCCAGCTCCTCCCACCACAGTCCCGGAGCCCAGAAGGCCTTGATCGACTCCTTGAAGTGTGGCCCCAGGCGCTCGAACGCGTTGCCGATGCCGACCGGGAGCTTGGTGAGACCGCCCTCGACGCCCTCGCGGGCGTGCCACAGCTTGGGATTGAGGCGCACGCGGTTGAAGTAGCGCGACATCGCACCCACGTTGGGGGCGATCGACATCCCGTTGTCGTTGAGGACAACCACGATCGGCGTGCCCTCTCCGCCGGCCTGATGGACGGCCTCGAAGGCGACCCCGCCGGTCAGCGCGCCGTCACCGGCGACGGCCACGACATGGCCCTCCGGGGAATGGCCGCGGCGCATCGCCTCCTTGATCCCGACGGCGTAGCCGATCGCCGTCGAGGCGTGGCCGGCGCCCATGATGTCGTGCTCTGACTCGGTACGGGAGCAGAAGGGAGCCAGCCCGCCGTACTTGCGGATCGTCGACAGCTCGTCGCGGCGGCCCGTGAGGACCTTGTGCGGGTAGGCCTGGTGGCCGACGTCCCAGAGGATCTTGTCGCGCGGGGAGTCCAGCAGCGAGTGCAGCGCGACGGCGAGCTCGCAGGTGCCGAGGTTGGCGCCGAAATGGCCGCCGATCTCACCGACCGTCTCGATGATGTGCTCGCGCACCTCCTGCGCGACACGGCTGAGCTCCTCCTCGCTCAGCCCGTGAAGATCGCGCGGGCCGTTGATCGAGTCGAGCAACCGCTTGGGTGCACTACCGCTCATGAGGTCCTCGTGTAGATGAAGTCGGTGATCTGCTCGAGCTCGCCCGCGCCTGCGGGCGCAGCCCCGGCAAGGGCTTCGCGGGCCGCCCCGTGCGAGAGAGTCGCCAGCTCGCGCGCCCGCTCGAGACCGTGCTCGGACACGTAGGTGCGCTTGCCGTGGCGTTCGTCGCTGCCGCTGGGCTTGCCCAGCGCCGCGTCTGTGCCTGTCACGTCAAGGATGTCGTCAACGATCTGGAAGAGCACGCCGAGCTCCGAAGCGAAACGACCGAAGAGGATTGTCTCAGGTTCCGGCGCCGGGAAAAGTTCCAGCACGCACTGAACCGACGCGGCGATCAGGCGGCCGGTCTTCAGAGCATGCAGCCGGCGCAGTCCGTCGGGGCCGGCGGGAGCGTGCTCGGTGACGTCGAGGTACTGGCCGCCGACCATCCCGTCCACGCCGGTCGCCCCGGCCAGATGCCCGATCGCGCCGAGCAGCGCGGCCGGCTCGCCCGGCTGGTGGGCGACGACGTGCCGCAGCGCCTCGGCGTAGAGGGCGTCGCCCGCGAGGATCGCGACGTTGACGCCGAACGCGACATGGCAGGTCGGGCGTCCGCGCCGCAGGTCGTCGTCGTCCATCGCCGGCAGGTCGTCGTGGATCAGCGAGTAGGTGTGGATCAGCTCGATCCCCGCGGCGAGCGGCAGGACCTCCGACGGGTCGCGTCCGAGAGCGAGCGCGGTCGACAGGGCGAGCACCGGCCGGATCCGCTTCCCGGGCGCCAGCAGCGAGTAGCGCATCGCCTCCTCCAGGCCGAGCAGGTCGGCGCCGCGCGTGAAGCGGATCTCGGCGAGATAGTCGTCGACCTGCGCGCGCAGGTGATCGGGGTAGCCCACTACAGGAGGCTGCCCTGGGCGCCGGCGGGATCGTGGGCATCCGCTCGGGCACGGCGTTCGAGCTCGCCGCTCACCTCGCCCGCGAGTGCCGCGCACTCCTCGACCAGCGTTGCCGCGGCGTCCGCCGACAGCTCGCCGCTGCGAAGCTGCTCGCCGGCACGCTCGAGTCGCGAGATCAGCGCGTCGAGTCGGTCCTCAGGCGTGCTCATCGGCGCCATTCTCGCGCACCTCGCGAAGGATCGCGTCGAGGATGCCGTTGACGAAACCGGCGGCGTCCGCGGCGCAGAAGGTCTTGGCGCTCTCGACGGCCTCCTCGATCGCTCCCTCCGGCGAGATCGGCTGTTGCGCCGGGATCGTTCCTGGATGAAGCATCTCGACGATCGCGACGCGCAGGATGTTGCGCTCGAGCGGCGCGATGCGCGTCACCGTCCAGCCATGCGCGTGGCGCCCGATGAGCTCATCGAGCTCGGCGGCGCGCGCGACGGCCTCGCCCGCGAGCGCGGCCGTGAAGGCGCTCGCCGACGGGCCGAGCGTCTCCTCCAGCGGGCGGCCGGTGAGATCGTGCTGGTAGGCCGCGATGACCGCGGCGCGGCGCTGAGTGCTGCGGCGCACGGACGGTCAGCTCATGCGCGTGAGACGTAGTCCCCGGTGCGCGTGTCGACCCTGATGCGATCGCCGATGTTGACGAACAGCGGAACATGCACCGTGGCGCCAGTCTCGAGCACCGCCGGCTTGCTTCCACCGCCCGAGGCGGTGTCGCCGCGCAGACCGGGCTCGGTATCGGTGACGGCCAGATCGACGGCGCTCGGAAGCTGGACGTCGACCGGCTCGCCGTCGATGAAGAGGACCTCGACTTCGTCGTTGGGTCGCGTCCACTGGAGCGCCGATCCGACGCCCGCCTCGGGGATCTCGAGCTGCTCATAGGAGGACAGATCCATGAAGTGCGCGGCGCCGCGCTCGGCGTAGAGGAACTGCATCTTGCGCGCTTCGGTGCGCACCGCACGGAACTTCTCGCCGGCGCGGAACGTGCGGTCGATCACGGCGCCATCGGAGGCGCGACGCAGCTTGGTGCGCACGAACGCCCCGCCCTTGCCCGGCTTGACGTGCTGGAACTCGAGGATCTTGAAGACGACGCCCTCGACGTCGATGTGGTTGCCGTTCTTGAACTGGTTGGTGTTGACCATGTGCCGCCAGTCTACGCGGGGCGCTTTGTCGAACGCCATTGAGCCCCGCCGCCGCTAGATTGCCACCGATGGCGGAGATCTCGCAGGCCGCGCTCCTCGGCGCCTGGCGCCTTGTGTCGCTCGAGTCGACCGACGCCGCGGGCGTCGTAACGCGTCCGTTCGGCCCGGACGCCATCGGCCAGCTCGTCTACGAGGCGACGGGCCGGATGTCGGCGCAGATCGTGCGCGCCGCCCGTCCGCGCTTCGTGAGCGATGACAACGTCGCCGCCGCCGACGGCGAGGCCGCCGCCGCGTGGCGCGGCTATGTCGGCTACTTCGGCACCTACAGCGTGGACGCGGCGGCGGGAACCGTCACCCACCACGTCGAGGGGGCGTGGTTCCCGAACTTCGAGGGTGGCGACGTGGTGCGAGCCTGCCACCTCGACGGAGACCGCCTCGAGCTGGGCGGCCCCACCCCCTACGGCATGACGCTGATCATCTGGGAGCGCGTCTAGGCATCGAGCCGAAATGTCGGGTGGTCGGCGGACTCCGGGAGCCGCTTGAAGTAGGTGTCCACGGCACGCCCGGCCTTCGCCCGGTAGGCGTCGATGATCGGGCCGCGTTCGGCGACCGGGACCTCGACCGCGCTGTAGCGCTGCGAATGCCCCTTCTCGCGCAGCTCGAGGCTGCCCGAGCGGCGGGCATTCTTCACCCACTGCGACTCGCCGCGCGTCGAGACGATGTAGCGGGCGCCGGCGTGTTCGACCGGGATCACGGGCACCTGCTGCGTCGTGCCGCTGGTGCGGCGCGGGACGGCCAGCGTCGCGGCGCCACCGAGCGAGAAGCGCATCGCGAGCGGGTTGAAGACCTTGCGGGTAACGGCCGGCGGTTTCAGGTAGGCCATCTTCGATCTCCTCGCTGTGGGTCGCGTGCCGCTCCCAACCTACACCGACCGCGAACCTCGAGCACGATCAGCGCCACGGCGACGGGCACCGTCGCCGGCAACTCGCCGACGACCAGGAACAGCAGATTCATCGCGAGCCCGACCGCGGCGGTGATCGCCGCGCCGCGCAGAGCCAAGCCCGCCTGCGCCGCCAACAGCGCTCCGAGCAGCGCGGCGATGAACAGATCGCCATAGCCGATCACCGCGGCGCCGAAGACGGCGCTCTGAAGCTGCGGGAGATGCCCGACCGGAGCCGCCGCATTGACCGCCGCGTTCGGCGCGTTCAGCAGATCTGAGCCGACGAGCCATACGTCGACCGCGGCCATCGCCAGGATGCCCGCCCGGACGAGGGCGCGCGGGCTGACCGCGACCAGCGCCACCGCGAGCGCCACGCACGACAGCGCGTCGAGGATCACCCCGGCCGACTCGCCCGCCAAGCCGCCACGGTCGGCCCAGGCGAGGGCGAACAGCGCCGCCGCCAATACGGCGTGTCGAGGGCGGGCGCCGCGCACGCAGGTCGCGAGCGCAAGCGCGGCAAGCGGCGGCACGGCCACGAGCGCGAGATAGGCGAGGCCGTCCGCGGCCCCGGACGCGGCGCGAACGCCGAACACGAAGGCCACGACCGACAGCGCCGGGAGCGCGGCCCACCAGCCGCTGCGAAGGCGCGCGAGCGCCGGCAATGGCCGCGACGCGGGCGCCAGGACGACACACGCCTGCGCCACCGTGAGCACGCAGATCGATACTCCGAAGCCCGGCACACGGAGAGCATGCACGACAGCCGCCGGTGCGGTTCAAGGCGGCGCTCGGGGGGACCGATACGAACCCTGTGAGGGCCCGTTCGATCGACCCTTCGCGCCTGCGCCGCGAGGCGGCGTGGCTGGCCGCTGCCGTGGTAACCATGAGCGTCGCCGCCGCGTGGGCCTGGACCTGGAACGCCGCCCACCACGATTTCGGCATCGAGGCCTGGGCCTCCCTGTCGGCGCTTCTCCACGGCCGCGTCGGCGCCTTCCTGTCGGCTGCCCCCGCGTATGGCCCCTCGCTGCTCCTGCGGGCGCCGTTCGCGTTGCCGGCGAGCCTCCTCGGGGCCCACATCGAGTTGGTCTATCGCCTCGCCGCGCTGCCATGTCTGCTCGCGCTCGGTCTGCTCGGCGTTTGGCTCGCGGTGGACCTGCGCCGCGCCGGCGGCCGCCTGCTGCCGGCGCTCGCCGGCGTCGTGCTGTGCGCTGCCAACCCGATCACCTACCGCGTCCTCGAGCTTGGCCATCCCGAGGAGTTGCTCGGGGCGGCGCTGTGCGTCATCGCGGTCCTGCTCGCGCAGCGTGGGCGGATCAACTGGGCCGCGGTCGCACTGGGCCTCGCGGTGGCGAACAAGGAGTGGGCGCTGCTCGCGGCCGGCCCGGTCCTGCTCGCTGCACCATCGGGCCGCCTTCGAATCGCCGCGATCTCAGCCACGATCGCCGTCGCGCTGCTGGCCCCGATCGCCTTCGCGGGACCGGTCAACGCGACCGCGACGAGTGGGCGGCTCGGCGCCGCGACGGGGACGATCTTCAACCCCTGGCAGATCTTCTGGTTCTTCGCCCGACACGGCGATTGGAACCCGCACGCGGGCCTCCTTATCCCCCGCAGCTTCCGCCTCCCGCCGGCCTGGCTCGGCGATCGCGCACACGTGCTGATCGTCGCGTCGTCGCTGCCATTGACGTTGGCGGCACTATGGCGGCGGGCCAGTCGAGGCGACGCGCTGCTGCTGCTCGCCCTGCTGCTGCTCGTGCGCTGCTGGCTTGACCCGTGGGACGTCGTCTACTACCCGCTCCCGTTCATCGTGGCGCTGGCGGCATGGGAGCTCAGCGTCGCGCGCCGCTTCCCGCTCGCGGCGGCGCTTGCCACCGTCGCGGTGGTCTTGGACTTCTGGTATCTGCCGCCCTATCTCAGCCAGGACGCGCTGGCGCTGTCGTTCATCGTGCCGTCCACCGCGGCGCTCGCGGTCATGGCCGCGCGGCTCTACGGACTGCGCGCCCCGCGGCCGGCTTTCGCGGGCTCGCGCGAGCTCAGGAGAGCGCCAGCAGTTCCTTCGTGAAGGCGCTCAGGATCTGCGGAGCGCCGTCGCGGACGACGACGAGATCCTCGATCCGCACGCCGAGGGTTCCGGGCAGGTACACGCCGGGCTCGACGGTGACGACGTTCGCCACGACGAGCGGGTCCTCCCCGTTCAGGCGCGTCAGCCGCGGCGCCTCGTGGATGTCGAGACCCACGCCGTGACCGAGGCCGTGCCCGAAGCGCTCGCCGTAGCCGGCATCCTCGATCACCGCCCGCGCGGCGGCGTCCGCCTCGCGTCCGCGCGTGCCCGGCCGGACCGCGTCGAGGCCGGCGAGCTGCGCCGCGAGCACCACCCCGTACACCTCGCGGGCGAGCGCGCCCGGCTCCCCGACCGCGACCGTGCGCGTGCAATCGGAGCAGTAACCGTCGAGCTTCGCGCCGATGTCGAACGTGACGAGCGTGCCGGTCTCGATCGCGACGTCGCGCGGCTTGGCATGCGGCATCGCACCGTGGGTGCCGGCGGCGACGATCGAGTCGAAGCTGGGACCGCTCGCGCCGAGCACGCGCATCTGATGCTCGAGCGCGACGGCCAGCTCGCGCTCGGTGCGCCCTGCGAGTGGCCCCTCGAAGAGCCAGCGGTAGATCTCGTCGACCAGCGCCGCGGCGGCTGCGATCGATGCGATCTCGCCCTCGTCCTTGACGGAGCGAAGCCGCTCGGGGAGGCCCGCCGAGGCGACCAGCTCGACGCTCGAGGCGGCGATCTCGCCGATCTTCGCGCGGCGGCTCACGCTCATCGTCGTGTCGTCGAAACCGACCCGGCCGCCTGCCAGGTCGCCGGCCAGGGCGTCAGGCAGCTCGCCGGTGACGATCTCGCGCGAGAAGGCGGGATCGACCTCCGCCGCGGCCTGCGTCTCGTAGCGGAAGTCGGTGTAGAAGACGCCGGTGCCCTCGGCGCGTAGCAGCGCGAGGCCGCTCGAGCCCGTGTAGCCGGTCAGCCAGCGGAGGTTCGCGGCGCCTTCGACGATCAGCGCGTCGAGCCCCTCGGATGCGACCAGCTCGCCCAGCCGCGCTGGGCGCTCGGCACTCATCCGTCCAGTTCCTTGCTGAGTCTCACGAGCGCCTCCCGGTAGCCCTCGACCCCCTGACCGCTGACGCAAGCTAGCACGAGGTCGCGGACCACCGAGACGCTCCGCCAGCTCTCGCGCTCCTCGATCGCCGAGAGGTGAACCTCGACGGCCGGAAGTCCGGCGATCTCGAGCGCATCGTGGATCGCCCACGAGTAGTGCGTCCAGGCGCCGGGGTTGATCAGGATCCCGTCGGCGCGCGCCGGCAGCGCATGCAGACGCTTGACGAAGTCGGCCTCCGAGTTGGTCTGGAAGCAGTGCACCTCGAGCTCGAGCTCGTGGCCGTACTGGGTGATCCGCCGTTCGAGCTCGACGAGCGTGATCGTTCCGTAGTGGGTCGGGTCGCGACGGCCGAGCATGTCGAGGTTCACTCCGTGCAGCACCTCGACGCGGTTGCGAACGGGGCTCACCCGCAGAGCGCCTCGAGCGCGGCATCGAGTTGGGCTCCGCTCACGGCGGCGCCATGGCGCACCGCTCCCGGGGCGTCGACGAGCACGAACGGCACGCTATCGCCAACACGCTTCTTGTCTCGCAGGGTCGCCTGCGCAACCGCCGCGCGGTCGACGCCCTCGGCACGTCTCGGCAGGCCGTGCCGACTCAGCAGCGTGGCCACCTGCTCGCGAAGCTCGCTCTGCTCCGACAGCTCGAGGGCCGCCAGGAGGCCGAGCGCCACAGCCTCGCCGTGGCGGTAGCGGCGGTAGCCGCTGACGGTCTCGATCGCGTGGCCGACGGTGTGACCGAGGTTGAGGACCTGGCGGCGTCCGGCGTCGCGCTCGTCCTCGGCGACGATCGCCAGCTTGCAGCGCGCGCAGTCGAGGATCACGTCGTCGTCGATCGGGTGATCGGCGGCGATCCGCTCCCACAGGCTCCCGCCCGCGATCAGAGCGGTCTTGACGACCTCCGCGTAGCCGGCCGCCACCTCCTGCGCCGGCAACGTGTCGAGCGTGGCCGGGTCGACGATCACGCCGGCGGGCTGATGGTAGGAGCCGACGTAGTTCTTGCCCTCGGGGATGTCGACTCCGGTCTTGCCGCCGTAGGCCGAGTCGACCTGCGCCGCCAGCGTCGTCGGCACCTGCACGACTTCCACGCCGCGCTGGTAGTTGGCGGCGCAGAATCCGGCGAGGTCGCCGACCACTCCGCCCCCGAGCGCGACGAGGTGGTCGCCGCGGTTCATCCCTGCACGCGCGAGACCGCTCCAGACCTCGGCGGCCGTCGTGAGCGTCTTTGAGGGCTCCCCCGGCTCGATCGCGATCGAGTGCTCGAACACGCCGGCCGCATCGAGCCACAGCGGCGCGACGTTGCGGTCGGTGACGCAGAAGCGCCGCGAGCCCTGGTCGAGCGGCCAGACCGGCGATCCGAGCAGGCCGCGCCCCAGATAGACCGGGTACTCGCCCGACGCGCTCAGCGCCCAGAGGAGCCGAGCCCCGCGCGGGGCGTCGCGCAGCGCCGCGACAGCGTCGTACACGCGACCGAGCGAGGAACGCACGACGCTCGCGGGAACGAAGGCATCGGCCGCCGCTCCATAGAGCGGTAGCCGGGCGTCGTGGCGGGCGTCGAACTCGCCGCGTTCCACGGCCAGCGGCCGACCGCCGCCAACCCGCCGCCAGGCGAGCTCGGGCGAGACCTCGAGCCAGACGACGACGTGGCCGTCGAGCGCGGCGCGGATACGCTCCGAGGTGACGGCGCCGCCGCTCAGGGACACGACGTCGCCGCTCCCCGAGCGCTCGAGCAGCTCGCAGACGACCTCCTCCTCGAGCGCGCGGAAGCGGCCCTCGCCATCGCGCGCGAAGATCTCGGCGATCGGCGAACCGGCGCGCGCCTCGATCAACTGGTCCGCGTCGATCGCGCGCAGCCCGCGCTCGGCCGCGAGCTGGAGGGCGGCGGTCGTCTTGCCGGCCCCCATGAAGCCGATCAGAACGATCGCGCCGCGAGGGCTCACCGGCTTCGCGCCCGGTAGGCCTGCAGCGCCGCCTGCACGTCGTCGAGGTGATCCCCGCCGAACTTGCGCCGGTAGGCGTCGGCGAGGACGAACGCGACCATCGCCTCGCCGACCACGCCGGCGGCGGGAACGGTGCAGGAGTCGGTTCGCTCGCGCAACGCCTGCGCCGGTTCGCGTGTCGCGATGTCGACCGAGCGAAGCGGCTTGGTGAGCGTCGGGAGCGGCTTCATCGCCGCGCTGGCGATCAGTGTCTCGCCGTTGGTCATCCCCCCCTCGAGGCCCCCGGCGCGGTTGGTCTCGCGGTAGAAGCCGCGACCCTGCGAGTGAAAGATCTCGTCGTGAGCGGCAGATCCCGGCTGGGCGGCCAGGGCGAAGCCCTCGCCCAGCGCGACGCCCTTGACGGCCTGAATCGAGCACAGCGCGCCTGCCAGGCGGCCGTCGAGCCGCTCCTCCCAGGAAACGTGCGACCCGAGTCCGGTGACGAGGCCGTACGCCCGAACCTCGAACACGCCGCCGAGCGATTCGTTGGCCTTGCGCTGCTCGTCGATGTGCTCGACCATCGCGGTCGACGCCGGCGCATCGAGGCAGCGAACGGGCGAGTCGTCGACCGCGGCGAAGGCCTCGAGCGCGAGCGGCTCGGCGTAGACGGGAGCCTGCACCGAGCCGATCTGGAGCACGTGCGAGACCACCTCGACGCCGAGCGCGCGCAGGAACGCCTTGCAGACCGCGCCACCCGCGACTCGCGCGGCGGTTTCGCGCGCGCTCGCGCGCTCGAGCACGTCGCGCACGTCGGTCAGCCCGAACTTCGCGACGCCCGCCAGGTCGGCGTGGCCGGGCCGCGGCAGGTGGACCTCCTCGAGCGGCCCGTCGACAGGCCAGGGGTTCATCCGCTCCTCCCAGTTGGCGTAGTCGCGATTGGCGACGCTCAAGGCGATCGGCGAGCCAAGCGTGCGGCCGTGGCGCACCCCGGCCGTCGGTTCGGCGGTGTCCTTTTCGATCTTCATCCGGCCGCCGCGGCCATGACCGAGCTGGCGGCGTGCCATGTCGCGATTGATCGCGTCGCGGTCGAGCACGATCCCCGCGGGAAGACCCTCGAGGATGCACGTGAGCCCGGGGCCGTGCGACTCACCCGCGGTGATCAGGCGGAGCAGCGCCATGGGGCGCTGAGTCTAGTCAGCGCCCCGCGCGCAGCGCGAACGTGATGCCGCGCGGGAACGGCTCGCCGTTGGCGGGCTGCGATGTGCCGTTGCTGCCGGTCGAGCCCGTGGAGCCGGTCGATCCGGTTGACCCGCCGCCGGTGGGCGGCGAGCGCTTGACCAGAGCGCCGACCTTGTCGTCGAAGCGCAGCGTCTGAAGCGCGGTGGAGGTCGAGAGCGGCAGCAGCGCCTGGCCGGCCGCCGAGACGGCGTCGCGCGCCGTGAGAGCGTCACCCGCGCTCGGGAAGCTCCGCGCCGAGATCGACATCAGCTCGAACGTGAACGTCGCGATCAGCGCGGAATTGGACGTCGGAGCGAGGCTCATCCCCTGCCCGGGCGCGAGCTCCACGATCTGGCAGTCGTCCTTGCTGGGCAGGCACGTCAGATTGTTTCCGGGCGCGCTCGTGACCTTGACGGCGTTGGTGAAGAGGAAGGCCGCCTTCTTGCCGCCGCTCAGGACGCCGAGATAGATGACCTCGGGTGATTGCGCGGCCGGCAGCGGGGCGAGCCGCACGACGTTCGACAGGGCGTGCGCGCCGTTGGCGTCCCGAGTGTCGATGTTGACGTCATAAGCCTGGTTGCTCTTCAGCGTCGCCGGTCCGATCGTCGGCGTAGCCGTGGCCAGCGGCGCGGGCTTGCTCGTCTTGGAACCGCTCGACGGCTTGCTGGGCGAGCTCGGCTTGGACGAGCTCGGCTTGGACGAGCTCGGCTTCTTCTTGGTTGGCGACTTCGTCGTGGTCTTCGACTTCGTCGTCGACTTCGGCGGCGTCGTCGTGGTGGGCGTCGTCGTCGTCTTGGGCGACGTGGTCGAGCTGCTCGGCGACTTGGTCGACGAGCTGGGCGCCTTCGTCGTGCTGGTGCTGCCGCTGCTGCCCGCGAACTCGCGGAACGGGTTGGGCTCCGAGCCACGGCGCACGCTGTACTGAAGCGGCGGCGGCGTCGAGAGCACGACCAGCTCCTGAGCCGGTGGTGCGACGTTCTTTGGAAGCTTCACGGCGGTCGGCGGCGGAGGCGGCGGAGGCGTCGCACTCACGCTGCTCAGCACGACCGGCGCGACAAGCGGGATGGCGACGGCGAGGACGGCGAGGACGACGACGGCCGGGCCGATCTGGCGGTCGCGGAGGTCCGCTCGGAGTGTCGAGAGGAAGTTCACTGCGCACCTCCGGTCGTCGGAGCGGTGGCCGGCGCCGCGGGTGTGACCGGGGAAGTGGTTCCGCTGGCACCCGTCACACCGGTCGACGCCACGGTGTTCTGCTGGTAGACCTCGGCGATCACCGTCGCCTTGGTGGAGCCGGTGCCGCCGGGAGTGAGCGACACCGACTCGATCGTGAAGAGGCGGCCCTTGGCGTTCAGTGCGTCGCCGTTGGTGCTCGTCAGCGAGTCGATGTTCGAGAGGAAGCTCTGGAGGTTGCCGTAGTTGGAGTCGAAGGTGAATGTGAGGCCGAGTGAGAGCGGCCCTGCGGCGGATGCGCTACCCGCGCCGACGTCGAGCTCCTTGAAGTCCACGGCGGTGCCCGCGTATTGGGTGATCGTCTTGATCAGCGCCGCCTCAGCCGGGCTGGTGGGAACGGCGACCTTGACCGTGCTGATCTGATGGACGTGCGACACGTACCGGGCCGCGGCCGTGCGCGCGCTGTCGAGCGACGACTGCGCCGTCGTCAACGCGGTCTGCTCGGTCGCGATCTGCGACCCCAGGTCGCCGATCTTTGCGCGCTCGGGCGAGACGAGCAGCAGCCAGAAGGCCCCGATCACCAGGAACGCTCCGATCACCGCAACGACGAGGCGGTCGCGCGCGCTCACTGTGAGACCCCCGTCGTCTGCTGGGTGGTCGAGGTCACGGGCGTCGAGCCCGTCGGCGCCGAAAGCGTCTCGGCCTGCGAAGGCTTGGCGCTGTTGCCGATCGTGTAGGCGCCGGAGTAGGCGAGGCTGAGCTGGAACGCCACGTCCGGACACGCCGACTGCGAGGCCTCCACGCTGGTGGCGGAAACCTTGCCCGTGACGCGCTTGTTCTCCGTCGTCTTGGTGAGCGAGACGTTCGTGACGTCCGGGACGCTCGCAAGGCTGGTCAGGACGTTGGCGATCTCGCGCTGCGTCGCGGCGCAGCCCTGGAGCGAGAACGTGGTGCCGCCGTTGCCGGTCGCCGACGGAGTCGAGCCCGGGGCCGCCGTCGAAGCGTCGGTCGTCGCGGCGCTGAAGGAGGTGAATGTGACGTCAGAGGGCAGCGCCAGCGCCAGCTGTCGCATCGCGTTCGGCCAGTCGAAGCGCGACTTGGCGAGCGTGACGACCTCGTTGGTCTTCTGGTTGCTGAGCGAGGCGACCGCGATGTAGGGCTGAAGGACCTGTGCCTGGGCCTGGGTCTCGGTGACCTGCTCGGTGAGCGTCGCGAGCTGAGCCTTCTTGTCGGCGACGCCGTGCACGGCGAGGGCGTAGACGACGCCGAGGATCACGAGCACGGCCAGGCCGCCGGTGAGGACGTAGACGATCCCGCCGGAGCGCCCGGCGATGCCGCCCGCGCCGCGGCGCTGCTCGGCGGGGATGAGGTTTACGGCCCTCACTGCGGCCCCTCCGTCAGCGACAGGCCGGCCGCGACGGCGAGCCTGCTCATCGGGACGTGTCCGGCAGAGGACTCGTTTGCAACCTCGACCGCGCCGCGCTCGAGTGTCAGGCCGAGCTCGCGACCGAGCACGATGTCGAACCCGGGGACGTCGAGCGCCGGACCCGTGAGGACCGCGCGGCTGACGGCGCCGACGCCGTGGGCGGACGCCAGATGGAAGTCGAGCGAGTTGCGGACCTCGGCGGCGATTCGGCGAATGCCGTCCGAGAGCGCCAAGCGTGCCAGCGCATCGTGGTCGGCGCTGTGCGCGGCCGATGAGCTCGGAGTTGCCGTGACGGGCACGACCAGCGCAGCCGGGCCGTCGACGGCGGCGGCGGCGGACTCAGCGCCGACGGCGGCGACGAGGCGACGGGCGTCGGCGAGCGGCACGCCGACGTTCGCGGCGACCTCAGCGACGATGTGCTCGATGCCGGTCGTTATCACGCGCGTGAACTGGCACGTGGCGCCACTCGCGATCGCGAGGTTGGTGAGCCCGCCGACAGAGAGATAGAGCACCTGCTCGCCCTCGGCGGCGTCGAGCGGGCGCAGCGCGCGGATCATCCCGAACGCGGCGAGGTCGACGCCCTCCGGACGCAGGCCGGCCGCGCGAGCGGCTTCGAGCATGCGCTCCACCATGTCTCGGCGGGCGGCCACGAGGAGGACCTGCATCCGCGGGCCCTGCGGCGTCTCGGCGATCCCGAGCGTGTGGAAGTCGAGGACGACACTGTCGATCGGCATCGGGATCTCGTCCTGCGCCTGGAAGTAGACGGCGTTGCGAAGCTCCTTCGGATCGGTGATCGGCGGGAGCTCCATCTGGCGCATGACGATGCGCTGGTTGGCGATCCCGATCCGCACGCGCCGATCGAGGCCGCTGCCGTCGAAGAGCTCCTGGAGCGCTTCGGTCAGGGCGGCGACGTCGCTGACCTCGCCGTCGCGCACGATGTTGGCGGGGATCGGCTTTCCGGCGGCGCGTTCGACGACCACGTGTCCGTTGACCCGGCTCTGGGCGGCGACGAGCTGACCCGGTTCGATCTCGAGCCCGACCAGGGCTCGCGATCGCGCGGGCCGCGGGACGCCGCCGCCGAACAGCGATCCGACGGCTGGGACCTTCAGCGAGCGCAGCTGCTTGAACGAGACCTGCTGATTGAGGCCGCCGCGCTTGAAGCTGGGCCTCTTCGCTGCGACAGGCGTGCTCGGCGCGTCGGGCTTCGAGCCCGACGGAAGCTTGGGAGCGCTTGGGCGCCGCAAGTGCAGCGGACGGCCGAGGAAGCCGGGAGCGCTCGGGCGCCCCCAGTGCAGCGGACGACCGAGGAAGCCGGGAGCGCTCGGGCGCCTCAAGCGCAGCGGACGACCGAGCGCGCCGGGCGCTTTGGCGGCGCCCTGGCGCTTGAGGTTCGGGCGCTTGAGCGACACCGGCTGTTTGAGGAAGTCGAGCATCTTGTTGACGGAGAAGCGGCGAACAGTGGTTCTGCGCCCCATGACCTCATCGACCGTTTGCCGATCGGTCATTAGGAACTTGCTCAAAGGCCGTGGAGATACGCAGCGAGAATTGCGTGGCCGGCGTAGACCGCGGTCAAGCCCCCCAGCGCCATGAACGGGCCGAACGGCACGCCCGCGGCGCGGCGCTCCCCGGGCGACCGCCGCGACAGCACAAGCAGGCCGACGAGGACGCCGGCGACGAGCGCGATCAGAAGCGCGGGAGCAACCGCGGCGCCGAGCAGCAAGCCGAGCAAGGCGGCGAGCTTGACGTCGCCCATGCCCATGCCACGCGGGGAGGCGATCGCCGCCAGCATGAAGAAGCCGCCCGCGGCCGTCGCCGCGATCAGTCGCGCGAGCTCGTGCGAGGGATCGAGCGCCGAGCCCAGGGCGACGGCGAGGATCGCGGCCGGCCCAGTGATCCTGTTCGGAATCACGTGGTGCTCGAGGTCGATCAACGCGACGGGGACGAGGACCAGCACGGCGAGGATGCCGAGCGCGATCGCTCCGGCGCTCGAGTGCGCGAGCACGACCCCGACGCACAGCGCGGCGGTCGCCGCTTCGACCAGCGGGTAACGCGGCGAGATGGCCGCGCGGCACGCACGGCAGCGGCCGCGAAGCCAAAGCCAGGCCATCACCGGGACGTTGTCATAGGGCTTGACGGCGCTGTCGCACGCCGGGCAGTGCGAGCCGGGCGTGACGAGCGACTCGCCGCGCGGCAGGCGGTGGACGACCACGTTGAGGAATGAGCCCACGAGCGCGCCGAACACGGCGGCGAAGAGGATGGCGAGGAATGCCGGCATCTGCTCACTCCTATCGGCAGCAAGCGGCACGCAAAAAAGTGCGGGGCGGCCGGATTCCGGCCGCCCCGCATCGGGGTCAAACTTGCTGTCTGCCTGTTACCAGGTGAGAGTCGACGGGCAAGCGGTCTGGCCCGTGGCGTTCGTGCACGAGCGCGTGATCGCGCCAGTCGACGAACGCAGGATGCTGTAGGTGTCACCGGTCGTCGACGTCGTCGTCACGGTGTAACCACCACCGGCCGGCGTCGTCACGCCCGACAGCCACGCATTGCCGCTACCCGACGCCGTCTGGATCGTCGCCTCATAGGCCACCAGCGCCGTCGGCGTGTTACAAGCAGCGACGTTGTAGGTGCCGTTGTTGTCGGTACCGCAGGTCTCGATCGCCACCTGCGCGGTGTGCGCAAGCTCCTTCGCGGCGGCGTCCGAAGCCTTGCCCTTCTGATTGATGAACGACGGGATCGCGATCGCGGCAAGAATGCCGATGATCAGGATCACAACCAGCAATTCGATGAGGGTGAACCCTCGCTCATCCTCAGCGCGCTGGCGCAGCTTGTACCGCATTGAATCCTCCTGGATCCGAGTTGTATGTATCGGCGCCAGCGCCACACACGACCACAGTCACCCTTCGGTGCTGGCCTTCCTTGCCAGAGGTATCGACTCGGAGGTGTGGAAACTTGAGTCTTTGCAGCGATCCTTACCGAGGATCGCCGGTGCCAGATCAGGCCGGATCGCCGCCGCTGTTCTCGGCTCTGAAGCGCGCCTGCGCGTCGTGATCGCGCAGGAACACGCCGCGCCCCTCACACCACGGGCAGGGCAGCTCGTGGGGCTCGCCGCCGAGGTTCGAGACGACGGTCCCGCCGCCCCGGCAAGCGGCGCAGGGCTGCGGGTCGGTCGCGCCCGGGGCTTCCTCGCTCACGCGGGCGAGCCTAGTCGAACCGCTCTGCGGGCGGCGTGCTCGGCGTGCGATCATGCCCCTCCCCGTGGCCCTGGCAGCCCCTCGAGCGCGGTCGCCGATTCCGCGCCAGCTCCCCGCGATCTGTTCCCTTGTCCTGCTCGCGGCGCTCGCGGCGACGCTTCGGCTGTGGTCGCTTGGCGCCGTCCCGAGCGATCCCTTCTACGACGCCGCGGTCCGCAGCATGCCGCTGTCGCTGCACAACTTCCTGCTCGGCGCGTACGAACCCGGCGGGAGCCTCGCGGTCGACAAGCCACCGCTCGATCTGTGGCTGCAGGTGCTGACCACGCAGGTGCTCGGCTTCACCTCCTTCGCGCTCAAGCTACCCCCGGCGCTCGCCGGCACCGCGGCGGCGCTCGTGCTCCTCGATGCCGTCCGCCGTGTCTTCGGGCTCGTCGCCGGGGTGGCCGCGGGCCTCGCCCTCGCCGTGCTCCCGATCGCGCTCCTGACGGCGCGCAGCGACACGATGGACTCCGTCTCCATGCTGCTGAGCGTCATCGCGCTGTGGTCGCTCGTGCGCTTCGCGCAAAGCGGCGGGCGGATGCGCTGGTGCCTGCTCGCGGCGGCCGCGATGGGCATGGCCTTCGAGGTCAAGCTGTTCGAGGGGCTCGTGGCGCTCCCTGCGCTGCTGCTGTTCGGACTGCTCGTCCTCCGCGATCAGCGCGTCGTGAAGCTGGCGGCGGCGGCCGCCGTGTTCCTGACCGTCGCGCTCGGCTGGCTGACGCTGACGCTCTTCTTCCCGGCCTCCGAGCGTCCCTACGCGATCGGCTCGACCGACGGCAGCGCCTGGAACGCCGCCTTCGTCTTCAACGGCTACGACCGCATCGCCGGCGCCGCCACGCAGCCGGCACTGACGGCCCAACTGGCGCCCTCGGCGCTGAAACCGGCCAACGACAGCGAGGTCGCGCGCTCGGCGGTGCCGATTGGCGGACCGGGGCTGCTGCGGCTGTTCGAACACAACGGGCCGCTGTCGGGCCTGCGACTCGGGTTCCTGCTGCTTCTCGCGCTGGTGCTCGGCGTACCCGCCCTGGTCTGGGCCGTGGCGTGGCCGCGCGGGCCCGACCGAGACATCGAGCGGGCGTTCGGCGCCGCGGCGCTGCTCTGGCTTGTCGTCGGCGTCGTCCTCTACAGCGCGATGGCACGCCTTCACCCGCGCTACACCGAGGGATTCACCCCGGCGGTCGCGGCCGCCGCGGGGATCGGCTGCGCATGGGCGCTTCGCGACGGCGTCTGGCAGCGCATCTTCACCGTCGCCGCGGCCGTCGGACTCGCCCTCTACGGCCGCTGGCTGCTGGACGGGTCGAGCACGACCTGGCGGCTGACGGCGGCCGGCGCGATCGCCGCCTGCGCGGCGCTGCTTCTGCCCTGGGAGCGCATCCGCGTGTCGGCGCTCGCCGGCGGCCTGGCGTTGGCGGCACTGGCGCTGCCGTTCCAGGTCGACGCGAGCCTGATCTCAAACCACGAGTTCGACAGCGGCCGCACCGGCGCGCTCAGCGCCGCCTACGTGCACGACATCGGGTCATACACGGCCGCCCACGCACCGCACACACGCTATGAGTTCGCCGCGGCCGACCCGACCGAGGTGGGTGCGCTGATCGTCGCTGACGGCCGTCCGATCCTGTCGCTCACCTCCTACAACCAGCACGAGCTGCTGGCGATCTCGCGCCTGCGTGCGCTCGTCGCCAACGGCCAGCTGCGCTTCGCCGTCCTCGCCGGCGGATGCGGGCATGGAGCGGCGGCGGCGCAGCTTCCCGGCTGCTCGCAGGGCGCCAAGTGGGTCCGAAGCCACGGCACCGACGTCTCGCTGCGGGCGGGGCTTCCGCACCGAGGCGTCCTCTACCTACTGCGGACGCGCTAGCTTCATAGCCCTGTGAGCAACGGCCAGCAGAGCCCGCCCAGCCTCTCGATCCTCGTCGTCGACGACGAGGCGTCGCTGCGCGACACGCTGACGCACTCGTTCACCCGCGAAGGCCACACCGTCCAGGCCGTCGCCGACGGGAATGCGGCGATCGAGGCGGCAAGCTCGGAGGCCTTCGACGTGGTGCTGCTCGACGTGGCGCTCGGGCACGGGCCGAACGGCTACGACGTCTGCAGGACGCTGCGCGCCCGGCGCAACGTCGTCCCGATCATCATGCTGACGGCGCTCGACAGCGAGGCCGACGCCGTCCAGGGGCTCGAGGCCGGCGCCGACGACTACGTCACCAAGCCGTTCGGACTCGCCGAACTACGAAGCCGCATCCGCGCCGTGCTGCGACGCTCTGGGCCGCGCTCGATGGGCGGCGAGCGGATCGTCTGCGGCCCCGTCACGCTCGACCGCGGCCAGCGCGAGGTCACACTTGCCGGCGTGCCGATCCGTCTCACCTTCTCCGAGTTCGAGCTGCTCGCCTGCCTGATGAACGAGCCGGGCCGCCTGTTCAACCGCCAGGAGCTGCTCCGCGCGATCTGGGGCGACTCGGCCTACCGGGACCCGCGCGCGATCGACGTCCACATCCGGCACCTGCGCGAGAAGCTCGAGACGGTTCCCGAGGAGCCGCGGCTGATCCTCACCGTACGAGGAGCGGGCTACCGCTTTGCGGAGGCGTAGCGAGGCCTCAGGCCGGGCGCCGATCCTGTTCGGCCTGCGCCCGCGCCTGCTCGCGGCGCTCGTGGCGACCGCGGCGGCGACGCTCGGAGCGGCGGCGCTGGTCCTGTTCGCGCCGCTCGAGTCGCAGCTGCGAACGAACAACAAGAACCTCGCCAAGTCGGAGACCTACAACGCCAAGACGGAGTTCGGCTACCTGCCGCTCGTCGCCAAGGGCGGCAGCTACTACCACCGCCTGCAAACGGAAGCCGACGTCTTCGACGACGCGAACACTCTCTCGACGCTGATCATCTGGCGGCGGGGGCGGAACGGGCGCGTGATCCGCTACGTCGACACCGACCGCCGCCGCGACGAGAACGTACCCAACACGCAGGCCGTCAAGGCCTTCGCGGCGCCGCGCAACACCTTGATCTACGGCGAATCCGGGGGTCTGCTCAGCGTCGCCGCCCGCTACCGCGCGCAGCAGCCCAACCCCCACACGCTCGGAACCCTCTACGTCGTCCAGCTGTTCCGCGCCGCCGACTACGTCGGCCAGGCCAACGGCGTCGTTCGCTCGGCCTTCCTCGACGCCGCGTTCGTCGGTCTCGGCGTCGCGCTGCTGCTCGGCATCGCCCTCTCCTCGCGGCTGCTGCGCCGCCTGCGCCTGCTCCAGGACGCGAGCCGAAGCCTTGACGAGCGCGATCTCGGCACGCTCGTCGTACCCCACGAACGCGTGTCCGATGAGATCGGCGAGCTGGCGCGCGCGTTCGCGACGATGCGCACGCGGCTTCGCCAGCAGGAGGACGCGCGGCGCGCGTTCGTGGCCAACGCCTCGCACGAGCTGCGCACGCCGCTGACGTCGCTGGACGGGATGCTCGAGCTCCTCGCCGACGACCTGGCCAGCGACCCGATCGACCTCGACGATGCCCGCGAGCGTGTCGCCGCGGCGCAGCTGCAGTCGCGCCGGCTCGGCGGACTGGCGTCGGACCTGCTCGACCTGAGCCGCCTGGACGCGGCGGTCGAGCTGCGCAGCGAGCCGGTCGAGGTCGCCGAGACCGCTCGCGCGGTCGTCGCGGAGTTCGATGCCCGCGCGCGCGAGCGGCGAGTGTCCATCGCCCTCGATGAGACGGGCGGCCAGTCGTGGGCGCAGGCCGACCCTGGTAGCGTCGCGCGGATCGTGCGCATCCTGCTCGACAACGCGCTCTATGTCGCGCCGCCGGGCTCGGCCGTGTCGATCCAGGTCAGCAGAAACGGCGCCGCCGTCGAGATCGACGTGTCCGACGAGGGCCCGGGCGTGCCCGAGGCCGAACGCGAAATGATCTTCGAACGCTTCCGCCGCGGGCGCACGCGCAGCGACGAGGGCGGGTTCGGGCTGGGCCTGGCGATCGGCTCAGAGCTGGCGGCGCGGATGGGCGGATCGCTCGACCTCGCCGACACCGACGGGCAGCCCGGCGCCACGTTCCGCCTGCGCCTTCGCAAGGTCCCCGGCTGATGGCGCTGGAGGGATTCGTCAAGCGCGTTCGCGCGGCCGGTCGGTTCGGGATCGACACCGAGTTCGTCGGCGAGGGCCGCTACCGGACGCTGCTGTGCGTCGTGCAGGTCGTCGTGAGCGACGACGAGGGGCTCGAGGTCGTCGTCCTCGACGCGCTCGACGAGGGCACGAACCTGACGCCGCTGGCAAGCCTGCTCGCCGAGCCGACGATCCAGGTCGTCGTCCACGCCGGCCGCCAGGACGTCGCGCTGCTGCGCCGCTACATCGACACCGAGGTCGCGCACATCCTCGACACCCAGATCGCGGCCGGCTTCGCCGGCCTGCCGGCGCAGGCCGGCTACGACACGCTGCTGCGCGAGGTGCTCGGCGTGCGCGTGCAGAAGACCGCCAGCTACACGCGCTGGGACCGCCGCCCGCTCGACGCCGAGCAGCTCGCCTACGCGCGCGAGGACGTCCTCCATCTGCTGGAGCTCGCCGTCGAGCTCGAGCGGCGACTCGACGAGCACGGCCGCCTCGGCTGGGCACTCGAGGAGTGCCGCTACCTGGAGGGGGTCAGCGACGTGCGTGAGGTCGACACGGTGTTCTCGAGATTGCCGCGGATCAACTCGCTCTCGCCCACCGCTCGCGCGA
Source organism: Solirubrobacteraceae bacterium (assembly GCA_036561565.1). GTDB lineage: Bacteria > Actinomycetota > Thermoleophilia > Solirubrobacterales > Solirubrobacteraceae > Palsa-513. The sequence goes on along the minus strand of DATBPB010000005.1, from coordinate 80,657 downwards.
TCGCGCGCGAGCTGGTCGGCTGGCGCGAGGAGGTAGCCGAGCGCCAGGATCGTCCCGTCTCGACCGTCCTGAACGACGCGGCGCTGGTCGAGATCGCCAAACGCGCGCCCCGCACCCCCGAGCAGCTCGAGCAGGTTCGCGGCGTGAACCCGGGCAGCCTTCGCCGCCGCGGCGACGACCTGCTGGCGACCGTCGCACGCGGCACCGCACAGCCGCCGATCCCGGTCTCAAGCGTCCGCCACGAGCCGAGCTCGCCCCTTGACGGCCCGCAGATCGCGCTCGCCGAGGCACTCGTGCGGGCGCGCGCGCTCCAGGCCGGGCTCGCCTACGAGCTGATCGCGGCGCGGGCCGACCTCCAGGCGATCGTCTCGGCGGTGCGCTCGGGCCGCAGCGAGCCCGACGTCCGCACGCTCGCCGGCTGGCGCCGCGAGCTCGTCGGCGAGGAGTTGCTCGCGATGCTGCGCGGCGAGCGCAGCATCGCCGTGTCGGCGACCGGCCAGCTCGCGATCAACGGCCGTCTCGCCTCGGTCGCAACGGAGGCCTGACCGCCCTTCTCCGCAGCCGGCGAAGGCCGGCGGAGGTCCTACTACCCGACCTGGTTGTAGACCTTGAACAGCGGCAGGTACATCGCGATCACGATGAAGCCGACCATGCCGCCGATCACGCAGATCATCACCGGCTCGAGGATCGAGGTCAGGGCCTTGACGGCGGCCGCGACGCGCTCCTCGTAGAAGTCGGCGATCTTGGCGAGCATCCAGTCGAGCTCACCGGTGCTCTCGCCGACGGAGACCATCTGGCTGACCATCATCGGGAAGACGGGGCTCTCCTTGAGCGGCTCGGAGATCGTGCCGCCGCGCTTGACGGAGTCGACGACGTCGTTCATCGCCTCGGCGACGACGGTGTTGCCGGCGCTGCGGCCGGTGATGTCGAGCGCCTCGAGCAGCGGCACGCCGGCCGCCGTGAGCGCCGAGAAGGTGCGCGCCCAGCGGGCGATCGAGACCTTCTGAACGATGTCGCCGATCTTGAACGGGATGCTCAGGCGAAAGCGGTCCCACTGTCGGCGCCCCTCGTCGGAGCGCTTCCAGCGGCGGAAGACGTAGGCCACGATCACCCCGCCGAGGATGAAGGCGTACCAGTAGCCGGTCACGGCATGCGAGACGTCGACGGTGATCTGCGTCATCGCCGGCAGCTGGGCGCCCGAGGAGGTCGTGGCGAACTGCTTGAGGACGCCGGCGAAGACGGGCACGATGTAGACGACGAGGACGACCATCACGATCATCGCGACGCTGATCACGACCGCCGGATAGACCATCGCGGACTTCACCTGACGCCGCAGCGAGTCCTCCTTCTCGAGCTGGTCGGCGATGCGCACCAGCGAATCCTCGAGCACGCCGCCGATCTCGCCGGCGCGGATCATCGAGACGAACAGCTGGCTGAAGACCTTCGGATGGCGGCTCAGCGCGACGCTCAGCGCGAGGCCCGCCTCGACGTCCTTGCGCACGGCGACGATCACGCCCTTCAGCTTCTTGACCTCGGTCTGCTCCTCGAGCACGAACAGCGCGCGGAGGATCGTCATGCCCGAGGACACCATCGTCGAGAGCTGGCGCGAGAAGACGGCCAGGTCGCTGAGCGTGATCCGTTCGAACAGGGTCAGGTTCAGCTCGCGCGAGGCGTGCTTCTCGGCGATGTCGAGAATGACCAGGCCGCGCTGGCGCAGCTGGTCGGAGACCGCCTGCTTGCTGTCGGCCTCGACCTGACCGCGCAGCGGCGCGCCGGCGAGGTCCATCGCCTTGAAGGTGAAGGTGCTCACGCGACCAGCGCGACGCCGCCCATCAGACGGCGCAGCTCCTCCGGCGTCGACGAGCGTGACTCGGCGAGATCCTGCGTGATGCGTCCGGAGCGGACCAGCGTGGCAAGCGCCGCGTCCATCGACTGCATGCCGTGTGCGGAGCCGGTCTGGATCACCGACGGAATCTGATGGATCTTGCCCTCGCGGATCAGGTTGCGCACGGCCGGCGTCGGGACGAGCACCTCGCAGGCCACGCAGCGACCGGCGCCGTCCGCCGTCGGCAGCAGCTGCTGGGTGATGACGCCCTGGAGGCTGACCGAGAGCTGGACGCGGATCTGCGCCTGCTGCGCGGGAGTGAAGACATCGATGACGCGGTCGATCGTCTGCGGCGCGTCCTGGGTGTGGAGGGTGCCGAAGACGAGGTGGCCGGTCTCGGCCGCGGTCAGTGCCGTGCTGATCGTCTCGAGGTCGCGCATCTCGCCGACGAGGATCACGTCGGGGTCCTCGCGCAGCGCGCCCTTCAGCGCCGCGGCGAAGCTGATCGCGTCGTTGCCGAGCTCGCGCTGGTTGATCATGCAGCGGCGGTGGGCGTGCACGAACTCGATCGGGTCCTCGATCGTGATGATGTGCTCGTCGCGCGTGCGGTTGATCTCGTCGATCATCGCGGCGAGCGACGTCGACTTGCCCGAGCCGGTCGGCCCGGTGACGAGCACGATGCCGCGCGGCTTGCGCGTCAGCTCGTGGACGACGGCGGGCAGGCCGAGGTCGTCGATCGGGACGATCTCCGAGGGGATCAGGCGGAACGCGGCGGCGACGGCGCCGCGCTGGAAGTAGGCGTTGACGCGGAAGCGGGCCTGGCTGGGGACGACGTAGGCGAAGTCGAGCTGCATGTCGGTCTCGAGGCGCCGCCGCTGGTCGGTCGTGAGGATCGAGTAGATGAACTCGCGGGTGTCCTCGGGCGAGAGTTTGGGGAAGCCCTCGAGCGCGGTCAGGCGGCCGCGGATCCGCAGCATCGGCGGGACGCCGGCGGTGAGGTGGAGGTCGGAAGCTTTGCGCTTCACGACCTCGAGCAGGACTTGTGAGTACTCGATCGACACGGCTCGTTCCGGACTCCTATCGGCAGCTGCGCCGCCGGACTGAAGCGAGTTGGAGCGGGCCTACGCGGCTTCGAGATTGGCGTTGACCACGCGCGCGATCTCGGCGATCGAGGTCCTGCCCTGCTTGACCTTGTCGAGGCCGTCGTCCTTGAGGCGGTGCATGCCCTGGACGACCGCCATCTCCTGGATCTCGTCAGCCGAGCGGCGCTCGAGCGCGAGCGCCCGGATCTCGGCGCTGATCGTCATCACCTCGTAGATCCCGGTGCGCCCGCGGTAGCCGGAGCCGCCGCAGTGCTTGCAACCGACCGGCTCGTAGCCCTCGACGTCGAAGCTCGCGGCGTAGCCGTACTCGCGCAGCGTCGCCATCGGCAGCAGCACGCGCCGCTTGCACTGCGGGCAGAGCACGCGGACGAGGCGCTGGGCGACGACGCAGTCGAGCGCGGAGGCGACGAGGAACGGCTCGATGCCCATCTCGATCAGGCGTGTGATCGACGTCGCCGCGTCGTTGGTGTGAAGCGTCGAGAGGACGAGGTGCCCGGTCAGCGCGGCCTCGATGGCGATCTGCGCCGTCTCGCGGTCGCGGATCTCGCCGACCATGATCACGTCCGGGTCGGCGCGGACGATCGCCCGCAGGCCGGTGTCGAAGTGGAGGCCGGCCTTGGCGTTGACCTGGATCTGGGTGATGCCGTCGAGCTGGTACTCGACCGGGTCCTCGATCGTGATGATGTGGCGATCGGGCGTGTTGACGGCGCTGAGCGCGGCGTACAGGGTCGTCGACTTGCCAGAGCCCGTCGGCCCGGTCACCAGCACCGCGCCGTGCGACTGGGTGTAGGCGCGCTCGAAGCGCGTCAGCTCGGACTCCGCCATGCCGAGCGTCGCCAGATCCATGACCACGGCTTCCTTGTCGAGGATCCGCATCACGACGCCCTCGCCGCGCACGGTCGGGACGGTCACCACGCGAAGGTCGACGCGGTGCCCGTCGACGGTCAGACCGACGCGGCCGTCCTGCGGCACGCGGCGCTCCGCGATGTCGAGCTCGGCCATGATCTTCATCCGGCTGATCACGCCGAGCGCGAGGCGGCGCGGGATCGTGGTCACGTCGCGGAGCACGCCGTCGATGCGAAAGCGCACCCGCAGGTCGGTGCCCTCGGGAGAGATGTGCAGGTCGGAGGCGCCCTCCTCGACGGCCTGGCCGACGAGCTGGTGGACGAGCCGGACGACCGGCGCATCGTCGGCCGTCTCGTGGAGCTCGACGATCGCGCCCTCGTCATCGGCGCTGAGCTCGTCGGCGTCGGTGTGGTGGACCTCCCCGACGCGCGAGAGGCGCGAGATGACGTTCGAGATGTCCTCGCTCGTCGTGACGGCGACGCGGATCTGGTAGCCGGTGAGGATCGCGATGTCGTCGATCGCGTGGACGTTGGTCGGGTCGGACATCGCGACCAGCAGCACGCGGTCGCCGATGATCGCGATCGGCAGCGCCTCGTTGCGCTTGGCGACGGCGCTCGTGACGAGGTTCGCCGCGGCCATGTCGACGTTGAAGACGGCGAGGTCGACGTAGTCGAGGCCCTGGCGCTCGGCGAGCGCGATCGCGACGCCCTCGGGGCTGATCGCGCCTCGCTCGAGCAGCACGCGGTCGGCGCTCGTGCCGGTCGCCGCGGCGACCTCGATCGCCTCGAGAACCTGCTCGCGCGTGCACAGAGCCAGCTCGACGATCACCTCGGTGAGGGAACGGATGGCGCCGCCGCGGCGGCTCGGCGGCCGGATCCCGGTGGAGCCGTTGGCGGCGCTGTCGTGCTCGCCCTCGGCGGGCCGCGCGTCGCGCTCGGGATCGGGCGGTGCGGAGGCGGCGGCCGGCGGCCCAGCGGGCATCGGCCGCTCGGTGACGGGTGGCGGGGCATGCGTGGGCGACAACGACTCAGCCATCACCAACCCCTTCGGCAGCTAGGCGCATCACTTCAAGCGATGCAACGGCTCCGGTCCAGCGCTCGAAGCTCAGGGCGCCCTGTGCCACGAGGATCTCCAGACCGTCGACCGTCGCGATCCCGATTCTGCGCGAGATGGTCACCAACGCCGTCGGGGCGCGCGCGTAAACGAAGTCCACAACCTGCTCATAGCTACCAAGCTGATCGGTTCCCAACGCCAAGCTCTCAAGCACAGCGGCCTCATTCGAACATCCGTCCATCCCGACCGTGGTGGTGTTCACGAGCACGCTCGCCGGGTGCGGCCGGGCCACGGCCTCCACGCCGAGCTCGCTCGCGAGGCGCTGCGCGCGCTCCGGCGTGCGGTTCCAGACCGAGACCGTGGCGCCGGCCTCGCGAAGCGCCCAGCAGGCTGCGCGACCGGTCCCGCCCGCGCCGAGCACCATCGCGCTGCGACCGTCGAGCTCGCGCCCGATCGCCGCGATCATCCCGGGCGCATCGGTGTTGTCGGCGTCGATCTCGCCGTTCTCGCCGAATCCGAGATGGTTGGCCGCGCCGATCGCGCGCGCCGCGGGCGAGACCGTGTCCGCCATCGCGAGCGCGACGTGCTTGTGCGGGACCGTGACGTTGACGCCGGCGAAGCCGGCGGCGGGAAGGGCGCGGATGATCTCCTCGAACAGCTCGGGCGGCGCGGGCACGTGCTGGTAGGTCCAGCCGTCGAGGCCCGCGGCGCGAAGCGCGGCGCCCTGCATCGCCGGCGAGCGGCTGTGGAAGACCGGCCAGCCGACGACGCCGAGGCGGCGGCGGCTCAGCTGCACTTCGTCGGCGCCCGCCCGCCGTTGGCGTTGCGCGCGGCGTCGTAGGCTGCGACGTCGCTCTGGAACTGCGAGTAGGTCGTCGCGAAGGCGAGCTCGCCGCAGGTGTTCGGCTTGTCCACGTAATAGAGGTAGGAGACCGGCGCGGGTGCCGCCGCGGCGACCATCGAGGCGACGCCCGGATTGCTGATCGGCGTCGGCGGAAGGCCCGTGTGGATGCGCGTGTTGTAGGGGCTGTCGAGCGCGAGCTGCGAGGCCGTCAGCGGCTGGCTGAAGTCATTGAGCGCGTAGCGCAGCGTCGCGTCGATGCCGAGCGGCATGTTGTCGTGCAGGCGGTTGTAGATGACCGCCGCGACGAGCTTGCGGTCGGCGGGCACCTGCGCCTCGCGCTCGATCATCGAGGCGATGATCAGGACGTCGTAGCGCGTCAGGTGGTCGGCCTCGGCGTGGGCGAAGTTGAGCTGGTCGAAGTTGTCCTGGAAGGCCTGGAGCTGCTGGGTCACGAGCGCCTTCACGCTGCCGTGGGAGTAGTCGAAGTAGGTGGCCGGGAACAGGAAGCCCTCGAGCGTGTGGACCGAGGAGGCGGCGCCGTAGGTCTCCGGGCGCAAGCCGGCGGAAGGGCGCGACGCCGCGAGGTAGTCGCCGCTCAACCCGTCGGCCCTGGCGCGCGCGGCTATCTGCGCGCGCGTGAAGCCCTCCGGGATCACGACGCTGACCTGCACGAACTTCGGCGGCCGGGTCAGGGCGGCGAGCGCGGAGGCATAGCTCATGTTGTGGCGCAGCGTGTAGACGCCGGCATGGAACTTGGAGCCGTCGCCGTCGAGGTCGCTGCGGAGCTTGAAGAAGAACGAGGAGTCGACGACGTGGGCGGCGACCAGCTCGTCGGCGATCTGCCCGCTGCCGGCACCGCGCGGGATCGAGACCGTGACGCTTCCGCTGCCGGAGCCGACGAACGGCTGGAAGAGCTCCCAGGCGAACCACGCCGCGAAGCCGACGATGACGAGCGCCAGCAGCGCGATCGCGCGGCGCAGCCGGTAGCGCGCGCGCGACGGACCGCCGCGGCGCGGCGTCGCGGCCGCGGCTGCCGGCGCGCGGGAGGGCGGGGGCGCGTGGGCCGGCGGCGCGTGTGACTCCTCGGCCGCGTCGCCGTCGACCCAGCCGAAGTCGGGATCGTCGTTGTCTTCGCTCATCGGAAAGCTGCGACGGGACTGCGGATCGTCGCGTCTCCGTGACGGAGAGGCTAGTGGACGCGGCGCGCCAACCAGTCCTCCAGCAGGTGTGCGGCGGCGCGTGAATCCTCGCTTGCAAGGCGCGAGGGGTCGCGCTGAGCGAGTCGCGTCGTCAGGCGCTCGTCGTGGAGCTCGACGGGCACGCTCGGTCCGAGCCGCTCCGCCAGCCGCGCCGCGAACACGCGTGCCTCGGCGGTCTGCGCGGTGTCGCTTCCGCGCAGCGACAGCGGCAGCCCGACGAGGACCCGCTCGATGCCGCGCTCGGAGACGAGCGCCGCGATGCGGCCGATCCCCGCGCGAGTTCCGGCGCGGGCGATCTCGGGGAGCGGCGTCACGACCGTCTGCGTCGGGTCGCAGACCGCGGCCCCGGTGCGCGCGCTTCCGTAGTCGAGCGCGAGGACCCTCAAGTGACGATGCGCTCGAGGGCCGCTCTCGCGGCCTCGAAGGCATCCTCGAGCCTCGCGGGATCGCCGCCGCCCGCGCGGGCGAGCGTTGCCCGGCCGCCGCCGCCACCGCCGAAGGCCACCGAGAATGCCTCGCGAAGCGCGTTGGCATCGACCGCGTCGGCGAGCGGCCTGTCGACGCGAACGACCGCGTTGGTCCCGCTCGCCACCACGACGACGCCGGGCGCTGCGAGCTTGCCCTGGATGCGATCGGCGAGGTCCGGCAGCGCCTTGGCGTCGACGTCGGCCAGCGCGGTCGCGACGAACGGCACGCCGCCGACGGTCCTCGCCGCCGCGGCGAGCGGCGCGGCGTCGACCGCGGCGTCGTGCGCGGTGGCGCGTTCGAGCTCGCGAAGGCGCTCCTGCAGCGCCTCGACGGCGCGGGCGGCGCCCGCCTGGTCGGCGCGCACGAGCCGCGCGATCGCCTCCAGCGCGGCGCTCTGTTCGCGGAGCGCTTCGATCGCCCCGGGGCCGCTGAGCGCCTCGATCCGCCGCACGTTCGCCGCGCTCGAGGTCTCGCTGATGATCCGCACGACACCGATCTCGGCCGTCGTGCGGACATGTGTCCCGCCGCACAGCTCACGCGAGAAATGGCCGTCGCCGATCTCGACCATTCGCACGACATCGCCGTACTTCTCCCCGAACAGCGCCATCGCCCCCAGCGCGCGAGCCTCGCGCAGCGTCGTCGTGATCGGCCGCACCGGATGGTTCTCGACGATCCAGGCGTTGATCTGGTCCTCGACGTCCTCGAGCTCCTGCGCGCTCAGCGCCTGTCCGTGGCTGAAATCGAAGCGCAGCTTGTCAACGCCGACGTAGGAGCCGGCCTGATGGATGTGCGCGCCGAGCCGCGCGCGCAGCGCGGCGTGGAGAAGGTGCGTGGCGGTGTGGTTGCACTCGGCGGCCCGGCGCGCGACGCGGTCGACGCGCGCGAGCACGCGCTCCCCCTCGGCGAGCGCGCCGGCCTCGGGGATCACCCACAGGGCCTGGTCCTCGCCGATCCGCACGACCTCATCGACGCGCGCCCGGCACCCGCCATCGGCGCACTCGATGACGCCGACGTCGGAGACCTGCCCGCCGCCGGCGGGGTAGAACGGCGACTCGGCGAGCTTGACGAGGACGCGTCCGTCGTCTCGCTCGAGTGCCGCGACCGTGGTCGCCTGCTCGGTCGTCTCATAGCCGACGAAGCGCGTCGTGAAGCCCGCCGCGGACGCGAACGCGCCGAGCCGATCGCGCGTGCCGCCAGCGTCGCCGGCCGCCCCCTGCGCGACTCCGCGGCTGCGCCGGCGCTGGTCCTCCATCAGCGCATCGAAGGACGCCAGGTTGAGCTCGAGGCCCGCGTCGGCGACAAGCTCGGCGGTCAACTCGACGGGGAAGCCGAACGTGTCGTGCAGGCGAAAGGCGTCGGAGCCGGCGACCGTGCTCGAGCCTGCGCGGGCCGCCTCGATCAGCTCGTCGAGCGCGGCCATCCCCTGTTCCAGCGTGTGCCCGAAGCTCTCCTCCTCGGAGGCCAGCCAGACGTCGATGCTCTCGCGGTGCTCGTGGAGCTCGGGATAGGCCGACCCCATCAGCTCGCGCACAAGCGCGCTGTAGCGCACGAGGAAGCCGGGATCGAAGCCGACCGCGCGGCCGTGCTGGATCGCACGGCGCATCACGCGCCGCAGGACGTAGCCGCGCTCGGTGTTCGAGGGCACGACGCCGTCGGCGACCAGGAACGTCATCCCGCGGGCGTGGTCGGCGAGCAGGCGCAGGCTCTTGTCGAGCCGCTCGTCGCTGCCGTAGACGCGGCCGCTCATCGACTCTCCGAGCTCGATCAGCGGGCGGAACTGGTCGGTGTCGAAGACGGTCGGAACGCCCTGCAGGATCATCGCCATCCGGTTCAGCCCCATGCCCGTGTCGATGTTGCGCGCGGGGAGCGGCGTGAGCGTTTCCGGGGGGTCCTGGTCGTACTGCATGAACACCAGGTTCCAGAACTCGAGGAAGCGCGCGTTCTCGCCGCCCGGCCGATCGTCGGGGCCGCCGTACTCGAGGCCGCGGTCGAGGTACAGCTCGGAGTCCGGCCCGCACGGTCCCGTCGGCCCGCTCTGCCAGAAGTTGTCGTCGCGGCCCAGCGAGACGATCCGGTCGCGCGCGACGCCGACCGACAGCCAGGACTCGATCGCCTCCCCGTCGGGGCCGAGCCCGAGCGCCTCGTCGCCGCCGAAGACCGTGATCCAAAGCTGGTCCGCGCTGAAGCCGAATCCCTCGCGCGCGAGCTCCCAGGCGAACTCGACCGCGCCCTGCTTGAAGTAGTCCCCGATCGAGAAGTTGCCGAGCATCTCGAAGAAGGTCAGATGCCTCGCGGTCGTGCCGACGATGTCGAGGTCGACAGTGCGAAACACCTTCTGGCAGCTCACGAGGCGCGGCGCGGGCGGCCGCTCGCGGCCGAGGAAGTACGGCTTGAGCGGCTGCATCCCGGCGATCGTCGTCAGCGTCGAGGTGTCCTCGGGAGCGGGAACCAGCGACGCGCTCGGCAGGCGCAGGTGGTCAGCCTGCGCGAAGAACTCGAGAAAGCGCTCGCGGATCTCGTCGGAGGTCATCGTGCGGCGAGATTACCTGCCGGTCGGGCGGCGGATCTACGCTGCGGCGGCGATCGTCGCGTGCCCGACGATCAGCTCGCCGTCCATCAGGCACGCCAGCTGTCCGGGAGCGACGCCGTAGGCGGGCTCGGCGAGGCGCAGACGCATCTGGCCGCCCGCGGCCGACCCGTCCGGCGTACAGCCGATCGGGCGCTGGCGGTAGCGAAGCCGCACGCTCGCAAAGCTCGTCCTGTGCAGCACCGCCCCGCGCAGGTGGACCGTGGAGGTCGCGAGCGCCGCTCGAGGGCCCACCGTCACGGTGTTCGCGTCGGCGTCCGTGGCCAGGACGTAGAGCGGAATTCCGCCACCAACGCCAAGACCGCGCCTCTGGCCTACCGTATAGGCATGGCTGCCGCCGTGGACACCTATTCGATGCCCGTGCTCGTCGAGCACGTCGCCTGGACGTCTGTTCAGGGCGCCGTGGCGTGCCAGGAACGCCGCCTGCCCCGTTCCGGCGAGGAAGCAGAGGTCCTGGGAGTCGCGTCGTTCGGCGACCGGCAGGCCGAAGCGGCGCGCCAATTCGCGCACGGCGGGCTTGCGCAGCTCGCCGAGCGGAAAGCGCATACGCCGCAGGCTGCCGGGCTCGAGCGCCGCGAGCATGTAGCTCTGGTCCTTCTCGGCGTCGGCCGCGACGCGCAGCAGCCCGCCGGCCGTGCGGGCGTAATGGCCGGTCGCGAGCGCCTCCGCGCCGAGGCGCTCGGCGAGCTCGAGCATCGCGTCGAGGCGGACGCTGCCGTTGCAGCGGACGCACGGATTGGGCGTCCGGCCGGCGGCGTGCTCGGCGAGCCACGGCTCGACGACGCCGTCGCGGAACTCCTCGCGCAGGTCCAGCGACAGATGCGGCAGGCCGAGCGCGTGCGCGACCTCGCGCGCCCCGCGAACGGCCTGCGGGGAGCAGCAGCTGCGCTCGCCGTCGTTGTCGGGATCGCTCCACAGCTCGAGCGTGACGGCGACCGCCCGCGATCCGGCGAGCACGGCGGCGACCGCGCTGTCGACGCCGCCGGACATCGCGACGAGCAGGCGCCCCGGGGTCGGAGCGAGTCGCGCCTGGGCGCGCGCCGCGGCGCCGAGCGCGCGGTGCAGCGCGTCGGCCGCGATCTCGGCGGCGTGGCGCTTGGCGGGGGCGAGCCCACCGAGCTCGGCTGCGATCCTCGCCGCGCCGACGCGCGCGGCGTCGAGCAGCGGGCGCCCCTCGACGAGCGCCACGACCGCGCTTCCGGCCGCCGTCGCCGTGCCGCAGCCGCGCGCGTCGAAGCCGGCCGCCGCGATGCGCTCGCGGTCGAGCGCGAGCGAGACGCGGACGACGTCGCCGCACGCGGCGCCTCCCGCCGCGCCGGTGAATGCGCCGCGCGGCGACACGCCGTGACCGCGCGGGCGCTCGAGGTGCTCGCGCAGTGGCATCGCACGAGTATGGCGCGCGGCGCGGAAATTCGGGGGGTGATCGAGCGTTGATCGACGGAGTGAAGCGAGGGACACTCAGACGCGCGTTGAGGTGCGCCGCGCTCGCGGCGTCGCTTGCGCTGCTCGCGTTCGCCTTCGTGCCGAGCTCCGGCGCCGCGCCGCCGACTCTCTCGGTCGGTGTCGTCCCGCGCATCGCGATGGCGGCAAGCATCGCCGGGCCCGTGGCCCCAGACTCCCGCCTGTCGCTGACCGTGGTACTTCACCCGCGCGACCCGTCCGGGCTGAGCGCGCTCGCACACGCCGTCTCGACGCCGGGCTCGCCGCTGTTTCACCACTACCTGACGGTGCGCCAGTTCGCGCGTCGCTTCGGCGCCGGCGCGACGGCGATCGCGGCGGTCCGGCACGCGCTGCGCGCCGGCGGCCTGCAGCCCGGCGTCGTCGCCGCCAACGGGCTCTCGATCGCCGCGACCGGCAGCGCCGCCCGCGCCTCGCACGCCTTCGGCGTCAGCCTGCTGCGCTTCCGCGAGGCCTCCGGGCGGATGGTGTTCGCGAACACTGCCGCGCCCAGGCTGCCCGCCGCGGCGGGCCGCTACGTCGCCGACGTGATCGGACTCGACAACATCCTGCGCGAGGTGCCGACCGGCCTGCGCGCGCTGCCGCGTCGCCTTCGCGGCGGCCGTCTCGCGCATGCCGCGAGCGGCGGCGACGCCGCGCCACATGCCTGCTCGGCGGCGGCCGGCTTCGCCGCCGGCTACAAGCACGAGCACACGATCGACCAGATCGCCGGGGCCTACGGCATCAACGGCCTCTACGCCCGCGGGGACTACGGCTCCGGCGTCACCGTCGCGCTGTACGAGCTCGAGCAGTACCCGGGCCTCGCCAGCGACCTCGGCGCCTACGGGAACTGTTTCTTCCCCGGCAGCCCCCCGAGCGGCACGAGCTCCGGAATCGCGGTGATTCCGGTCGACGGCGGCGCGACGGCGAACGACGGGACATCCGAGGAGACGGCCGTCGACGTCGAGAACATCGTCGGGCTGGCGCCGGGCGCGAAGATCGAGATCTTCCAGGGCACCAACGGCGGCAACGGCGTCTACGACACGCTCAACGCGATGGTCACCGCCCAGGGCTCCCAGTTCGCGCAGGTGCTCGAGGACTCCTGGGGGCAGTGCGAGCAGGCCGTCGCGAACTCGGGCCTGATCGGCCCGGAGAACACGCTGCTCAACGAGGCCGCCGCCCAGGGTCAGTCGTTCTTCACCTCGAGCGACGACCGCGGCTCGGAGGGCTGCCAGCGCATCAACGACCCCAACGCGGTCTGGGGAGTCGCGAGCACGCCGCTCGCGGTCGATGACCCGGCTTCGCAGCCCTATGCGACCGGCGTCGGCGCGACCGTCATGAACAGCCTCACCACTCCGCCGGCCGAGACCGGCTGGAACGACTTCGGCTGGGGCGCCGGCGGCGGAGGCGTCTCGATGGAGTGGCCGATGCCCGGCTACCAGTCGACGTCGCTGGTGGCGAACATGATCTCGAGCTGGTCTAGCGGCAGCCCGTGCGGCGCCGGTCCGAGCAACTGCCGCGAGGTTCCGGACGTCACCGCCGACGGCTCGACGAACACCGGCTACGTCATCAACTACGCCGGGAAATGGGTCGCCGTCGGCGGCACGAGCACAGCGGCGCCGGTCTGGGCGGCGATCGCCGCGCTGGTCGACCGCAGCGGCTTTGCCGGCTGCACCTCCCCCTCCTTCTCGCTCGGCTTCATCAACCCGCTGCTGTATGAGGTCGCGAGCGGCGTCCACTACAACACCGCCTTCGTCGACGTGACGACCGGCGACAACAACCCGACGCAGAGCGGGGCCTATCCCGCCGGCGTCGGCTATGACATGGACACCGGCCTGGGCTCTCCGGTCCTGACCGACGGATCCTCGCCCGGCCTCGCCGAGCAGCTCTGCGAGGCCGCCGCGGTCGGCTCCGTCGCGGCGCCCTGGGTCAACTCGATCAGCTCGCCCCTGGAGGCGTCGGTCGGCACGCCGATGACGATCAACGGCACCGGCTTCACGCCGTTCGCGAACGTCCTGTTCGGCTCCAACGTCGCGACGTCGATGACCTACGTCAGCCCCAACAAGCTGATCGTCGACGTGCCGCCGGGCTCGGGGGTCGTTCCGGTCAGCGTCGCGACGATCGCCGGCAAGAGCGGAACCTCGACGTTCACCTACGCGCCGACGGCGACGATCACCGCGCCGGCACCCGGCGCCGGCTACACGCAGGGCCAGACGCTGGTCGCCAGCTACACCTGCAGCGCGGCGGTTGGAACGCCGACCTGCTCGGGGACCCTGCCGGTCGGCACCACGATCGACACGAGCGTCCTCGGCGCGCACCAGTTCTCGGTGACAGCGACGGACTCCAAGCCCTTCAGCACCGTGACGACGTCCAACTACACGGTCGTCGCGCCGCCGTCGATCGCGATCAGCGGCCCGTCCCCGCAGGGCGTCTACACGCAGGGGCAGGTCCTGAACGCGTCGTTTGCCTGCTCGACGAGCGCGCCGGTCACGATCGTCGCATGCTCAGCTCCCTCGCCGGCCGGCACGCCGATCGACACGCATACCACCGGCGAGCACACCTTCACCGTGTCGGCCACCGACAGCAACGGCGTCACGCGCAGCCAGACCGTCACCTACTCGGTCGTTCCGCAGCTCTTCGCGACGATCACGGCCCCCGCCCAGGGCGCGAGGTACACGCGCGGGACGCACGTCGATGCGGCCTACTCGTGCAGCGTCGCGGCACCGGTAGCGGTCACCTCCTGCGCCGGCGCGGTCGCGAACGGCGCGGCGCTCGACACATCGTCGCCGGGTCCGCACACCTTCACGCTGACGGCCGCCGACAGCGCGGGGACGGCCGTCACGACCACCGTCACCTACAACGTCGTCTCCGCAACCGCGGAGCTCTCCGGCGTGCGCCAGCGCGCGGCGCGCTGGAGCGAGAGCCGCCGGGCGCATTCGCATCTGCCGCTCGGCACGACCTTCATCTTCACGCTCAACCACGCCGCGACGGTGAAGCTTCGCTTCCTCCGCGCCGGCGCAGGGCGCATCAAGAGCGGGCGCTGCGTGGCGCCGCAGCTCGCGCGCACGCGCGCGCGCTCATGCGCACTCGGCGTCGGCTTCTTCACCGTCAAGGGGCACGCGGGCGTCAACCGGGTCCGCTACCTCGGACGCATACCGCCACTTTCGCCCGGCAGCTACACGCTGACCTTGACCGCGACCGACAAGAGCGGCCACGTCTCGCCGACGGCGACGCTGCGGTTCACGATCGTTTAGGGCTGGTTCGCGGCGGCGTCCGAGGATGCCTGCTGCTCGGTCTGGGTCCTCTCGACACTCCTACGACCCGTCCAGCCACTACTCTTGTTGGCGTTGCATTGATGCCCGACGGCGTTCTCCATCTCTCCTCGCTCGCGGGGAGCCCGCTCTTGGACTCCGCCGGCGAGCGCCTTGGTCGCGTTGATGACCTCGTCGCGCGCCTCGACCTCGCCGACCCGCTGCCGCCGGTGATCGGCCTGCGCGCGGCGATCGGCGGCCGCCTGCTGTTCGTGCCCGCCAACCGCATCGCGCGCCTCGAGCCGGGCGGCGCCCACGCCTCGACGACGAAGCTCAACCTCGCGCAGTTCGAGCGCCGCCCCGGCGAGGTGCTGCTGCGCTCGGACCTGCTCGGCCACAGCCTGATCAACGTGAACACGGCGCGCCTGGTTCGCGCCGGCGAGGTCGAGCTCGTCCACGAGGACGGCGCGTGGCGCGTCGCGGGGATCGACCCGAGCCTCGGCGCGCGCTTCCGCCGCCTGCTCCCGCGCACCCTCCGCGCCGACGCCGAGGCCCACGAGGCGTTCGTCGCCTGGACCGAGCTCGAGCCGTTCGTGGGGCACGTGCCGACTTCGCGACTGCGCCTCGCCCACCGCCGGATCGCCCACCTTCACCCGGCCCAGATAGCCGACCTCGTCGAGGCGGCCAGCCACGAGGAGGGCGAGGAGATCCTCGAGGCCGTCGGCGTCGACAAGGAGCTCGAGGCCGACGTCTTCGAAGAGCTCGACGACGAGCACCAGCTCGAATTCCTCGACCACCGCAGCGACCAGGAGGTCGCCGCGGTGCTGGCCCGGATGGCAAGCGACGACGCCGCCGACCTTCTGCTCGAGATAAAGCAGGAGCGTCGCCGCCCGGTGCTGGACATGATGCCGGCCGCCAAGCAGCGCAAGATCCGGGGCCTGCTCGGCTACAACCCGTCGACGGCGGGCGGCGTGATGAGCCCCGACTTCGTCGCCGTCTCGCGCGAGGCGACGGTCGCGACGGCGATCGCCGCCGCGCGCGCCCACGACATCGTCCCCGAGGCGCTCCATTCGCTGCTTCTGACCGACGGCGACGGCGTCCTCTGCGGGATGGTCACCGCCGGCCAGCTGCTTCGCGCGGAGCCCGAGCAGACGCTCGAGGCGATCGCCGACAGCTCCCCGCCCTCGGTCGGCGCCGAGGCCGAGGTGCCGGAGGTCGCACGGCTGATGACCGACTACAACCTGATCTCGCTGCCGGTTGTCGACGCCGACGGGCGGCCGATCGGCGTCGTCTCCGTCGACGACGTGCTCGAGCTCACCCTTCCCGAGCAGTGGCGCCGGCGGTACGGGCTCGCACGCGAGTAAACTCGCTGGAAGCCGCGCGGCGGGCCCTCTGACCGCGCCCCGCAACAAATTCACAGCATGGACGACCCGAGCAGATACGAAGACGGCGAACCCCCGCGAAGTAGCGGGCGCGTGACGCTGCGCCGAGGCGTCCTGGCCGGGGATTTGAGCTGACCTCCGGCTGAGGCCTCCACGGCGCCCGCCGCGCGACCGCAGGCGCGAGGTGCGAAAGGAGGTGCAGCAGGATGACGACGACGCCTCACCGCGAGCGCGCGGTGCTCGACAGCGCCCACGTCGGCGACATCCAGGGCGCCTTCGGAACGCTCGCGCAGCACGACACGGGTGCGCGGCGAAGCATCCGCGCGCGGACGCTGGCGCTGCTTGCGATCGTCGGCCCGGGTCTGATCGTGATGGTCGGCGACAACGACGCCGGCGGTGTCGCCACCTACTCGCAGGCCGGCCAGAACTACGGCACGAGCCTGCTCTGGGTGCTGCTCCTGTTGATCCCGGTGCTGATCGTCAACCAGGAGATGGTCGTGCGCCTCGGCGCGGTGACCGGAGTGGGGCACGCGCGGCTGATCAACGAGCGCTTCGGGCGCTTCTGGGGCTGGTTCTCGGTCGGCGACCTGTTCCTTTTGAACTTCCTGACGATCGTCACCGAGTTCATCGGCGTGAGCCTCGCGCTCGGCTATTTCGGCGTCTCGCAGTACATCTCGGTGCCGATCGCGGGCGTGCTGCTCGTCGCGATCACCGCGAGCGGGAGCTTCCGGCGCTGGGAGCGAGTGATGTTCGTGTTCGTCTTCGCGAACCTGCTGGTGATCCCGCTGTTCTTCATGTCGGGCCCCGACGCCGGCGCGGTCGCGCGCGACTTCGTCGTGCCGGGCATCCAGGGCGGAGCCAACTCGACGTCGGTGCTGCTGATCATCGCGATCGTCGGGACGACCGTCGCTCCGTGGCAGCTCTTCTTCCAGCAGTCGAACATCATCGACAAGCGGATCACGCCGCGCTGGATCAACTACGAGCGGCTCGACACCTGGATCGGCGCGTTCGTCGTCGTCGTCGGCGCCGCGGCGCTGATGGCAGTCTCGGCGTTCGCCTTCCACGGCACGCATTACTTCGGGCGCTTCAGCGACGCCGGCGGCACCGCGAGCGGCCTGCGCGCGCGGCTGGGCTCGGTTGCCGGTGCGTTCTTCGCCGTCGTGCTGCTGAACGCCTCGCTGATCGGCGCGGCGGCGCTGACGCTTTCGACGAGCTACGCGTTCGGCGACATGTTCGGCACCAAGAGCTCGCTTCACCGAAGCTTCCGCGACGCCCGCATGTTCTACGCGATCTTCGCCGGCCTGATCGCGGGCGCGGCGGCGATCGTGCTGATCCCGGGCGCGCCGCTGGGCGTGATCACAACGTCGGTCCAGGCGCTGGCCGGCGTGCTGCTGCCGAGCGCGACGGTGTTCCTGCTGCTGCTGTGCAACGACCGCGCGGTCCTCGGACCGTGGCGCAACCCGACTTGGCTGAACGTGCTGGCGACATTGATCGTCGGTGTGCTTGTGCTGCTCTCGGCGATCCTGATGGCGACGACGGTCTTCCCGAAGGTCAACGTCACCGAGTTCGCGCTCGTCGGCGGCGCGACGTTCGTCGTGACGATGCTCGCGTTCGGCGCCTGGACGCTTCGCGGCGCGCGCGACGGCGGGCAGGTGACGGTCATCGAGGACGGACCGGCCGTGCCGCGCGCGCAGTGGACGATGCCGCAGCTGACCTTCCTCGAGCCCGCCGTCTGGTCGCGCGGGCGAAAGGTCGCGATGCTCGCAATGCGTGCCTACCTCGTGGCTTCGGTGGCGCTTCTGATCGTCAAGGCCGCGCAGCTCGGCGGCGCGTAGCCCGGGGCTACTGCGCTCTCAGCCCGAGCTCCCGCAGCGCCTGCGCGTCGATCGGCGTCGGGGCGCCGCTGAGCGGGTCGGCGCCGCTCGCGGTCTTCGGGAAGGCGATCACCTCGCGAATCGACTCGCGCCCGGCGAGGATCGCCACGATGCGATCGATGCCGAAGGCGATCCCGCCGTGCGGCGGCGCGCCGTAGCGCAGCGCGTCGAGCAGGAACCCGAAGCGGGCCTGCGCCTGCTCCTCGGACAGGCCGATCGCCGCCAGCACGCGCAGCTGCGTCTCGGGGTCGTGCGTCCTGACCGACCCGCCGCCGAGCTCGGTTCCGTCGACGACAAGGTCGTAGGCGAGCGACAGCAGTGCCGCGGGATCGGTGAAGTCGACGGCGTCGCTGCCCGGCGCGGGGGCCGGTGAGGTGAACGGATGGTGCATCGCCGTGTAGCGGCCCTCGGCCTCGTCGTACTCGAACATCGGGAACTCGACCACCCACAGCGCGTCGTGCCGCGCGTGGTCGATCAGACCGAAGCGCTCGCCGAGCTCGAGGCGCAGCGCTCCGAGCGCCGCCGCGGCGACGCGGTCGCTGTCGGCGACGAACAGCAGCAGGTCGCCGTCGGCGGCCGCGAGCTCCTCGTTGACGGCGGCGATCTGCTCGGCCGTGAAGAACTTCGCGAGGTTTCCCTGCCAACCGCCGCCGCCGACCGCGATCGGGGCCACGGCCCTGGCGCCGTAGCGCTGCGCGAACTCGTTGAGCGAATCCTGCTCGGAGCGGGAGAGCTCGCGGGCTCCGGCGTTGATCGCGCGGACCACGCCGCCGCCTGCGAGGACGCCTTCGAAGACCTTGAACTCGCTGCCGCGCACGATCTCCGAGACGTCGCGGAGCTCGAGGCCGAAGCGCGTGTCGGGACGGTCGCTGCCGAACCGCGACAGCGCCTCGGCATAGGGCATCCGCGGCCACGGGGTGGCGGCCACGGTGAACCCGGCGAGCGCGAAGACCGAGCTCATCACCTCCTCGGTGACCGCGATCACATCCTCGGCGGTCACGAACGACATCTCGATGTCGAGCTGCGTGAACTCGAACTGGCGGTCGGCCCGCTGGTCCTCGTCGCGAAAGCAGCGGGCGATCTGGAAGTAGCGCTCGAGGCCGCCGACCATGAGCAGCTGCTTGAAGATCTGCGGCGACTGCGGAAGGGCGTAGAAGGAGCCGCGCTGGAGGCGCGACGGCACGAGGAAGTCGCGCGCGCCCTCCGGCGTCGCCGCCGTCAGGATCGGCGTCTCGATCTCGAGGAAGTCGTGGCGCTCGAGCACCTCGCGCATCTCGCGAACCACGCGGTGGCGCAGCGCGAGCGCGTCGCGCATCCGCTCGCGGCGCAGGTCCAGCGGGCGGTGGCGCAGGCGCAGGACCTCATCGACGGCCGTGTCCTCATCGAGCGGGAACGGCGGCGTCGGCGACGTCGCGAGCACTTCGACGTCGCGCACCGCGAGCTCGATCTCGCCGGTCTGCAGGTCGGGGTTGACGTTGGCGTCCTCGCGTCTCACGATCGTGCCGGCTGCGCTGATCACGGCCTCGCTGCGCAGCTCGTGCGCGGCGGCGTGGGCGGCCGGCGCGCTGTCGGGGTGAAAGACCAGCTGGAGGATCCCCGAGCGGTCGCGCAGGTCGAGGAAGATCAGCCCGCCATGGTCGCGGCGGCGGTGAACCCAGCCGGCGACGCGGACCTCGCTGCCGGCATCGGAGCTGCGGAGGTCGCCGCACCAGCGGTCGCGGTAGCGGTTGGCGCTCGGCGTGCGCATCAGACCGCGCCTCGTACGCGCTCGACCAGCGATCCGCGCTCGACCGTCTCCTCGGCCCCCGAGCTCATTTCGCGCAGGCGCACCTGCTCGCCTTCGATCTGGGCGAAGAAGCGTGCCCCGAGGCGCTCGGCCTGCTTCTGCTGACCCTTCGGCGAGCGACCCATGACCTCCATCTGCGCCGACAGGCCAGCCTGGCGGGCTGCGATCAGCGCCTCGAACGCGGCGGCGTCCGAGCCCGACGCGGCCAGGTAGAGGTCGAGCGCCGGGGCTGGCTCGGGCACCTCGTCGGCGGCCATCAGCATCCGCTCGATGCCGGCGGCCCAGCCGACGCCGGGCGTCGCCGGCCCGCCGAGCGCCTCGACGAGGCCGTCGTAGCGGCCGCCGCCGCCGACGCCTGACTGCGCGCCGAGCGCGTCGCTTGTGAACTCGAACAGGGTCCGCGTGTAGTAGTCGAGACCACGCACGAGGGTCGGGTCGATCTCGTAGTCGATCCCGGCCCCGTCGAGCAGGCCGCGCACCGCCGCGAAGTGCTCGCCGTCGGCGGGGCTCAGTCGGTCGAGGAGCGTCGGTGCGTCGGTCATGACCGCCTGCGTGCCGGGGTCCGTCGAGTCGAACGCGCGCAGCGGGTTGAGCTCGATGCGGTCGCGGACCGCCGGGGCGAGGCGGTCGGCATGCTTGTGCAGGTAGGCCGCGAGCTCATGGCGGTAGGCGGCACGCGTGTCGGGGCTGCCCAGACTCGACAGGCGCAGCCGGGCTTCGTTGACGCCGATGCGCTGCAGGATCGTCGCGAGCAGGACGATCGTCTCGGCGTCGACCTCGGGCGCGTCCGATCCGAGCGCCTCGATGCCGAGCTGCCAGAACTGGCGGTAGCGCCCGGCCTGCGGCCGCTCGGCGCGGAAGAAGCTCGAGAGGTAGTAGAGGCGGACCGGGAGCGGCCGCTTGTGCATGCCGTATTCGACATAGGCGCGGCAGACGGGCGCCGTGCCCTCGGGCCGAAGCGTCAGCGAGCGTCCGCCGCCATCGTCGAAGCTGTACATCTCCTTCTGGACGATGTCGGTCGCCTCGCCGACGCCGCGCGAGAAGAGCTCGGTCGACTCGAAGGTCGGCGTCTCGATGCGACCGTAGCCGGCCGGCTCGAGCACCTCGCTCGCCACGCGCTCGATCCGCGCCCGGGCGGGCGCCTGCTCGGGCAGGATGTCGAAGGTCCCCCGCGGGGCCGAGACGCGGCTCAACGCGCCGCGAGCTCGGTGAGAAACGGGTTGGTCGCTCGCTCGTCGCCGAGCGTCGTGCGCGCGCCGTGCCCGGGCAGCACGTGAGTCTGGTCGGGGTGCTCCGCGAGCAGGCGCGAGATCGATGCCATCAGCGTCGGCCAATCGCCGCCGGGGATGTCCACGCGCCCGACCGATCCGCGGAAGAGAACGTCGCCGACCAGCAGCGTCTCCTGCTCGGGCAGCGAGAAGGTGAGGTGGCCGACGCTGTGCCCCGGGGTGAAGAGAACGTCGATCGAGAGCCCAGCCAGCTCGAGGTGCTCGCCGCCCGAGAGCACCTCGTCGGCCTCGTAGCTCTCATAGCCGGTGAAGCCGAGCGGCCCCATCCAGCCGTCGATGTCGGCGAGGATCTCGCGCTCCAGCGCCGGGCAGTAGACGGGCGCGCCGGTGTGACGAGCCAGCGCGGCGACCGCGCCGACGTGATCGATGTGGGTGTGGGTGATCAGCGTCGCGACGATCTTCGCGCCGACCGCGTCGACGGCCTCGATCAGGCGCTCGGCCTCATCGCCCGGGTCGACCAACAGCGCCTGCTCCCCACCCTGGCGGCGGACGATGTAGCAGTTCTCGCGGAAGTCTCCGACGGTGAACGTGCGGACGTCGAGCCCGGATTCCGGCATCAACGCGCCTCGGCCTTCTTGCGAAGCCGCCGGCGGTAGAGGAACAGGTCGGTGTAGTAGATCATCGGCATGTAGACGATCAGCACGATCGGGACGAGGATGAGGTTGTTGAGCGGGCTGGTGTGCTTGTTGAGGAGAACTGTCGAGATCGCATAGACGATCGCCGCGGCGACGACGGCGCGGACTGCCGCGCTCTTCCACGTCGGCGGCTTGTCGAAGCGGTTCTTGCGCGAGCCGGAGCTCGGTCCGCGGCTGCCCCCGCCGCGATCGGAGGAACCCTTTTCGGTCGCCGTCGGCTTGCGCCCGGTGCGCCCGCGCGACTCGATCATCCCCGCTGCGTTGCCGCGGTGCTTGGTGCGTCTGGTGCGGGTGTTTCTCGCCATCTTGCGCCTATCAATCTAGATGGTTCTCGATGATCTGGCGGGCGGGGTCGAACCCGCGGATCGTCAGCTCGGGCGGGAAGCCGTCGAGCGCCGCGCGGGGCACCAACCCGACGATCTCGGCCGCCGCGATGCCGGCGTGGCGACCGACGGCCTCGACGATCGACGCAAGCGGAACGGCGTCCGGCTCCTCGACGTTCATCGAGACCTGGGCGAGTGACCCGCGACTGCTCAGCTCGATTCCGATCGCCCGAACGCCAGGAAGGCCCTCCGCCCCCGATTCACGGATCGCCGCCGCGATCGCGCGGGCCGTTCCCAGGTCGGCCGGCGGTTCGAGCTCGAGGTTGAAGGCGACAAGCGGCTGACGCGCCGAGACGAGCACCGCGCCGGCCGACGGATGCGGCCGGCGCGGGCCGTAATCGGGTTTCAGCTCGCCCGCGTCGATGCGCTCCGCGAGGCGTGCGATTCCACCACGGCGAAGCTCGGCGCGGGTGCGCCCGCCGGCGAGCACGCCGTACAGGAACACCGGGAGCCCGAGCTCGCTGGCGAGCAGATCGGCGGTGACGAGCGCCTCGGCGCAGGCCGCGCCGCGTTCGGCGTCGCTGACGTGGACGAGCGGGACGACGTCGATCGCGCCGATGTGCGGGTGCTGCCCGCGCGGAGCGCTCAGGTCGATCCGCGCGACCGCCTCGGCGGCGCCCGCGAGCAGCGCCTGCGAAAGCGACCCCGGCTCGCCGGCGAGCGAGTAGACGGCGCGGTGGTGGTCGCGGTCCTCGTGGCGGTCGAGCAGCCTCGAGCGCCCGCCGGCGGTGAACGCGGCGGCGATCGCGTCGAGCGAGCGGAGGTCTCGGCCCTCCGAGACGTTGGGTACAGCGAGGAGCGTGACCAAGGTCTTGACGATACGGGCCACGCTAGAGTGCGCCTTCCCGCCGGAGTAGCTCAGTCGGTTAGAGCAGCGGAATCATAATCCGCGTGTCGGGGGTTCGAGTCCCTCCTCCGGCAGTCCCCGGTCTGCGCGAAGTCGGCTGCGGCCTGCTTCGTTCGCGGTGTGAACGCAAGCTTTTAGCCTACGGCCGATGTGCAGCGTCCAAGAGAAGGCGCCGTCATGAGCTTGCACGATCATCGGCTGGCGAGCATCGTGGCGTCCCGCCTCGAGAGCCGCTATCCGCGCACGATCGGCTCCAACGCCCGCCTGGGCAGCCACGGATCGGGCACCGAGAACCACATCGTGAGTGTCGATACCGACTCCGGCGCAAGCGGCTGGGGCCTCGTCAAGGCGAAGCTCAGGGCCGGCGGCTCCATCGCGAACGCCATGCGGGCGGCAGGCATCGAGGGTCCCACGGGCCGACGGTACTTCGATCTCTTCGAGCCGGATGCAGCCGGCATCCAAGGCCTTGTTGGCCGCCGCCTGGATGATCTCTTCGACCCCGACGTCGGCGTCATCGACGACGCCGCGCTGCCGCTCGATTTTGCTCTTCACGACCTGGCCGGCCGCCTCCTTGACGCACCGGTTCACCAGCTCCTCGGCGGGAATGGCGACCGGTCGATCACCTGTTACGACGGGGCGATCTACTTCGACGACCTCCACCCCGGCGACGACCCGCGCGGGATCGACGCCGTGCTGGCGAACTGCGCCGACGATCTCGCCCTCGGTTACCGCGACTTCAAGCTCAAGATCGGACGCGGATCGCGGTGGATGGACTCTGCCGACGGGCTGCGACGCGACATCGACGTGACACGGGCGGTCCGGGATGCCCATCCCGACTGTCGGATCCTCGTGGATGCCAACAACAGCTACTCCGGCGCGACCTTCTTGACATACATGGACGGCGTCGCCGACTGCGATCTGTTCTGGGTCGAGGAGCCGTTTCCGGAGGCGGAGGACGACCTCACCGCCCTGCGGTCCCACCTCGACCAGGCGCAGGTCCGCACGCTGATAGCCGACGGCGAAGGGAGCGAATCTGAGGACTCGCGTCTGCTCGACCTCGCGAGCATGGGCTTGATCGACGTCATCCAGTTCAACATCGTGGATTACGGCCTGACGGCGTGGCGCCGGCTGATGCCGCGGCTCAGGGAGCTGGGCGTGCAAGCATCGCCCCACGCGTGGGGCTGCCCGGTCAACACGATGTACGCCGCACAACTCGCCTGCGGACTTGGCAACGTCATCACCGTCGAGGGCATTCCCGGGCGCACCCGCGGCGTCGACATGAGCGGGTACGTCCTCACGCAGGGGGTGCTCCACGTCCCTGACGACCCCGGGTTCGCGATGCCGCTGATCGATCGCGGATGACCAATGCCATCCTGAGGATCGGGAAGGGAGGTCCGCCGCCCGCGCCGCTCGAAGCTCGCGCCGCCGCGCGCCGCCGCCGGTGCGGAGCTGTTGGAACGGCGCTCCTATATCTTCGGCGACGCCGATGAGCTTCCGCGATCGCGTCAGGGCCCGCAGCGAGGTCTTGGCTGGGACATTTCTCAACCTCGCTTCGCCGCTCACCGCCGAGATAACCGCTCTCGCCGGGTTCGACTGGCTGGCGGTCGACCTCGAACATGGCGCGGGCGGGGAGCTGGATGCTCTGCATCAGCTGCAGGCGATCGCGCACACCGCCACCGCCGGCCTGGTCCGCATCGAATCAGCGAGCGCATCGCGGATCGCTCATGCGCTGGACTCGGGCGCGGATGGCGTCATCGTGCCCCAGGTCCGCTCCGCGGCGCAGGCGGCCGAAGTGGTGTCCGCCTGCCGCTACGCCGGCCATCGCGGCGTCGCCCGGTTCAATCGCGCGTGGCAGTGGGGCATGCGAGCCGGACCTTTGGTCGACGCCGATTCGCAGGTGACGTGCTGCATCCAGATCGAACGCAGCGACGCGCTGGCTGACGTCGACGCCATCGCGGCGACCGACGGTGTCGACGTCCTGTTCGTCGGACCCGCCGATCTGGGCCATGCCCTCGGGATAGACGGCGGGGCCGACCACCCCGATCTGCTGGAAGCCGGCGCCGCGGTATCCGAGGCCGCGCTCCGTCACGGCAAGGCCGCCGGGATTCTCACCGCGAGCGTCGCGCAGATCGAGCACTACCACCGCCTCGGCTTCACGTTTCTCGGCTGCTCCGCCGACAGCGTGCTCTTGCTGCAGCGGGCGCAGGAAGTGGCGGCGGCTGTACACGCGCTCGCCAAACCCTCGTAGCGAGAGACGAGCACCCGCACCTCACGCGGCGCACGCGCAACGCCTCCTCGCGTGAGCGATTCGGGAATCGGCCGTCCCCCACCGTTGACGCGCGCGGTTTGCGGCGCGATCATCACGCCGGGGCTATGTCAGAGCCGCAGCAAACCTTGAGCTTCTCGTCGCGCCCACCCGCACGCCTCGCCAGCGAGGAGGTGATCATCAGCGCCCCGATGAGCTACGCCGGGTCGGCCCAGCGCATCTTCCGACTGCGGCGCCGAGCGAGCTCCAGCGGCGCCCAGGCCGCGATGACGGGCCTTGCCGTGGCGCTCACGCTCATCGCGTGGGCGTTCATCACCGTCTGGTACCTGATCTGGGGCTTCTGGCTCGTGCCCTACAGACTCCTCCGCCGCGGCGCGCGCAAGCGCAAGGCGGAGGCGCTCCGCCACCGAGAGCTGCTCGGAACGATCCAGGGCGCGGCCGCCGCGTCGGCCGCCGCGATCGTGAGCTCGTCGACCATCGAGGCCGTGCGCATCGGCGCGCCACCCGAAGAGGACTCCCATATCCGCGTTGACAGCGAGGACCGAGATCGGGCGGTGTCGGCGCTGCACACCCACTACGTCGCCGGACGGCTGACCCACGAC
This sequence comes from Solirubrobacteraceae bacterium, assembly GCA_036561565.1. Taxonomy (GTDB): domain Bacteria; phylum Actinomycetota; class Thermoleophilia; order Solirubrobacterales; family Solirubrobacteraceae; genus Palsa-513. The sequence goes on along the minus strand of DATBPB010000005.1, from coordinate 54,980 downwards.
GAGCTTGAGGAGCGTGTGTCCCAGGCACACGCCTCGCGGACCCGAGGCGACCTCGCGAGCTTGCTGCACGACCTTCCGAGCCTGCCGACGGATCGGCTGCCGGGCGCGCTTCCGCCGCCGCGCTGAGCAGCGCACGCGTTAGCGTGGGCGCGTGCCGGAGCGCAACTGGGCCGGGAACCTGACCTTCAAGGCGAGGACGATCCGTCACCCTCGCGACGTCGAGGAGCTGAGCGAGATCGTCGCCCGCGCGGAGCGCGTGCGCGTACTCGGGGCCCGGCACTCCTTCACGCCGATAGCCGACTCGAGCGAGCTTGTGTCGTTGCGAAGCCTCCCGGCGGACGTCGAGCTCGACGGCACCGGCGGAACGGTGACGTGCGGCGCGGGCATCACCTATGGGGAGCTCGCCCGCGAGCTGACGCAAGCGGGGTTCGCTCTGGCCAACCTGCCATCCCTGCCCCATGTCTCGGTTGCCGGAGCGATCGCCACAGCGACGCACGGCTCGGGCCGGGGGCTCGGGAACCTCGCCACATCGGTCGAGCGCCTCGAGCTGGTCACCTCGAACGGCGAGCTGCGCTCGCTCCGTCGCGGGGAGCCGGACTTCCCGGGCGCCGTCGTCCATCTCGGCGCGCTCGGAGCGCTCACGCGTGTCACGCTGCGCGTCGAGCCGGCCTACGAGGTGAGCCAGGAGGTCTTCGAGGATCTCGGCTGGGACGCGCTCGCCCGGCACTTCGACGAGCTGATGGCGGCGGGCGACAGCGTCAGCGTCTTTACGAGCTGGGGCGAGGTCGCCGGCCTGGCTTGGGTCAAGCGGCGCTGTGATCGCCCGCTCGCCGGCGGCGTGTGGGGCCCGGCCGCCTTCGGCGCCCGCCCGGCCACGGGCCAGCTTCATCCGATTCCCGGCGGCGATCCGAGCGCCTGTACGCCGCAGCTCGGCGCGCCGGGCCCGTGGCACGAGCGGCTCCCCCACTTCCGGCCGCAGTTCACGCCCAGCGCCGGCGACGAGCTCCAGTCCGAGTACCTGCTCGCGCGCCGCGACGCGAGCGCGGCGATTGCCGCCGTGCGAGCGCTCGCCGCCGAGATCAGGCCGCTGCTGTACGTCAGCGAGATCCGCGCGGTCGCCGCCGACGACCTCTGGATGAGCCCCGAATACGGGCGCGAAAGCGTCGCGATCCACTTCACCTGGCACCGCCGGCAGGCAGACGTCGAGCGCGTGCTGGCCGCCGTCGAGGAAGCACTCGAGCCGTTCGCGCCGCGGCCGCACTGGGGCAAGCTGTTCGTCGCGCCTGCGACAGCGCTCGCGCGCCGCTACGAACGTCTCGACGACTTCAGGAGTCTGATCGCACGCATGGACCCGCGCGGCGCCTTTCGCAACGAATGGCTCGAGCAGCGCGTGCTCGGCGGCTGACGTCAGGAGTACTGGGCGATCAGCGAGAGGTCGGCGGCGCTGAGGCGGTCGCCGGCTGCGGCGCGGTGGTGCCAGAACGGATACAGCAGCGGCGGGCGGCTCACCGCTTCGAGCCCCGCGCGCTCCTCCTCACTCAGCTCGAGCTCCGCGGCAGCGAGGTTGTCCGCGAGCTGCTCCTCGGTGCGCGCCCCGACGATCACGCTCGTGACGCCCGGTCGCTGCAGCAGCCAGGCGAGCGCGACCTGCGCCGCGGAGACTCCACGTGCCTGCGCGACCTCGACGAGCAGATCGATTGTGTCGTAGAGGCGATCCTCGTCGTAGATCGGAGGCTCGCCCCACTTGCCGGAATGGCGGGCCCCTGCTGGCGGCTGCTGACCGCGCCGGTATTTGCCGGTCAGCCAGCCTCCGGCCAGTGGGCTCCAGATCAGCAGCCCGAGGCCCTGATCGATCGCCGAGGGGACGATCTCGTACTCCGCCGACCGTTCCTGAAGCGACAGGTAGACCTGCTGGCTGACGAACGTCGGAAGCCCGTGCTGGCGGGCGATGCCGAGCGCCTTCATGACGTGCCATCCGGCGAAGTTCGAGCATCCGACGTAGCGAACCTTGCCGCTTCGCACGAGGTCGTCCAGAGCGCCCAGCGTCTCCTCCAACGGCGTTTGCCCGTCCCACTCGTGAACCTGATAGAGGTCGATGTGATCGGTCCGCAGCCGCCGCAGGCTGGCCTCGCAGGCCTCGATGAGATGGTGCCGCGAGAGCCCTCCGTCGTTCGGCCCCGGGCCCATCGCGAAGCGGGCCTTGGTGGCCAGCAGCACGCGTTCGCGGCGCCCTTCGAGCGCGGCGCCGACGATCTCTTCCGACGCGCCGAGCGAATAGATGTCGGCGGTATCGATGAGGTTCACACCCGCATCGAGCGCCATGTCGACCTGGCGGCGCGCGCCGGCGAGATCGATCTCGCCGACGTCGCTGAACTGCCCGGCGCCACCGAACCCCATCGTCCCGAGCGTCAGTGGCGATATGCGCAGGCCCCCGCGGCCGAGCTGCCGGTACTCCATCGTCCCTCCAGACCGTCGTGAACGGGCGCAGCTTAGCGAGCCGCGTGCGCGGTAAACCGCGACGCGGGGCGCTGCACTCTCAGCGGGACACGCGGAAGCTCTGCAGCACGACGCGCTGTCGAGCTCACGCATCGAGGCGACCTCGAGCCGGATCGGCTCCGCTCGGTCGGGATACACCCGCATGCCGCTGCTGAGGATCAGCGGGAAGACCTGCAGGTTGATCCGGTCGACGAGCCCGGCATCCAGTAGCGCGTGCACCACCGCGCGGCTGCCGGCGACGAGCATCGGACCGCCATCCTCGCGCTTGCGCTTGCCGATCTCATCCGCCAGCTTCGACCCGACTACGGTTGTGCCCTGCCAGTCGGAGGAGCCGAGCGTCGTCGAGGCGACGAGCTTGCTCATCGTGTTGATCTTGTCGGCCATCGCGCCATCGCGTTGCGGCCACGCGCCATAGAAGGCCAAGCACGAGGATGTCGGCGGCGAGCTGCTCATCCTGCTTGTAGGCCCCGAGCTCGTCGGTGAAGTGCGGCGCGACCCATCCGGCGTGCGGGTAACCCTGCTCACCTCCAGGAGGGCCAGCCGCCTCCCGACCGCGCGCCGTATGAGCCAAGCCTCTGGGAGCGATTCGCGAGCTGGCTGCGCAGCCGACGCTCGTCATAGCTCCTCGCCACCGCCACGCTGGGCGCTTCAGCGCGAATCAGCCGGGTCGCGTCCGCCTAAGCGCCATGTAGACTTGCCGCCCTTGTGACTACCGTCGGCGCCCTGGCGGCCCATCCGTGACACGCGCGCTCCCCAAGACTCGGCGGTTCCTCGCCGCCGCTGTGGCAGCCGCGGCCGCGGTTGCCCTAGTGGCGACCCTCGCCGGCGCCGGAAGCGGCGTGGCGGCCGGGGCACAGGCTCACGCCGCTTCGATCGCCGGGCTCTACGGCGCCCTGCCGCCCGCCGGCGCGCCGGCCAACGGCGGCACCATCACGATCGGGCAGATCACCGGGACGACGCCGACCGACATCTTCCCGATCGTGCCGAGCTCCGACGCCACGACCGGCACCTTCACCTTCATCTACAACATGTTCCTGCCGCTCTACAACGGACCGAACGGCGGGACGCCCGAAATCGACTACGCCGTCAGCCTCGCCGGCAAGCCGACATTCAGCAACGGCAACAAGACCGTCACGATTACGATGAAGAGCAACTTCAGGTGGTCGGACGGCAAGCCGGTCGACGCCAACGACCTGATCTTCGACATCGATCTCCTCAAGGCGGCGGTGAAGGAGAACGCCGCGAACTGGAGCGCTTACACGCCGGGCCTCGTCCCCGACAGCATCGCGACCATCAAGGCGACCGGCAAGTACACGATCGTGATGACGCTCAAGAGGGCTTACAACCCGAGCTACTTCCTAAACGACCAGCTCCAGGGCAACCTCTTCCCGATGCCGAGCACGGACTGGAACATCGCAGCCGCAAACGGCCCGCACCTCGACTACACGAATCCCGCCAACGCCAAGAAGATCTATGACTACCTGGCGAAGGTCGGGGGGCAGGTCGCCACGTTCGCGAGCACGCCATTGTGGAAGATCGTCGACGGTCCGCTCTCGCTGACGAGCTTCAGCGCGACCAACAGCTCGTTCATCCAGAAGGTCAACCCCTCATTCAGCGGTTCGCCGAAACCGCGCTTCTCGGCCCTCTCAACCGAGACCTTCACAGGGATCACGCCGCAGATGAACGCGCTGCGCACCGGCACGCTCGACATCGGCGGCATCGACTTCTCACAGCTCGGCCAGGTGCCGGGCCTGCGCGCAGCGGGTTACAGCGTGTACGGGTATCCGGATCTCGGCTGGTTTGCGGCGCTCTACAACTTCCATGACGCCACGAACCACTTCGCTTCGATCATCTCGCAGCTCTACATCCGCCAGGCGCTCGCCGAGCTCGAGAATCAGCCGGCCTACCTGCAAGGCATCTTCAAGGGTGCGGGCGTCGTGGCATACGGCCCGATTCCGTCGGTGCCACCGACGCCGTTCACGCCCGCCAACGCGGTTCACACGCCGTATCCGTTCAACCCCGCCGCGGCCGTGTCGCTGCTGAAGAGTCACGGCTGGAAGGTCGTCCCAAACGGACAGACGACCTGCGCCAAGGCCGGGAGCGGAGCTGGCGAGTGCGGAGCTGGCATCCCGGCCGGCACGCCGTTCAAGTTCACCTGGTTCTACGTGCCGCCGACGCAGACGCCGTCGTCGAGCCTCGAGTCCGAGGCGTTCGCCTCGGAAGCCAAGCAGGCTGCCGGGATCAACATCGAGCTGCGGTCGAAGACGTTCAACTTCATCGTTCAGAACTACAACGACGCCGACCCCTCGGACGCCAAGTACACCAACGACTGGGGGGTCGTCAACTTTGGCGGCTTCACCGGAAGCTACTACCCGACGCAGAGCACGATCTTCGACACCAAGGGCGTCTACAACACGGGCGGGTACAGCATCCCGATGGCGGACCAGCTGATCAACGACTCGCTGTTCAGCCCCAACCCGAAAGCGGTCACGAACGAGGCCTCGTTCCTGACGTCAAATCCGCCCGCGCTGTTCCTGCCGCAGTCCGACTACATCTTCGCCGTCAGCAAGAAGGTGGGCGGTAGTGCCGCATCGTTCCTCGCGCTGACACAGCAGGTCGAGTTCCCGCAGTACTGGTACCTGACCAAGTAGACCGGCGGATGCTCCGGTGAGGCGCGCCCCGGCGGTGATTCGGTGAACCCATGATCGGCTACCTGATCCGCCGCCTGCTCGTCGCGGTGATCGTGACGATCGGCATCGCGGCGATCTCGTTCGCCCTCCTGCACGCGCTGTCCACCAGCCCGGCCAGGGCCGTGCTCGGCCTCAAAGCCGACTTCAAGCAGATCGCCGACTGGAACAGGACGCACGGCTACGACCGCCCGCTGATCGTCCAGTTCTTCAGCTACCTGGGCAACCTCCTGCAGCTCAACTTCGGCTACTCCTACAAGGAGGGCCAGAGCGTGGGCGCGCTCTTCGATGAGAACGCCGGTCGCAGCGCCTACCTCTCTGGCGCCAGCCTGCTCCTGGCCCTGGTCGTCGCCATCCCGCTCGGCATCGCCCAGGCCGTCAAGCGCAACAGCATCGGCGATTACGCGGCCACCGCCGTGACGTTCACGCTCTACGCGATGCCGTCGTTCTTCCTCGGGCTGATCCTGATCCAGCTGTTCGCACTCGACCTGCACATCTTCCCCCCGCTAGTCAGCGACAACATCACGACGACCTGGGGGGCGATCACCCATCCGCTCCAGCTGGCGCTCCCGATCGTCACGCTCGCCGCGATCACGGTCGCGTCGTTCAGCCGCTACATGCGCTCATCGGCGCTCGACAACCTGGCCCAGGACTACATACGCCTGGCGCGCGCCAAGGGCCTGTCGCAGCGGCTCGTGCTGACGCGCCATCTCCTACGCAACTCGTGCCTGCCGATGATCACCCTCGTCGGCCTCTCGATCCCCTCGCTGCTGGCGGGCAATCTGCTCGTCGAGACGCTCTTCAACTACCAGGGGCTCGGTCTGCTCTTCTACAACGCGCTCGGCAACGAGGACTACCCGATACTGCTCGCCTACACCGTGCTCGGCGGCGTTCTCACGGTGATCGGCAACCTGCTGGCCGACGTCGCGCTCACGGTCGCCGATCCGAGGATCCGCATTGACTGAGATGGGTGCTCAGCCGCTGGTCGAGGGCGTCCCGCCACTCGGCTCGCCGAACTTCCCGTCCACGGCGCCTGAGGGTGGCGAGGTGCAGGTTCTCGCGAGCGGCTGGCGGCTCGCCTTCCGCGAGTTCATGGACAACCGCCTCGCCGTCGCGGGCGTCGTGATCCTCGTGTTCTTCGTCCTGTTCTGCTTCATCGGCCCGCTGCTTTACCACACCAACCAGGCCGACACGAATCCGTTGATCACCGACCTCTCGCCCGGCGGCAGCCATCCGCTCGGCACCGACGACAACGGCTTCGACGAGCTTGGACGGATCATGGCAGGGGGCCAGACGGCGCTCGAGATCGGCTTCTTCTCGGCCTTCATCGCGACCGTCATCGGGACCGTCTACGGCGCGATCTCGGGGCTCGCCGGCGGGTTGATCGACGGGATCCTGATGCGCTTCGTCGATGTCCTGCTGTCGATCCCGTTCCTCTTCATCGTGCTCGTGCTCGCGACCAAGTACAGCGCCACGGTCGTCGAGGAGAGCCTCCTGCTCGGACTCTTCTCCTGGCTTGTGCCGGCACGGCTCGTGCGCGGTGAGGTGTTGACGTTACGCGTGCGCGACTTCGTCTTGGCCGCGCGCGTGATGGGAGGCACGCGGCGGCGTCTCGTCTTCCGCCATCTGATCCCGAACGCCCTCTCGGTCGTGATCGTCAACGTCACATTCACCGTCGCGGACTCGATCCTGGCGCTGGCCGCGCTCGGCTTCCTCGGCTTCGGCCTCCAGTACCCGGCGGCTTCCTGGGGCGACATGCTCGGCAACGCGCAGAACGCCGTCGCCAACGGACAGTGGTGGCTCGTCTATCCCGTCGGCGGGTGCCTGGTGCTCGTCGTGATGGCCTGCAACCTGATCGGCGACGCGCTGCGCGACGCCTTCGACGTCAGGTTGCGGCGGCGCTGAGCATGAGCACCAATAACGCCGCCGCACTCGAGGTCTCCAACCTCACGACGCACATCCAGCTGACCAGCTCGGTGGTGCACGCGGTCGGGAACGTCGACGTGCGTATCGAGGTCGGCGAGACGCTCGGCCTTGTCGGTGAGTCCGGCTGCGGCAAGTCGATGCTCGGCCTCTCGATCCTGGGGCTGCTGCCCGGCGGTGGTCGGATCATCGAGGGCTCGATCCAAGTGTCGGGGCGCGAGCTCGTCGGACTTAGCGAGCCGCGGATGCGCGAGATCCGCGGGAACGAGGTCGCGATGATCTTCCAGGACTCGCATTCGTCGCTGAACCCCACGAAGCCGATCGGCGAGCAGGTCGCGGAGCCGTTCCGCCTGCACCGCCGCGCCTCCAAGAAGGAGGCGCTCGATCGCGCTCTCGAGGTCCTCGAGCTCGTCGGCCTCCCCCGGCCGCATGAACGCCTGGGTGATTTCCCACACCAGCTCTCGGGCGGTCTGCGCCAGCGGGTGATGATCGCGATCGCACTCAGCTGCGAGCCCAACGTGCTGATCGCAGACGAGCCCACAACCGCCCTCGACGTGACGATCCAGGCGCAGATCCTGTCCGTGCTCGACGGCCTCAAGGAGCGCCTCGGCATGGCGACGATGCTCGTCACTCATGACATGGGCGTCGTCGCCGGGCGCTCCGATCGCGTCAACGTGATGTACGCCGGGCGGATCGTCGAGACGGCTCCCACGGAACGGCTGTTCTCCTCGATGCGCCACCCCTACACCCAGGCGCTGTTCGGCTCGATCCCCAAGCTCGACCAGGACACGGCGAAGGCGCTCGTCACCGTGCCGGGCCTGCCGCCCGATCTGACCAACCCGCCGCCGGGCTGCCGCTTCGCGCCGCGCTGCCCCCGCGCGAGCGCGAAGTGCATCGAGCACGAGCCGCCGCTCACCGGCGATGACCCGACCCACCTGTTCTCCTGCTGGCATCCCGTCGAGGGCCCGGCGACCCGCCTCGCCGACATCGAGGTCCGACACGCGCCGCGCGTCAGCGAGCGCGCCGCGACCAACGGACATCACCTGCTTCGTATCGACGACGTAGTGCGCGAGTACCCGGTCACCTCCGGCGCGGTCCTGCAGCGCAAGGTCGCCTCCGTCAAGGCCGTCTCCGGCGTCACGCTGCACGTCGACGCCGGAGAGACACTCGGTCTGGTCGGCGAGTCGGGCTGCGGGAAGACGACGCTGGGCAAGCTGATCGTCGGTGTCGAGAAGCCCGACTCGGGCGGCATCGAGCTCGACGGCCAGGCGGTGTTCGCGCTGCGCGGGCGATCGTTGCGCCGCGCGCGTCGCGACCTGCAGATGATGTTCCAGGATCCCTACGCGTCGCTTGACCCGCGCATGCGCGTGCACGCGATCCTTCGCGAGCCACTCACCATCCAGGGGGTCGGGACGCGCCGCGAGCAGGACGAGCGGATCACCCGGCTGCTCGGCGAGGTCGGGCTGCCGCTCAACTCGCTCGAGCGCTATCCGCACGAGTTCTCAGGCGGGCAGCGCCAACGCATCGCGCTCGCGCGCGCGCTGATGCTCGAGCCGAAGGTGATCGTCGCCGACGAGCCGGTCAGCGCGCTGGATGTGTCGATCCGTTCGCAGGTGCTGAATCTGATGAAGCGCCTTCAGGCCGAGCACGCGATGGCCTCGGTCGTGATCTCCCACGACCTCGCGGTCGTCAAGTACCTCTCAGATCGGATCGGCGTGATGTATCTCGGCAAGCTGGTCGAGCTCGGCAGCGGCGACGACATCTACCGCCGTGCGGCCCACCCCTACACCGACGCCCTGATCCGCACGATCCCGCTGCCTGACCCCGCCCGCGAGCGGGCCAAGCAGGAGGTCGCGATCCGCGGCGAGCTTCCGAGCCCCGTCAACCCCCCGTCGGGCTGTCGCTTTCGCACGCGCTGCCCGCGCGCGCAGGAGCTCTGCGCCGAGCGGGAGCCCCCGCTTCGCTCGTTCGGCCCGGGACACGAAGCGGCCTGCCATTTCCCACTTCAGCCCGCGGCGACATAGTCCGTCGGCCGCCGGGAGGGACGAGAGCCAGGACACCCGTCGAGCGCCACCACGACACCAATCGCCAGCGGCGGGGTTAGGCTCCCCGGGTGGCGCTCCCGCATGTCGACTACGACCGGCACGGCCGTACCTATGCACAGCTTCGCCGCGCCGACCCGCGGATCGCAGCGTGGATCCATGCCGCGCTCGGCGATGCGCGCACGGTCCTGAACGTCGGCGCGCGGGAACGGGTAACTACGAGCCACGCGACCGCTGGGTGCTGGCGGTCGAGCCTTCGGCGACGATGCGGGCCGGGCGCGGTCCCGACGCCGCTCCGGCGATCGACGCGAGCGCCGAGGCACTGCCGCTCGACGACGATGCGGTGGACGCAGCGATGGCGTGCCTCACCGTTCATCACTGGCACGACGCGGAGCTCGGACTCGCCGAGCTGCGCCGCGTGGCGCGCGGGCCGGTCGTCGTCTTCACCTTCGAGCTTTCGCATCTGCCGGAGTGGCAACTCGACCACCTCGGCGAGGGGCTGACCGTCGAGGGACCGCGCTTTGCGCCTGTCGAGCAGATCGCGGCGGCGCTCGGCGGACGCGCGAGGATCGAGTCGATGGCGACGCCCGCAGACTGCACCGACGGCTTCTTCGAGGCCTACTGGCGGCGTCCCGAGGCCCTGCTTGATCCGCACGTGCGAAGCGCTCAGTCGCTGTGGGCCGTGCTCCCCGACGGCGCCGAGGAGCGCATTGTCGGCCGTCTCGCCGATGCCCTGGCGTCAGGCGAGTGGGACGAGCGCCACGGCCACCTGCGTTCGCTCGAGCGATACGACGGAGCGCTCCGCCTCGTGATCTCCGAGCCCTACTAGGGGATCAGCAGCAGCTTTCCGGTTGTCGCGCGCGCGGCGAGGTCCTCGTGGGCGCGTCGCGCGTCAGCGAGGTCGTAGCGGCCGCCGATCCGCACATCGAGGCGTCCCTGCGCGATCAGCGCGAACAGCGCGCCGGCGCGTTCGCGCAGGTCCTCGGGAGTGCGGGTGTAGCTGTGGAGCGTCGGTCGCTGAACGTACAGCGAGCCCGACGACCCCAGCAGCGCCGGAGCCAGCGGCTCGGGCTGGCCGCTGGCCGATCCGTAGAGGATCATTCGCCCGGTCGGGCGCAGTGCGCGCAGCCCCTCGTAGAACGTCGTCGCGCCGATCCCGTCGTAGACCGCCGCCACGCCCTCGTCGCCGGCGATCTCCCGGGCGCGGTCGGCGAAGCCGTCGTAGTCGATCAGCTGGTCGGCGCCGGCCGCGCGCGCGAGCGCGGCCTTCTCCGCCGTGGACGTCGTCGCGATCACGCGCCCACCGCGGAGCTTTGCGAGCTGCGTCAGGAGCAGCCCGACCCCCCCGGCCGCGGCGTGCACGATGACCCAATCGCCCGGCTGGATCGGGTAGGAGTCGTTGGCGAGGTAGTGCGCGGTGAGGCCCTGGAGGATCGCCGCTGCGGCGATCTCAGTCGAGACGCCGTCCGGGAGCGACACGAGGCGATCGCTCGGCGCCGAGACGAGCTCGGCGTAGCTCCCCGGTACGCCCGTCCAGGCGACGCGCTCGCCGGTGCCGACGACCGTCCCGGAACCCTCGACGCCGACGATCGCCGGCGGTGGCTGCGCGCCGTAGCCGCCGCCTTCTCGCTGGTAGATGTCGCGGAAGTTGACGCCCACCGCCTCGACGCGCACGAGCCGCTCGCCGTCGAGCGGATGCGGGTCGTCGACCTCGCGCAGCTCGAGCACGTCCGGACCGCCGTTGCGCTCGAATAAGATCGCTCGCACGCCTCGACAGCCTAGCGGGCTTGACGGATGACGCTTCGGTGCCTAATCTTCAGGTACCGCACATGACGGACGCCCCCTCGGACCGCATCGATCCCTATGTCTGGCGCGTGGCGATCGTCGTCGTGCTCGGGTCGATCATGTCGATCCTCGACACGACGATCGTCAACGTCGCGCTCGAGACCCTCCATACCAAGCTCCACAGCACGCTGGCGGACATCCAGTGGGTGATCACCGGCTACCTGCTCTCGCTGGCGGCCGTCATCCCCCTCACCGGCTGGGCGTCGCGGCGCTTCGGCGCCAAGAAGGTCTACATCTTCTCGCTGATCCTGTTCACGCTGGGGTCGGCGCTGTGCGGGATCGCCGCGTCGGCGACGGGCCTGATCGTCTTCCGCGTGCTCCAGGGCGTCGGCGGCGGCATGATCATGCCGGTCGGCCAGCTGATCCTCGCCGACACCGCCGGCCCGCAGCGGATGGGGCGCGTGATGAGCGTGACCGGCGTCCCGACGATGCTCGGGCCGATCCTCGGCCCGACGATCGGCGGGCTGATCCTCCAGGGTGCGAGCTGGCGCTGGATCTTCTACGTCAACGTTCCGATCGGCATCCTCGCGCTGGTCCTTGCGGTGCGGATCCTTCCCGCCGCCGGGCGTCAGGAGAACCCGCCGCGCCTCGATTGGCGCGGCCTCGTGCTGATGGCCACGGCGCTCCCGCTGCTGACCTACGGCCTCGCCGAGGTCGGCGTGACCGCCGGCTTCTCCTCGCTGAAGGTCCTCGTCCCGCTGATCGCCGCGGTCGTGCTGTTCCCACTCTTCATCGCGCACGCCCTTCGCACGCGCGGGACGCCGCTGCTCGATCTTCGCCTCTACCGGCGCGGAACCTACGCATCGGCCTCGCTTTTGATGTTCTTCCTCGGCGCGGCGCTGTTTGGGGCGATCATCCTGCTGCCGCTGTACTTCCAGAACCTGCGCCACGAGTCGGTCATCGACACCGGCCTTCTGCTCGGCCCGCAGGGCATCGGCATGGCGCTCGTGATGCCGATGGTCGGCCGCCTCACCGACCGCATCGGCGGCGGCCCGCTCGCGCTGTTCGGGGTCGTCGTGACGCTCCTCGCCGGCGTGCCGCTCGGACTGATCGGCGCGCACACCTCGATCGCCCTGCTGGGCCTCGACACGTTCGCGCGCGGCGTCGGCATCGGCTTCGCGTTCATGCCCTCGTTCGTCGCGGCCTTCGCGGCGCTTGAGCGACACGAGCTGCCGGACGCCGCACCGCAGCTCAACGTCCTGATGCGCGTCGGCGGCTCGATCGGTACGGCTGCCCTCGCGGTGATCCTCGAGCGTGCGACGCTCGCGGCGGGGCACCACCCGACGGCCGCAGCGCTCGCGGGCGCCTACGGCACGGCCTTCTGGTGGTCGGTCGGGATCTCGGCGGCGGCGCTCCTGCCCTGCGTCTGGCTGACTTCCACCGAGCGCGCCGCGCGGCGCGCGCGCCTGCGCGCTGCGTCGAACGGGGTCGGACAGCCGCCCGAGGCGCCGCTCGCGGAGATCGCGGCGTGAACGCGCTCGCCACCCCACCCCGCCAGCGCGAGGCGGTTGCGAGCTTCGGTCTCGCCTTCCGCACGGCGATGGCCGCGGTGCGGCGCCTCCGCGGCCGCGACACGCACCGCCCGGGCGAGCTCGGCTACGCCCAGTACTGCCTGCTGTTCGGCCTCGCCGATCGCGGCGAGCTGTCGGCGAGCGAGCTGGCCGGCCTGGCCGAGGTCTCCCCGGCAACGGCGACCCAGATGCTTGACGGACTGGCCACCGCCGGGTTCGTCGAGCGCTCGCGCAGTGAGCGCGACCGCCGGCTCGTGCTCGTCCGCCTCACCGAACGCGGCGGCGAGCTCGTCACGACCAAGCGAGCTCGCTACGAGAAGCTCTGGACTCGCGCGCTGGCCGATTTCAGCGCCGAGGAGCTCGAGATCGCGACAGCCGTGCTCGAGCGCACGCATGCGATCTTCGAGGAGATCGCCGCCCTACCGGAGGGTGATTAGGGCCGCTCTCGTTGCGCGGACCCCGCTCGGTGTGGTATCTGAGGCCCGGCAACCGACGGCGCTACCAGAGGGGTGAGGAGATGACGAAGGACCTCGCGGGACGTGGAATCTCGATGCTGGGGATCATCGCCGGCCTGCTGGCGGTCGGTCTCGTGCTGTTCTCGCAGGGCGAGGTGACCGCTCGCTACCTCGACCACGGCGTCGTCGTGGCGTTCGTCATCGCGCTGCTCGCGGGAGCCTCCTACTTCCCCGCCGAGGTCGGCTTCGACACGCTCGGAGCCGCGCTCGGGACGGTCGCGCTCGGCTTCTACCTCTACGTCCCGGCGATCTTCGCCTTCGACCACCTCGGGACGCCCGGCGCCGCGGCATGGCTCGGCCTCGGCACGGTCCTGATCCCGATCGGACTCGCGGTCGCGCGCTCGGCCGGGCACGCCGAGCCCGCGCCGCCGATCCAGCCGGCACCTGCGAGCCCGCAGTTCGTGCTCGCCTTCGCGGGCGTCGTGTTGCTCGCGGTCGGGATCTGGCTGCCGGTCATCAGCGACCACGCGAGCTTCTGGAACCTCTCCTTCTCCGGGCACGCGCTCGGGATCCTGCTGCTGATCGGCGTTGTCGCAAACGCCGCAGCGCTGCTCGGCGTCGGCGCCTCGGGCAACGGCGCTCTGCTGCTCGCCTGCGCAACGTTCGGGCTGACGGCCGCGGCGTGGTTGACCGAGGCATTCGCGAACCTCGACTCGCTCGGCTCAGGGGGTTGGATCGAGGCCGTCGGCGGTCTGCTTCTGATCAGCGGCGTCGTCGCGATGCGCCTCGGCGTCGCCACCGCTCCCGCCGCGGTCCCAGCCTCCTCCTAGAAGGAGGGCTTGGCGACCATGTCGATCACGATCAGCATCAGCAGCACCGTCTGACCGCGGAAGATCATGAACAGGCGGTTGACGCGACCGCCGACCTCGGGTGCGTCGGGGCCGATCTGCGCCGCGAGCGCACCGATCCGGCCCAGCTCGGGGCCGATGAAGGCGATTCCCACCGTGGCGGTGAGAGCCCACCCGGCCAGTGCGAAATCGATCCAGAAATGGTTCCAGCCCCAGTTACCCTTCTCCACGAGCGCCACGCCGAGGCCGAACGCGGCAAACAGCACCGGGGTGTAGAGGCGCGGGCCGATCCAGCCGCCGAGCTTGCCGAGGGCCGCGAGCGCCTCGCCGTCGCCCTTGCGCTCGAAGACGACGCCGAGCGTCGTGAGCGTGACGTCGCCGCCGACCCAGATGACGACCGCCAGCACGTGGAGGGCCAGCAGGATCTGGTAGGAGCCGGGCGCGAACCAAAGGAACAGGATCGCGACGCAGACCAGGACGACACCCGCGAGCATCGCCGACGTCGCCGTGCGCAGGCGGGCCTCGTCTGCTGCGGGAAGCGGCTCCGCGGTTGCGACGCTCTCCTCCATCCGGGGATTAATACGGGATCGCCGCCGTGGAGTACAAGGCGGCCGTCATGCCCGGCACGCGAGAGCGCCCAACCGAGCACGCACGACGCTCATGTCCGCGTGGTTGAAGTCGAGATGGGTCTGCCCTCGAAACGACGGAACGAGCTCGCGGTAGAAGGGGCTCTGGAGGCTTTCGTTGTGGCCGATCACGCCCGAGACGCCAATCGCGAAGCGGCAGCGCAGCCAGCGTGTCAGCGACAGCGCTGCGGCAAACTGCGCGCGGTCGTCCATGACCTGCCTGTCGGAGAACCCGACGTTCTCGATCCCGATCGCGGTGTAGTTGAGCCCCACGACCTGACGGCACATGATGTCGAGCGGGACGAGCTGGTAGATCGTGCCGTCAGTGTCGATCACGAAGTGGGCGCAGACCTGCGGCAGCGCGTGGTAGGTGACGTCGGGAACGTCCTCGGCAAACGTGTTCCAGACGCTCTGGAAGGTCGCCGACTCGGTGTAGTGCCAGATGATCAGGCGCGGGTGCACGAGCCGGTAGGAGTCGATCCCGTAATGCTCGCGCGCGTAGGCGCGCATCTGCGCCTTGCGCGCAGCCGGGAAGGGGATCGGGCGCTGGACGATCCGCGGCGGCGGCGGCAGCGGCGGCGTGGCCTCGGCGACGGCGCCGGTGAGGGCCGCCACCAGGCACGTGGCGATGATCGCCGCGTGCCTCAGCGGGCCACCTCGAGCTCGGTCGCGGCCTCGCGCAGGCACGACGCGACCTCCTCGTCGGAGACGGGCGAGAAGTCGCCGTAGAAGCCACCTACGGCGCGAAGCCGCCGCGGGACCGTGTGGCAGACCACCTCGTCGGCCTCCTCGCTGAGCATCGCCACCGCCTGCGGCGCGCCGACCGGCACCGCGAGGATGACGCTGGCAGCGCCGCGAGCGCGCGCCGCACGCACGGCGGCAAGCGCCGTCAGCCCGGTCGCCAGGCCGTCATCGACGATGACCGCGACCGCTCCCGTGGCGTCCTGCGCCGGGCGGCCCGCGCGGTACAGCGCGACCTGGCGCGCCAGCTCCTCGCGCTCGCGCCGCAGCATCTCATCGAGGCCCTCCTGGGTCACGCCGCAGCGCGAGGCGGCATGCTGGTCGAGCACGGCCACGCCGCCCTCGGCGATCGCGCCGACCGCGCGCTCGGGATTTGCCGGCGCGCCGAGCTTGCGCGCTCCGAGGACGTCGAGCGGCACGGCGAACGCCCGTGCGACCTCGAGCGCCACGGGCACGCCGCCCCGCGGCAACGCCAGGATCAGCGTCGGAGCGACGACGCGCGCCGCGAGAGACGCGGCGAGCTGCCGTCCCGCGTCGCGACGATCCGCGAAGCCCATCGCCTACTCGTCGTCGTCGCGCTCAGGCATGCCCTCGCCGGTGGCCCTCTCCTCCATCAGCTCGTCCTCGAGCACCGTGTCGGAGTCGCGCCGACCGCGCCGAAGCCGCGCAGCCCGGGTGGCGAGCAGTGCGGCGCATCCGCCGACGGCCAGCGAGGCGACCTTGCGAAGCGGGGGTCGCTGCATGTCAGTTCACGCTACCACGGGCGCTTCGCTAGGTTTCGCCGATGGAGCTTCGACCGCTCGGGCGCACCGGCGTGCGCGTGACACCGCTCTGTCTCGGGGCGATGATGTTCGGCGACTGGGGGAACACCGACCACGAAGAGTCGATCCGGATCATCCACCACGCGCTCGACGCGGGGATCAACTTCATCGACACGGCCGACGTCTACTCGGCCGGTGAGTCCGAGGAGATCGTCGGAAAGGCGCTGGCCGGCGGGCGCCGCGACAAGGTGATCCTGGCCTCGAAGGTCCACGGCCCGATGGGCGATGACCCAAACCAGCGCGGCAACTCGCGCCGCTGGATCGTGCACGCGGTCGAGAACTCGTTGCGGCGCCTTCGGACCGACTGGCTCGACCTCTACCAGATTCACCGCCCCGCCGAGGACACCGACATCGAAGAGACCCTCTCGGCGCTCAGCGACCTGATCCACGCCGGCAAGGTGCGCTACATCGGCACGTCGACGTTTCCGGCCTCGCAGATCGTCGAAGCCCAGGCCACTTCGCGCGAGCACGGCTTTGAGCGTTTCGTCACCGAGCAGCCGCCCTATTCGATCCTCGTCCGCGGCATCGAGGCCGACGTGCTGCCCACCTGCCGCCGCCACGGCATCGGCGTGCTGCCGTGGGGACCGCTCGCGAGCGGCTGGCTGTCCGGCCGCTACCGCAAGGGCGGCGAGCTGCCCTCCTCGACGCGCGCCGAGCGTCTGCCGCAGCGCTACGACATGACGCTCCCAGCCAACCAGCTGAAGCTCGAAGCCGCCGACGCCCTCGGCGCGCTCGCCGACGAGGCGGGGATGCCGCTACCCGAGATGGCGCTGGCGTGGGTGATCAACCACCCGGCCGTCACCTCGGCGATCATCGGCCCGCGCACGATGGAGCACCTGCAGTCGCACCTTCCGGCGCTGGAGCGCAACCTCGAGGCATCGCTGCTTGACCGAATCGACGAGATCGTCGCGCCCGGGGTGAATCTCAACCCCGACGACGGCGGCTACCTGAACCCGGCGCTCGAGCCGGCGGCGCGACGCCGGCCCTAGGGTGAGCGACCAGCCCGCCGGCCCGACCTGGACGCTCTACGCGAGCTTCGCCGCCGACCGCGACCGGCCCTTGGCAGCCGGCGAGCGCGACCAGCTCGCGACCGATGCCGCTGCGGCGCTGGCCGTTCCGGGCGTCAGCCTGCGCGGCGCCTACACCGTCAGCGGCTACCGCGCCGACGCCGACATGCTCCTGTGGCTCGTCGGCGACAGCGCCGACGGCGTGCAGGACGCGCTGCTGGCGTTTCGGGCCGGTGCGCTCGGGAGCAGCCTGCGCCCCGTGTGGTCGGCGATCGGCGTGCACCGCGAGGCCGAGTTCGCGAAGTCGCACACGCCGGCCTTCATGCGCGGCGAGCCGCCGGGTCGCTACGTCTCGGTATACCCGTACGTGCGCTCGCTCGACTGGTACCTGCTGCCGGACGCCGAGCGAGCGGCGATGCTTCGCGAACACGGCGAGATGGGGCGAAGCCGGCCCGAGGTGCGCGCGAACACCGTCAGCGCGTTCGCGCTCGGCGATTATGAGTGGCTGCTGGCGTTCGAATGCGACGAGCTCGAGCCGATCGTCGATCTGATGCGCCACCTGCGCTCGGCGCAGGCGCGCCGCCACACCCGCGAGGAGATCCCGTTTCACACCGGCCGCCGGCGACCGCTGCGCGAGGTCGTGGCGGACCTCCCCTATTAGCCGCGCCGCCGCGTCACGGCGACGCCGGCCAGGCAGAGCAGCCCGCCGAGCAGGGCGATCGCGCCGGGGACCTCATCGAGCGTCGCCCAGCTGAGCAGCACGACCAGCGGCGGGACGAGGTAGGTGGTCGCCCCCTGGCGAGCCATCGTGCTGCGCGACAGCGCGAAGGCCCAGGTCGAGAAGGCGATCGCAGTCGGCCCGACGCCGAGGTAGGCGACCAGGAGCGTGCTCGAGGCCGGCGCCTTGCCGACGGCGCTCACAAGACCCGGCGCGAACTCCATCAACACGACGGCCCCGGCCAGGCAGGCTCCCCAGGTGACGGCGATCCCCGACACACGCGCGAGCAGCGGCTTCTGGATCAGCACGGCGACCGAGTAGGCGGCCGCGGCGAGCACGCACAGCAGCACGCCGCCGAGGCCGCCGTGGTGGTGCGCGGAGCTGATCGCGATCACCGCCGCGCCCGCGAAGGCGACGGCGAGGCCGCCGAGCAGCCACTTCGAGAGGCGCTCGCGCAGAACCCACGTCGCCAGCACCGCGATCATGATCGGCGCAACGTTGACGAGCATCGCGGCCGTTCCCGCGTCGACAAGCCGCTCGCCCTGATTGAGGGCGATGTTGTAGAGGCCAAGCCACAGCACGCCGACGACCGCGATCGCCCTCCACTCGCGGCGCGGCGGGATCGCCAGGCCCTGAGCGGTCATCATCGCGCTGAGCGCGCAGAACGCGACGATCAGGCGGCCGAGCGCGAGCTCGCCGGGCCCGTAGTGGTGGCGTGCTTCGCGGATCGCCACGAACGCCGACGCCCAGAACAGCGTCGTCACCACGATCGCGAGGATCACGGGGATGTCGACGTGGGTGTGCCGCCCGACGCGCGCCGCCGCGATGGTGTCGCTGCTCACATCCCGATCAACGCCCGGATCGAGCGAAACGTGAGGTCGTGGTCCGACCGCGTGCCCATCCGCGGGCGCGCGGCCGGATTCGACCGGTGAAGCCTCCTGGGCCGCTTAGGCCACCGCGGCCTTGGTGCGCCAGCCCTCGGCGTAGGAGGTACGAGCGACCTCCGAGTACGGGCACGGGCTGACGATCGCGCGGATCTCCATCTGCTCGTGGCGCTCGACGACCGGCTTGGCCGATCCGCCGTTCTCCTCGCCCCAGACGAGCGTCACCTCGTTGCCGATCTTGACGTCCTCGTCAACGATCGCCAGCGAGAGCATCGAGCGCTCGTTGTAGCTGTAGCCCGAGAACGTCGACACGCCGACCATCTCGCCGTCCACGAGCAGCTTGTCGTTGGGCCAGGTCGAGTAGTTGGAGAGCGGCAGGTCGATGTACTTGCCGGCTCGGCCACCGCCCCTGCTGACCAGCGACTCGAAGACTCGGGCGACGTCCTCGCCGTTCCAGGCCAGCGTCACCTTGCGCCGCGGCGGGTTTTCGGCCATCTTCTCGAGCGCGTCGCGCCCGATGAAGTCGTGGTCGAACTTCACGAACGGCCAGTAGCCGAGATCGTGGGGCGTCAGGTAGTAGTCGGCGATGTCATCCGAGTAGAAGCTGCCGCCGAGCGAGCCGGTCGCCTCGTAGGCGTCCGCGGGCAGCCATTCGCGGTAGGCCTTCAGGCTCTCGCCGCTGAAGACGGCCGGCAGCGGGCAGGGGATCCAGCCCGACTCGAGCGTGTTCGTCGCGTAGACGCGCGAGCCGACCTGGCGTAGCCCGAACTCCTCGCCGGCCTCGACGATCGCGGCGCGGACGTCCTCGCTCTGATCCCACGGGCCGAACAGCTCCATGCCCGGCGCGCCGGACATTCCGTGATGCAGCGCCGTGACCGTGTGCCCGGCGATCGTCAGCGGAGCCATGTTGAAGAACTTGATCTCGGGCACGCTGCCGCCGCAGACCTTCTCCATGACCTTCAGCGCGTTTGGACCCTGAACCTGGAAGCGGTACACCCTGCGCCGCCCTGTGGGGTTGACGGCGGCGCGCTCGTCACGCTCGCAGGAGACGTCGTAGCCGCCGGTCTCGGCGTGGTATTGGACCCAGTTGTGAGCCGAGGGCCGGCCGACGAGCACGATCTGGCCGGTGTCGAGATAGAACAGGATGCCGTCGCCGATCACGTAACCGTCGGGGTTGCAGACGACCAGCTGCTTGGCCTTGTTGGGCGCGAAGTTCGCCATGCTGTTGACGCCCACGTCCGAGAGCAGCTTGATCGTGTCCGGGCCGTCCATGTACAGCTCGGTCATGTGGTGGGACTGATCGAACAGCGCACAGGTCTCGGCCCACGCGACCTGCTCGTCGCGCCAGTTCGTGAACTCGGCGGGGACCTTCGGATAGACGTAGGGCCCGATCTGGGAGTTGCGAGCCAGCGCGACGGGGCCGCCGGCCGCTTGGATCTTCTCCTCGAGGTTTGCGGGACTCATTCGCTGCGTGCCTCCTCTAGTGACAGGACAACCGTCGCGTGACGCGCGCGCCGGACTCTATCCCAACGCATGCCGCGGCGACCGTCCCCGCCGGCGCGGGCACGGCCCCCGTCTGAAGGCGCGCTGCGCTCTACTCGACGATGTCGGCGCCGCCGTCGGCGTCGTCCGCCGAGGCGCCGTCGCCGCTCAGGCGCGCTTGAAGCTCGCGGATGTGCTCGACGCCCGCGGCGAGGTCGCCGTGGCCGAGCTCCCCGCGGTCAACGAGCCCGTAGGCGGTTTTGCCGAGGTCGCCGTAGGCCTGGCTCAGCTCGCGCTTGGTGGCGACGATCTGCGCCTGCTTCTGCGCCGTGCTGGCGGCCTGCTCGGCGCCGGCCTTGACCTTGTCCAGTAGGCCCATGGCTGCTTTCCTCCGTCATCGGTGGTTTGGAGCCTCAACGTAGACCTTCGCGCCGGTCGCGTCAATCGGGCGATCCGCCGAGGCAGCGTTCGCAGGCTCCGCGCAAGATCACCTCGTGCTCGGCGACCTCCAGCGCCACGTCCTCGCTGACGCGGCGAAGCTCGCGCTCGAGACCCTCGTCGGCGAACGGGATCAGCCGGCCGCAGCGGTCGCACACCATGTGGTGGTGGTGGCCGTGGCCGTGGCGGACCGGCTCGTAGCGAACGATCCCCTGCCCGACCTCGATTCGCGCGACGAGCTCCGCCTGCTCGAGCTCCTCGAGGATCCGGTAGACGCTGGCCCGCGACACAGCGCGGTCCTGGCGGGCGAGCGCGTCGCCGATCTCGACCGCCGACAGCGCGCAGCTCTGGCGGTCGAGCAGGCGGATCACGGCGCGGCGCGCGCCGCCGCTGCGGTAGCCCGCCGCGGCCAGCCGTTCACCGGCCTGCCGGGCCCAGTCCGGCTCGTCGCTCATCTCGCCCATCGTAGAACCCTCCCCGCGCCCGACGCGAACGTCACGGCGTAGATGGCGGCCGCCGCGAGGACGATCGTCGCACTGGGTGGGAGCGCCGGGAAGCTGTAGCTGAGCGCGACGCCGATCCAGACGGAGGCGACGCCGAGTCCCGCCGACAGCGCCATGCCGGCGTAGGGGCTCGAGGTCAGGCGGTGCGCCGCGCCCGCCGGCGCGGCGAGCAGACCGAGCAGCAGCAGCGCTCCGATCGCCTGGCTCGCCTCGGCGGCGTCGAGTCCGACCAGCACGAGGAACACGGTGCCGAGCGCTCGCGCCGGCACGCCGCGCGCGAGCGCGACGCCCGGGTCAAGCGACGCGAACAGCAGCGGCCGCGCGATCGCCAGGGCGGCCGCGATGATCGCGACCGCGACGAGCGAGGCGACCAGCGTCTGGCCCCCGCTCAGCGCGAAGATCGAGCCGAACAGCGCTCGCGCGCCGATCACGCCGCTCGATCCGCCCGCGCCGGCGTTGAACACGTCGAGCAGCAGCACGCCGATCCCGAGCACCCACGCGAACACAACGCCCACGGTGACGTCGTCGGCGCGAGCGCGTTCGCCGAGCGCGGCCAGCAGGAGCGCGACGGCGACCGTCGTCCCGAACAGTCCGACGCGCAGATCCGTCCCGGCGGCCGCCGCCGCAAGCGCTCCGGTGAAGGAGACGTGGCTCAGGGCGTCGCCGGCGAACACCTGGGCACGCAGGACGATGAAGTACCCGAGCAGGCCGCTCGCCGCGGCGATCAGCGAGCCGGCGAGCAGGGCGTCGCGCACGAATGGCAGCGAGAACATCAGCGTTGCGCGAGCCTCGCGGCGCCGTAGGCGACGAGCGCGATCGTCGTGACGACGAAGCCGAGTGCGACGTTCGTGAAGTAGGCGACGGTCATCGCCGCCCAGACCTCGACCAGCGCGATTGCGACAGCGAGCACGAGGCCGCGCCCGATCCGCGTCGTGATCAGCTGCGCGGTCGCCGGCGGGGCGACGAGCAGCGCGAACGTCAGCAGCACGCCGACGACCTGGGCGATCGCGGCGACCGCCAGTCCGAGCAGAACCAGGAAGACGACGCCGAGCGCACCGACCGGGACGCCGGCGGCGCGCGCCGAGCGCTCGTCGACCGACGCGTAGAGCAGCGGCCGGCCGATCGCCACGAGCGCAGCCAGCGACGCCGCGGCGACGATCAGCAGCGTGCCGACCTGGCCGCTCGTCACGCCCACGACGGAGCCGAACAGCAGCATCTCGAGGTCCTCGAGGATGCCGCCGTACAGCGACAGGAACAGGAAGCCGAGCGCGAGCGCCACAGCGCCGATCGTGCCCACGACGGCCGACTCGCCCGCGAGGCTGCGCCGTCCCTCGGCGGTGCGAGCGCCGGCGGCGACGACGAGCGCCCCAGCGACGCAGAACGCGTAGTAGCCGGACGCGAGCGGCAGGCCCGCGAGCGCGGCGCCGCTCGCGCCGGGAAACGACATCACCGACAGCGTGTGGCAGACGAAGCTCTCGCGCCGGAGCACCACGAACCAGCCGATCAGCGCGGCCGTGATGGCGACGATCGTCCCCGCCTGGAGAGCGTGCACCATGAACGGATAGGCGAACAGCGCGCGCAGGTCCGTCAGCGGGTTGGCGGAGAAGTGAGCGCTCAATGCTCGTGGTGATGGGCCGGCGTATCGGGCTGGCCGACGACGACGAGGCGGCCGTCACGGCGATGGAGCACCTCGACGCCGGCCCCGTACAGCGCGCTGAGCGACTCCGTCGTGATGACCTCGGCGGGAGAGCCGGCCATCGCCCGCCCGCGGCCGAAGTAGATGACGCGGTCGACGTAGGGCAGCAGCGGGTTTGGGTCGTGCGCGACCAGCACCACGGCGATCCCGCGCTCGCGGCAGAAGTGCGCCGCGAGCGCCGAGACGGATGCCTGATTGGCGAGGTCGAGGCTCTCCAGTGGTTCGTCAAGCAGCAACATCTCGGGGGAGCGAACGAGCGCCTGGGCGATCAGCAGTCGCTGCTGCTCGCCCCCCGAGCACTCGCCGATCGGGCGGTTCGCGTAGCCGGTCGCGCCGACCTCCTCGAGCATCGCGTCGACGCGCGCGCGAGTCGCGCCGCCGCGACCGGGAAGCGGGATCCCCCAGCGCGTGCCGTCGAAACCGAGCGCGACGAGATCGCGCCCCCGCACGCGCACGCCGGCGTCGAAGGCCCTCCGCTGCGGCAGATAGCCGATCCGCTCGCGCCGCTCGCCGGCCGGCGCGCCCAGCACGCTGGCGCGCCCCGCGCGCAGCGGCAGCAGGCCCAGCAGAACCTCGAGGAAGGTCGACTTGCCGGCGCCGTTAGGGCCGAGGATCGCGACGAACTCACCCGCCGAGACCTCGAGATCGACGTCGCTCCAAACCGTCCGCCCGCCGCGGGTGGCCGTCGCGCCGCGAAGCTCCGCGACCGCGCCTATCGCCGCGTCCCCCGCTCGAGGGCCCGCAGCAGGCCCTCGAGCTCGCTCACCTGCCAATCCTCAAAGCTCGCCGACGCCGGCGAGAGGGTCTCGGTGACGGTCGCGAGAGGCACGCCGGCGGCGCGCGCGAGGGCGTTGACGCGCTGGACCTCGGGTGTGGCGTTCTGGCTGTTGAAGACCCAGACTCGGATCGAGCGCCGGCTCACCTGGCGCTCCACGGTCAGGAGGTCCGTGGCACTGACCTCGCTGCCCTCGGCGACGGCGCGAGCGAAGCTCGGCGGAGTCTCCAGGCGCAACCCGAGCGCCTCCCCGAGCGGCGCGAAGATGCTCTCGCTGTAGCCGACAGCCGTCCCGGCGAAGCGCGCGCGGATCGTCGCGAGGAGGGCGTGGTAGCGACCGAGGGCGTGCTGGAGAAACCAATGCAGGCGCACCGTCAGGTAGGTCCGCCGCGCCGGCCGAAGGCGCACCAGATCGGCGCTCAGCGCACGCGCCACCAAGCCGACCGCGCGCGGCGAATACCACTGGTGCGGGTTTCCGCCCTGCCCGATCCCCAGCAGAGACCCGACGTCCAGGATCCGTCGCCCAGGCAGCGGGCTTGCCGCGAGCAGCCGCGAGGCCCAGCGGTCATAGCCGATCCCGTTGACGATCGCCAGGCGCGCGCCGGCGAGGACGCGGGCGTCAGAGGACGTCGGCTCGTAGCTGTGGGGGTCGGTCGCCGGGTTGACGATGGTGCTCGTCACCTGCGCCGCCGATCCGGCGAGCTGGCTTGCGATCGAGCCCCAGAAGTTCTCGGCGGCGACGACGCGCAGCCCCGCCGGGCGCGGGGTCGCGCCGCAACCGCAGAGCGCGAGCGTCATGGCGACGGCGACGCAGGCGATGATCCTCCGGAGAGCCATGGCTTCTGAGACTTGATCTTATATGAGATCGGATCCCGCGGCTCGCCGGACGGGCGCTGTGTGTCACGCTCCAGCGGCTGATGCACGCTGCCCCGAGCCCCGAGCTGATCATGGCCCGCGCCGCCACCGAGAACTTCCCGGTCGCCTCGGTGCTGCTCCCGCCCCGGATCCGCCGCCACCTGCTCGCGATCTACGGCTTCGCACGCCTCGTCGACCAGCTCGGCGACGACCAGCCGGGCGACCGGCTTGCCGCGCTCGAATGGCTCGAGAGCGAGCTCGACCGCGCCTACGCCGGACGCGCGGAGCACCCGCTGATGAGCGCGCTCGAGCCGACGATCGCGCAGTGCGCCCTGCCGCGCGGCCCGTTCGAGCGGCTGATCGAGGCCAACCGGATGGACCAGCGCGTGTCGAGCTACGCCACGTGGCAGGAGCTGATCGGGTACTGCCACCTCTCCGCCGATCCCGTCGGCGAGCTGGTCCTTCACATCTTCGGCGCGGCGAGCCCGGAGCGAATCGCGCTCTCAGACGACGTCTGCACGGCGCTGCAGCTGACCGAGCACTGGCAGGACGTCCGCGAGGATCTCGCACGAGCGCGCGTCTACATCCCGCTGGAGGATCTCGCCCGCCAGGGCTGCACGATCGACGACCTCGGGGCGAGCACCGTCAGCGAAGGGCTGCGTCGCGCGCTGGCGATCCTGGCGGCGCGAACAGCGCTTCTGTACCGCTCCGCCGTTCCGCTGGCGGCGAGCCTGCGCGGGCTCAAGCGAGTTGCGATCGCGGGCTACGCCGGCGGCGGCCGCGCGGCGCTCGAGGCGATCGCGGTCGCCGACTACGAGGTGCTCGCGGCCTCGCCGCGCCCGAGCCGCAGGCGCACCGCCGGCGCGATCGTGCGGGTGCTCGTAGGAGCCAGCAACGGATGAGCGAGCTCGCGCGGCGTCACTGCGCCGCCGTGACGCGCGCCGAGGCGGCGAACTTCTACTGGGGGATGCGGCTTCTTCCCGCCGAGAAGCGCGCGGCGCTGTTCGCGATCTACGCGTTCGCGCGGCGCGTCGATGACATCGGCGACGGCGACCTTGCGACGGATGAGAAACGGCGTGGCCTCGAGGAGGCGGCGCAGGCGCTCGGCGCGTCTCCGAACGGCGACCTCGTGCTCGTCGCCCTGCGCGAGGCCGAGCAGCGCTTTGCGATCCCCCGCTCCTCGTGGCAGGACCTGATCGACGGTGTGCGGATGGACGTCGACGCGGCGACGTTTGAGACCTTCGATGAGCTCGTCGTCTACTGCCGGCGCGTGGCCGGCTCGATCGGACGGCTCTGCGTCGCGGTGTTCGGGAGCACGGACCCGCGCTCGGGCGAGCTCGCCGACGACCTCGGCGTCGCCCTCCAGCTGACCAACATCCTGCGCGACATCCGCGAGGACGCGGGACGCGGGCGAACGTATCTGCCGGCGGAGGACCTGCGGCGCTTCGGCGAGCCGGCGCCCGACACAATCGGGCCGCTGATCGCCTTCGAGGCCGCGCGCGCACGCGAGTGGTACGACCGCGGGCTGGCCCTGATCCCGCTGCTCGATCGCCGCAGCGCCGCCTGCGTACTGGCGATGAGCGGGATCTACCGGCGCCTGCTCGAGCGTATCGCCGCCGACCCGGCGGCCGTGCTCGAGCGCCGCGTCGCACTTGGCACGGCGCGCAAGATCGCGGTGGCGGCCGGCAGCCTCGTCGGCGCGAGCCGATGAACGTCGTCGTCGTCGGCGGCGGCGTGGCGGGCATCGTCGCGGCGCTCGACTGCGCCGCCGCGGGAGCGGCGGTGACGCTCGTCGAGGTCCGGCCGCGTCTCGGCGGCGCGGCCTACTCCGTCGAGCGCGACGGGATCTGGCTGGACAACGGCCAGCACGTCTTCCTGCGCTGCTGCACCTCCTACCGCGAGCTGCTCGCGAAGCTCGGCAGCGCGGAGCTGGTCGAGCTCCAGGAGCGCCTCGAGATCGCCGTCCTCTCCCCCGCGCGGCCGGCGGCAACGCTCAGACGGAGCGGTGCGAGGCCGCCGCTGCACCTCGCGAGAACCCTGCTGCGGTATCCGCACCTCAGCCTCGGCGAGCGCGTTTCAGCCGGCCGCGCCGCGCTCGCGCTCGGTCGCGTCGGCGCCGACGATTCGCGCACGTTCGGATCCTGGCTCGCCGAGCACGGCCAGAGCGACCGCGCGATCGCCGCGCTCTGGGATCTGATCGCGCTGCCGACGCTCAACCTGCGCGCCGCCGAGGCCTCGCTGGCGCTTGGCGCGTTCGTCTTCCAGGAGGGGCTCCTCAAGGACGCCGCGGCCGGCGACATCGGCCTGCACGTCGCGCCGCTGCAGCAGATAATCGGCGACCCGGCCGCTCGCGCCCTGGCCGAGGCCGGCGTGACCGTCCACACGCGCTGGCCCGCGCAGCGCGTCACGACGATCGGCGGCCGCTTCGCCGTCGTCGGGGGCGGGTCCTGGCTCGGCGCCGACGCGGTGATCGTCGCCGTACCCCACGACCGCGCGGCGGAGATGCTCCCGCCGGCGGCGCTGCGCGGCGCGGCGTGGCCCGGAGCGCTGCGCTCATCGCCGATCGTCAACGTCCACGTCGTCTACGACCGGCGCGTGCTGCCGCACCGCTTTGCGGCGGGCGTTGCGACGCCGGTTCAGTACGTCTTCGACCGCACCCCCGCGGGCTGGGGCCAGCGCCAGTACATCGCCGTCTCGCTGAGCGCCGCGCGGGAGGAGATGGGGATGGGTACGGCGGCGCTGCGCGAGCGCTACCTGGCGGCGCTCGCGCAGCTCCTGCCGGCCGCGGCGAGCGCCCGCGTCGAGCACTTCAGCGCCACCAAGGAGCACGCCGCGACCTTCCGAGCGGTGCCCGGTACGGCCGCGCTTCGCCCGCCGGCCGCGACCGCCCTGCCCGGGCTGGCGCTCGCGGGCGCCTGGACCGCGACGGGCTGGCCCGCGACCCTCGAGGGGGCGGCGCGTAGCGGTCATGCGGCGGCGGCCGCCGTCCTCGCCTAACCCAGCGCGGACGCGAGCTCGGCGGCGCTCATCCCGGCGACGGCGACGACCTTTGAGCGTCCCCGCTGACCGCGCACGATCTCGACGCGCGAGCCGGCGATCCCAAGTCGCGCGGCGATCAGCCGGCACAGCGCGCGATTCGCCTCGCCCCCGACGGGCGGGGCCGTGACGCGCGCGTGAAGCACGCCGTCGCGGATCCCGACGATCTCATCGCGCGAGGCACGCGGCTGAAGGCGGACGTCGATCCGGGCGCCCTGCACGGCTTGACTGTAGAGGGCTAGGCTGCGGCGCCGTGGGAACGCTTCGCGACGGCCGGGCGGTGGAGCTTCGAGGGGCGGCGCCGGGCGATGTCGAGGCGCTCGAGGCGCTCCGGGCACCCGATCCGCGCCCGCACGAGCTCGCGGGCGCTCACGTGACGGTTGCCCAGCTCGCCGGCACGCCTGTGCCGGTCGGCTACGGCGCCTGGTTTGCGAGCGGCGACTTCGTCTGCGCCGTCCAGGAGGAGCTGCGCGGTAAGGGGCTCGGAACGATGCTGCTTCGCAATGCGGCCCGCGAGGCCGGCGCGAACGGCGTGCAGACGCTGTCGGTCGAGCTTCCGACCGGCGCGCACGGGCTGGCCGCGATGCTCCGCGACTGTGGCCTCGTCAGCTTCTGGGACCTCGATCACCCGGTCGCCCGCGTGCAGCTCGTGGTGGGCGCGATGCGTCCCGGTTGGGCGACGCCGTAGGCGGCGCGGTCCTTCACTCCCGGCCCCTCATCGGTTAGGCTCGCGCGCGTGCTGCACCTGATCACGGCCGCCGCGACGTTCCACGACCGCAGCAAGACGGCATTCTTCATCGCGGCCGGGCTGCTTGTGGCGTGGGCGCTGCTCGTCTCGGCGGTTGGGATCCGAAGCGCCAATTTCCCCTCATCGAGGAGCCAGGGTCGTGCGGCGATGGCGATCACGGCGCTGCTGGTCGCGTTCGCCGCCGCGATGGCGGTGTACACGGCCAAGACGCCGCCCGGCGCGAAGCCCTACCGAACCGGCGCGATCACCAACGGCATCGCGCCGACGGCGACGCCGGTCGGGGCCGTCGCGGCGCCGACCGGTGGGCCGCTGAAGCTCGCCGCCAACCCGTCGGGCCAGCTGGCGTTCGACACCAAGACGCTGACGGCGGCATCCAGCAACGTCACGATCGACTTCGCGAACGCCTCGCCGCTGATGCACAACGTGACGATCGCCAACGGCGCCGGCAAGGTCCTCGGGGCGACGACGACATTCATCGGCGGGTCACGCACGCTGTCGCTGCACCTTCCGCCGGGCACCTACACCTTCTACTGCTCCGTCGCCGGCCACGAGCAGGCCGGCATGAAGGGCACGCTCATCGTTCGCTGAGCGGCTCGAAGCCGGGGCACTCGAGAACCGGCAGGCGAGGGTAGCGCGGATAGCTGTCTGGCTCCTCGCGCGAGCGCAGGCAGAGCGAGTAGACCGGGCCGCGCGTCGTCTCGACGATCCGCTGGTGGGCGCAGCGGTCGCACAGGCCGGCCGGCGGCCGTGGCGGGATCTGCAAAACTATACTTTCTGAAGTGAGGGGATTCGCACGCCTGCTCGGCTTTCTTCGCCCCTACCAGCGGGGCGTCCTGTGGTCCGCCGGGCTCGCTACGCTGGCGATTCTCGCCACCGTAGCGATCCCCTACCTGAGCGGTGTGGCGGTCGACGCGATCCACGACCACCACCGCGGCCGGCTGCTTGACCTGGCGCTCGCGATTCTCGCCGCGGGGGCGTTCCGGTTCGCCGTCTCAGCCGCCCGCCGGCTCGTCGCGGGCCGTGTCTCACTCGGCGTCGAGTACGACCTGCGCAACCTGATCTTCAATCACCTGCAGGCCCAGGAGCTCGCCTTCTTCGACCGCCAGCAGACCGGGCAGCTGATGTCGCGCGCGACCGTCGATCTGCAGTCGATCCGCTTCTTCCTCGGCTACGGCCTCGTCTTCATCCTCCAGTCGGCGCTGACGATCGGCCTGGCCTCGGTGATGATGTTCGCGCTCGAGCCGCGGCTGGCGGCGATCGCGCTGATCCCGGTGCCGTTCGTCGTCTACGTCGCGAACCGCTACAGCCGGCTCGCCCGACCGGCTCTTCAGGAGGTGCAGCAGCGGATCGCCGAGCTGACCGCGGACACCGAGGAGAACATCTCGGGCGTGCGCGTCGTGAAGGCGTTCGCGCGCGAGGCTCACCAGCGCGCGCGCTTCGAGCGCAGCGTCTCGCGCGTCTTTGAGCAGTCGATGGTCGAAGCGCGCCTCCAGTCGCGCTACAACCCGCTGATCGGCTTCCTGCCGCAGGTGGGCCTCGCCGTGATCCTGCTCGTCGGCGGCTACTTCGTCATTCACCACAGCCTCTCGATCGGGCAGTTCACAGCCTTCTACACCTACCTCCTGATGCTGCTCAGCCCGATGCGCACGCTCGGCATGTCGCTCAGCCTCGCGCAGCGCGCGACGGCCTCCGGCGCGCGCGTGTTCCAGGTGCTCGACCGCCTCCCGCAGCTGACCTCGCCGCCTGGCGCGCCGCCGCTGCCGGCGGGCAACGGCCACGTCCGCTTCGAGGGCGTGACGATGCGCTACGCCCCCGGCGGCCCGGCCGCGCTCCACGGCGTCGACCTCGACCTGGAGGCGGGCCGTACGATCGCCCTGGTCGGCGCCACCGGGTCGGGCAAGAGCACGCTGGTCGCGCTCGTGGCGCGACTGTACGACCCGACCGACGGGCGCGTCCTCATCGACGGCAGCGACGTGCGTGACGTCGACGTGGCGTCGCTGCGGGCGGCGGTCGCGATCACGGGCGACGACCCGTTCCTGTTCAGCACGACGGTGCACGACAACATCGCCTACGCGCGGCCCGAGGCGACGCGTGCGCAGGTCATCGAGGCGGCGCGCAGAGCGCAGGCGCACGAGTTCATCGAGCGTCTCCCGAACGGCTACGACACGCGTGTCGGGGAACGCGGCCTGACGGTCTCCGGCGGCCAGCGCCAGCGCCTCGCGATCGCGCGCGCGATCCTCGCCAACCCGCGGATCCTGATCCTCGACGACGCCACCTCCTCCGTCGACGCGAGCACCGAACGCGAGATCAAGCGCGCGCTGGCCGAGGTGATGGCCGGTCGAACGACGTTCATCATCGCCCACCGCCTGTCGACGATCGCGCTCGCCGACGAGATCCTGTTTCTGGAGGACGGGCGCGTTGGGGCCCACGGCGACCACGAGGAGCTCCTCGCCAGCTCGCCGCTGTACCGCGAGATCGTCGAGAAGGGCCTGCCCGACAGCGTCTTCCTGACGCGCAAGCCGGTCGAGCGCACGGGAGCACGGCTGTGAGGGCCGGCCTGGCCGACGTCCGAAGGCGCCTGCGCGGCACGAGCGGGCGCGGCCGGCGACTGCGCGGACTCGCCCGGCTGCTTCGACCCTACCGCGGGCGCGTCGTGCTGATGGTGGGGTCGCTGGTCATCGGCACCGCGGCGACGCTCGCCCCGGCGCCGCTCGCGGCGCAGGCGATCGACCAGGGGATCCTCCCGCACCGCTTCGGCCGCCTCGCGCTGATCGTCGCCGCCTTCGGCGTGGCGGCGCTCGTCGTCTGGGGGATGACCGCGGCCCAGACCTATCTGGTCGAGTGGGTCGGCCAGCGCGCGCTCGCCGACCTGCGGATGCAGATCTTCGAGCACCTCCAGCGGCTCCCGGTCAGCTTCTACGAGAGCCGGCCGGCGGGCGTGCTGATCTCGCGGATGACCAACGACGTCGAGGCCCTCGACACGCTCGTCACCGACAGCGTCGTGACGCTCTTCCAGGGCGGCCTGACGCTGCTCGGGACGCTCGTGATCCTGCTGACCTTCGACGTCAGCCTGGCGCTCCTGACCTTCCTCGTGATCCCCCTGATCGCGCTCGGCTCGCTCATCTTCCGGATCGCCTCCGCAGACGCCTACCGCCGTACGCGCGAGACGATCGGGGCGATCACCGGGTATCTCCAGGAGTCGCTGTCGGGTGCGCGCGTCGTACGCAGCTTCGGCCAGGAGCGCCGCCACGGCCGCGAGTTCGCCGAGCTCAACGAGCACAACCGCGGCGCGAACATGACGACCGTCTACCTGAACGCCGCCTACTTCCCGACGATCGAGTTCGTGTCCGCGCTGGCGACGATTGCGGTCCTCCTCTACGGCGGCAATCAGGTCCTCAACGGCAACGTCAAGCTCGGCATCCTCGTCGGCTTCCTCGCCGCGCTCAACAACTTCTTCGACCCGATCACGCAGCTGTCGCAGCTCTACACGACCTACCAGTCCGGCATGGCGGCCCTCGACAAGATCTTCGAGCTGCTCGACGAGAAGTCCGATTTGCCGGAGCGCCCCGATGCCGCGACGCTCGGGCGCATCCGCGGCGAGCTGCGCTTCGAGCACGTCAGCTTCGCCTACCGCCGCCGCGACGGCGAGGCGACGCGCCTCGCGCTCGACGATGTCGACCTGTCGGTGGCGCCCGGCGAGACGGTCGCCCTCGTCGGGGCGACTGGAGCGGGCAAGTCGACGCTCGCCAAGCTTGTCGCGCGCTTCTATGACCCGACGCTCGGGCGCGTCCTGATCGACGGCACCGACATCCGCGAGGTCACCTTCGAGTCGCTTCGCTCGCAGATGGGAATCGTTCCCCAGGAGGCGTTCCTGTTCTCGGGGACGATTCGCTCGAACATCGCCTTCGGAGCTCCTGCTGCAAGCGATCAGGAGATCGAGGCTGCGGCTCGCTCGGTCGGCGCGCACGAGGTGATCGCGGCGCTCGAGAAGGGCTATGAGACCGAGGTCGGCGAGCGCGGCGGCCAGCTCTCGGCCGGCCAGCGCCAGCTGGTTGCGTTCGCGCGGGCGATGGCCGCGGACCCGCGGGTCCTCGTCCTCGACGAGGCGACCTCGAACGTCGACCTGCACACCGAGGCGCGCATCGAGCACGGACTGCGGCGGCTGCTGGCCGGGCGGACGGCGATCGTGATCGCCCATCGCCTGTCGACGATTCGCGGCGCGAGCCGCATCGTCGTGCTCGAAGGCGGCCGCATCCGCGAGCAGGGAAGCCACGACGAGCTGCTGGCCGCCGGTGGGGCCTATGCGGCCCTCTACCGGGACTGGTCGACGGCCGCGGCTGCCTAGCAGCCTATAATCGGACCCCAGATGCGGGATGGTGTAATCGGCAACACGTCTGCCTCTGGAGCAGAAATTTGGGGTTCGAGTCCCTGTCCCGCAGTGACGCTCAGCGCGTGAGCATCCAGCAGTTCTGCGTCCAGTAGAAGCGGCTCCCGCCGTTCAGAAGCGGCGTCGGGAGGGCGATCGAGCCGTGCTCGCCGACGACGGTGACGGCCGCCGTCGCCGTCGCCCGCAGGTCGGCTCGCAGCAGCGCCGCGCCGTGTCGCTTGTGCAGCAGCGCGGCGCTTCGCGCCTCCCAGCGCTGCGCGCAGGTGCGGCCCCGCTCGGTCGCGGTGAGCGGCGCGTCGAGGACGGCGCAGGCTCCCGCGCCGTCGTGGTTCAAGAGGGCCGTGACGACGCGGGCCGCGGCGCTTCGCAGGTTCGCCGCGCTGGCGCCCGGATCGCTCGCCAAGGCCGCCGGAGCGGCGGCCGCAGCCAGCGCGAGCGCGGCGGCGCAGGCGACGAGCGGCCGGCGGGCGGACATGACAAGAAGGTAGCGCCCGGCCGGCAGGACGCAAGGCGGGCGGACGTCTGTTCGATCAGTCCGGCGCGAAGACCGGCGTGATCATCTCCTCGAGCCCCGAGTCGAGCACCAGCAGCACCTGGTCGCCGGCCTCGACGACCGTCTCGGGCGTCGGGACGAAGCCGCGCCCCTCGCGCAGCACCGAGATGATCAGGCTGCCTTGCGGCAGCTCGACCTCGGAAACGCGCTTGGACGCCGCCGGCGCCCCTTCCTGGACTTCGAGCTCGATGATCTCGAGGCGCTCCTCCTCGAGTGCCAGCAGGTGGACGAGGCCGTAGCGGGGCACCTCGTGCTCGATCAGGCGCAGGATCAGGTCCGTCGCGGAGACGACCGGCTGGATGCCGAGCAGCTTGAAGTGCTGGAGGTTGCGGGGGTTGTTGACGCGTGCGATCACCCGCTCGCAGAGGTACTTCTCCTTGGCCACCTGGCAGACCAGCATGTTGTCCTCGTCGTCGCCGGTCACCGCGACGACGAGGTCCGCGCGCTGGATGCCGGCCCGCTCGAGCACCCAAAGCTCGGTCGCGTCGCCGTACTGGACCGCGTGCTCGAGCTCCTCCTCGACGACGAGGTAGCGCCGGCGGTCCGATTCGAGCAGCGTCACCTCATGCCCCTTGTCGATCAGCTCGCGCGAGAGGTTCAGCCCGACCTTGCCGGATCCGACGACGATCACGTACACGGCTTAGCTCTCCGTCGGGAGCGCCTGATCGAACATCTCGATCGCGTGCTGGGTCGGTGAGATCGTGTGCAGACCCTGCTCGGCGTACCAGGCGGCGCGCGCCGGGTCCATGACGCGGCACAGCACCTGCTCGACGCCGAAGCGTCGCTGCACGATCTGGGCGACCGTGAGGTTGGTGTTGTCGCCGTCGGTCGAGGCGATGAAGACGTCGGCGCGCTGCACGCCGGCCTCGATCAGCGCGTCGACCTCGAGCGCGGTGCCGACCGTGAACAGGCCCCCGGCGTCCTCCCACGTCTGCCCCTCGACCTCGACGAGGCGTTCGTGCGAAAGCGGATCCTCGTCGAGCACGGAGACCTCGTGGCCCTTGGCGAGCGCTCGCTTGGCGACGGCTGCGCCGACGCGGCCCGCTCCGACTATCAGGACGAACATCGCCGCGGATGCTACTGGTCCGCCCGACCGCCGCGTGCAGGCGCGACGGCGCGCGCCGGGGCCGTCAGGATGACCCGGCAGCGGGCGCGCGCGACGACATAGCGGATCGTCTCCGAGACGGTGCTCTCGCCGACCAGCGTGCGCCCGCCGAGCAGCGAACCGGCCCTCGCGCGCGCTCCCTCGTCGGCCGCGAGCACGATCGCCTCGACGCCGCGACGCTGCGCCTCTTCCACGATCGCCTGGCCGAGCCGCCGCGCGCGCACCGTCGCGGTCGCCACCTCGACGCCGTCGTACTCCTCGCCGACGCGCTTGGCGCGCGCGAGGGCGGCGCGCGCCGCCCGCAGCTGCACGTCGGGCAGCGGCGCGTCGATCGGCAACGACATCGGCACGCGGAAGATCCACAGCGCCTCGATCGTCGCCGGATCGAGGGCGGCGGCATCGGCGCTCTCGGGCGAGACCAGCAGCGCCGCGGTCTGGACGATGTCGTCGTCCAGCGCGTTGCCCAGCAGCGGCACGAGGATCGAGCCGAAATCGCGCTCGGCGCTGGCGCTGCGAAGCACCGCCTCGGGGACCGTGACGCGCGCTCCGACGGCCTTGCCCTCGCGCTTGCGGTAGAGGACGTAGAAGAGGACGCCGCCGAGCACCCACGCCAGCCCGACGTAGCGGGCCCCGGCGTGCAGCACGATCACCGTGATCCAGCCGGTCAGTGACAAAACCGCCCCGGCGGCGGCGGGCAACGGAAGCACCCCGCCGCGCCAGCGAACGCCGCCGGGCATGCGGTAGGGCCGCTCGAGGTCGCCCTCGCGGTAGCGCAGCACGCAGATCGACAGATGCGCGATCGTGAAGGCCAGCATCGCGCCGAAGGTGAAAATGCCGAACAGGAAGTCGAGGTTCGCCGAGACGGCGAGCGCTCCGGCGACGACCGCCGCGACACCGATCAGCACGTACGGGGTCGAGCGCTGCGGGTGCAGCCGGCCAAGGCCGCTCGGGATCTGGCGGTTGGTGGCGAGCGAGAAGGCGAGCCGCGAGAGACCGAGCATCGCCGCGCGAGCGGCGGCCACGAGGGTGACCGCGGCGGCTACGGCGACGACGTATTTGAGCGTGTCGCGCAGGGCGGCGGGATGGAAGCGCTCGACGATGCCGATCACCGGCGCCCCGAGGTAGCGCGTCGAGAGATCGGTGTGCCCGGCGACGACCGGGACCGCCGTCACGGCGACGACCGCGAGGCCGACGTAGACGACGAGGATCGTCAGGTTCGCCCCCCACGTCATGCGCCGGACCGCCGTGCGGCTGATCGACAGCTCGCCCGAGACGCCCGAGGCCGACTCGAGGCACATGAAGGCCACCGTCGTGATCGTCAGCGCGTAGATCACCCCCGACCAGCTCGGAGCGCTGCCGAGGTGGACGCCGTTTGAGATCGTCGAGAGGTTGAAGAACAGGACCAGGCCGACGACGATCACCACCAGCTGGATGACGACGTCGAAGGCGATGATCGCCAGCAGTCGCCGGCCGTGCTGGAGCGTGTTGAAGCCGAGCACGTTCGAGAACGCGACGTAGGCGATCACCGCCAGCGCGACGGCCACGCGCGGCGCGCCGTGGCCGAGCGCGCCGACGAACGTCGCGAGATAGTCGGCGGCGGTCAGGGCGCAGACCGCGATCAGGATCACGTAGTCGAGCAGCACCGCCGCCGCGGCGATGAAGCTGACGAGCTCGTTGAACGCGTAGCGGGCGAAGACCGTCGATCCGGCTCGCTCGGGGTGCATCTTCGCGCCCTCGAGATATGTCATCGCCGTCAGCGCGAAGAACAGCCCCGCGACGAGATAGATCAGCGGCGTCAGTCCGAGCGCGTGGCCGGAGACGATCCCGAGGGAGAAGTAGAGCGAGCTCGCCAGCGAGGTCCAGACGATGACGCCGAGGCGCAGCCAGCCGATCGAGGGCGTGACGCGAGCCCAGCTCTGGTTCATCGCGGCTGGCGCCGCTGCGCCACCACCCAGAGCCGTCCGAGCCCGGCGCCGACCATCGCCACGCCGAGAACGACGCCGAGCACGGCGCCGCGCAGGGCCAGCAGCACCCCCAGGGCGATCATCGCCGCAGAGAGGATCCGGGTCATCCCGTCATGGACGGCCCGTCCTCGTCCCTGCGGCGACGATCGTCGACCCATCGCTACGTGATCAGCGGGATGATCAGGATCGCGACGATGTTCGCGACCTTGATCATCGGGTTGATCGCCGGTCCGGCGGTGTCCTTGAAGGGGTCCCCGACGGTGTCGCCGGTGACCGACGCGGCGTGGGCGTCGGACCCCTTGCCGCCGAACGCGCCGTCCTCGATCAGCTTCTTGGCGTTGTCCCAAGCACCGCCGCCGGCCGTCATCAGCACGGCGAAGAAGAAGCCGACGACGATCACGCCGATCAGCAGGCCGCCAAGCGCCTGGACGTCGATCAGCCCGACGATCAGCGTCAGAAGGATCGGCAACAGCGACGGGAGGATCATCTCCCGCTGCGCGGTTCGCGTCACGATGTCGACGCAGGTCGCGTAGTCGGGCTCGTCGGTGCCCTCCATGATCCCCGGCTTCTCGCGGAACTGGCGGCGCACCTCCTCGACGACCGCGCCGCCGGCGCGGCCGACGGCCTCGATCGAGAGCGACGCGAACAGGCAGACCATCATGCCACCGAGGATCAGGCCGATCAGCACCGGCGGCTGATCGATCGAGAACGAGAAGACCTTGCCCTTGCCGACGAGCTCCTTCTCGAAGCCGGCGAACAGGACGACCGCCGCCAGCACCGCCGAGCCGATCGCGTAGCCCTTGGTGACGGCCTTCGTCGTGTTGCCGACCGCGTCGAGGCGGTCGGTGACGTTGCGGACCTCTTCGGGCAGATCGGCCATCTCCGCGATCCCCCCGGCGTTGTCGGTGATCGGGCCGAACGCGTCGAGGGCGACGATCAGGCCGGTCAGCGAAAGCAGGCCCATGACCGCGACGCCGATGCCGTAGATCCCGGCGAGCTTCCAGGAGGCGAGGATCCCCAGCACGAGCACGAGCGCCGGAAGCGCCGTCGCCTGGAGCCCCGACCCGAAGCCCTGGATGATGTTCGTCGCGTGCCCGGTGAGGGAGGCGCGCGCCGTCTTCTTGACCGGCGAGAAGCGGGTCGAGGTGTAGTAATCGGTGATCACGAACAGGCATCCGGTGACCGCGATGCCGACGAGCGAGCAGACGTAGAGCTTGCCCCAGGCCGGTGCCGCGGCGCCGCCGATGTAGCTGTTGCCGTGCATCAGCCAGTAGGTGACGGGAGCGAACGCGCCGGCGGCGATCACCGCGGAGGCGATCAGGCCCTTGTACAGCGCGCGCTCGACGTCGCCGCTCTCGGAGCGCACGAAGAAGGTGCCGATGATCGAGGCGAGGATCGCCACGGCGCCCAGAAGCAGCGGGAAGAGCGCGACGCGCGTGCTCTGGGAGAAGGTCAGGACGCCCAGCAGCATCACCGCGATCGCGGTCACGGCGTAGGTCTCGAACAGGTCGGCCGCCATCCCCGCGCAGTCGCCGACGTTGTCGCCGACGTTGTCGGCGATCACAGCCGGGTTGCGCGGGTCATCCTCGGGGATGCCGGCCTCGACCTTGCCGACGAGGTCGGCGCCGACGTCCGCGGCCTTGGTGAAGATGCCACCGCCGAGTCGCGCGAAGACCGAGATCAGCGAGCCGCCGAAGCCCAGCCCGATCAGGGCGTCGATCGCGGTCTTCGGGCTGTCGCCGCAGATCGCCGTCAGCACGCCGTAATAGCCGGACACGCCGACGAGCGCCAGGCCGACGACCAGCAGGCCGGTCACGGCCCCGCCGCGGAACGCGCCCCGCAGCGCGGGTGAAACACCGCCACGAGCGGCCTCGGCAACGCGCGCGTTGGCCCGCACCGACACGTTCATGCCGATATAGCCGGTCGAGCCAGACAGCACCCCGCCGATTGCGAAGCCGACCGCCACAGCGATGTTCTGCACGAAGATCAGCGCCACGAACAGGGCCACGCCGACGCCCGCGATCGTCGTGTACTGGCGGTTCAGGTACGCACGGGCGCCCGACTGCACGGCGGCGGAGATCGAGCGCATGCGCTCGTTGCCAGGTGACAGCGCCAGCAGCGAGCGCGACGTCAGCGCGCCATAGATCACCGCGCACCCCGCGCACACGAGGGCGACGACAACCCCGTGGTTGGTCAGAAAATTACTCAAAGAAGCTCCTCACCATGACGTCTGCGCGGGCGCTTCGGCCGCCAGACACAACACGAAAGCCGGGCGGCACCGATCGTCCACCCGGCAAGGCCGGAAAGTCTATAGCTAGCGGGCGCCGGACGGCTGTCTGCGGCTAGGAGCCGGGCACCCACAGGCGCCCGCTCTTCTGCGCCGGTCCGGGGCCGGGCGGTCCTTCCTGCGGCTGCTCGGCCGGGTCGTCGGCGGCGGCCCCTTCGCCGGCGGGCGGCGCGGCGCCGGCGAGCTTCGCGTACTCCATCTGCAGCGCGGACAGAGCGTCGCGCAGCGAGCGCAGGCTCGCGGGGTCCTCGCGGCGTTCGAGCACCGGCATCAGCGCGCGCGCGCCGTCAATCGCGTCGCGGACCTGCTCGAGGTCGCGTTCCGGCTCGGTTCCCGGTTCGACGCCGAGGCGCCGTCCGGCGAGCGTGATCAGCGAGACGACCGCCTGGACGATGACGTCGACCGGCTGGAGCTGGCGCAGCTGCTCCTCGTAGGCCGCGCGCAGCTCGGCCTCGCTGGGCGGCTCTGCACTCATGCCCGCACCTCCTCGAAGTAGGTTGCCCGCGCGTCCCGCACGCAGGTCTCGAAAGCCTCGCGCAGCGTCGCTCCGGCGGCGATCATCGCGCGCTGGCGCTGGGACCCGTTCGGCTCGCGAGCGGGCGGCGAGAGCTCGAGACCGTAGGCGGCGCGAGCGGGCGCGGTCCAGGCGAGCAGCCGTTCGGCGATCTCCGAGGACTCGTACTCCTCGCCGCGCTCGAAGTCGATCATCCGCCCGTCGAGGCCGTGGCGGATCGCCCGCCACATGTTCTCCTCGATCAGATACCCGGCGACCGGCTCGCCGGCCTCGCCCGAGTCGATCTCCAGCAGCGCCTGCGCGACGCAGGCGGCGATCAGGCCGGCGAGGGCGTCCGACTCGCCGGCCGTGCCCTGCACGTCGCAGATCCGCACCTCGACGGTGCCGTAGTCGAAGTGCGGTCGCACCGACCACCAGATCTGCGTGAACTCGATGATCGAGCCGGTGCGCAGCAGCAGGTCGATGTACTCGCGGAAGGACCGCCAGCCCCCGAAGGCGTACGGGACCCCGCAGCGCGGGAAGCTGCGCGTGAAGGTCTGCGAGCGCGCCGAGTGCAGGCCCGCGAGGCGCCCGTCGAGAAACGGCGAGTTCGCCGACAGCGCGAGCAGCAGCGGCAGGACCTCGCGCAGCCGGTCGCAGACGCGCACCGCGCGATCGATGTCGTTGACGCCGACGTGGACGTGGAGGCTGAAGGTGTTGTTGCGCCAGGCGACGTACTTGAGGCCGTCCTCGACGCGGTGATAGTGCGGCGTGTCGATGACGGGCTGCTCGCGGTAGTCGGCCCAGGGATGCGTTCCGGTCGCGCCTAGCTCGGCGCCGCGCGAGGCGGCCAGCGCGAACAGGGCGCGGCGACGCTCGCGCTGGCGTGCGAGCGCGTCGGCCAGATCGGCGCCGGGCCCCGAGATGATCTCGATCTCCGAGGAGATCAGCTCGCCGGTGATGTGCTCGTGAAGGAGCCGGTCAAACGAAGCCGCCTCGTCGCGCAGCTCCTCGAAGCGCGGCACGAGGTCGAGGCTGACGGGGTCGAGGATCGAGAACTCCTCCTCCACCCCGACGGTGAGGTCGCTGGCCGCCGCGAAGGTTTCGACGGCGCGGTCGAGGTCGATCGTCGACACCGATCAGGCGAGGTAGAAGTAGAGCGCGTAGAGAAGGTCGACGGCCGGGCTCGAGGTGTGCACCGTCATCTCGGGGGGCACGTCCAGCAGGGCGTCTGAGTAGTTGAAGATGATCTTCACGCCGGCGTCGACGAGGGCGTCCGCGAGGCCCTGCGCGGCGGCGGTCGGAACGGCGAGGACGCCGACGACGATGTCCTGCTCCTCGACCACGGCGCGCAGCTCGTCGTTGTGGCGGACGACGTGATGGCCGATCGGCGTCCCGACCTTGGCGAGATCGGAGTCGAAGATCGCGACGACGCGGAAGCCGTGGTCGGCGAAGATCTCCGAGGAGGCGATCGCGGTGCCAAGGTGGCCGGCGCCGAACAGCGCGATGTTGTGCTGCCCCGCCGTGCGCAGGATCTTGCGGATCTGCGTGACGAGCGAGTCGACGTTGTATCCGACCCCGCGCTTGCCGAACTTGCCGAACCCGGAGAGGTCGCGGCGGATCTGCGTCGAGTTGACGTGCGTGTACTCGGCGAGCTCGTGGGAGGAGATCGTCTCGCGGCCCATCTTGCGGGCCTGCGTCAGGACCTGGAGGTAGCGCGACAGGCGCGCCGCGACGCCGAGCGACAGACGCTCCGACGCCGCTCCGAGCTCCTCGCTCTCAGAGGCGATCTCCGTATCGCTCATCGCGCGGACTCTAGCGAGTGAGTCGCGCAGGACGGCTTCATCGAGGCCGAGCTCGCAGAGCTCGTGGCCGTCCACGGTGATAACCGGAATCCGCTCCAGATAGGCGCGCAGCAGGCTCTCGTCTGCTTCGATGTCACGTTCGCGCAGCTCGAACGGCAGCTCGGCCCGGACGCGCTCGAGGACCTCGCGCGCGTCGTCGCACAGGCAGCAGCCGCGGCGGCCGTAGAGGACGACCTCGATCACCGCAGCGGCCCCTCGCCGGTTGCGTAGACGTCGAGCTGCAGGTACTCGGGGTAGGGCAGCGGCGCGGCGTCGAGCGCGGCCGCGCCGATCATCGCCGCGTTGTCGGTGCACAGCTCGAGCGCCGGCAGGAAGAGCTCGACGCCGAGGCCCGCCAGGCGCTCGCGCAGCCGACTGTTGGCGGCCACGCCGCCACCGAGCGCGAGACGCGCGCGGCCGGTCCGCTCGAGTCCGCGCACGACGCGCCGGGTCAGCGCCTCGACGATCGCGTGCTCGTAGGAGGCGGCGAGATCGGCGCGGACGCGCTCGTCGGACGAATCGACCTCGCGCAGGCGGTACAGCAGCGCGGTCTTCAGCCCGGCGAAGGAGAAGTCCTCGCCGCGCCCGGTGGGAAAGTCGTGCGCGCGCGGGTCGCCGCGCTCGGCAAGGCGCGACAGCGCCGGGCCGCCGGGATAGCCGAGGCCGAGCATCCGCGCGCCCTTGTCGAACGCCTCCCCGGCCGCGTCATCGAGCGTGCGCGCGAGCACCTCGACCCCGGCCCCGCCGCCGGGCACGTCGAGCAGCAGCGTGTGTCCGCCGGAGGCGATCAGGGCGAGAAACGGGGGGTCGAAGCGGCCCGGCTGCAGGCGCGCCGCGGCGATGTGGCCGTGCAGGTGATCGACGGCGGCGAACGGCAGCTCGCGCGCGGCGGCGAAGCCCTTGGCGGCGTTGAAGCCGACGAGCAGCGCTCCGATCAGTCCCGGGCCGCGCGTCGCGGCGACGACGCTCACCTCCGCGGCGCCGACACCGGAGCGGGCGAAGGCCTCTGAGAGCACCGCGTCGATCAGCTCGATGTGCTGGCGGGCGGCGATCTCCGGCACGACGCCGCCGAAGCGGCCGTGTACCTCCTGGGAGGAGATGACGTTCGCGAGCACGACTCCCTCGTCGCTCACGAGCGCGGCGCAGGTGTCGTCGCAGCTGGTCTCGAGCGCGAGGATCACGGGCGATGGTGGGCGACGGGATCGGCGGCGGGGACGTCGTCGAGGCTGCCCTGGAGCGTGGCCGGGGTGCGCCACATGATCAGCGCGTCCTCGCCGTTGTCCTGGTAGTAGCGCCGGCGCACGCCGGCGATGCGGAAGCCGTCGCGCTGGTAGAGCTCGATCGCCGCGACGTTCGAGCGGCGGACCTCGAGGGTGAACTGGGTGCTCTCGTCGCCGGCCCGCACGTACAGCTCGGAGAGCAGCGCCGAGGCGATCCCCTGGCGGCGGCGGGCGGGGTCGACGGCCACGTTCATGATGTGCCAGACGCTGTCGTAGCGCGAGCAGATCGTGTAGCCGACGAGCTCGCCCTCGATCGTCGCCGCCAGGCAGACGCCGGAGGGCTTTGACATCTCGAGCACGAACATCGCGAGCGACCAGGGGGTCGGGAACGCCCGTCGCTCGATCGCCGCGACGGCCGGAAGGTCGCTGTAGGAGAGGACGCGGATCTCGAGTGTCGCCGGGGCGGTTGTCAATTCCTACTCCTCTCGGCGTCCGGGGCGCGCAGGTACGCCGGCTCCGCCGCGGCGCAACTGCCGCCCGCGGCGAGCCGGCAGATCGCTCCCGCGCTCACGCGGTGCAGATCACTTCCCGCCGCCGCAACGGCAACGCCGGCCCGTTCGAGCAACTCCAGGAATCGTAGCGCCCCGTCCCCCACCGCCAGGCACTGCGGCCCACCGCTCGCGACGGTCGCCGGGAGCTCCTCCGGCCGGCAGACACGCGGCCCGGCGAGCTCGCGCGATCCCTCGTAGACGCCGACGAACGCCTCCCCTCGCCGCGCGTCGATGATCGCCGCGACGGGCCGCTCGCCGAGCGGCTCGGCGAGCGCGCGCAGCGTCGAGACGCCGACGAGGCGCGCATCGGCTCCACGGGCGATGCCGCGGGCCGTGGCGAGCGCGATGCGCAGGCCGGTGTAGGAGCCCGGGCCGGTGCCGGCGGCGATCAGGTCGACGTCGGCGAAGCCGAGCCCGGCCTCCTCGAGCAGCCCCGCCGCCAGCGCGAGCAGCCGCTGCGCGTGCCGGGGCCGCCCGCCGCCGTCCGGGCCCTCGCGAGCCTCGAGCAGCGCCCCGTCGCAGAGCAGCAGCGCCGCCGCGGTGTCCGCCGTCGCCGTGTCGAAGCCGAGGACTCTCACGTGCGAACCTCGAGCACACGGCGGTCCCCGCCGCGGTGAGACAGTTCCGCGACGAGCCGCGGCGGCGGCAGCAGGTCCCCCTGCGGCGGCCACTCGACGAACGCGATCGTGTCGGCGTCGATGTAGTCGGCGATCGCCTCGGCGTCCGCGGCCGCGGGCTCGCTGATGCGGTAGAGGTCGATGTGCGCGACGCGCAGGCCGTCGCGGCCGTGGTAGCGGTGGGCGATCGCAAACGTCGGGCTCGTGATCGGCGCCGTGACGCCGAGCGCCCGGCAGGCGCCGCGGACGAACGTCGTCTTCCCGGCGCCGAGCTCGCCGAGCACGTACACGACGTCGCCGGCGCTCAGCCGCGCGGCGACGAGCGCGCCGAGGTCCTCCGTCTCCGACGGGGCGCCGCTTTCGAAGCGCTCGCT
Source organism: Solirubrobacteraceae bacterium (assembly GCA_036561565.1). GTDB lineage: Bacteria > Actinomycetota > Thermoleophilia > Solirubrobacterales > Solirubrobacteraceae > Palsa-513. The sequence continues at coordinate 11,448 of DATBPB010000005.1, read as the reverse complement.
CAGAAGAGCCCCAGCTGCTCCGGCGCCGGCGCCGCGGCGGCCGGCTCCTCCTGCGGCTCGGGCACGGGCTCGGCCTGCGCGAGCGGCTCGCGCGGCGGCGGGGCGAGGGCCGGCGGCAGCGCGAGGATGCCCGGCAGCGCGTGGAAGTCCTCGCGCAGCGACTCGAGCGTGCGGGGCGTGTAGAGCGCCGCAGCGGGGTGGTAGATCGGAAACAGGCGCACCGTGTGGGAGCCGATCGTGCGCACCTCGGCGCGGCCGTGCACGCGGGTGATCCCGGCCGCGTCGTCGCGCAGGAGCTTCGTGGCGAAGTTGCCGAGCGTGCAGATCACGCGCGGCGCCACCAGCTCGACCTGGCGCACGAGGTAGGGCGTGCAGTTCTCGATCTCGGCGGGCCGCGGGTCGCGGTTGGCTGGCGGGCGGCACTTGAGCACGTTGGCGATGAAGACCTCGGAGCGGCTGAGGCCGATCTCGCCGAGCAGCGTCTCGAGCAGCTTGCCGGCGGCACCGACGAACGGCAGGCCCTGGAGATCCTCGTTCGCTCCCGGGGCCTCGCCGACGAACATCAGATCGGCGTCGGCGTTGCCGGCGCCGAAGACGACCGTCGTGCGGGTCGCGGCGAGCTCGGCGCAGCGGGTGCAGGCGCGCGCCTGCACGAGCAGCTCCTTCAGTGCCTCCCGCCGGTCGCTCGGGCTGGGCATCGCCTCAAGGGTAGTGTTCGGCGGCGCCGATGACCCCGCAGCGCACGACGATGGCGACGGCGCGGACGATCGCCGAGGTCCGCGAGCTCCTGGCCGCCGCGCCGCGCCCGGTCGGCCTCGTGCCGACGATGGGTGCGCTGCACGAGGGCCACCTCTCGCTGCTGCGCCATGCGTGCGACGCGAACGCGACGGTCGTGATGTCGCTGTTCGTCAACCCGGCGCAGTTCGCCGCGGGCGAGGACCTCGCCTCCTACCCGCGCGATGAGGCGCGCGACTCGCGCCTCGCCGCGCAGGCCGGCGTCGACGTGGTGTTCGCCCCGACCGCGGCCGAGATGTACCCGGACGGCTTCGCGACGGCGATCGAGGTGGCGGGCCTCAGCGAGGGCCTCGAGGGCGCGGCCCGCGGAGCGGCGCACTTCCGCGGCGTGGCGACCGTCGTCGCCAAGCTGCTCAACATCGTCGCGCCGGACGTCGCCTACTTCGGTCAGAAGGACGCCCAGCAGGCGGCGGTCGTGCGGCGCATGGCGCGCGATCTGAACATGGCGGTGACGATCGAGGTGCGACCCACCGTACGCGCCGCGGACGGCCTGGCCCTGTCGAGCCGAAACGCCTACCTCGAGGGCGAGGACCGCGTCCGCGCGGCCGGACTGTGGCGTGCGCTGAGCGCCGCCGCGGCGCTCGTCGAGGCCGGCGAGCGCGAGCGCCCGGCGATCGTCGCGGCGGCCGAGGAGGAGCTCGCGCGCGAGGGGATCCGCGCCGAGTACCTGGCGATCGTCGATCCGCAGACGCTCGCGGAGGTGAGCGCGGTCGCGGGACCGGTGATGATCGCCCTCGCCGCGCGGATCGGGCCGGCGCGGCTGATCGACAACGTCGTCGCGAGCCCGCCGGCGTGAGAGGATTCCAGGCGCGGCGCGCCTACGGATCCGAGACGAGGAGAGCAGCATGAGCGCAGACGGGACCTGGAACATCACCGTGAACAGCCCGCTTGGGGAGCAGGAGTCGACCGTCGAGCTGCGAACGGACGGGACGGCGCTGACCGGCGAGCAGAGCGGCGACGGCCAGTCGGGCCCGATCTATGACGGCAAGGTCGACGGCGACCGCGTGTCGTGGAAGGTCGACGTGACGCACCCGATGAAGCTGACGATCCACTTCGAGGGCAGCGTCGAGGGCGACTCGATCTCCGGCAAGGCGAAGGCCGGGATGTTCCCGTCGATGAAGTTCAGCGGATCGCGCGGGGCGTAGCGCTACCATCTGCTGTGCCGTCACCGCAAGGGACGGACAAGCACGCAACATCCACCTGAGATCGCGACCGGTATCCGCGCTGCGGAACCGGACCGAGAAAGGGCGACGCATGTCGACGCTGCCCAAGATCACCGCCGAGCCGACCGACCGGCTGCCGATGACGTTGCCGCGCCTGGCCGAGAAGAAGCGCCAGGGCGAGGCGATCGTGATGGTCACCGCCTACGACTTCCCGACCGGCCAGATCGTCGACGCCGCCGGCGTCGACGTCGTCCTCGTCGGAGACTCCGCGGCCGAGGTCGTGCTCGGCCACCCTTCGACCGTCGCCGTCAGCGTCGAGGAGATGCTGATGCTGACCGCAGCGACGCGGCGCGGCGTGCGCAGCGCGCTGCTCGTCGCCGACATGCCGTTCGGCTCCTACGAGGAGTCTGACGAGCTGGCGATCCGAAACGCCCAGCGATTCGTCAAGGAGGCCGGCGCCGACGCCGTGAAGCTCGAGGGCGGCGGCGAGGCGCAGCTGTCGCGGATCCGCGCGATCGTCGGGGCCGGCGTGATGGTGATGGGGCATGTCGGGCTGACGCCGCAGACGGCGACGGCGCTCGGCGGCCGCCGGGCGCAGGGACGCACCGCCGAGCGCGCGCTCGCGCTGGCACGCCAGGCGCGGGCGGTCGAGCAGGCCGGCGCGTTCGCGATCGTCTTCGAGGCGATACCGGCGGCGGTCGCCGCGGCGATCACCGCGCGGCTCGAGATCCCGGTGATCGGGATCGGCGCCGGCGCCGCGACCGACGGCCAGGTGCTCGTCCTGCACGACATGCTCGGCATCTTCCCGGGCAGCGCGCCGCGCTTCGCCAAGCAGTACGCCGAGCTTCGCACGCAGATCGACAGCGCGGTGTCGGAGTTCGCCGCCGAGGTGCGACAACGCCACTTCCCGGTCGCCGAGCACACCTTCTCGATCGACCCGGGCGAGCTCGAGGCGTTCAGCGCCGGCCTCGACGGCTGATCGCCAAACGCGGGACCGCTCAGGCGGCGGCGGTCGCCGGCGCGCGGCGGCGCCGCCTGACGGTCGGCGGGGCGCCGACGAGCGGCTCGAGGAAGCGCCCGGTGTGGGAGTCCGCGGTCGCGGCGACCTCCTCGGGCGTGCCGGTCGCGACGACCTCGCCGCCGGCGTCGCCGCCCTCGGGGCCGAGGTCGATGATGCGGTCGGCGTTCTTGATCACGTCGAGGTTGTGCTCGATGACGACGACCGAGTTGCCGGCGTCGACGAGGCGGTGGAGCACGTCGAGCAGGCGCTGGACGTCCGCGAAGTGCAGGCCGGTCGTCGGCTCGTCGAGGATGTAGAGGGTCCGGCCGGTCGCGATCTTCGACAGCTCCGTCGCGAGCTTCACGCGCTGCGCCTCGCCGCCGGAGAGCGTCGTCGCCGGCTGGCCGAGACGCACGTAGCCGAGCCCGACGTCGGCGAGCGTCTGCAGGCGGCGGCGGATCGTCGGGATGTGCTCGAAGAAGCTCAGCGCCTCCTCGACCGGCATGTCGAGGACGTCGGCGATCGTCTTGCCCTTGAAGCGGACCTCGAGGGTCTCGCGGTTGTAGCGGCGGCCGTGGCACTGCTCGCAGGGGACGTAGACGTCCGGGAGGAAGTGCATCTCGATGCGGATCTGGCCGTCGCCGCGGCAGACCTCGCAGCGGCCGCCCTTGACGTTGAACGAGAAGCGTCCCGGCTTGTAGCCGCGCGCGCGGGCCTCGACGGTCTTCGAGAAGAGGTCGCGGATCACATCGAAGAGGCCAGTGTAGGTGGCCGGATTCGAGCGCGGCGTGCGGCCGATCGGCGACTGGTCGACGGCGATGATCTTGTCGAGCGCGTCGATCCCGCTGACCGTGCGGTGCGCCCCCGGGCGCTGGCGCGCGCGATGCAGCCGGTTGGCGACGGCCTTGTAGAGGACGTCGTTGACGAGCGTCGACTTGCCGGAACCGGACACGCCCGTGACGCACGTCAGGACCCCGAGCGGGACGCGCACGTCGATGCCGCGCAGGTTGTGCTGCGTCGCGCCGCGGATCTCGATCGCGCCGCTCGGGCGCCGCCGCTTCTCGGGGACCGCGATCCGCGCCGCACCGGACAGGAACTGGCCGGTCAGCGACTCGGGGACGAGCTCGACCTGCGCCGCCGTGCCCTGCGCGACGATCCGCCCGCCGTGCTCGCCCGCGCCGGGGCCGAGGTCGACGAGATGGTCGGCGGCGCGCATCGTCTGCTCGTCGTGCTCGACGACGAGCACCGTGTTGCCGAGGTCGCGCAGGCGCTCGAGCGTCGCGACGAGCTTCGCGTTGTCGCGCTGGTGGAGGCCGATCGAGGGCTCGTCGAGGACGTAGAGGACGCCGACCAGCGCCGAGCCGATCTGCGTCGCCAGGCGAATCCGCTGCGCCTCTCCGCCCGACAGCGTCGCCGCCGCGCGGTCCATCGACAGGTAGCCGATGCCGACGTTCTCGAGGAAGCGCAGGCGCTCGGCGATCTCGCGCACGATCAGCCGCGCGATGTGGCGCTCGGTCTCGGTCAGCTCGACGGACTCGATCCAGTCGAGCGCCGCGTAAGCCGACAGCGCGCAGAACTCGTTGATGCGCGTGCCGGCGACGAGCACGGCCAGCGACTCCGGCCGCAGCCGCGCGCCGTTGCAGTCCGGGCACGGCCGGACGCTCATGAACTCCTCGATCTTCTCGCGCTGCAGCTCGGACTCCGTCTCGCGGAAGCGGCGCTCGAGGTTAGGGACGATCCCCTCGAAGCGCGCGGCGTAGGCGCGCTCGCGCCCGTAGCGGTTGCGGTAGCGGACCTCGACGCGCTCGCCGCCGGTGCCGTACAGGAACGCCTCGCGCTGACGGGCGCTGAGCGTCGACCACGGCGCCTCGAGGTCGACGCCGTAGCGCTCGGCGAGCGCCAGCGTCATCTGGTCGTAGTAGGCGGAGCTGCTCGCCGCCCACGGCGCGAGCGCGCCCTGGGCGATCGAGAGCTCGGGGTCGGGGACGACCAGCTCGGGGTCGATCTCCAGCTGCGAGCCGAGCCCCGTGCAGCGCGGGCAGGCGCCCTGCGGAGCGTTGAAGGAGAAGATCCGCGGCTCGAGCTCGGGCATCGAGGTCCCGCAGCGAAGGCAGGCGAACTTCTCCGAGAAGGTCAGCTTCTGCGGGGGGCCGTCGCCGTCGCGCGGCACGGTCTCGATCGCGACGATGCCGTCGGCGAGCGCGGCCGCCGTCTCGATCGAGTCGACGAGGCGCTTTCGCACGTCGGTGCGCATCACGAGGCGGTCGACGACGACGGCGATCTCGTGCTTGAGCTTGCGATCGAGGACGATCTCCTCATCGAGGCCGCGCAACTGGCCGTCGATCAGCACGCGCGCGAAGCCCTCGGCGCGCAGCTCCTCGAGCATCTTGCCGTACTCGCCCTTGCGCCCGCGCACGACCGGCGCGAGCACCATGAAGCGCGTCCCCTCGGCGAGCTCGAGCACCTGGTCGGTGATCTGCTCGATCGACTGGCCGGCGATCCGCGCGCCGCAGATGTGGCAGTGCGGCACGCCGATCCGCGCCCACAGAAGGCGCAGGTAGTCGTAGATCTCGGTGACCGTGCCGACGGTCGAGCGGGGATTGCGCGAGGTCGTCTTCTGGTCGATCGAGATCGCCGGCGAGAGGCCCTCGATCGAGTCGACGTCGGGCTTGTCCATCTGGCCGAGGAACTGGCGCGCGTAGGCCGACAGCGACTCGACGTAGCGGCGCTGGCCCTCGGCGTAGATCGTGTCGAAGGCGAGCGAGGACTTGCCCGAGCCGCTCAGCCCGGTCAGCACCACCAGGGCGTCGCGCGGCAGGGTCAGCGAGACGTTCTTGAGGTTGTGCTCGCGGGCCCCGCTGACGACGATCTGACTGGACGACGGCAATCTGAACGCATTGTATCGAGGCGAACAGACGTTCGTGTAGAGTGGCCTCGATGGGCGCCCTCGGCGACCTCGAACGCGACTGCCTGGCGCGCTACTGCGCGCTGCTGAGCGAGCGGCTCGGTGAGCGGCTCGTCAGGATCTCGATGTTCGGATCGGCGGCGCGGGCCGACATGTGGCCGCGGCGCTCGCCGATGCACTCCGACATCGACCTGCTGGTCGTCACGCGCGAGGAGATCGCGGCCGCCGAGCAGGAGGAGCTCGTCAACGAGACCTACCCGCTCTACCTCGAGTGCGGCCGCCAGCTGAGCCCGGCCTTCTTCGGCGAGGCCCGCCTGGCCGACCCGCCGGATGAGCGAACGCGCGAGTTCCTCGCGCAGATCGCCGGCGAGCTGATCGAGGTCTTCTCGCCGCAAGCTCCTCCCGGCGCCACCGGGTAGGCATCTACCGTCTCCTTCCGTCCGCGGCGGCTCTACACTGGGCGGCCACCGTCGGTCAACGGGAGGTGAGCACCGTGAGCGAGCATTACCGAGGCGCCGGAGATTCCGCCGAGGAGCTGCTGCGCCGCGCACTGCTCGACCACGAGGATTCGGCCGCGGTCGCGCTGCGCGTCGACGGCCTCCCCCTCTGCGACGAGCTGACGATCATCTTCCACGGCCGCCGCGACACCTCGACGATCCAGACCTACGTCACGCTGGGCGCTCGCAGCAGCGGCGAGTCGGTCAGCGGTGAGGAGCTGCTGCGGGTGCCGTGCGACCTCGACCTCGCCGAGGCCTGCGACCGCGAGGAGGCCGAGCGGCTCTACCGCGACCAGGCGACGGCGCTGCGCGACGCGATGGTCGCCGCCGACACCGTGCTCGCCGTCTGGCGCGAGCCGCTGGAGGAGCTGACCGCGGCGCGGATCGAGATCGACCGCCGCGTCGCCGACGGCCTCGACGCGCCCGCGCCGCGGCTGATCCCGGTCGCGCTGCGCGCCGCCGAGCGGCGCCTCAGCGTCGTCGCCGTATGCACCGCCAGGACGCTCGCCGAGGGCCGGCCGGCGCTTGGGATCGCGTGCATCCAGGCCGAGGTCAGCCACGTCTACCCGCTGACCGACGACCCCGAGCACGCGCTGCGGGACTTCTTCGAGCGGGCCGCCGACCACGCGCACTCGCTCGCCGACCAGCTCGCCCACCAGGAGGTCTCGGTGCAGCGCTTCCTGGAGATCTCCGGCGAGTAGCGGCGCCGCGGCTCAGGCCGTCGCCTTGACGTCCGCGAGCGTGCGGCGCAGCTCGCGGAGCTCGTCGCGAAGCCGCGCGGCGTACTCGAAGCGGAGCTCCTCGGCGGCAACCAGCATCTCCTCCTCGAGCTCCACGGCGAGCTTCTCGAGCTCGTGCGGCTCAAGCTCCTCGCTGCGCCGGGCGCTGACGCGGCGGCGGCGCTTGGGGACCTTCGATTCGCTCGTCAGGAAGTCCGAGATGTCGCTGACGCCCTTGACGATCGAGGCCGCCGTGATCCCGTGCTCCTCGTTGTAGGCGACCTGGATCGCGCGGCGGCGGTTGGTCTCCTCGAGCGCCGCGCGCATCGAGTCCGTCTCGCGGTCGGCGTACATGATCACCGTGCCGTCGACGTGGCGCGCGGCGCGCCCGATCGTCTGGATCAGCGAGGTCGCGCCGCGCAGGAACCCCACCTTGTCGGCGTCGACGATCGCCACCAGCGACACCTCGGGCAGGTCGAGCCCCTCGCGCAGCAGGTTGACGCCGACCAGCACGTCGTACTCGCCGAGGCGCAGCGCGCGGATGATCTGGATCCGCTCCAGGGTGTCGATCTCCGAATGCAGGTAGCGCGCGCGGAACCCGAGCTCGAGCAGGTAGCCCGACAGGTCCTCAGCCATCTTCTTGGTCAGCGTCGTGACCAGAGCGCGCTCGTCGCGGTCGACGCGGAGGCGGACCTCGCGCATCAGATCGTCGATCTGGTTGCGCGTCGCGCGCACCTCGACCTGGGGATCGACGATCCCCGTCGGGCGCACGATCTGCTCGATCACGCGCCCCGAGCGCGTCCGCTCGAACTCGCCGGGCGTCGCCGACACGAGCACGATCTGCGGCGTCACGGCGAGGAACTCCTCGAAGGTCTGCGGGCGGTTGTCGAGCGCGCTCGGCAGGCGGAAGCCGTAGTCGACGAGCGTTTGCTTGCGTGAACGGTCGCCCTCGAACATCCCGCCGATCTGCGGCACCGTCTGGTGGGACTCGTCGATGAAGCAGACGAGGTCGCGCGGGAAGTAGTCGATCAGGCAGTAGGGCCGCTCGCCCGCCTTGCGACCGTCGAGGATCCGCGAATAGTTCTCGATCCCCGAGCAGAAGCCGACCTCGCGCAGCATCTCCATGTCGTACTGCGTGCGCTGGCGCAGGCGGTGCGCCTCGAGCAGCTTGCCCTCGGACTCGAGCTCGGCGCAGCGCTCCGCGAGCTCATCGCCGATCTCGGCGACGGCGCGCTCGTTCTGGCCCTCGGGAACGTTGTAATGCGTCGCCGGCCAGATCGCGATGTGCTCGAGGCCGGACGTCAGGACCTCGCCGGTCAGCGGGTCGAACTCCGACAGCGCCTCGACCTCGTCGCCGAACATGACCGCGCGGTAGGCGGTCTCGGCGTAGGCCGGGAATACCTCGAGCGTCTCGCCCTTCACGCGGAAGTTGCCGCGCGAGAGGATCTGGTCGTTGCGGGTGTACTGGATCGCGACGAGCTTGTGCAGCAGCGCATCGCGGTCGACGCTCTCGCCGCGGCGAAGCAGCTGCATGTTGCGCTCGTAGACGTCCGGGGAGCCGAGGCCGTAGATGCACGACACCGACGCCACCACCACGACGTCGCGGCGGGCGAACACGGCCGCCGTCGCCGAGTGGCGCAGGCGGTCGATCTCGGAGTTCACGGAGGAGTCCTTCTCGATATAGAGGTCGCGGCTCGGGACGTAGGCCTCGGGCTGGTAGTAGTCGTAGTAGGAGACGAAGTACTCGACCGCGTTGTCGGGGAAGTAGGTGCGGAACTCGTTGCACAGCTGCGCCGCGAGCGTCTTGTTGTGGGCGATCACGAGCGCCGGGCGCTGGAGCTCCTGGATCGCGCCGGCCATCGTCATCGTCTTGCCCGTCCCCGTCGCGCCGAGCAGCGTCGTGAAGCGGCCGCCGTCGCCGACGGCCTCGGCGATCTGCGCTATCGCCCGCGGCTGGTCCGCGGTCGGCGTGAATGCGTCGTCGAGGCGAAAGTCGGGCACCGAGTCAGTATCGCAACCGCCGTGGGCGTCAGCCGTAGCGCCTGATCGCGTCGGCCACGACGAGGCCGCAGGCGGCGCGGTCGGACGGCGGGAGCGTGCACGTCGCCCGGTAGACGACGCCGTTTCGCACGCTCCCGGCGGTCCCCGCGACCCCGCGCGCGGCGTAGTTGCCTCCGCTCGGCCAGCCCGAGCCGGCGAAGTGCGGCGGATCGGTGAACAGCACGACGCGCGAGCTTCGCCGCCGCACGACCTCGGGCGCCGGGATCGCGTCGACGCAGGCGAAGCCGAGGCCGCCCGCGACAGCCGGGAAGAACGGGCACGCCTCGTCCGCCCGGCACGCCGAGCAGGCGGTCTCGATGTCCAGCGACAGCCCCGCGATGCGGCTGTGCGGCCCGGGCGCCCGATTGCCCGAGCGCCAGGCGACGATCTGCGAGCCGCCGTCGACCGCGACGAGGCCCTGGCACCGGAGCCCCGGCGGGCCGAGCAGGAAGGTCTGCGTGTTCGTGTAGGCGACAAGGCCCGCGGCGGCGGCCGCCGCCCGCACCTCAAGCGTGCGCGGGGCCCTGTGGCTCTCGCCGAGGCCGAACGTCGTGCGGCAGCGAACGACGTGCACGCGCGCACCGGGGGCGGCGGTCGCCGCGGAAACGGCGAGCGCCAGCGCCGCGGCGAGAGCGATCGACATCGCGCGGCGCGCGCTCACAACCCGTACTCGCTGCGGTAGGAGCGCTGCGCCGACTCGACGCGGCGCACGTAGTCGCGCGTCTGCGCGAACGGGATCTCGCCGATCGTGAAGCGGACGCCCGCGGCGTGCGCCTGGGCGAGCCAGTCGTCGACGTTGGTCTGGCCGCCGTTGTAGGCCGCGAGCGCGAGCGTCTCGTTGCCGCGGTAGGAGTCGAGCAGGTAGCGCAGGTAGTAGGCGCCGTAGCTGATGTTCGTCGCCGGGTGGGCGAGGTCGGCGAGCTGGAAGGTGGTCGCGCCCGAGCGATGCGCCAGGAACTCAGCGGTCGCCGGCTCGATCTGCATCAGGCCCAGCGCGCCGGTCGGCGAGGTCCGCGCGTCGAACTTCGTCTCGGCGTAGATGACCGCCGCGATCAGCGACGCCGGGAGGTGCTTCGCATGCGCCTGCTGGCGGATCATCGCCGTGTAGCGAAGCGGCAGCGTGAGATCGCGCAGGATTCGCCGCACCGTCGGCGCCGCGATCACGACCACCGCCGCGATCGCCGCGGCCAGGATCCCGACTCGCGCGAGCCGTCTCACGCCGCGATCGCGTCGAGCACCACGGAGAGGCGCTCGCGCAGCTCCTCGATCGTCCCGTCGTTGACGACCACGTAGCTAGCGCGCGCCGCCTTCTCCTCCTGCGAGAGCTGGCGCTGCTCGCGCTCGGCGAGCGCTGCCTGATCGCGCCCGGCGACGCGGGCGGCGCGCAGCTCGTCGTCGGCGACGACGACGACCGTCGCCGCGAAGCGCCGCTCGCCACCGGCCTCGAAGAGCAGCGGCGTCTCGACGATCGCCGCGCGCGGCGGCGGCTCGCGGCGCGCCTGCTCGGCGTGCCAGATCCGCGTGCGCTCCGCGACGAGGGGCCACAGCAGGCGCTCGAGCCACTCGCGCTCGCCAGGCGCGGCGAACACCAGCTCGCCGAGCGCACGGCGGTCGACGCGGCCCTCGGAATCGAACACACGACCGCCGAAGCGGGCGCGGACCGCGTCGAGCACGGCTTCGCTGCGATACAGCTCGTGGACGACGTCGTCGGTCGACAGCACCGCCGCGCCGAGCGCGGCGAACTGCTCGAGCGCCGTCGACTTCCCCGCGCCCAGGCCGCCGGTCAGGCCGACGAGCGGCACGGCCGCGATGGCCTACTCCGCGGCGCTCGGCTGCTCGTCGCCGTCGCCGGCGGGCGCCTGCGGCTCAGGCTCGGCCTCAACTTCGGGCTCAACCTCGGCCTCGGCCTCGGCCTGCGCCTGCACCTCGGCCTGCGCCTGCACCTCGGCCTGCGCCTCCTCGGGCGCCGGCGCGGCGTCATCGACGGAGGACTCCGCCGTCTCGACATCGCCGACGTCCTCGGGCCCGGACGCCACCGAAGCCTCCCCGGAGGGCTCCTCGGACGGCGCCTCGTCGGACTCCGGCCGGCGCATCGGCAGGACCTGGCCCTCGACGCGCTTGGCCGAGAGCGACAGGCGGCGGCGCTCGGAGTCGATCTCGAGGATCTTGACGCGCAGCTCATCGCCCGGCTGGACGATCTCGCGCGGGTTCTCGACGTGGTGGGCGGCCAGCTCGGAGATGTGGACCAGGCCCTCGACGCCGTCGAGGATCTCGACGAACGCGCCGAAGGTGACGACCTTCGTCACGGTCCCCTCGAGCTCGTCGCCGA
>DATBPB010000004.1:0-39984 GCA_036561565.1 Solirubrobacteraceae bacterium | reverse complement strand
CGACGCCTAGATCCTGAACGCCTCGCGGACCTCGGGCGCGAAGAGCTCCTCGACCTCCAGCGCCCGAGTACAGACGTTCTGCTCGTGCGCCCAGCGCAGGAACGTCTCGAGCGTCGTGCGGTTGGGCTCGATCCCGTAGGGCCAGATGTCCCCACCCATCAGCTCGCGCACGCGCTGGGCGTGGGCCGGCGCCCAGGCCACCGGCATGCGCGGTGAATTGATGTCGAGCACGCGCTCGAGGCTGCGCGCCTTGGCCTGCTCAAACGCCGTGAGAAGGTTCATCGCCAGCCAGCGGTGGCGCTCGTAGACGTCCTGGCGGATCGCGACGACGTGCATGATCGGGAACACGCCGGTGCGTAGGAAGTAGTCCTCCTCGACGCGTGCGGGCTCTGAGAAGAGGCGCACGATCCGGCCGCTTGCGTCCTCGAAGGCGCGTGGGGGATGGGGCGCGATGATCGCGTCGATCTCGCCGGCGATCAACAGGTCGTTGAGCGTCGCATCGGGCCTCGGCGTGACGGTCACGCCGTCGGGCAGCTCGACCGAGATGCCCTCGATGCGTCCGGGCTCGTTCGTGCCGGCCTGGATCCAGCTGACGCCGTCGATCGCGACGCCGTGGTCTGCGGCGAGCAGGCCGCGGCCGTAGACGGTGGCCGTGACGGTCCACTCGGGGATCCCGATCCGACCGCCGCGGAGCGCCTCCGGGGCATCGATCGGGCCGTCCGAGCGGATGAAGATCGCCGAGTGGCGGAACGCGCGCGAAGGGAAGACCGGGATCGCGACGAGCGACTCGTCACCCGCCGCGCGCAGCGAGCTGTACTTCCCGAGCGAGAGCTCGGAGACGTCCCACTCGCGATGGCGGGCGAAACGGAAGAACAGCTCCTCGACGGGATGGTGGACGACGGTCAGGCTCACGCCCTCGACGCCGACCGCGCCGCTTGCCAGGTCGCGGACGTGGTCGTAGTCCGCGCAGGCGAGCGTGATCGCGACGCGCTGCCTCACGTTTGCAGCAGCGCCGCGACTTCGGCGTGCAACTCGAGCAGCGGCACGATCGTCTCGGCGTCGCGACGCCCGAAGCCACACTCGGTGCCGACGCCGAACTGCGGCGCGTGGCGGCGGGCCGTGTCGATCCGCCGCCGGGCGCCCTCGACGCCGTCGTCGTAGTGGATCAGCCCGAGGTAGAGCGTCGTCGCGGCGTCGAGGCCCGCGTCGGCGAGCGGCTCGTAGTAGGCGTCGTCGTCGCGGCCGATCGGGACCGGTACGTGGACGTAGTCGATCGTTCGCGCCGCGGCAGCGGTGAGGCGCGAGGCGATCTGCGCACAGACGCCGAGGTCGCGCGGCTCCATGAAGTGCTTGTGCTTGAAGTCGCCGTAGCAGAGGTGGTAGCCGAGCTCGACGTCGGCGGGGATCACGTCCGCGCAGGCGGCGAGACGATCGACCACGCCCTGCTCGCGGTCGTCGAAGTAGGCGGGGTAGTAGCCCTCCCAGATGCCGACGTCCTGGCAGACGTCCCATTGGATCGCGAGCTGGTCGTGCGGGATCGCGTCGAGGATCTCGGCGATCTCGGCGTGCAGCTGGCGCAGGTGCGCGGGCTCGACGGCGAGACGCGAGCCCTCCTCGATCAGCACCGTCATCGGCGCGATCGGCGAAGGCAGGCAGACCTGGAAGCGCGTCCCGACCGCGATCGTGCCGCGCTCGAGCAGCTCGCGGAAGGCAGCGTAGGAGGCGATCGCGGCGTCGGCGAAGCCGATCCGCTCGAGCACGAGGTCCTCCGGCGCGATGACGAGCCGGGCCTGCTGCCAGGGCGTATAGCTCCCGGGCGGCGGCGGCACGAGCTCGAGGCCGGCGGTGCGCTCGTAGGTCGGAGCGGTCCAGCTGTTCCAGCGGCTGCGCGGTCCGGTCTCACCGTCCGGGATCCGACCGACCGCTCCGCCGAGCGTGACCGCGACGGTGCGCAACACCGTCGGGGCGTCCTCGAGCGGGATGCTTCCGACCAGGTGCAGCGGCGAGCGCATCGCCTCAGACCCTCGTCAGGCCGCCGTCGACCGGCAGCGTCTGGCCGGTCACGAACGCGGCGTCATCGGAGGCGAAGAACGACACCGCGCCGACGAGGTCGGCCGGCTCCTGGGTGCGCTTGATCGCCTGGAGCTCGCGCGTGTGATCGAACCAGCCGAGCTCGCCCTGCGGGCCGGCGAGCGTGCCCTTCGTGCGCGTCAGGCTGGGGGCGATCGAGTTGACGGTGACGCCCGAGTCGCCGACCTCCGTGGCGAGCGCGCGAACGAAGCCGATCACCGCGCCCTTGCTGGTCGTGTAGGCCGCAAAGCGCGGCGTCCCGGTGTGAAAGACAGTCGAGCTGATCGCGATGAAGCGTCCCCAGCCCCGCTCCACCATGCCGGGTATGAAGGCCTTCGACAGGTGAAACAGCGAGTCGACGTTCGTGCTCATCACACGCCGCCAGAGCTCCCACGTCGTCTCCGAGAGGTGAGCCACCGGGTAGATCCCGGCGCAGGCGAGCAGGACGTCGCAGCGCCCGTAGCGGCTCGCGACCTCGGCTGAGAAGGCGGCGACGGACTCCGCGGAGGAGATGTCGCAGGGCGCCGAGAAGCAGCTCCCGCCGGCCGCCTCGATGATCGCCTCCGTCTCCGCTGCCGCCTCGAGGTCAGCGATCGCGATCCGGTGACCGTCGGTCGCCAGGCGCACGGCGCAGGCCTGCCCGATGCTCGAAGCACCGCCGGTCACGACCGCGACGCGTTCGCCGCTCTGTCCGCTCATTCCGCCCCTTCGACCCCCGCAGGGGCGCGTTGACACCGGTTCGGTGCGATTGTAGGTTGCGGCGGCTTGGCATTGTCGGCAAGGAGGTGGCGCGTGTGACCGTTGGCACTGACGCGAGGACGTGGTCGGTGCTGATCGGCGGTGAGCTGCGTGGCGCGCGAAGCGACGAGACGATCGACGTCGTCAACCCGGCCACCGGGGAGACGATCGGCACGGTTCCGCGCTGCGGGCCGGACGACATCGGCGACGCGGTCGGCGCGGCCACGGCCGCCTTCGACGGTTGGCGGAGCCTCAACCCGCTCGAGCGGGCACGGCGCGTGAACGCGCTCGCGGACGCGGTCACCGAGCACGCCGAGGAGCTCGCGCTGCTCGACGTCGCCGAGAACGGCAGCCCGATCCGCGAGATGCGCGGGGACGCCCACGCCGCCGCGGCGCAGCTGCGCTACTTCGCCGGGCTCGCGCTCGAGCTGCGCGGCGAGACGATCCCCGGGGACTCCGACCGTCTCAACTACACGCTGATGACGCCGTTCGGGGTGGTCGGGCGGATCGTCCCCTTCAACCACCCGCTGATGTTCGCCGGCGTCAAGATCGCGGCCCCGCTGATCGCCGGAAACACGGTGATCCTCAAGCCGTCCGAGCACACCTCGACATCGGCGCTGCGCCTCGCGGAGCTCGCCGCCGACGTGCTGCCGCCGGGCGTGCTGAACGTGGTCACCGGCTACGGCGACGAGGCCGGTGACGCGCTCGTGGTGCATCCAGGGGTGCGGCGCCTGGCGTTCATCGGGTCGGCCGAGGTCGGGCGCCGGATCCAGCAGCGGGCCGCCTCGAGCGCTGTGAAGACCGTCACGCTCGAGCTCGGCGGCAAGAACCCGATCGTGATCTTCGCCGACGCCGATCTCGAGGAGGCCGTCGCCGGCGCGCTGCGCGGGATGAACTTCACATGGCAGGGGCAGTCCTGCGGCTCGACGTCGCGCCTGCTGGTGCACCGCTCGATCCACGACGAGCTCGTTGGCGCGCTGGCCGAGCGGATGGACGCCATGCGAAGCGGGAACCCGGCGGAGGAGTCAACCGAGACCGGCGCGATCGTCCACCGCCGCCAGTACGAGAAGGTGCTCGGCTACCTCGAGCTCGGCCGCGCCGAGGGCGCCCGTGTCGTCGCCGGCGGCGGGCCGCCCGACGACCCGCGACTCGCGAACGGCCTGTTCGTGCGGCCGACGCTGTTCGACGGCGTCGATCCGGCTTCGCGACTCGCGCAGGAGGAGATCTTCGGGCCCGTGCTCGCGGCGATGACGTTCGACACCTACGAGGAGGCGCTCGAGATCGCAAACGGCGTCTCGCTCGGCCTGACGGCGAGCGCGTTCACGCGCGACCTCTCGCTCGCCCATCGCTTCGCCCGCGACGTCGAGGCCGGGTTCGTGTGGATCAACGACACCTCCAAGCACTTCCCGGGCGTGCCGTTCGGCGGCGTCAAGGACTCGGGCGTCGGTCGCGAGGAGAGCATCGACGAGCTCGTCTCCTACGCGCAGGTCAAGAACGTCAACGTCAGGTTTGGTTGAGCCGGCCGGCGCCGGCTCAAGCCAAACTTGTCTCTCAAATCCCCACGTTGGGCCCGCCCTCGAGCTCCATGGTGCCAGCGGGAGGGCGGGGCGCCATCCGGATTTTCCCGCGAAGCTACGAGCGCGCGCCGGCCTGGCGAAGCCGCGGCAGGATCTCGTTCTCCATCTGGGCGAGTCCCTCGTCGTAGTCGACGAAGGAGATCGCGATCCCGTCGGCGCCCGCCTCGTGCAGGTCGAGCATCTTCTGCGCGACCTGGTCGGGTGTGCCGACCATCGGGATGCCCCAGAAACCGGCGATCATGCCCTCGAGCAGGCGGCGCTCCTCGATCGTCCAGTCGGTGCTCTGGGAGTGCTGCTTGCTGATCCCTGTCACGTTCGCCGCGCCGGCGTAGTCGGCGACCTGGCGATGCACGTGGTCGTAGACCTTCTCCGCCTCGGCTTCGCTGTCGCGGCAGACGATGTGGCCGCGGCCGAAGACGCGGATCTCGCGACCGTGCTCCTCGCGCGCCAGCCGTTTGATCTCGGCGATCTGCGCCCCCGCCGTCTCGAAGTTCGTGAGGCCGGCGAAGATCACATCGCTGTGCTTTGAGGCGAACGCGCGCCCGGCGGGGCTCGTACCGGCGTTCATGACCGTCGGGTAGGGCTTCTGGATCGGCTTTGGCTCGAGCACTCCCGCGGGGATGTCGTAGTAGCGGCCGCGAAAGTCGCGCTCGCCTTCGACCGTCCACAGCTGCTTGAGCGCCCGTGCCCACTCGTCGGCGACCTCGTAGCGCTCATCGTGCTCGCGCTGGGTGAGGCCGAACATCGACAGCTCGGCCGTGTACCAGCCGGCGACGATGTTGAGCCCGAAGCGCCCACCCGAGATGTGGTCGGCGGTCGCCGACATCTTCGCCGCCAGCACGGGGTGCGCGAGCGGCACGTGGAAGGTTGCGAAGACCATGATCCGCTCCGTCGAGGCGAGCAGGCCACTCGCCCAGGTGAACGTCTCGAACGAGCGATCGCCGAGGTTCGAATCGCCGCCGTAGCCGCGCCAGCGCGCGACCGGCACGATCGCGTCGAGCCCGATCCGGTCGGCGTGGCGGGCGAGGCGCAGGTTCTCGTCCCACTCGGCCTCGATCTTGCCCTCGACATCCGAGAGTGTGACGCCGCCTCGCAGGTTGATCCCGAACAGCGCGAGCTTCAGCTTGTTGTCGTCCCCCAGCACCGGCTGGCTGAACTTGTCGACCGGCGTATCGCTCATCTGGTCTTCCCCGTTTGCGTTTGCGCTGCATTCTCGCCTGCCGCGCCGGCGCCGGGGTAGTCACCGGCGAGCACGCGCACGTCGACGAGGACCGCCTGACCCGCCTCGACGGCGGCGATCGCCTCCTTCAGCGCGTCCGCCAGCTCGGCGCCTGCCTCGACGGGCCCGATCCCACGCAGGCCGAGCGAGCGGGCGAGTGCGGCGAGATCGGGGTCGGGGTCGCGAATCTGCTGGCCGACCCAGCGGTTCTCGACCGGCCGCGAGCGGGCGCGCGCGACACGCTCCTGGTGGATCTCGTCGTTGAGGTAGGTGCGGTTGTTTGCGACCACGGCAAGCAGCGGGATCCGGTAGCGAGCCGCCGACCACAGCGCTGTCGCGCCCATCAGCGTGTCGCCGTCGCCGAGCACCCCAACCGCGATCCGGCCACTTCCGCGGAGCGCGAGCGCGGCGCCGACGACCATGCCGGGCCCCGACGCCAAGCCGGCTCCGCCGTCCTGGCCGAGGTAGTCGAGCGGGTGCGCACAGGTCCAGTCGCCGCCGGACCAGCCGAGCGGGGCTCGCACCAGGCACGCCTCGCGCTCGCCGAGCGCCTCGCGGAGTGCGGCGGCGAGCGAGCTGACGGTGATCGCATCGCCCGGCGAAGCCGGCGCGCCACGGTCCCCCCGCGGCGGTGGCCAGCCGGCGCGAGGCGCCGCCGCCGTCTCGCCAAGTCGCTCGAGCAGCCCGCCGACGACGGCGTCCGGATGGGCCGTCAGCGCAACGTCGACGGGCGCGAGCGCGAAGTGGTCCTTGCTCCAGCCGTTGTGCAGAACGTGATCGGCGCTTGCGGAGACGATCCGCGGCGGCGGTGAGGCGTCGCCAAACGCCGCTCGCAGCGTCCCGCCCAGGTCGATCCAGTCGAGCGCGAGAACAACGTCGCAATCTCGCAGGAGCTCGATCCCCTCGGGCGAGGGGAACGTCGCCGGCGCGGCCGGGTGAAGGCGATGCGCGGTCGGGAACGCCGCGCCGGCCTTGAGATCGGTCAGCACCGCCGCCTCGAGCCGCTCGGCGAGCTCGACTCGCCGATCCCAGGCCGCCGTCGATCGGCTGACGCGCCCGGCGAGGATCAGCGGGCGCTGGGCCGCCGCGAGGATGTCCGCCGCCGAATCGAGCTCGACCGCGCCCGGCGCGGGCGCCGCCGGCGGACGGTGGCGCTCGAGCGGTGGCATCAGCGGCGGTGCGTCGAGCTCTGACTCCTGGAGGGCCGCGTCGAGGCAGACGTAGACCGGCGCGCGGGGATAGGCGCGCGTCAGTGCGTCGGCGCGCACGAGCGACTCGATGCCGGCGGCCACAGACAGCGGCTGGTCGTCCCATTTGACGTAGGAGCGGATCAGCGCGCCCTGATCGGCGGCGGTGTGGATCCAGTCGATCCAGGGGCGCCGCAACGCCGCATCGAGGGGACCCGTGGCGCCGATCACGAGCATCGGCACGCGGTCGCACCACGCGTTGTAGAGCGCCATCGTCGCGTGCATCAACCCGACGTTGCTGTGCAGCGCGACGGCGATCGGCTCCTCGGCCACCTTCGCGTAGCCGTGCGCGATCGAGACGGCGTGCTCCTCGTGCAGGCAGAGAAGGATCTGCGGGTCCTCGTTGCCGAGGTAGTTGACGAGGCTGTCGTGCAGCCCGCGATAGCTCGCGCCCGGGTTCAGCGCGATGTGGCGCAGGCCGAGGCGCCCGAGCAGCTCGGCGAAGGCGTCGCTGGCCCAGGCCATCGGCGGCCGCGGGTGCGGCGGGATGCTCGGCCACTCGACGCTCACCGGCGCCGTCCGTGTTGCTCGCGCATGACGCGCGATCCTGTCAGGTCTTGAGCACCGATCCGTTCGCCGGCTCCGCGACGGAGTTGGCCGAGGAGTCGATCTCGCGAACACCGGGCAGCTGGCCGTGGACCGTGTAGTAGTGGTCGCGTCCGGCGACCATCAGATCCTCGGCCGGGAAGCGCGTGATCACATCGGCTCCGTCGGCCGTAACGACCAGCTGCTCCTCGATCCGCGCGGCCGACCAGCCGTCGGTCGATGGCCAGAAGGTCTCGAGCGCGAAGACCATGCCCTCCTCGATGACCTCCGGGTGATCGACGGAGACCAGACGGGACATGATCGGCTTCTCCCAGATCGAGAGGCCGACGCCGTGGCCGAACTGGAGCGCGAAGGCGGCCTCCTCGTTGGGGAACCCGAACTCCTCCGCCTTCGGCCAGACCGAGACGACCTCGTCTGTCGTGACGCCGGGGCGGATCTTTTCGATCGCGGCGTCGAGGATGAAGCGGCAGCGCTTGTAGGCGTCAACGAGCGCCCGCGAGGCGCTTCCCACCGCGAACGTGCGGTAGTAGCACGTGCGGTAGCCCATGTAGGAGTGCAGGATGTCGAAGTAGGCGGGGTCGCCGGGGCGCAGCACGCGGTCGGAGTAGACGTGCGGGTGCGGCGAGCAGCGCTCGCCGGAGATCGCGTTGACGCCCTCGACGTGCTCTGAGCCGAGGTCGTAGAGGGTCTTGTTGACGAGGCCGACGCACTCGTTCTCACGCATTCCGGGGCGCATTGCGCGGTACAGCTCCTCGTAGGCGGCGTCGACCATCATGCAGGCGCTGTCGAGCAGCGTGATCTCGTCCTGCGTCTTGATCATCCGCGCGCGCTGCAGGAGTTGCTGGCCGTCGACGACCTGGATGCCCTCGCGCTGGAGCGCGAACAGCACGACCGGCTCCACGACGTCGACGCCGACCGGCTGATCGAGGAGGCCCCGCTCCTCAAGCGAACGACGGATCTTTCCGGCGACGTCCTCGGCGCGGCCCGACTCCGGCGACATCGCGCCGCGCATCGTCGAGATGCCGGCGGGCGAGCGTCCCTCCAGCCACGGGCAGTAGATCTCATGGTGGCGCGCCGCGGAGCCGAAGTCCCACATCGTCGGGTCATCGCCCTGCGGAAGCAGGCAGAAGCGCGCCAGCTTGTCCATCGCCCACGTCCCGATGTGGGTCGCGGTGATGTAGCGGATGTTGCTCATGTCGAAGCACAGCAGCGCACCGAGATCGGACTCCGCCAGCAACCCCTTGATGCGGGCCAGCCGCTCGCGGCGCAGGCGGTCGATATCGACGCGCTGCTCCCAGTCGACGGTTGTCAGTCCGAATGTCTTGCCCATGTGAGACGCACCTTTGCAATCGATTGTCGTCGACCTGTAGTATCGCCGCCTGCAGATCCGTCAGGCGGGCCGGAACCACCCGGCGGCGCCCGCGGGCTACAGCTTCGCAGCGTTCGCTGTTGCGCCGTCGTGACGTCTCCGGGGGACTGGAAGCGACTCGCGAAACGGTGCGCGGCGCGGAACGAGAAAGGCTTATCGAGACGATGGCAGGCGACGGGATGATGGTCGCGGCGCAGTACGAGACCGTGGGGCCGGACGCCGGCCGCATCGAGCTCGTCGAGCTGCCTCGACCCGTCGCCGAAGACGGCGAGGTCCTCGTCCGCGTGCGCCTCTACGGAGTCAACCCGACGGACGCTCGCGCGCAGCTCGGCCGGACCTTCAACCCGCCCTATGCGAGGGTCATCCCCGGGCAGGACGGGGCCGGTGAGATCGTCGCCGTCGGCGCGGGCGTCGATGCGTCGCGCATCGGCGAGCGCGTCTGGCTTCATCTCGCGCAATGGCAGCGTCCGGCGGGCGCCGCCGCCCAGTTCATCGCGCTGCCAGCCTCTCAGGCGGTGAAGCTCCCGGACGCCGTGTCGCTCGAGCATGCCGCGGGTCTCGGCATCCCGGCGCTGACGGCGCACCGCTGCCTGCACGCCGCGGGCTCCGTCGAAGGCGCCCAGATCCTCGTCGCCGGCGGCGCCGGTGCCGTCGGTCACGCGGCGATCGAGCTCGCGCGCTTCGCCGGGGCGCGCGTGTCGACGACCGTGAGCTCGCCGGAGAAGGCCTCGATCGCCTCGGCGGCCGGTGCCGAGCTGGTCGTCAACTACCGCGACGAGGACGCCGCCGCGGCGATCTCGGCGTGGGCCCCGGACGGCGTCCGGCGCATCGTCGAGGTCGCCATAGCAGCGAACGTCGAGCTCGACGCGCAGGTCCTCGCCCCCGGCTGCGAGGTCGCCTCGTACGGCGCTCCCGACCGTCCGATCGAGCTGCCGCGAACGATGATCGTCAAGAACGGCACGATCCGCTTCGTGTTGGTCTACACGATGGGGGAGGAGGCGCTGAGCGACGCGGTCGCGGCCGTCGGCGCGGCGCTTGCGGCGGGAGCGCTCAGCTCGCTACCGGTCGTGCGTTTCGAGCTGGAGGCGATCGAGGCGGCCCACGAGGCGGTAAGGCAGCACGTAGTCGGCAAGGTCGTAGTCGAGATTCCCTGAACCCGCGTGGCTGAGGGTTCTCGGCCGACCGCAAAGGAGAGAGCGATGGACAGTGAGAAGGATCGGATCGGCTGGATCGGAGTGGGGCGGATGGGCGGGCCGATGATCGCCCGCCTGCTGCGATCCGGCTACGAGGTCGCGGTCTGGAATCGCACGCGCGAGAAGGCCGAGCCGTTCGCCGAGCAGGGCGCGACGATCGTCGACTCGCCCGCTGACCTGGCGGGCTGCGACATCGTCTTCACGATGGTCGCCGGTTCCGAGGATTTCAAGCAGGTCACGATCGGGCCCGGCGGCGTGCTGACGGCGGACGGTCGCGCGCCGGCGATCCTGATCGACTCATCGACCGTTTCGGCCGAGGCATCCGAGGAGGTGCGCCGGCACGCGACGTCCGCCGGCACGTCGCTGCTCGCGGCACCCGTCAGCGGCAACCCGTCGGTCGTGCGCGCCGGCAAGCTGACGATCGTCGCCTCGGGAGAGCCCGACGCGTTCGAGCGGGCGCGACCGGCGCTCGAGAGCCTCGGGCGCGGCGTCACCTACGTCGGTGAGGGCGACGGCGCTCGGCTCGTCAAGATCGCCCACAACCTCGCGCTCGGCATCGTCGCCCAGACGCTCGCCGAGATCACGGTGCTCGTCGAGAAGGGCGGGATCTCGCGCACCGACTTCCTCAGCTTCTTCAACGACTCGGTGATGGGCTCGATGTTCTCGCGCTATAAGACGCCGGCGCTCGTGACGCTCGACTACACGCCGTCGTTCACACCCACGCTGCTGCTCAAGGACTTCGACCTCGGCGCGAAGGCCGGCGAAGAGCTTGGTGTGAGCATGCCTGTCGTCGAGCGCGTCCGCGAGCTGATCCAGGGCGTGATCGACGCGGGCTACGCCGACGACGACTTCGCGGCGATGCTCAGCGTGCAGGCCAAGGCCGCCGATCTGGTGCTCGAGGCCGAGCCGGGACCGGTCCCCGACGGGCTCGAGGACGGCGCGTAGCGGCGGCGCGGCGTGAGCCTCTGAGGAGAGGCGATCGCCGCCGACGGGGTCCGCCGGCCGGGCTCCCGTATATTTGGCCGCGTCAACGCGTCGGGCGAGGAGGGTCGCAGATGAAGGTTCTCTACATCGGTCAGGGGCCCTACCGCTACCTGCCCGACGATTTCTCCGAGCGCTACGACTCGGTCGTGACGACCCCCTATTTCGACCTGGTCGAGCCGGCCAAGATGCAGGAGTCGATTCAGTCCTACGTCGAGGAGCTGCTGCTGGCGGCGCGCTGCGGATTTGACGGGGTGGCCGTCACCGAGCACAGCCAGTCGAGCTACGACCTCTCCCCGAACCCGAACCTGACGGGTGCGATCCTCGCCCACACGACGCGCGTCGAGGGGCTCGACACCGCGATCAACGTCCTCGGCCGCTCGCTCGGCAAGTCGCGCGAGCCGCTGCGGATCGCCGAGGAGTATGCGGTGATCGACAACCTGAGCGGTGGCAAGCTGATCGCCGGCCTGCCCGTCGGCCTCAGCTACGACGCGAACCAGAACGGCGGGATCCCGCCGATCGAGACGCGCGCCCGCTACCGCGAGGGCCGCGCGCTGCTCGAGAAGGCGTGGAGCGCAGCGGAGCCGTTCGCGTGGAACGGCAAGTACTCCCGCTACCCCGTCGTCAACATCTGGCCGCGGCCTGTGCAGCAGCCCCGACCGCCGTTCTGGATTCCCGGCAGCGGCTCGCCCGGCACGCTCGCCGAGATCCACAGCCACAACGAGGTGTTCACCTACCTCAGCCACTTCGGGCCGAAGCTGACCGGCCCGACGATCTTCAACCGCTTCTGGGACATGGCCGAGGAGCACGGTCGCGACCGCAACCCCTACCGCCTCGCCTTCATGCAGGTCGTCTGCGTCGCCGACACCGACGAGGAGGCCGAGCGCCTGTACGGCAGCCACCTCCAGACGCAGTTCCGAAGCTCGTTCGGGTCGGTGCCGCAGGCCGGCTTCTCGCAGCCCGGCTACACCGACATCCGCGGCGTCGAGGCGATCCTGCGCGGCGGCCACGGAGAGCACGGAATCGCCTCGCGCCTGCGCGAGATCACGTTCCGCGAGCTGGCCGACACGCAGGCGGCGATCGTCGGGAGCCCGCAGACGGTGCGCGACATGATCACCGAGTTCGTCAAGGAGTACCGGATCGGCAACCTGCTCGTGATGCTTCACGGCGGCGGCATGCCGCACGAGCTGGCGCGGCGCAACATCCAGCAGTTCGCCTCGGACGTGATGCCGCAGTTGCGCGGCATCTGGGACGACGAGGGCTGGGAGCACCAGTGGTGGCCGACCGGGATCGGCTCGCGGGCGGGCGACGAGGCGCTCGCCCCGGCCTGAGGTCGAGACGGTGGCCACCGAGGTGACGCAGACGGTTCCGCGCGAGGAGGTCGTGACCGTCTGGAACGGGGAGCTCGACATCCACGTCAAGGTCGGCGGGTCGGGCCCGCCGGTCTTGTTCCTGCACGCTGCGGGCGGCCCGCGCTGGCTGCCCTTCCACGACCGCCTCGCCGAAGACCACACCGTGTACGCGCCTGAGCTGCCGGGGACGAGCCCGTCGGACCCCTACGCGATCAACAAGATCGACACCTTCTGGGAGCTCGTGCTGATCTACGAGGAGCTGGTCGGTGCGCTCGGGATCGAGGGTGCCGCGGCGGTCGGCGAGTCCTTCGGCGGCATGATCGCCGCGGACCTCGCGGCGCATTTCCCGGCGATCTTCTCGAAGCTCGTCCTGCTGGCCCCGGCCGGGCTTTGGCGCGACGATGCGCCGCCGGGCTGGTTCGAGATGGCCAGCGGAGGGCCCGAGGCGGTGCCGGGGTTCCTCTTCCACGACCCGCAATGCGAGGCAGCGCAGGAGCTCTTCGCGATGCCCGAGGACCCCGAGCTGATCCCGACGATCATCGCCGCGCTGACCTGGGCGCAGGGCTGCTCGGGAAAGTTCCTCTGGCCGATCCCCGATCACGGCATGGCGCGGCGGCTGCACCGCGTCAGCGTGCCGACGCTGATCATCTTCGGGCGCCAGGACCGCGTCATGCAGGCCGTCTACGGCGAGGAGTTCGCGAAGCGGATCGCCGGGAGCCGGCTCGAGCTGATCGAGGAGTGCGGCCACATCCCGCACGTCGAGAAGGCCGCGCAGACGCTTTCGCTGATCCGTGATTTTCTGCAGTCCTGAGGATGCCAGCCACCTGGTGGCGCGGCGAACGCGCCTGTAGCATCTCGCCGCCATGCCGCTCGAGCGCGAGGAACCGCCGCGAGGCGGTCCGGCGACACTCCGTGACGTAGCCCGAAGGGTCGGGATCCACCCGGCCACGGTGTCGCGGGCGCTCAACGAGAACACGCGCCATCTGGTCAGCGCCGAGACGGCGATGCGCGTCAGCGAGGTCGCGATCGAGATGGGATACCGGCCCAACTCGATCGCGCGTAGCCTGAAGACGAGTCGCTCGATGACGATCGGCGTCGTCCTGCCGGACCTGACCAACCCGCTGTTCCCGCCGATGGTGCGCGGGATCGAGGACGCGCTCTCGCCGGCGGGCTTCACGGCGCTGATCGCCAACACCGACAACGACATCGCGCGGGCGCGTTCGGTCGTCCAGACGTTGCGGCTGCGCCAGGTCGACGGCTGGATCTCGGCCGTGGCGACCCGCGACGACATGTTCGAGGAGCACGGCACCCCGCTGGTCCTGTTGAACCGCCAGGACGAGGTCGGCACGCCGGCCGTCGTCGGCGATGACCGCGACGGCATCGCACAGGCGTTCGCCCATCTCGTCAGCCTCGGCCATACGAAGATCGCCTGCGTGGCCGGACCACAGACGATCTCGACGGGGTCCAACCGCTACAGCGCATATCTGGAGGCGACGGCCGCCCACGGACTGCCGCTCGACCCGGCCCTGGTGCGCTTCGCCGACTCCTGGAGCGAGCGTGCCGGCGCCGCCGCGACGCGCGAGCTGCTCGAGGGAGGCGCCGAGTTCACGGCCGTCCTGGCCGGCAACGACATGACCGCGCTCGGCTGCTATGAGACGCTCACCGAACGCGGCCTCGGCGTCCCCGGCGACGTCTCGGTCGTCGGCTTCAACGACATGCACTTCGCCGACCGCTTCGACCCGCCGCTGACGACGGTGCGGATCCCCCACCACGAGATGGGGCTGCGCGCCGCAGAGCTGCTGCTCGAGCGAATCGGCGGCGACGCGGACGGGCCGAGCCACGTGGTCCTGCCGGCGACGCTCGTCGTGCGCCGCTCGACGCGCGCTCCTAGCGGGCGCTGAAGCCGCCGTCGAGCACGAGGTTCGCGCCGGTGATCCAGGCGCTCTCATCGGATGCCAGGAACAGCGCCGCCGAGGCGACGTCGCCGGGCGTGCCGATCCGCTTGAGCATCAGGCTCTCGAGGTGAGCGTCGCGAAAGCCCGGGCTCGCGAGCTGGGCGGCGGTCGCGGGACTGTCGATGATGCCGGGGCTGAGGCAGTTCGCGCGGACGTTGTGTGGTCCTCCTTCGAGCGCGAGCTCGCGCGTCATCGCGATCACGCCCGCCTTGGTGGCGGCGTGCGCGATGCTGCCCGGCGTCTGCGGCAGCGAGCTGATGCCGCAGATCGAGCCGGTGTTGATGATCGAGCCACCACCGCGTTCGACGAGATGCGGCCAGGCCGCCGAGCAGACGTAGAACATCAGGTCGAGCTCGTTGCGCATCGTGAAGCGCCACTCCTCGTCGCTCATCGCGGCGATCGAGGCAAAGCGCGGCGCGGAGGCGTTGTTGTAGAGGATGTCGAAGCCGCCGTGAAGCTCGGCGGCGTCGGCGACCCAGGCGCGCGCGGTCGCCGAGTCGC
This sequence comes from Solirubrobacteraceae bacterium, assembly GCA_036561565.1. GTDB lineage: Bacteria > Actinomycetota > Thermoleophilia > Solirubrobacterales > Solirubrobacteraceae > Palsa-513. Next base: position 25,236 of record DATBPB010000004.1, on the reverse strand, counting down.
CGAGGTCGACGGGGTGCGTCGAGGTCATTTGCCCGCCGGCGGCCTGCACCATCGTGACCGTCTCCGCGGCGTCCTCGACCTTGAGGTCGCAGCCGACGACCGTGGCCCCCTCCGCCGCAAAAAGGAGCGCGGCGGCGCGGCCCTGGCCGCCGGCCGTGCCCGTGATCAGCGCGACCTTGCCGGCGAGGCGATCAGCCACAGGCGAGCCGGGTCGGAGGTTCATGCCACATCGGCGCGATCGTATTAGCGGGTGATCAGCGCGCGCGTCTCCGCCGCGATCCGCGCCGACGTCGGTACGAGCTCGTCGAGCAGGTGCGTCGCGAACGGCGCCGGCGCGTCGAGCGTGCACAAGAGACGGCAGCGGGTACCCGGGCGAGCCTCCGCGACGCGCGCGAGCATGTGGCTTGCCGGACTTCCGGCCGCGCGCGACTCGTCGACGAACACGAGTCGCTCGTGGCGCGCGGTGGCGTCGAGCAACTCGTCCACGGCGAGCGGCGCGAGCGTGGCGACCTCGAGCACCGCGACCTCGATTCCGTCCGCGGAGAGCGCCTGCGCGGCTTCAAGGCAGCGCTGGAGCATCAGCGAGTAGCTGACGAGCATCGCGTCTGGGCCTTCGCGAAGCAGCGTCGGGGCACAGACGTCGCAGGGCTCCTGGCCGAGCTCGCCCTCGTAGGGCGCGAGCAGGATGTGGTCGATCAGGACCGTCGGGTCCTCGCCGGTCAGGGCCCGATCGAGCGCACCGTCGACTGACGCGGGCGTGCCGGGGGCGATCACGCGCAACCCCGGCACGTTTTGGAACATCGCCTGCGAGGTGTGCTCGTGCTGGGCGCCGCCTCCACGGCGAGAGCCGCACATCATGTGGAAGGTGACCGGCGCATTCGCCGCGCCACCTGAGAGGTAGCGCACGTTGGCGGCCTCGTTGACGACAGGCGCGAAGCCGTAGAAGAGGAAGCTCGACGTCGAGAACGGGACGAGCGTGCGAAGGCCGGCGATCGAGGCGCCGATCGCCGTCGCGGCCGTCGCGAACTCGCTGATCGGAGGCACCAGGATCCGCTCGGGGTGGCGCGCGGCGAGCCCGTCGTCGGGGTTGAACGGCAGCGACAGGGAGCCGCCGAGGACGAGCAGCGTCGGATCCTCGCTGAGCGCTCGCTCGAGCGCGCGTACACGCGCCTCGTGGTAGGTGGCGATCAACCCCGCACCGCCTCGGTGGCGTGCGCCGGCGGCGCCAGCGGGGCGGCCGCGGCACGCTCGAATGCCTCGCGCATCCGCTCGGCGATCGCCGCATCGATGGCCAGCAGGTCCTCGAGTGCGACACCGTCCTGCATCAGGCTGCGCGCCTCGCGCAGGATCGGGTCGGACTGCGCCCAGGCGTCCTCGCCCGCGCCCGCCAGCTCGAGGCGGCCGGTCGCGAGGCGCGGGATGAAGGCGGCGTTTCCGGGCCACGGCGGCGTGCGGGCCTCGATAAAGCGCGGAGCGGCGCCGGCGCGCAGCTCGGCCGCGGCGTCGGTCATGGCGCCGGCGATCGCGGCCACGTCTGTCGCGTCGACCGCTGCGGCAGCGACCCGGTGCACCGCCGCGAGCTCGTGCAGCGAACGCGCCGCTTGAGTCGCCGTCGCGCGGTCGCCGCCGTCGCGCGCGTTGCTCTCGCACACGAACAGCACGGGAAGCCGCCACAGCGACGCCAGGTTGAGGCTCTCGTGCATCGCGCCCTCGTTCATCGCACCGTCACCGAAGAACGCGAACACGATTCCGGGGCGGGCGAGCCGTTTGCGGGCGAGCGCCATCCCGACGGCGAGCGCGACCCCGCCGGCGACCATCGCGCTCGTGTAGGGAACCCCGTGCTCGGGGTCGCACAGGTGCAGCGACCCCCCGCGACCGCGCTGCGGCCCGCCGTCGCGCCCGAGGATCTCGCGAAACATCGCCTCGGGCTCGGATCCGAGCGCCTGGAGGCCCCCGTGGTTGCGGTGGTTGAGCATCACGAGGTCCTGCGGATCCCGCGCCGCCGCGAGCGCCGCCGCGGTGGCCTCCATGCCGATCGAGACGTGGAAGACGCCAACGACCATCTCGGCGTGCTCGATCAACGTCTCATCGAAGCGCCGCGCGCGAAGCATCGCGGCGAATCGCTCGAGTCGCACGGCCCGGTTCGCGCTCACGGCGCCGCTCCAAGACGGCGGCCGCAAAGAACGCGCCCAGGGATCCTCGCGGCGGGACGGCCCGCCGGAGAGCGCCTTTCTGGTCTTCGTTGTGCGTGCACCGACGGCCGCCGCAAGCGGCCGATCGTATTGCCATTCCGACGGGGGCAGGCGCGGCGGGACGGCGGGCTCCGACGGTCCTCTAACGTGGCGAGGCGATGATGGCCGTGGTCGTCAGGGACGCCGCCGCAGCACCGGTCTTCGAGGACTTTGAGGAGCCGGTCGCCGGCGACGGGCAGCTCGTCGTCGACGTCCTCGCCGCCGGACTGAACCCCGTCGACCTCGCGCTGATGGGTTCCGGCCCGCTGCCCGCCGTCCCCGGCAACGAGGGCGTCGCGCGCCTCGCCGGCGGTGGCCGCGCCTACTTCGAGCGCACGATCGCGCCGTTCGGCTCCTTCGCGCCGCGCGCCCTCGTCGCCGCCGAGCTCCCGATCACGCTGCCGGACGACCTCTCGACCGCCGACGCGCTGGCGATCGGGATCGCCGGCCTCGCGGCCTGGCTCGCCCTCGAGCGGGCCGCCGGGCTGGCCGCCGGCGAGAGCGTCCTCGTCCTTGGGGCAAGCGGCGCGGTCGGGCGGATCGCGGTTCAGGCCGCGCGCCTGCTCGGCGCAGGCCGCGTCGTGGGCGCGGCACGCGAGTTCGGCAGCCTTGGCGATCTCGGCGCCGACGCCCTGGTCGAGCTCAGCGGCGACTACCGCGCGGCGTTGCGCGAAGCCTCGCGTGACGGGTTCGACGTCGTGATCGACCCGCTCTTCGGCGCGCCGCTGGAGGCCGCGCTCGGCGCCAGCGCCCCCGGTGCGCGGCTCGTCTCGGTCGGCGCGAGCGCCGCAGCGACGGCCACGATCGAGCGCTCGGCGCTCGTCGGGCGCACGCTCCTCTCGCACGGAAACCGCACGACGCCGGTGGAGGTCAAGCGCGAGGCTTATGTTCGGATGTGCGGCCACGTCGTCTCGGGCGAGCTCCGCGTCGCGAGCGAGGAGCTTCCGCTCGAGCGATTCGCCGAGGCCTTCGAGCGTCAGCGCGGCCATCCGCACGTCAAGCTCGTATTGACAAACCCCGAGCCAGGAGCGACCCCTTGAGCCAGCGAACGACCCCGCCGTTTCGCGCCGACCACGTCGGGAGCCTGCTGCGCCCGGCGGAGGTCAAGGCGGCGCGCGAGCGCTTCCAAAGCGGTGAGATCGACGCCGCGGCGCTGCGCGAGGTCGAGGACGACGCGATCCGCGCCGCCGTGGCGATGCAGGAGGAGGTCGGCCTCAAGCTCGCGACCGACGGCGAACTGCGCCGCCAGTCCTGGCACATGGACTTCATCTACCAGCTCGGCGGGATCGGCCGCGCGCCCGCCGGCGTGCAGTCCGTGCCGTTCCGCACACTCGACGGCGAGACGATCGTCTCCGCCCAGGGGTCGCTGCGCGTCGAGGACCGGGTCTCGCTCGAGCACACGATCTTCGGCGCCGATTTCGAGGCGCTGGCGTCGATCACCACCACCGCGACGCCGAAGCAGACGATCCCCTCGGTGAACATGGTCTACGCCCGCGGTGGGCGCGCCTCGATCGATGAGGCGGTGTACCCCGATCTCGAGCAGTTCTGGAGTGATCTGATCGCCGCCTACGGTGAGGAGCTTCGCCGCCTCGGCGAGCTCGGTTGCCGCTACCTGCAGTTCGACGACACGAGCCTCGCGATGCTCGCCGACCCCGCCCAGCGCGAGCGGATCGCCGCGCGCGGCGACGACGCCGACCACCTGCACGAGACGTTCATCGGCCGTCTCAACGAGGTGATCGCGCTGAAGCCGCAGGGCATGGCCGTGACCACGCACACCTGTCGCGGCAACTACCGATCCGCCTACGCGGCCTCCGGGGGCTACGACTTCGTTGCCGAGGCGCTGTTCAGCGACCTGAACGTGGACGGCTTCTTTGTCGAGTACGACGACGAGCGCTCGGGCGGATTCGAGCCGCTCCGCTTCGTTCCCAAGGGCAAGCTCGTGGTCCTCGGCCTGGTCACGACGAAGACCGGCGAGCTCGAGGCCAAGGACGAGCTCAAGCGACGGGTCGAGGAGGCCTCGCGTTTCGTCGACATCGAACAGCTCTGCCTGTCCCCGCAGTGCGGCTTCGCCTCGACGCTCGAGGGCAATGAGCTCTCGCCACAGCAGCAGACGGCGAAGCTGCGCCTGGTGGTCGAGACGGCGCAGGAGATCTGGGGCTGAGCCGGTGCTGAACGCGACCGCCGGCCGGCCGCTTGCGACGACCATCACCGGGTCGATCCCGCGGCCGGCGTGGTTCGACCAGAACCTGGCAGGGCGAACGTTTCGCCAGGCGATGGGCGACGCTCGCTACCGCGAGCAGTACCAGGACGCGGTCAGCTCCCAGATTCGCGACCAGGAGCGGGCGGGGCTCGACATCGTCACCGACGGCGACTGCCGCTTCGACGCCGACGTCGGCGGCCAGAGCTGGTTCCTCTACCCGGCACGGCGCCTCGACGGCCTGAGCGGCGACGACCATCCGGCGGTGGCGTACGGAAGCGGACGCGGAACGATCATCTTCGAGGCGATGGAGGCGCGCGTGCTGCCGCGCGTCACTGGCGCGATCGGTCGCGGCCGCCTCCAGTACGCCGACGTCTTCAAGGTCGCGCAGGAGCTGACCCAGCGGCCGGTCAAGTTCGGCACGATCACACCCGAGGTGCTCGGCCTCTCACTCGCCAACGAGCACTACTCGAGCTACGCCGAGCTGGTCATGGCGATGAGCGGCGCATTCCGCGAGGAGCTGCTCGGCGTGGCCGCCGCGGGCTGCCCGGTGATCCAGCTCGAGGAGCCCAACGTCCACCTCGCGAGCGTGCGCCGCCGCCCGGGCGTCGAGGAGCTCGACGTGTCGTTCTTCGTCGACGTCTTCAACAACACCGTGCGCGGCCTGCGCGAGCAGACCGAGGTGTGGTGTCACTCCTGCTGGGGCAACACGGCCCAGCAGCGCCTGTTCGCCGAGCCGCGCAGCTACGGCGATGCCCTCGAAGCCCTCAACTCGCTGGACGCCGACGTGATCACGTTCGAGTGCGCCAGCACCGCCGGCATGGACCTCGAGCTGATCGGCGCGGCGATCTCGAGCGACAAGAAGGTCGCGATCGGCGTCGTCGACCACCGCAACCTCCACGTCGAGAGCCCCGAGCAGGTTGCGGCGCTGATCCGCCGCGCGCTCGAGCACATCGAGCCCGAGCGGCTCGCGATCTCAAGCGACTGCGGCTTCGGCCGCGAGGGGATGACGCGGCGGATCGCCTTCTACAAGATGGTCGCGATCGTGCGCGGGACGAACATCGTCCGCCGCGAGCTGGGGCTCGCCGAGGCCGAATGCCGGGCGGCCGACCCGGCGTTCGCGCTCGGGGGCTAGCCTCAACCGGAGCTCTTGCGGGGCGACCGCTTTCGCGGACGCGGCCTCAGGCTCACCCCGACCCCGCCGGCTCCGTTGTCGCGAGCGCGCTCAGCAGGTCCCCGACGTTCTGCTCGCGCGCGAGCGGGTCGGGGAGGGGAAGGTGCTTGTTGATCGTGTAGCGGCTGCGCCGGCCGTCGCGTTTTCGCGTGATGTAGCCCGCGGCGAGCAGCTCGGCGACGATGCGGTGGGCGGCGCGCTCGGTGATTCCGACGTGCTCGCCGATGTCTCTTAGTCGGGCCCCGGGGTCGCGCGCGATGCAGATCAGCGTGCGCGCGTGGTTCGTCAGGAATGTCCATCGGGGCTTCGGGTCTTCAGCCATAACGCTAGATTATCGTATCTAGAATTGATTTTCATGATATGGTTGTCTAGATTCACCGCGCAGAGGGCCTCACGAATCCCCTCGCACGCCACCGAGAAGGATCCTCGCGATGCTTTCCACAACCCGCCAAGAGACGATCGGCCCCGGCGCCGACACGCCCGCCGACACGCCCGCCGACACGACAGCCGACGCGACCATCGATCGTCTCATCGACCCGTCAGCGGCCGACCCCTCGCTCGGGCGACACGTCCAGGCATTCGATGGCCCCGTGCAGGGTCAGGAGACGCGCCGCGGGCATTCCCGGCGCATGGCGCGCCGGACGCGACTGCACGGCTACGCGCTTCTGGCGGTCGCGCTGGCGGCGTTCGTCATCGCGCTGGCGGCCAGCAACACGGCGCGCGTGAAGGTCAGCTGGCTGTTCGGCAGCTCGCACGTTTCACTTGTCTGGCTCGTGCTCGCCGCCGCGATCCTGGGCTGGCTGCTCGGGCTCGTGACCAACGCCGCCCTTCACCGCCGCACCCGCGCGCCGCGCCCGGCGCCGGGACCTCGAACCTGATCCCGTGCCCCGGCACGCGAGTCGACGACCCGCGGCCGCGACAACGCTCGACCAACACAGGAGGCTTCTCATGGAAGACATGCACGTCAACACGAACCAGTCTGCGACGCCCACAGCCGCCGGCCCGGACCCGCAGAGCGCCCCGCCCAAGCACCAGAGCCCGATCGATCAGACCAAGGACGCGGCGAAGAAGGTCCTGGCGATGATCACCGGACGCCCGAAGAGCTAGCGCACACCGCGCCGGCTGCCCCCGGGCCGGCGGTCGGTCCCGTCCCCGTTCAGGCCGCCGCCGCTATCTGCAGATACATCCACTCCTCGAGCTGCGAGCGCTCAAACCGCGTCGCAAACCCGCTCTGGCGCGTCAGGCGCTCGAGGTAGTCGCAGACCTCGCCGGCGCGCGGGTCATCGGCGCGCAGCGGCTCGGTCGCTCCGTCGGCGAGCATCTGGGCGGGGATGAAGCCCGTCTCGATCGAGCCGTCGCCGGCCAGGCCGAGCACCGCGATCCCCGTCTTGCGCGCGTCGACGCGGAACGGGAACAGCGGGAAGCCCTCGTCCTCCTTGAACGACGAACGCTCGCCGAAACGCGCGTAGCGCGCGGCCTTGTCGGCGTCGCTGGTGCGGATCGAGTTGAAGTGGTGGATCAGCGCGCCGAGGCCGTAGAAGATCGGTTTGCCGGCGCGCAGCTCGACGCCGCGCAGGCTGTGGTGGTGGCAGCACATGACGGCATCGGCGCCGGCGTCGACCGCCACGCGAGCCAGCTCGAGCTCGTAGTCCTGAAGCACCTCCATCCAGCTGGAGTAGCCCCAGTGCGGAGCGACGACGACGAAGTCGGCCTGCTCACGCGCGGCGGCGATCGTCTCGCGGTAGCGCGCCAGGTCGCCGGAGTCGGGGATCGTCGCGATCAGCGGGTCGATGCCGGGCTCCCAGAAGTTGGGGTCGGGGTCGCCGTAGTAGGTGCGCACGCGCAGCGGGGCGAGCCCGGGCCGGCTCGCGCGCGCCTCGTAGCCGACCGGGTAGACGGTGGCGAAGCCGAGGAACGCGACGCGAACGCCGCCGCGCTCGAGGATCGCCGGCTTCGTCGCCTCGGCGATGTCCATTCCGGCGCCGGTCGTCGCGATCCCCTGGGCGCGCAGCAGCTCGAGCGTGTCGGCGAGCCCCTCGTAGCCGCCGTCGATCATGTGGTTGTTGGCGCAGGTCATGACGTGGAAGGGGACCTCGCCGAGGAACGAGCCGCGCTCGAGCGGCGCCCCGTTGAAGTGCTTGTGCGTCGGCGCTCGACTCGGGTGGTCGGAGTAGACGCCCTCGCAGTTGCCGAAGACGATGTCCGCGCGCCGCAGCAGCGGCGTCAGCGGCGCGAACGACCGCAGGCCGTCGGGAACATCCGGGAAGACGTCGCCGACCGAGTAGACCCAGACGCGCTCGTCCGCCATCAGAAGTCGAAGAAGGGGGTCTCGTTCTCTCCCTGGAGAACGATGTCGAAGCGCAGCACGTCGCCCTCCCCCACCGCCACCAGGAGGTCGCGATCCTCGGCCGGCACGCACTCGAGGATCGGGTCGGCGGCGTTGGCCGCCGCCTCGTCGGGGAAGTAGACGCGCGTCACGACCTGTTTCAGCAGGCCGCGCGCGAACACGGCGACGTTGAGGTACGGCGCCAGCACGGAGCCATCGCCGGTCGGCTCCGCCGCCGGCTTGCGCACGACCACGCTGTAGCGGCCGGTCTCATCAGTTCGGCCGCGCGCGAACTGCTCGCCCTGCCAGAACTCGATGAAGCCCTCCGGCCAGGCCAGCGGCAGTCCGTCGCCGTCGAGGATCAGTCCCTCGACCCGCAGCGCGCCGGGGCTGTCGGGCACGACGGCCTCGTTGCTGCCCTCGAACATCAGGGCGAAGCCGTAGAGCGGGCCCATCGTCTGCGACGGGCTCGCAATCCCCGCGAGCGGATCCTCCACGCCGCTCAGCGGCCGTTCTGCATCGGCGTCGCGCGCGGACCGCGCAGCACGATGTCCCAGTCATAGGCCAGCGCGGAGTCGACGTCGCCGACCTCGGTGTCGGCCGAGTTGAAGCGCGCGATCAGCCGCTCGCGGCCGCGCGGATCGGCGATCGACTGCAGGATCGGGTCGCGGTCCTGGAGAGGGTCTCCCTCGAAGTAGCACTGGGTCACCAGGCGGCTCCCGAGCAGCGGCCCGAACAGCGAGGTGTGGATGTGGCCGGGGCGGAACAGCGCGCCCAGATCGCCCGGATACGCGGCCGGCTTGATCGTGCGGAAGTGGTAGCGGCCCTCGGAGTCGGTGATCGTCCGCCCGGCGCCGGTGAAGTTCGGATCGAGCGACATGAAACCCGGGTCGGCAGGGTCGACGTAGGCGCCCGAGGCGTTCGTCTGCCAGATCTCGATCAGCGTGTCGGGGACCGCTCGACCGTCGCTGTCGCGGACCTGGCCGCGCAGCATGATCGTCTGGCCGATCGGGCGTCCGGAATGCTGCTTGGTCAGGTCGTTGTCGCCCGGGCGCACGGGCACGCGGCCCCAGACCGGACCGCGCGAATGGTGGAAGAAGCCGCGCGGGACCTCGATCAGGCGCTTCTGCGGCGCGCGGCGGATCGTCGCCTCATAGGCGGGGTGAAGGTATGGCGGGTTGAAGTCGTGGCGTTCGGCGACGGACATGTCCCTGCGCAGCGCGCGCCCGGCCATCCTAGTGGACGTCCGCAACGGTAATACTGCGGCGCGTGACGCTCGTGCTGCTCACCCCGGTCGGGCTGGACGCCGGCTGCTGGGAGCGGGTGCCGCTACCGGGCTCAGACGTCGTCAAGCACACGTGGCCCGGCTTCGGCGGGCGCGCGCGGGCGGTGCCGCCGCCGACGATGGCGAGCCTCGCCGACGAGGTGGCGGCGAGCTACGACGGCGACTTCGACCTGGTCGGGATGTCGCTCGGCGGGATGGTCGCCCAGCACGTCACGCTGCGCCACCCGCAGCGCGTGCGCTCGCTGATGGTGGCGTGCACCGGTGCCTCCGCCGACCCCGAGACGATGGAGGGCCGCGCGCAGCGCGTCGAGCGGACGGGCATGGAGGGCGTCATCGACGAGACGCTCGAGCGCTGGTTCACGCCCGCGGCGCTCGCGCAGGAGCCCGAGCACCCGGGCGTCGCCTACGCCCGCCGCACGCTGCTCGCGCTCGAGCCGGCCGCGTTCGCCGACGGCTGGCGGGCGATCGCGGGCCACGACGTCGTCGATCGCCTCGGCGAGATCGCGGTCCCGACGACCGCGCTCGCGGGAACCGCCGATACCGCCTCCCCGATCGAGCGCTCAAAGACGATCAGCGAACGCGTCCCGGGCGCGCGGTTCGCGACGATCGACGGGCCGCACATGATGCACCTCGAGCGCCCGCTCGAGCTCGGCGCGGCGATCGCCGAGCACCTCGACTGGGCCCGGGGACGCTGACGATGCTGCGCCTGGAGATGCTGAGCGCGCAGGCCGCCGACCCGGTCACCGCCGAGGTCTTCGAGGTCTTCGCGCGCGAGGGGCGCGAGCCGATCGCGCTCTACCGAGTCCTCGCCCACTCGCCGGAAATGCTGCGCGCCTACGCGGGACTCGCCCGGGGCCTGCGCTACGAGGCGAAGACGCCGCGGGCGCTCCGCGAGCTGATGATCCTGCGCACCGCCCAGCTGACCGGCTCGGAGTACGAGTGGGCGCACCATCGCGCGATGGCCGAGGCCGCCGGCCTCGAGCCCGAGAAGGTCGCGGCGCTTCGCGACTGGCGCTCGAGCCCGTGGTTTGACCCCTCCGAGCGCGCGGCGCTGCGCTGCGTCGAGGAGATGCACGAGATCGCCCTCTCAGACGACGGCTTCGCCGACCTCGAGGCGGCGATGGGCGCCTCGGCGACGGTCGAGCTGGTCCTGCTGGCGGCCTTCTACCAGGCCGTCGCGAGGATGATCCAGGCGTTCGGCGTCGAGGTCGAGGCGCCGTATCAGCGCTACCTGGGCGACCCCGAGGCGGGCGAGCGACCGTCGTGAGATACCGGATCGGCGTCGACATCGGCGGGACCTTCACCGACTGCGTCGTCGCCGACGAGCGGGGCGGGCGGACGGTCGCCAAGGCCCTCACCACCCCGGGGTCGCTCCAGGACGGAGTGCTCGAGGCGGTCGGCGTCAACGCCGCGGAGCTCGGCATGACCCGCGCGCAGCTGCTCGCCGCGACCGACCTGTTCGTTCACGGCACGACGCAGGCGACCAACGCGATGCTCACGCGCACAGGCGCAAAGACCGGCCTGATCACGACGCGCGGGCACGAGGACGCGATCATCATCGGCAAGGTCTACGCGAAGGTCGCGGGCCTTCCCGAGCGCGACCTCGTCCACTCCTCGCGTCTTGCCAAGCCCGAGCCGATCGTGCCGCGGCGCTTGATCCGCGGCGTCACCGAGCGCATCGACAAGGACGGCGACGTGATCGTCGCGCTGTCTGAGGAGGAGGTCACGGCGGCGGTCGACTCGCTGCTCGCCGAGGGCGTCGAGGCGATCGCCGTGTCGCTGCTGTGGTCGTTCGTCAACGAGTCGCACGAGCGGCGCATCAAGGAGATCCTCGCCGAGCGCGCCCCCGGCGTCTTCACCGCCTACTCGCACGAGGTCGCCCCGGTCCTCGGCGAGTACGAGCGGACGGCGACGACGGCGATCAGCGCCTACGTCGGCCCGAAGGTCGTCGGCTACCTCGAGCGCCTGGAGTCCCAGCTGCGCGAGGAGGGCCTCGCCCATCCGCTGCTCGTAATGCAGGCGAGCGGCGGCCTGACGTCGGTGCTCGACGCGGCGGCGCGGCCGATCGTGACGCTCGACTCGGGGCCGACCGGCGGCATCCTCGGTTGCCAGCACCTCGGTCGCCTGTACGGCGAGAGCAACGTGATCTGCACCGACGTCGGCGGGACCTCCTTCGACGTCGGCCTGATCCTCGGCGGCGAGGTCCCGCTCGAGGTCGAGCCGGTCGTCGCCCAGTACAGCCTGAAGATGCCCAAGGTGCTCGTCAGCTCGATCGGCTCGGGCGGCGGCTCGATCGCCTGGCTCGACGAGGGCGGGCTGCTCCGCGTCGGGCCGCAGAGCGCCGGCTCGCGCCCCGGACCGGCCTGCTACGGCGGCGGCGGGACGCAGCCGACGGTCACCGACGCAGACCTCGTGCTCGGCTACCTCGATCCGGACAACTTCCTCGGCGGGCGGATGCGCCTCGACCGCGACCTGGCGCTGAGGGCGCTCGCCGAGCTCGGCTCGAAGCTCGCCATGGAGGCCGAGGAGGTCGCCGTCGGCGTGTTCCGGATCATCAACTCGCAGATGGCGGACCTGATCCGCAAGTCGACGATCGAGCAGGGTCACGACCCGCGCGAGTGCATCCTCGTCGCCTACGGCGGCGCCGGCCCGACGCACGCCGTCTTCTACGGCCACGACATCGGCGTGCGCTCGATCCTCGTGCTCGCCGACTCGACCGTCTTCTCGGCCGAGGGCATGCTGACCTGCGACATCACCCACACCGCCGAGGCGTCGCGCGTGCTCTCGACGCCCTTCAGCGACGAGAGCCTGGCGGGCCTGACGGCGCGCTTCGAGGCGCTCGAGCAGCGCGTGCTCGGCCAGTTCGACGCCGAGGGGGCGCCGCGCGAGGAGGTCACGCTGGCGCGAACGATCGGCGTGCGCTTCCGCCAGCAGGTCCACACGCTCGAGGTCGCGGTCGACCGCGGCGCGCTCGACGCCGCGGCGGGCGAGCGGATTCTCGAGCGCTTCCTCGAGCGCTACCGCCACGTCTACGGCGAGGGAGCGCTGCTGCTCGGCGGCGGCAACGAGGTCGAGCTGCATCGCGTCGTCGGCACGCGGGCGATCGAGCCCGTCGCCTTCCCCGAGCACGACAGCGCCGGCGAGGACCCGGCTGCCGCGCTCAAGGGCCGGCGGAGCGCCTGGTTCGAGCCCGACGGGTTCGTCGCGACAAGCGTCTACGACGGCCACGCGCTGCGCGCCGGCAACGCCGTCGAAGGCCCCGCGATCATCGAGCGGATGGGCGACAGCGTCGTCGTGCCGCCCGGCTTCCGCGCGCAGCTCGATCCGCTGCTGACGATCCGCCTCGCCGCCACGGCCGCGAACGGCGGTGCCGCCGCCGCGGCCGGCGAGAAGCTCGAGGTGGCGCGGTGACGCAGGTCGCGCTTGACCCGATCACCTTCGAGGTGATCCGCCACCGCCTGTGGGCGATCAACGACGACCAGGCGCGGATGGCCGCCCGCCTGTCGGGCTCCTTCATCGTCTACGAGGGCTACGACTTCAACGCCGCCCTCGTCACCGCCGACGGCCGCGGCCTCTACTGCGGCGTCTACATCCTCCAGCACGGCGCGACGATCGACGAGTTCGTGCGGCTGATCCTCGAGCACTGGCCGGCGCAGGAGATCCGCCCGGGCGACATGTTCTTCACCAACGACCCCTGGTGGGGAGCGCTGCACGCAAACGACGGGATCCTCGCGATGCCGATCTTCTGGGAGGACGAGCTCGTCGCCTGGTCGGGGATCGTGATGCACGACGACGACGTCGGAAGCCCCGTCCCGGGGAGCTTCGTGAGCGGCGCCGCGGACCGCTTCGGCGAGGCGCCGCTGTTCCCGGGCATCAAGCTCGTGGAGGGCTTCGAGCCGCGCGTCGACATCGAGCGCGCCTACCTGCGCAACAGCCGCACCTCGGAGCTCAACGCGCTCAACATGCGCGCGCGCGTCGCGGCGCTGCGAACCACCTACCAGCGCGTCCGCGAGCTGATCGCCGAGTACTCGCTCGACGTCTTCCGCGCCGCGCAGGAGGCGATCATCGACTACGTCGAGCGCGTCGTGCGCTCGCGGCTGCTCGAGATTCCCGACGGCGACTGGTACGCGATGGGCTACCACGACCACGACGGCAACGACAACGTGATGTATCCGATCTGCGTGCGGGTCATCAAGCGCGGCGACCGCCTGACGGTCGATCTGACCGGCACCTCGCCGCAGGCGCCCGGTTCGATCAACTGCGCGAAGCCGTGCATGGAGGGCGCGATCCTCGGCGTGGTCCTGACGTTTCTCTGCTACGACCTGCCATGGGCGATCGCGGCGCTGCGGCGGATCGTCGAGATCATCTCCGAGGAGGGGACGCTCAACAACGCGCTGAGCCCGGCCGGGGTCAGCATGGGCTCGACGATGGCGCCGCTTTCGACGCAGGACGTCGCCGCCCAGGCGTTCGCGAAGATGATGCTCTGCTCGGAGCGCTACCGCGAGGAGGCGCAGGGGAACTGGACGCCCGGCGTCAACGGCACGCTGATGATCGCCCCGAACCCCGGTGGCGAGCCGTTCGTCGGCGCGATCACCGACTTCTTCAGCGGCGGCGGCGGCGCGCGGACGTTCACCGACGGGATCGACAGCGGCGGCATCTTCCACTCGATGGCCTCGCGGATGTCCAACGCCGAGACCGTCGAGAGCCGCGTGCCGGTGCTTCAGATCTACCGCCGCGAGCTCGAGGACGCCGGCGGCCCGGGACGCTTCCGCGGCGGCGTCGCCGTCGAGTTCGCAAGCGTGCCGCACAAGCTGCCGGTCCGCCCGGCGGGCATCAACAACATCGGCTCGGGCATCAGCGTCCCCGCCGGGCGTGGCCTGTCCGGCGCCTCGCCGGGCGCGGCGGCGCGCAACTTCGTCCTGCGCGGCTCGAACATCGCCGAGCTGTTCGCGGCCGGGCGGATCCCGCTCTCCCCGGAAGAGATCGGCGCGGCCGAGGTCGACGTCGTCGCGGCGAAGTCGTTCGAGATGATCGACGAGGGCGACGTCCTCGTCGGGGTGCTCGCGAGCGGCTCGGGCTTCGGCGACGCGCTGCGCCGCGAGCCGGCCGCGGTCGCGCGTGACGTCGCCGAAGGGCTGGTGTCGATCGACGCCGCGCGGTCGGTCTACGGCGTCGTCATCTCAGCCGGCGAGGCGGACGCCGCGGCGACGCAGGCGCTTCGCGAAGCGGTACGAGCCGAACGCCTCGCCGAGGCCCGCCCACTCGACGGGGATGCCGGCGGCGGGGCGATCGAGGACGCGGTCGTGCTGCACCCGGTGTCCGATTCCGTCGAGGCCGTCGAGCACGGCGGCGAGCGGTCGCTTCGCTGCAGCGTCTGCCACTACCGGCTCGGTCCCTACGACCACGACCACAAGCGCTCGGCGCTGATGCGCGAGCGGGCGCTCACCGACGTGAGCCGCCACAACCGGCTCTGCCTGGACGATTTCGTCCTGCGCGAGTTCTACTGCCCGGGTTGCGCGACGGCTCTGGCGGCCGACGTGCAGCTGCGCGACGACCCGATCATCGACGAGACCAGGTTGTGGACCGCATCACCTTCGAGGTGATCCGCCACCGTCTCTGGGCGATCAACGACGAGCAGGGGAGGATGGCGGCGCGCCTGTCCGGGGCGCCGATCATCTACGAGGCCTTCGACCTGAACGCGGCGCTCGTCACCGCCGACGGCCGCGGCCTCTGCTGCGGTGTGTACGTGATGCACCACGGCGCGACGATCGACCACTTCGTGCGCCGCGTGCTCGAGCAGTGGCCGGCGGAGGAGATCCGCCGCGGCGACATGTTCTTCACCAACGACCCCTGGTGGGGAGCGCTGCACGCAAACGACGGGATCCTCGCGATGCCGATCTTCTGGCGCGGCGAGCTCGCGGCCTGGTCGGGGATCGTGATGCACGACTCAGACGTCGGCAGCCCCGTTCCCGGAAGCTTCGTGACGGCGGCCGCCGACCGCTTCGGCGAGGCGCCGCTGTTCCCCGCGATCAAGCTCGCCGAGGGCTTCGTGCCGCGCCCGGACATCGAGCGCGCCTACCTGCGCAACAGCCGCACGCCGGAGCAGAACGCCCTCAACATGCGCGCCCGCGTGGCGGCGCTTCGCTCGACGCACGCGCGGATCTGCGAGCTGATCGACCGCTACGGCCTCGACACGTTCAGGGAGGCCGTCGAAGAGCTGATCGGCTACGTCGAGCGCGTCCTGCGCTCGCGGCTGCGCGAGATTCCCGACGGCAGCTGGTCATCGCGCGGCTTCCACGACCACGATGGCGTCAGCGACGCGGTGCACGAGATCCGCTGCCGCCTCGAGAAGCGCGGCGAGGAGCTGCTCGTCGACATGACGGGGACCGCGCCGCAGGCGCCCGGGCCGATCAACTGCGCGCGGCCGGCGCTCGACGGGGTCGTCGCGGGAGTGATGCTGACGTTCCTCTGCCACGACCTGCCCTGGGCGATCGGCGCGCTCGCGCCGCTGCTTCGCGTGAAGGTCCCCGACGCCACGCTCGTCAGCGCGCGCAGCCCCGCGCCGGTCAGCATGGCCTCGATCATGGCCGCGCTCAGCGCCCAGGACGTCGTCGCCGACGCCTTCGCGCGGATGCTCGAAGCCTCGGAGCGCCACCGCGGCGAGGCCCAGGCCAGCTGGGCGCCGGGGATCTGCGGCGGCACCTTCGCCGCCGGCGCGGCGATCTCGCTGCTGTCTGAGAGCTTCGGCGGCGGCGGCGGCGCGCGGACGTTCGCCGACGGCGTCGACAGCGGCGGCGTCTTTCACTCGATGGGATCGCGGATCTCAAACGTCGAGGCGCTCGAGAGCCGCGGGCCGCTGCTCGAGCTCTACCGCCGCGAGGCGCTCGACGGCGGCGGTCCGGGTCGCCACCGCGGCGGCACCTGTCTCGAGTACGCGATCACGCCGCACAAGCTCGGCGGCGACGCCGCCGCCAGCCTGATCACGCGCTCCTCGGGCGTCTGGATCCCCGCCGGCCACGGCCTCGCCGGGGGCCGCCCGGGCGCGCCCGCGCGAGCGACGGTGCTGCGTGGCTCAGACGTCAAGGAGCTCCTTGCGGCCGGCCGGCTGCCGCGCGGCCAGGCCGACCTCACAGCCACGCAGACGCTCGTCCTCGCGCCCAAGGCGCTGACCGCGATGAGCGAGGGCGACGTGCTGTTCGCGGCGAACTCCGGCGGCGCCGGCTACGGCGACCCGCTCCTGCGCGAGCGCGGCGCGGTCGAGCGAGACCTCGCCGCGGGGCTCGTGTCCGAGCGCGGCGCGCGCGAGAGCTACGGCGTCGTGCCCGGCGACGCCGACGCCACTTACTCAGTGCGCGAGTCGATCCGCGCGCAGCGGCGAAACGCCCCGCGAAGCGCCTGCGCCGCGCGCTGCCCGACATGCGGGCGCCAGCTCACCGAAGCGCTCACGCGCACGATCGCGCTCCACGACCTCGGCCCCTCCTTCAGCGGCTGTCTCGACACGTTCGTCCTCACCGAGCGCGCCTGCCCGCACTGTGCAACCGCGATCGCCGCGGAGGTCGAGCCGGCGGCGCCAGCCGCCGGCTCGACCGAGCCTCACAGCGCGACGCAGACGGCCTTCGTCTCGAGGTAGTTCTCGAGCACCTGGTGACCCATCTCACGCCCCCAGCCCGACTCCTTGTAGCCGCCGAACGGCTGCGCGGCGTCGAATACGTGGTAGGTGTTGATCCACACCGTCCCGGCCCGCAGCCGCGCCGCGGTGCGGTGCGCCTTCGAGATGTCGCGCGTGAACACGCCGGCCGCGAGGCCGTAGCTGGTGTCGTTTGCGACGGGGACGATCTCGCCGGGGTCTGAGAACGGGATCGCGCAGACAACCGGTCCGAAGATCTCCTCGCGGATGACCTTCATGTCGCTGGTCGTGTTGGTCAGGATCGTCGGCTCGACGAAGTAGCCGCGATCGCCGATCCGTCCACCGCCGACGACCGCCTCCGCGCCGGCCTCTGCGCCGGACCGCAGGTAGCCGAGCACCTTCTCGAACTGCTCGTCGGAGATCAGCGGCCCCATCTGGGTCTCAGCCTCGAGCCCCGAGCCGACGTTGATCTGCTTGGCGTGCTCGGCGACGCCCGCGACGACGTCGTCGAACGCCGAGTCCTGGATGTACAGGCGCGAGCCCGCGTTGCAGCACTGCCCGTGGTTGAAGAAGATCCCGTTCGAGGCGCCGATGATCGCCGCGTCGATGTCGGCGTCGGCGAAGACGACGTTCGGCGACTTGCCGCCGAGCTCCAGTGAGACCTTCTTGAGGTTGCCGGCCGCCGCCGCCACGATCAGCTTGCCGACCTCCGTTGAGCCGGTGAAGGCGACCTTGTCGACGTGGTCGTGGGCGGCCAGCGCTGCCCCCGCGTCGCCGTAGCCGGTGACGATGTTGACGACGCCGGCCGGAAGGCCGGCCTCGAGCAGCAGCTCGCCGAGGTAGAGCGCCGACAGCGGCGTCTGCTCCGCGGGCTTCAGCACGACCGTGCAGCCGCAGGCCAGCACCGGCCCGAGCTTCCACGCCGCCATCAGCAGCGGGAAGTTCCAGGGAATGATCTGGCCGACGACGCCGACCGGCTCGCGGAGGGTGTAGGAGAGGTACTCGCCGGGCGCCGAGATCGGCGTCGTGTCGCCGAGGATCTTCGTCGGCCAGCCCGCCATGTAGCGGAACAGGTCGGCCGCGAGCGGCACGTCGGCGACGCGGGCGACGTTGCGCGGCTTGCCGTTGTCGAGCGACTCGAGCAGCGCCAGCTCCTCGAGGTTCTCCTCGATCAGCTCGCCGATCCGCCAGATCAGCCGGCCGCGCGCCGACGGCGACATGCGCCGCCACGGCGAGTCGTACTCGAACGCCCGCCGCGCGGCCTTGACCGCGCGCTCGATGTCCTCCTTCTCGCCGTGAGCGACCTCGGCCAGACGCTCCTCGGTCGAGGGATCGATCGTCTCGAACGTGCGCCCCGAAGCGGCCGGGACCCACTCGCCGTCGATCAGGAGCTTGCCGGGATTGGCGATGAACTCCTGGACGCGCCCCCACGCGTGATCAGTCTGCTCTCGTACCGCCATGGGTGTCCTTTCGTCAAAGGGAGGGGTGACCCGAGACGACCCGGTGGCGGCGCGGTATTACCGGCTCCGCGAACTCCGGGCCGAGCCGGACCGCGGCATGCGCCGATCAAGCTAGTCCTTCGCCGGCGACCCGTCAACAGCGTCTACGAGGGGTCAACAACGTCTAGGCTGGGCGCCGTGGCGGCCGCGCGCGCTCTCGTGATCGGTGGTACCGGGCCGACCGGGCCGCTCGTGGTGGAAGGCCTGCACGAGCGCGGTTTCGAGGTCGCGATCCTGCATGGCGGCCAGCACGAGGTCGACTTCGCGGTGCCCGGGATCCGCCACATCCACGAGGATCCGCACTTCGCCGAGGGGCTGCAGCGCGGCGTCGCCGCGGAGACGTTCGATCTCGTCGTCGCCCAGTACGGCCGGCTGCGCGTGATCGCCGAGTTCTTCCCCGGGCGCACCGAGCGCCTGATCGCCGTCGGCGGGGCGACCGGGATCTTCGCCACCGAGGGCGATGAGCGCTGGGGCGCGATGGGCAAGCCCGCGCTGTTTCCCGACAGCTCCGAGATCTACGTCGCCGACGCCGGCGCCGACGGCTCGAACAAGCTCGGCCTGCGCATGGTCGAGGCGATGAACGCGCTGTTTGATGGCCACGCCGCGGGCGCCTACTCGGCGACCTACATCGGCTACCCGCTCGGCTACGGGCCGCGCAACCCGGGCCCCTACGACTGGTCGGTGATCCGCCGCGTGCTCGACGGCCGCCGCACGTTCGCGATCGCCGACGGGGGCAACAAGATCGACAGCCGCGTGTTCGCCGCCAACGCCGCCGCGGCGGTGCTGCTGGCGGTCGACGAGCCGCGGCGCGCGGCCGGCCGCCGCTACTGCGTCGCCGACGAGAGCGCGTTCACGATGCGCGCCCGGATCGAGTTCATCGCGGCGCACATGGGCGCGCAGCTCGAGCTGATCGACATGCCCTACGAGCTCGCCTGGCCCTGCCACCCGCTCTGGCGCCACGTGCGCGGACACCGCCTCACGCAGAGCGCGGCGATCCGCTCCGAGCTCGGCTACCGCGACGCGGTCACCCCCGACGAGGCGATGGCGGCGACGATCGACTGGCTGCTCGCGAACCGCCTCGAGCCGGGCGGCGAGCTCGAGCGCCAGATCGGCGACCCCTTCGACTACGCCCGGGAGGACGATTTGGTGGCGTGCTGGCGGGGCGCGCGTGCCAAGCTCGGCGAGATCGCATCGCCGCTTCGCGAGCAGGGCCACCAGTACCGCCACCCCAAGCGGCCTGGCGAGGCCTGGAGCGTCGGGCGGTGAGCGCGCTCGCGGGCATCCGGGTGCTCGATTTCACGACGGCCATGGCCGGGCCGACCGCGAGCATGCTGCTCGCCGACTTCGGCGCGTCGGTCGTCAAGGTCGAGCCGCCCGAGGGCGAGAGCTCGCGGCGCTGGGGCCTCGCGCGGTTCGGGGCGGCGGGCGATCAGACGGGCCTGTTCGCGTCGCTGAACCGCAACAAGGCGTCGATCGCCGTCGACCTGAAGTCGCAGGACGGTCGAGTCGCGGTGCGCGCGCTGGCCGCCGAGGCCGACGTCGTCATCGAGAGCTTCAAGCCGGGCGTCGCCGATCGCCTCGGGGTCGGCTACGCCGAGCTCTCGGCCGAGCACCCCGAGCTCGTCTACTGCTCGGTGTCGGGCTTCGGGCAGACCGGCCCGCTGCGTGAGCATCCGGGCTACGACCAGCTGCTGCAGGCCTACGCCGGGCACATGAGCGTGACCGGCGAGGCGGGTCGCCCGTCGGTTCGGATCGGCCCCTCGGCGATCGACCTGGTGACCGGCGCCCACGCCGCCTACGGCATCGTCCTCGCGCTGCGCGAGCGCGACCGCTCAGGGCTCGGCCAGCACCTCGAGACCTCGCTGTATGACAGCTCGCTGCACCTGATCACCCACTACATCGCCGACTACACCGGCTCCGGGACGCTGCCCGGGAAGCTCGGCGGAGACTTCGCGTTCCTCGCCCCCTACGGGATGTTCGCCGGCCGCGACCGCGAGTTCTACGTGGGCGTCGGCACCGACACGATGTTCGCCAAGCTCGCCGAGGCGATCGGCGCGCCGGCGCTCGCGAGCGACCCGCGCTTTGCGACCAACGGCGCGCGCCTGCAGAACCGCGAGGAGCTCGCGCAGCACCTCGCGGCGGTCTTCGCGCAGCGCGACGCGGCCGAGTGGGTGGCGCTCTGCCAGGAGCTCGGGATCCCCGCGAGCATCGTCTTCGACCTCTCCGAGGTGATCGAGCAGGAGCAGGCGCTGGCGCGCGAGATGATCGTCGAGACGGGGATCGCGGGCGTGCGAAGCGCCGGTATCCCGATCAAGCTCGCGCGCACCCCGGGGTCGATCCGCCGCCCGCCGCCGGCGCTCGGCGAGGACGGCGGCGCCGAGCGGCCCTGGGGCTGATGGGCAGCGCGATCGCCGGGGTCGGGACGGCCGGCTTCCATCGCCGAAGCGAGGCGAGCGTGGCGGCGCTCGCCGAGCAGGCCGTGTCGGCGGCGCTTCACGACGCGGGCCTGCAGCGCTCCGACGTCGACGCGCTGCTCGTCCAGATCGGCTCGCCGCGCGGCCTCGACTACGACGAGCTGGCAACGCTGCTGTCACTCGACGTCGGCTATGCGCTTCAGACCTGGAGCCACGGGCGCTTCGCGGCGACGCTGATCATCAACGCCGCGATGGCGCTCGAGCAGCGGATCGCCGACTGCGCGCTGTGCGTCGCGGCGTTCAAGAACAGCACCCAGACGCGGATCGGCACCGAGACGCACGGAGCCTTCTTCGAGGGGCTGCGGGAGGGCGGCGGGCCGCACGCCGAGACACCCCACGCCGGGCTCGCGGCGCCGGTCGGCGGCGCGGCGCTCGCCACGCAGCGCTACCTCCACCGCTACGCGATCGAGCGCGAGAAGCTCGCCGCCGTGGCGCTCGCCCAGCGCGCCGCCGCGGCGCTCAACCCGCTCGCCGTGCTGCGCGAGCCGCTGAGCGAGGCCGACTACGCGGCCTCGGGCTACATCGTCGAGCCGCTGCGGCTGCTCGACTGCTCGGTGCCGGTCGACACGGCCGTGGCGGTGATCGTCGTGCGCTCCGACCGCGCCGCGTCGCTGCGCCGGCCGGGCGTTGCGATCCGCGGCTTCCAGGGCATCCACGCCGGGCCGAACGAGTTCATCTTCGGCGCGCCGGCGCTCGGCGTGAACCAGGCGCAGGAGCTCGACCGGACGCCGCTCGGGGCCGCCGAGCCGGTCTACCGCCGCGCGGGCGTGTCGCCGGCCGAGATCGGCACGCTGCACTGCTACGACGGCTTCTCGCCGCAGGTGCTGTGGACGCTCGAGCGGTTCGGCTTCTGCGCGCCGGGCGAGGCGGCGGACTGGATTGCGGACGGGCGGATCGCACTCGGCGGAGCGCTGCCCGTCAACACCAGCGGGGGGCACCTCTCGGAGGGCCACGCGAACGGCTGGGGGCACATCCTCGAGATCGTCGCCCAGCTGCGCGGCGAGGCGGGCGAGCGCCAGATCGCGGGCGTCGAGCTCGCCCAGTGGGCGACGACGCTCGGGGACTCGATCATCTTCGGTCGCGATGGCGGCTGAGCTTGCGATCCGCGCGTTCCCGGGCGCCGGGGACCCGACGCGCCTGTTGCCGGCGCGCAACGCCGACAACGCTCCGTTCTGGGAGGCCCTCGCGCAGGGTGCTCTGATCGTCCAGGCCTGTGCGCGCTGCGAGCGCGCGCGCCACCCGATCGCGCCGGTCTGTCCCCACTGCGCCGGGACGCGCTTCGGCTGGCGCGCGCTGAGCGGAGCGGGCGTCGTCCACAGCTGGGCGCGCTACCGGCGCTCCTACCTGCCCGAGTTCGAGCCGCTGATCCCCTACGCCGTGCTGTGCGTGTCACTCGACGACGGGCCGCGGCTCTACGGGCGCCTGGCGAGCGGTGAGCCGGCGATCGGCGCGCGCGTGCAGGCGATCGTCGAGCGCTTCGAGGGCGGCGGCTGCGCGCTCGCCTTCGAGGGGTGAGAGATGCCCCCTCGACCGCCCGGGAGCGATCTGCTACACATTGGCGCAGGATGCGTAAGGCAGCCCCCACCACGACGGTTCCCGCGGGAACTCGCGCTGCCTACTCCTACCCCTACGGCGCCTGGCGATTTAGCTAGGCGTCCGGACCTGCGCGCGCCGTGAAGCGCACGCACGGCCTCGGCAAGAGCGGCCCTTCGGGCCCGGGCGCCTCCCCACGACAGCCGCGAATCGCACCTTGCAGGCATTCGCGGGCCCGGCCCTAATCTTCCTCAGCGAAATCTTGAAAGGAACCGTCCCATGATGATCGTGATGAAACCGAACGCCACGGCGGAGGAGATCGAGCATGTGCTCGAGCGAGTCCGCAGCGCCGGCGCTCGGGCACACGTTTCGAAGGGCGAAGAGGTCACCGTCATCGGCGCGATCGGCGACCGCGAGCACGTCGCGCGCCTCGAGCTCGAGGGAGCTCCCGGCGTCGCGCAGGTCGTCCCGATCCTCAAGCCCTACAAGCTCTCGTCGGCGCAGCTGCGAAACGGCGAGCGATCGGTCTTCGAGATCGGCGGGCGGCGCATCGGCGGCGAGCACTTCGCGCTGATCGCGGGCCCCTGCACGGTCGAGTCGCGCGAGCAGGTGCTCGACACCGCGCAGATCGTCAAGGACGCCGGCGCGGCGATGTTCCGCGGCGGCGCGTACAAGCCGCGCACCTCGCCGTACGCCTTCCAGGGGCTGGGCCAGGAGGGCCTGCGCCTGCTGGCCGAGGCGAAGGAGCTCCACGGCCTTCCGATCGTCACCGAGCTGATGGACGTCCGCGACCTCGAGGCGGTGCTCGAGGTGGCCGACGTGATCCAGGTCGGCGCGCGCAACATGCAGAACTACACGCTGCTCGCCGAGGTCGGCCGAAGCGGCTGCCCGGTGCTGCTCAAGCGCGGCCTCTCGGCGACGCTCGAGGAGCTGCTGATGGCGGCCGAGTACATCCTCAAGGAGGGCAACGAGCGCGTGATCCTCTGCGAGCGCGGCATCCGCACGTTCGAGACCGCCTACCGCTTCACGCTCGACCTGATGGCCGTGCCGGTCCTGCGGCAGCTCTCGCACCTGCCGGTCGTCGTCGATCCAAGCCACGCCGCCGGGCGGCGCGACCTCGTCACCCCGCTGTCGCTCGCCGCCGCCGCGGCCGGCGCCGACGGGATCATCGTCGAGGTCCACCCCAGCCCGGAGGAGGCGATCTGCGACGGGCCGCAGGCGCTGCGCGCCGACGAGTTCTCGGAGTACGCCGCTGCCGTCGAGCGGGCGGCCGCGGTCGCGGGCAAGGCCTTCACGCAAGCGCACGCGTGAACGTGGCCGTCGTCGGCGTCGGGCTGATCGGGGGCTCGATCGGGCTCGCCGCGCGCGCCCGCCTGCAGGCGCGCGTGGTCGGCTTCGACCCCGATCCGGCCGTCGCCGCGGCATCGCTCGCGCGCGGAGCCGTGGAGTCGATGGCCGCCTCGGTCGCGCAGGCCGTCGACGGGGCGGAGCTGGTCTTCGTCGCCGCGCCCGTCGGGGTGCTCGGCGAGGCGGTCGACGCGGCGCTCGCCGCCGCCGGCCCCGATTGCGCCGTCAGCGACGTCGGCTCGACCAAGCGCGCGATCGTCGCCGGCCGCGCCGATCCGCGCTTCATCGGCGGCCACCCGCTCGCGGGCGCCGAGACCTCCGGCGTCGAGCACGCCCGCGCCGACCTCTTCGACGGCGCGACCTGGTATCTGACGCCCGGGGCGGCGACCGACGGACTCCTCTACGAGCGGCTGCACCGCTCGCTCGTGGCGATCGGCGCGCAGCCGGCCGCGATCGACGCCGCCGACCACGACCGCGTCATGGCGAGCGTCTCGCACCTGCCGCACGTCTTCGCGAACGTGCTCGTCGCGGCGGCCGCGCGGGCGCTCGGCGAGGACGCCGACGTCCCCGCGACCGGGCCGAGCTTTCGCGACGCCACGCGCGTCGCCGGGGCCAACGCCGCGATCTGGCCCGACATCTACCTCTCCAACCGCGACGACCTGATCGCGCTGATCGACGAGGCGCAGCGGCGCCTCGGCGACGTCCGCGACGCCCTCGCGCGCGCCGACCGCGCGGCGATCGAGGGCTGGAACGACGGCGCTCGCCGCGATCGCGACGCGCTGCTCGGCGCGGGCATCGCCGGCGGCGAGGTCCACGAGCTGCGCGCCGCGGTCACCGACCGCCCGGGCGTCGTCGCCGAGATCGCGCTGGCGCTCGGGCGGGCCGGGATCAACATCGTCGACATGGCGCTGTCGCCGGCGCGCGACGGCGCCCAGGGCGTCGTCGCGCTGTGGGTGCGCGGCGAGGAGCAGACCGCGCGCGCCGTGGAGCTGATCGAGGCGCTCCGCATCCCGGTCGCGCGCGCGTGAGCGAGGCGCTTTCGATCGAGCCGCTCGCCGCGGCGCCCGACGCGACGCTGCGCCCGCCGGGCTCGAAGAGCATCACCAACCGCGCGCTCGTCTGCGCGGCGCTGGCCGAGGGGCGGAGCGTGCTGCGCGGCGCGCTGTTCGCCGAGGACACGCTCGCAATGGTCGATTCCGTCGCCGCCTTTGGCGGCGCCGAAATCGAGGCTGACCAGGGCAGCGCGACGATGGTGGTGCGCGGGGGCGGGCGTCCTCGCGGGGGCGGTCGGGTGGATGCTCGGCAGTCGGGGACGACTTCGCGGTTTGTGCTGGCGGTTGCGGCGCTGGCCGATCGGCGTGTGGTGGTTGATGGCGATCTGCAGCTGCGTGCGCGGCCGTTCGGGCCGCTCTTGGATGCGCTTCGGGAGTTGGGGGCGGAGGTCGAGGAGCTTGGCGAGGCCGGGCGGCTGCCGGTGGCGGTGCGGGGGCCGCTTGTGGGTGGCGCGGTGTCGGTGCCAGGCCATGTCTCGAGCCAGTTCCTG
>DATBPB010000003.1:0-45457 GCA_036561565.1 Solirubrobacteraceae bacterium | reverse complement strand
CTCGACGGCCTCCGCGGTGAGCGCGCGGGCGAACAGGAACCCCAGGTAGCGGTCGCCCTCCGGCAGCGCTACGACGGGGCGTCCGCGTGCGATCGTGATCTCGAGGCCGCCGATTCCCGGCACGCGACGCGCCTGCTCCTGACCCGCGATGTCGACCAGTGTGCCCGACCGCGGGATGGGGATCATCATCACGCCGGCCGCCATCGCCTCGCGGTCGAGGTCGTCCGCGTCGAGGCCGAGGGCGTGGCGGAGAATCAGGTGCTCGAGGCTGACGCCGACGCCGAAGCGCAGCGCGCGTGAGCACAGTCCACCGATTGAGCGAGCCGCGACCTCGAGCACGCTCACGCTCTGGCCATCGACGCGCAGTTCCGCGTGGATCGGCCCGTCGCGTAAGCCGAGCGCGCTCACCGCCTCCGCGGTGATCCGCTCGATTTCGTCCTGCACGGCGGCGGGAAGCCGTGAAGGGGTGATGTAGAGAGTCTCCTCAAAATAGGGTCCCTCGAGTGGGTCGGGCTTGTCGAAGACGGCCAGCAGCTGTAGGCGTCCGGAGTGCAGCAGACCTTCGACGGCGACCTCCGCGCCGGGCAGGTAGCTCTCGATGAGCAGCGGCGCGTCGGGTGGTTCGCCTGCCGCAGCCATGATCGCGCGCACCCGTTCGGCAGCCGCTTCGGCCTGGCCGAGGCCATCAGCCCGGATCACGCCGCGGCTGCCCGAAAACGACAGCGGCTTGATCACGCAGGGAAGCCCCGTCTCGCGCGCCGCGCGGACCACATCGTCGCCCGCCGCCAGCGTCACAAAGCGCGGTTGCGGAACGTTCGCCGCGGCCAACGCCCGGCGCATCGCCGCCTTGTCGCGCGTGCGCGCAACAGCGAGCGGCGGGTTGTGCGCAAGGCCAAGGCGCTCCGCGGCAAGCGCCGCGGCCATCAGACCCTGATCGTCGACGCCGACGATCGCCGCGAACGGCGTGTCGCCGGCGCGGGCGATAATCGCGTCAGCGGCGGCGCGGGGGTCCGAGGAGCGCAGCGTCAGCGTGCGTTCACCCATCGCGGTCGACATCGCCGCCGCGCGATCTGAGGCCACCGTCACCGCCACCCCCAACTCACGCGCGGCGGCCATGAAGTCGGGCGCCCGGTAGGTCGCCGAAGGCAGGATCAGGAGCAGACGAACCATGCAGCTATCGTAGATGCGTGGAGAACCAGCCCCTGCTCGCAATCTCCCAGACCGCGCTCGAGCGCGCCCGCGGCTTCCGCGCCTCGCTGGCGAACCCCGCGGCCACCGGTTTGTCGGTACGCGTCACCGGGTCAGCCAACGGCGAATACATCTGCACGCTGTCGCTCGATCCGGTCAGCCTTGCCGGGAGCGGTGACCTCGTCCAAAACGAAGGCGACCTGCCCATCGTGGTCGCCGCCGACAGCATCGAGAAGCTGCGCGGCGCGACGATCGACTGGCGCGAGGACCCGCCACGCAGCGGCTTCATCGTCGTCAACCCCAACAAACCACCGCGTCCGCTTGAGCTCCCGGTCCTGCCGATGAGCCTGCCCGCGGACCCCAGCGGCGCGCCTAGCTGGCCGACGCCGCAGGCCGCTGCGCCGGCGGGAAGCCTCGACAGCGACCTCGCACGCCGTGTGATCGCTGTACTCGAGCGCGACGTCAACCCCGCCATCGCCGCCCACGGCGGCCACGTCGAACTCGTCGCCGTCGAAGACGCCACCGCCTACCTGCGACTGGGCGGCGGCTGCCAGGGGTGCGGAATGGCAACCGTCACACTCAGCCAGGGCATAGAGGTGGCGATCACCGAAGCGGTACCGCAGATCGCCGCGATCGTCGATGTCACCGACCATGCCTCGGGAAGAAACCCCTACTTCGAGCCGGCCAAGAAGTAGCCGACGCACCTCGCGCTCGCTCCCGTCCTCAGCATGCGCGCCCCGCCGTTGGTTGCGAACGCGCGGCGAGCCTGCGGGCGGGGCTGGTCTGGAGCGGGGCAGTACTGGTACGAAGGGCGTTCGGTCGGCGCCGGTCATGGCCACGCAGCCCGAGTCTGGCCGGGGTTCCCGGCGCGCCAGACGATGTACGTACCAAAGTACGGACTTGCCACGACTGTTGCCGCGGCCGGCCGTCAGCGATTGCAGGCGCCCTACAAACCCGGCACAGCATGCGGGGTTTGCAGGACTTTCCGATGCGCCCGAGAGGACTCGAACCTCCACGAGCTAAGCGCTCACAAGGCCCTCAACCTTGCGCGTCTACCAATTCCGCCACAGGCGCAGGGGTCGCGAGTATATGCGCTTGATTCCGTCCTCGCCCGCCGCTACTCTACGAACACGTGTTCGCAATGGCTCCAAGGAGGACTTCGTGGACCTGACGAAGCGCCAGCAGGAGATCTTCGACTTCATCAAGCGCTATTCGGCCCGCCACGGCTACCCGCCGACGGTCCGCGACATCGGCAAGGCGGTCGGCCTGGCGTCCTCGTCGACGGTGCACCAGCACCTCGCGAACCTCGAGCGGATCGGCCTTCTCAAGCGAGATCCGTCCAAGCCGCGGGCGATCGAGCTGCTCGACCGCGCCGTCGCCGAGGTCCGCCAGGTGGTCCGGCCGAAGGGTCTCCCGCTGCTCGGCGCGGTCGCCGCGGGCCAGCCGATGCTCGCCGAGGAGAACATCGAGGACTATGTCGCGGTGCCGCCGGCGGCGGGGGGAGCGGAGGGCGAGTATCTCCTGCGCGTGCGCGGCGAGTCGATGAAGAAGGTCGGCATCATGGAGGGCGACCTGGTCGTCGTTCGCCCGCAGGAGACGGCCCAGGACGGCGAGATCGTCGTCGCGATGGTGGGCGAGGACGCGACGGTCAAGCGCTACTTCCGGGAGAGCGACCACGTCCGCCTGCAGCCCGAGAACGACGCGATGGAACCGATCCGAAGTCGCGAAGTGCGGATCCTCGGCCGGGTGGTCGGCTTGATGCGAGCGATCTAGCGGCGCTGGCGTCCGGCGCGCGGACGCGCTACCTTTGACTCGGCAAGCCAAGCAGCCGCGGAGGTTCGCCTTCGAGGAAAGTCCGGACATCACAGGGCAGGGTGGTCGCCAATAGCGACCCGGGGAAACCCGCGGGAAAGTGCCACAGAAACAAACCGCCCAAGCGCGCGGCCGCACGTGAGTCGCGTGCCGGCAAGGGTGAAACGGTGCGGTAAGAGCGCACCGGCGCCGCGGTGACGCGGCGGCCAGGCAAACCCCACCCGATGCAAGGCCAAGCAGGACCGTTTGCAGGCTGCCCGCCGAGGTCCAGGTAGGCCGCTCAGATGGATGGCTGCTCACGACAGAATCCGGCTTACAGGCTTGCTAAGGGAGGGCCCCGAGCGATCGGGGCCCTCCTAATGTCGACCGCGCTGGTGGTCGGGGCCATCGGATATCTTGCGGCGCGTGCTGTATGTGGCGCTCGCCTTCTGGATCGGAATCGGCGGCGCGGTCTTCCTGATCGCGCTCGGCGGCGGGCCGGGACGCGCGCGCGCGCGCCTGCACGCCGAAACCTGGCTCGCAAATCGCGTGCGGATGTTGGCGTTCGCGGTGATCTTCGCCTTCGGCCTGGCGGTCCCGATCGCCGTCGCGATCGCGAACGGCCAGGACAAGGCCAGTCAGGGCCCGGCGGGGATCACGCTGAGCAAAAACGAGACGATCGGTCGTCAGCTCTTCGCCCGCTCGTGCGCGACCTGCCACACCCTGGCGGCGGCGGCCGCAGTCGGCCACGTCGGACCCGATCTCGACCTCGACCCGCAGGTCGTCGGCGGTCAGCCGTCGTTCGTGCTGAACGCCATCCTGGTCGGTCGCGCGCGGGGCAACGGCGACATGCCGGCGGCGATCTACACCGGCCAGCAGGCCAAGGACGTCGCCGAGTTCGTCGTGACCGTCGCCGGCCGCGAGTAGCGTCCGACCGCAACTGCGGGCGTCGTCGCGCGTTAGGCGGACTAGAACGTGCGTACGCAGGGACACGTTCGATGGTTGTCGAACCTTGCGAACGGGTAATGAGCAATAGGCCGTTTTCCGCGCCGCACCCCGCCGCAGCATGGACGAACGGGTGATGAGAATTTCGTAAGGACCGACGAACGGCGACTTGCGAAAGCGCCAAGATGCAGTATCCTTACAAAACGTAAGTTGTAAGCAGAAGGTAAAGCGATGAAAGCACCCGTGATGCGATGAAGACGACGATGAGCAGATTCCAAATCCACGACGACCTGACCGCACCGGATGGCTCGCTGCCCGTCCTTCGTGGCGCACTCGCGACCGGCGGCCAGCTCCCGAACTTCCTCGGCGTGCTTGCCGGGTCTCCGGCGGCGCTGCGCGGCTACGCGCGCTTCCGCGCCGAGCTCAAGCGGGGAAGCCTGGGACGCGCGACGCTGGAGCGGATCTCCCTGGCCGTCGCCGAGCAGTTCGGGTCGGCGCCGGGCATCGCGCTGCACAGCCGCACGGCCCGCGCGGCGGGCCTCGGCCTCGATGAGGTCGCAAAGGCTCGCGAGTTCGACTCCGGCGACGCCAAGCACGCGGCGCTGCTGCGCTACCTCAAGGCGGCGCTCGAGGCCGACGGCGGGACCCCCGTACACCTCCACGAGGAGGCCCGCGAGCTGGGCTGGGACGACGAGCAACTGCTCGAGGCCCTCGCCTTCGCGTCGCTCGAGGTGTTCACGGCGATGGTCAATGTGGCGGGGGATGTGCCGATCGACGGCTCCGTCGAGGATTCGAGGACGCTCCGCGCGGCGTAGGATGCGCCGACGCGATGGTTTCTCCACTAACCCAAGCTGACCTCGAGCCGGCGACCCCGGCCGATCCGGGGGCCGAGCGCCCAACCTGCTGCCCCTACTTCCACCAGGCCGTCGAGCTGATCGGTCGCCGCTGGACCGGCGCGATTCTCGAGACGCTGATGCAGGCCGGCTCGCTGCGCTTCTCCTCGATCGCCGCGGCCGTGCCGGATCTCTCTGACCGGATGCTGTCGGACCGCCTCAAGGAGCTCGAGTCAAACGCCCTGGTGGAGCGCACCGTCATAGCCGGACCGCCCGTACGCGTGCAGTATGCCCTGACGCAGAAGGGCCAGGAGCTCGCCCCGGCGCTCGAGGAGCTCAAGCGCTGGGCCCGCAACTGGCTCGACGCATCGGCATAGTTCCGCATCGGGTGGCAGAGGAGCCCATCACAGCCCCGGACGTTCGCGCGATCGTCGCCGATCGCGAGATCCGCTTCATCCGCCTGTGGTTCACCGACGTCCTCGGGCAGCTGAAGTCGTTCTCGATCAACGCCTCCGAGCTCGACGGCGCGCTCGAGTCGGGGATGGGCTTCGACGGCTCCTCGATCACCGGCTTCAACGCGATCGAGGAGTCCGACATGATCGCGCTGCCCGATCCGGCCACCTTCGCCGTGCTCCCCTGGCGCCCGGAGGAGCAGGGCGTCGGGCGGATGTTCTGCGACATTCTCACACCGGAGCGCACCCCGTATGAGGGCGATCCGCGCCATATCCTGCGCCGCGCGATCGCCCGCGCCTCCGACCTCGGCTTCGACACCTTCAACGTAGGCCCCGAGCTCGAGTACTTCCTCTTCCGCGACAGCTCGGGCACCGAGCCGCTCGACTCCGGCGGCTACTTCGACCTGACGACGCTGGACGCCGGCTCAGACGTCCGCCGCGAGACCTCGATCGCGCTCGAGGCGCTCGGCATCCACGTCGAGTACAGCCACCACGAGGTCGGCCCGTCCCAGCACGAGATCGACATGCGCTACGCCGACGCGCTGAAGATGGCCGACGACTGCATGACCTACCGGATCACCGTCAAGGAGGTCGCGCTCAAGTACGGCTGGCACGCGACGTTCATGCCGAAGCCCCTGTTCGGGCAGAACGGCTCGGGCATGCACACCCACCAGTCGCTCTTCTCGGGCGGGCGCAACGCCTTCTACGACGCCGACGACCAGTACTTCCTCTCGCCCGTGGGCAAGGCGTTCATCGCCGGTCAGCTCCGCCACGCGCGGGAGATCTGCTCGATCTTCGCCCAGTGGGTCAACTCCTACAAGCGCCTCGTCCCCGGATATGAGGCGCCGGTCTACGTCGCCTGGTCGCGCCGCAACCGCTCGGCGCTGGTGCGCGTGCCCCACTATGCGCCGGGGGACGAACTCGGCACGCGCATGGAGCTGCGCTGCCCCGATCCCGCCTGCAACCCCTACCTGACCTTCGCCGTGCTGCTGCAGGCCGGCCTGGAGGGGATCGAGAAGGGCTACGAGCTTCCCGAGCCGATGGAGAAGAACCTCTACAACCTCTCGCCGGAGGAGCGCCGCCGGCTCGGCATCGAGCAGCTGCCGGAGACGCTCGGGGCCGCGATCGAGCTGACCGCCGACTCCGAGATCGCGCTGCGCACGCTCGGCGAGCACACCTTCAACCGCTACGTCGAGATCAAGCGCCGCGAGTGGGAGGAGTACCGCATGCAGGTCACCCGCTGGGAGCTCGACCGCTACCTGCCGATCCTGTGAGCGCCGCCGGCCGGCTCGCTCTCGGCGACCTCGAGGTCGGCCGCCTGGGGTTCGGCGCGATGCGCATCACGGGCGAGGGGATCTGGGGCCCGCCCGAGGACTCCGCCGGCGCTGTCGCGCTGCTGCACCGCGTCCGCGAGCTCGGCGTGGAGTTCATCGACACGGCGGATTCCTACGGGCCAAACGTCAGCGAGGAGCTGATCGCGCGCGCGCTGCATCCATACGACGGGCTCGTCGTGGCGACCAAGGCGGGCTTCACCCGGCCGGGGCCCGGCCGCTGGATCCGCGATGGTCGCCCCGAGCACATCCGCGAAGCGCTCGAGGGCTCGTTGCGGAGGCTGCGCGTCGATGCGATCGACCTCTACCAGTTCCACTGGCCCGACCCCGCGGTCCCCTTCGAAGAGTCGCTGGCGCCGTTCGTGGAAGCCCGCGCGCAGGGCAAGGTCCGCCACATCGGCGTCTCCAACGTGAGCGTCGAGCAGCTCGAGAGCGCGCTTGAGATGAGCGAGATCGTCTCCGTCCAAAACGAGTACAGCGCCACCGACCGCTCGGGCCAGGACGTGCTCGACCTCTGCACCGAGCGCGGCATCGCCTTCATCCCCTATGCGCCGCTTGCCTCCGGAGACATCGCGCAGGGCGGCGGCGGCGCGCTCGAGCGAATCGCCGATGCCCGCGGCGTCACCGCCTCCCAGGTCGCGCTCGCCTGGCTGCTCGCGATCTCTTCGGTGATGCTGCCGATCCCGGGCACCTCGAGCATCGCTCACCTCGAGGAGAACGTCGCCGCGGCGGAGATCACGCTGAGCGATGCCGAGCTCACCGAGCTCAGCGGAGCTTGAGGCGGAGCGCGTCGGGGTCGCTGACGGGCGCCTGGCAGACGAAACCCTCGCAGACGTAGGCGCTCGCTCGGGCCCCCTCGGCGCTACGACCCTCGAGCAGCGGCACGCCGCTGGCCGAGCCGTCGCCCACCGCCAGCACGACGTGGGGGCGATAGCGCTCGCGCACGACCGCGAGCAGCGCGTCGGCGTCGGTCCCGACGAGAGCCACCTCGAGCACCCCGGCGGCATGGAGATCGACAGCGCACAGGAGGTGCCCGAAGGCGACCGGATAGCGGGGCGCGAGCTCGGCCACAAGACGGATCGCCCCGAGCGCCGCGTCCTCGTAGCGGCTCTCGCCGGTCAGCGCAGCCAGGCGCAGGAGCCCGAGCGCGGCGCTCGAGGAGCCCGATGGGATAGGCGTGTCCTCGAGGTCCTTGCGGCGTGTGATGAGCTGCTCGCCATCGGAGGCGCTGACGAAGAAGCCGCCCCGTTCCGAGTCGGCGAAGCGCTCGAGGATGTCATCGGCGAGCGAGCGGGCGCGCGCAAAGAAGCGCTCCTCGAAGCTTGACTCATACAGCGTCAGCATCGCCTCGAGCAGGTACGCGTGGTCCTCGAGGTAGGCGGTCAGCCGTGCCGCGCCGTGGTTGTAGCTGCGCAGCAGGCGCCCTTCGCCGTCGCGCATCCGCCCCCAGATGAAGTCGGCCGCCGCGACGGCCTCAGCGAGGTAGCGCGGCTCATTCAGCAGGGCACCCGCGTCGGCGAGCGCGGCCACGACCAACGCGTTCCACGAACAGAGCCGCTTGTCGTCGAGCGCCGGGCGCTCGCGCTGCGCGCGCGCATCGAGCAGCCGCGCGCGGATCTCCTCACGCGCCGCCGGCTCCGGGCCGCGCGCCTCGAGCACGTTGGTCCCCTCGAAGTTGCCGGCCTCGCTGGCGCCGAAGTAGGCGATCGCGTCGTCGGCGAGCTCGCCGAGCGCCGCGCGCAGCGCCTCCAGCGTCCACACGTAGAAGCGGCCCTCGACACCCTCTGAGTCGGCGTCCAGCGAGGAGTAGAAGCCGCCATCCTCGGCGCGCAGCTCGCGCAGGCAGAACTCGAGCGTCTCGCGGCACGTCCGCTCGAACAGCGGCTCGCCGGTGTCCTTGTAGGCGCGCAGGTAGGCGCGCGCGAGCAGCGCGTTGTCGTAGAGCATCTTCTCGAAGTGCGGCACCGTCCAGGTCGCATCGACGGCGTAGCGGGCGAAGCCGCCGCCGACCTGGTCGCAGATCCCGCCGAGCGCCATCGCCTTGAGCGTCGCGTCCGCCATCTGGTGCTCGCCGGTGGCGGCCAGCAGCTCGAGCGCGCAGTGCGGCGGGAACTTCGGCGCCCCGCCGAAGCCGGCGTCGATCGGGTCGTAGGCGCGGCGCAGCCCCGCGAGCGCTTCGTCGACGAGCTCGCGGCCGATCAGAGCCGGCGACGGCTCAAGCGACGCGCCGCCGCCGAGCCGTGCCGTCAGCTGCTCGCCGGCCGCGACGGCTTCCTCGCGGCGCTCCCGCCACAGCCGCGCGACCGCTTCGAGCACCTGGCCGAAGCTCGGCATGCCGCCGCGCGGATGCGGCGGCCAGTAGGTCCCGCCGAAGAACGGCCGCCCGTCGGGTGTCAGGAACACGTTCAGCGGCCAGCCGCCGTGACCGGTCATCGCCTGAACGGCCTCCATGTAGACACCGTCGACGTCCGGTCGCTCCTCGCGGTCGACCTTGACCGGCACGAACAGCTCGTTCATCTGCGCCGCGGTCGCGTCGTCCTCGAAGGACTCTCGCTCCATGACGTGGCACCAGTGGCAGGCCGCGTAGCCGATCGACACCAGCAGCGGCCGGTCGAGCTCGCGTGCGCGCCGCAGTGCCTGCTCGCCCCACGGCAGCCAGTCGACGGGGTTGTGCGCGTGCGCGCGCAGATACGGCGAGGTCTCGTTGGCCAGCGCGTTGGCCACCGCTGGTTGCCTAAGCGGTCAGCGCGCGTAGC
The DNA here is from genome assembly GCA_036561565.1 of Solirubrobacteraceae bacterium. Classification (GTDB taxonomy): domain Bacteria; phylum Actinomycetota; class Thermoleophilia; order Solirubrobacterales; family Solirubrobacteraceae; genus Palsa-513. Next base: position 36,161 of record DATBPB010000003.1, on the reverse strand, counting down.
TGGGCATGGCTGATGCGGAAATGCACCCGCACGCCTCCGAGCGTACCGGCAAAGTCGTCGAACGTCCTGGCCTCAAGCGTTCCGCCGACCGCGCCCGGCCCGCCGATTCGCAGCGTCCCAACGCCCTGCGAGAGCCGGCCTGAGATCGTCACGCCCGGCACGAACGAGAAGCCGTGGTAGATGTAGCTGCTGGCGCCGTTGGCCTTCGTGACGAGCTTCACGAAGCCGCCGTAGAGGCCGCCGAGACCGCTGCTGAAGCTCGGGTTGTAGGTGCCGATCAGCGTCTCGAAGAGGCTCTCTTGGATCTCGCGCGAGATCCATCCGAGCGTCAGCTCGATCGCCCGCGCCGTCCTGGCTGCACGGGTGGGGACACCGTGCAGCGGCACGACTTGGGCGAGCGAGCTCGGGGCGGCCGGCGCGGCACGCAGGTAGATGGGCTCGGCGCGAACCTGGCATCGGGTGTTGATCGCCCCGCCACTGAGGAAGGCGTCGACGGCGTCTCGCCCGCAGGTGCTGAACAGCTCGGTCGTCAGCGTCGAGTGGCCGGTGTTCGGTACGACGACGATCTTCGCAGCGGGGATCATCGCCGCCACGGCGCGCGCGTTTGCTGTTGGGGTGCGCAGGTCGTCGGCACCGCTGATGATCAGGGTCGGGACGTCCGGCAGCGAGGTGATCGGAGCCTCCGGCGCCGCTGTCGCGTTCGGCCAGTACGCGCAGTCCTGCGCGGGGCTGTAGCGGACCGCGGTCACGTAGCTGAACGGGCCGAACGTCCCAGGCGGCATCGCTCTGGCCGCCGCGAAGTCGCTCGCGAGCCGTTCCACGGGGGTCTCGCTGCGCGTCCCTGGAAACGGCAGCTCCTCGCACACGGTGTCGAAATAGAGCGGGGTATCGATCGTCTTGTTTGCCTGCGGGCCCAGGATCGCGTGGTCGAAGAGGACACCCAGAAGGGCGTAGTCGCCTTCGGCGGCGCTGTGGATCGCCGCCGGGATGTCGGCGCGAAGCGAGGGATCCTCGTCACTTGCGAGCAGGATCGCGCTGATGTTCGTCGCGCGGATCCTGAGGTGCAGCACGGTGCCCGTGCTGTCTCGGAATATCGTGTGCGCCGGCCTTGCGTCGACGTGGCGCAGGACGGTGCGCAAATCGGCGACCGGATGCGGGATCCCCTGGCAGGCGCCGGCCGAGCACGTCTGACGCAGGATGCGCGGCACCGCTTCCAAGGTGGGCTGGAAGAAGAGCGGCTCCCCGGCGGGTGGTTCCGTCGAGTCCAGCAGCAGGCCGGCGACGTTGTCGGGGTAGCTGGCGGCGTAACGGAGCGCCACGTACGTGCCGTAGGAGATCCCATACAGGAAGAGCTTGCTGTAGCCCAGCGCCTTGCGGATCGCCTCGATGTCGGCGACCGTGTCGGCGGTCGTGTAGAAGCCGCGGCTGGCGCCGATCTCTTGCGCGCAGGCCGGAATGACCTTGCTGGCCGGCGCCGGGTCGTTCAGGGAGCTGCACTTGAGAGGTCCCGAATCGCCGGTGCCACGCTGATCGAACACGACGAGGTCGTCGGTCTTGAGCGCCGGGGCGACGATCTGCGAGGCTGTGGCGGCAAACGGCAGCGCCGCCTGACCCGGGCCGCCGGCGAGCGCGACCACGGCCGTTGTCGCGCTGCCCGTGGCCGACAGCTGGCGGCGAATCGCCAGCGAGATCGTTCCCGGCGTGGCCCCCGATGGGTCGAGGGGCACGACCAACCGCGCGCAGCCGAAGCTTGGTGCGTCGGGGCAGCGCTTGAACTGGATCGAGCTCGTCGCTGCGTCCGCCGGCGATGACGCGAGCGCCGCGGCGATGACCGCGAGCAGCGATGCGGTCAGGGTGCCCGTGCGGCCGCGCATCCGTTCTGACCTTACAAGATCGCCTTCGCGCCATCGGCAACTTCGCGCCCGCCGCGGATAAGGTGTCCGTGTGAGCTCCGAGCGCCAGATCGTCAGCGCCGCCGAGGCGCCCGCCGCGATCGGTCCCTACAGCCACGCCGTCAGAAGCGGCGGCCTTCTCTACTGCTCGGGCCAGATTCCCCTCGATCCGGCGACCGGCGAGATGGTCGAGGGACCGGTCGCAGTCCAGGCCCGTCGCTGCCTCGACAACCTCGAGGCCGTCGCGGCAGCCGCCGGGACGACGCTCGCACGCGCGGTGCGGATCACCATCTACATGACCGACCTCAGCGCCTTCGCCGAGGTCAACGAGGCCTGCGCAGAGGTCTTCCCGCGCGACCCACCGGCTCGCGCCACGGTCGGCGTCGCCGCGCTGCCCCGCGGGGCGGCGGTCGAGATCGACGCGATCGTCGCGGCGTAGACTCAACGGCGTGAGCGCCACCACCGACGCGAAGGCCCAGATCGAGCAGGCGCTCGCGCGGATCGTCGAAGAGGTCCCGGCGCTCGCCCCGCTGAAGCTCGTCTTCACGCTCGTCCTGCGCGGGCGCGGTGACGTCCAGGAATTCCGGATCGAGCTACCCGATCGAAAGATCACCAAGGAGATCGCCGCCGACGCGCGCGTCACCGTCGAGATGCCGCGCGCCTTCTTCAACGTGATGGTCGGCGAGGGCGCGCGCATCGCTGACTGGCGCGAGGCGTTCCACTACGGCCAGGCCAAGGCGACCGGCGTGCCGCAGATCCTCAAGCTCGTCGCGCGCGTCGTCGAGATGCACGAGGAGCGGACCCGGCTGCGCCGGGCCAAGCCGCACTGATCAGGCGCGGGCCGCTGGCAGCGCCCGCAGGACCTGCGCGCAGGCGGCGCTGACGGGGAGCTCCTCCGTCAGCTCGACCTCGGGATGGCGCGGCGCCTCGTACGGCGAACCGACGCCAGTCAGGTTGCCCAGCTCGCCGCCGCGCGCCCGCGCGTAGAGGCCCTTGACGTCGCGCCGCGCGCACTCGGCGAGGGTCGTGTTGACGAACACCTCCACGAAGTCGATGCCGGCCTCCGCGTGAAGCTCGCGCGCGCCACGACGATCGGCGGCATAGGGGGAGACGAGGCAGACCAGCGCGACCGCGCCCGAGTCGGCGAACAGCAGCGCCAGCTCGGCGACGCGCCGCGCGTTCTCAGCCCGGTCGTCGCGGCTGAATCCCAGGTCGCTGCAGACGCCGTGGCGGAGGTTGTCGCCGTCGAGACGGCAGGCCCAGCGGCCGGCTTCGATCAGTCGCTGCTCGACGGCCGCGGCGACCGTCGACTTTCCCGAGCCGGAGAGGCCGGTGAACCAGATCGTCGCACCGCGCTGGCCGAGCGCCGCCCAGCGCGCGGTGCGGTCGACGTTGCCTTCCTGCCAGCAGACGTCGGCGAGCGGCTGCGGCCTGATCGATGCCTGGGCCATGCTCAGAAGTACCCGGCCTTCTTGCGGTCCTCCATCGCTGCCTCCGAGGTGCGGTCGTCGGCTCGCGTCTGCCCGCGTTCGGTCGTGCGCGTCGCGCCGATCTCGGCGAGGATCTCGGGGATCGTCGAGGCGCTCGAGGCGATTCCGCCGGTGCATGTCATGTCGCCCACCGTCCGGTAGCGGACGGTTCGAGTGCGCACGGCTTCGCCGGGCAGGAGCTCCTGGCCGTCGCGGGCGGCGTAGAGCATGCCGTCGCGTTCGAAGGTCTCGCGCTCGTGGGAGAAGTAGATCGAGGGGACCTCGAGGCGCTCGCTCTCGACGTACTCCCAGACGTCGAGCTCGGTCCAGTTCGAGAGGGGGAACACGCGCACGTGCTCACCGGCTCGGATCCGCGTGTTGTAGAGGTTCCACAGCTCGGGGCGCTGGCTCTTCGGATCCCACTGGCCGAAGTCGTCGCGGAAGCTGAAGATGCGCTCCTTGGCCCGCGAGCGCTCCTCGTCGCGGCGCGCTCCGCCGATCGCCGCGTCGAAGCGATGCTCCGCGATCGCGTCCAGCAGCGTCGTCGTCTGCAGCCGGTTGCGCGAGGCGCGCGGACCGGTCTCCTCGACGACGCGCCCGTCGTCGATCGACTGCTGAACGGAGGCGACGATCAGCCGCTCGCCGAGCTCCGCGACGCGGCGGTCGCGGAAGTCGATCGCCTCGGGGAAGTTGTGGCCGGTGTCGACGTGCATCAGCGGGAACGGGAAGCGCGCCGGCCGGAAGGCCTTCTCGGCGAGGCGCAGCAGAACGATCGAGTCCTTGCCGCCGCTGAACAGGAGCACCGGTCGCTCGAACGACGCCGCGACCTCGCGCAGCACGTGGATCGCCTCAGCCTCGAGCGCGGCGAGGTGGGGGAGGCGCACGTCCGGACGGCGGTGGGAGTGGAGGGCGACGACCTCGGCCGAGCGGGTCGGCTCCTCGATCTGGTCGCTCGCTGGCTTGGCGAGTCGCGTGCGCAGTGTGCTCATCGGTTCTGGGACACCGCGGACCGTCACAGGGTTGCGGCGCTCCCACATTATGTTGGGCGTTCGTTAAGAGTCTATTAGACGGCGTGAAGGCGCCGGTCGAATCAGATTGCTGTTCGCGACCGCCGGCGATCTCCCTCCGCGCGACACGCTCACTGCGAGGCCCGAGCGTCCACGGCTACTGCGCGCGGAAGCTGGGTGAGCTGCCGATCACGGCGCCACGCGAGTCGAGCGCCTCGATCTCGTAGCTGGGGTAGGCGCGGGCGAGCTGGATCGTCGTCTCGAAGCCCGAACGCGCAGCTCTCGCGACCGCCGTCAGCTGTCCGCCGGCGCCGGCGCCGAGCACGCGCCAGGAGACGACGCGCGTGGCGCCGTTCCAGCTTGCGTAAACCGTCATTCGCCCGCCCGCCGTCCGCGCGGCACCGGTGGGCTTTGTGAGCGGCAGCCCGACCCATGGCTCGACGACCGCGCGGTAGCTGAGGTTGTTGAGCGGCCACTGGGCGCCGAGCACCTGCGTGCCGTCTCGCGTGTACTCGGAGATGTAGTCGGTCGAGCCCCAGCCGACCACCAGGTTGCCGCCGGCCAGCGGCTGCGTCGAGCCCATGTAGTCGGAGGCGATCTGCAGGTCCTCGCCGTAGCTCGGGGCGGCGACGCTCGCGCTGTGCTGGGAGAAGTCGAGCTTGAGCGTCAGCGGGCGGGAGCTGCTGCTCGGGGCGACGTAGGTGCCGCCGCCGGTCAGCTGGCAGCAGTGGTCGTCGAACATCGTGACGATGTTGCCGGGCTGGAGCTTGACGTCGTGCTGCCACTGGAACTGCGCGCCCCGGGCGATCCTGAAGCTCGAGTGGCGGCCGCCCAGGGTCCAGACGATCCGACCCTTCGTCGGGCCTGGACGCAGGTCGACAAGGTAGGCGGCCCAGGTGTCGCGCATCGACACGAGCATCGTGTTGCCGGCCAGCGCGATCGAGTTGACGTGGTAGGTGTCCCACGGGAAGGCATTGGTCGGCACCGTCGCGTAGGAGTCGGCGGGGGGAATGTGCTCGAGCGCGTCCCAGCTGTAGAGCAGCCTGCCGCTGCGCAGGTCGTACTCCTGCACGGCTGAGTCGTCGATCGCGCCGTTGTAGGCGCCGCCGAACCTCGAGAGGTCGTACGGCACGTCCTTGTTGGCGGTCACCCAGGCGTCGTGGCCGACGACCAGGAACTCGTGCAGCGTCAGCTTCCAGCCGTCGACCCCGTGCAGCTTCGCCACCGGCTGGTAGTGCTGGTTGAGGACGATGTCCTCGCCGCTCTCGGTCGCGCCGGTGTTTGTCACGAAGCCCTGCCAGTAGGAGAGCGCCGGGCGGCCCTGGTAGCTCTGAAGCTCGAGGTTCCCGGCGACGACGTTCTCCGGCACGGGCTGGAACCACACGGGTTGGAGGTCGGAGTCGAGGATCAGCGGGCCACTCTGGCCCGCGATCGGCGGGTAGTTGAGGTCGTAGAAGTTGGCGGTGAAGATGTATCCCGGCGCGAGCTTCGCGGTGTCGGTCGTCACGTCGGTTGTCAGCCTCGGCGGATGAAGGCCCGGCTCGGTCACGAAGCTCAGCGTGTCCCTGGTCGTGTACTGGCTGATCGGAGCGCCGTGGCGGCCGCCGACGCCGTAGTCGATCGCGGCGACCGCGCCGATCACCGCGACGACCGCGAGCGGGAGCACCGCGCGGCGGGCCACGCTGGCGGCGGCGAGACGCGGGGCGTCTCCGCGCACCATCGTCACGGTTACGATCAGCGCGGCGGCGGTCAGCCCGGCGCCGATCAGGTAGGCGAGGCGGAAGCCGCCGGTGAGCGCAGCGGGAACCTGCTCGCCTGCTCCGATCAGCGTCGAGGTGTGCTGCGTGGCAAGCGTGATCAGGACGGCGAGCCCGAGTCCTCCGCCGACCTGGCGCGAGGTGTTGACGAGCCCGGATGCGAGGCCGGTCTGCCCCTCCTTCGCGCCGTGGGTGGCGGCGATCGTGGAGGACACGATCGACAGGCCGATCCCGGCGGCGACCAGGATGCCCGGGATCATCACGAACGTGATCGAGCTGCCGGCGTGGCCGATCCCGGCCAGCAGCAGCATGCCCGCGGTCATCAGCACGAGTCCGCTGCTGAGCACCGTGCGCACGCCGAAGCGCCCGACAAGGCGCCCGGCGCGCGAGGCCACGAGCATGATCGTGAGCGCCATCGGCAGGAACGTCAGGCCGGTGTGAAGCGGCGAGAGCCCGAGCACCTGTTGGAGGTACAGCGACCCCACGAACCACATCGGGAAGAGCGCGGCGCTGAACAGCACGACGATCACGTTGGCGACGTTGAGCTGGCGGGTGAACTCGCGGAACGGCACGAGCGGGAACGAGGCAAACCGCGCCTCGATTACGTTGAAGGCGCCGAGCAGCGCCAGGCCGCCGATGATCGGTCCGAGCGCGATCGCCTTGTCCCATCCCTGCAGGCCCGCCTCGACGACGCCGTAGACGAGCACCATCTGCCCGATCGTGAGCGTCAGCGCGCCGGCGAGGTCGAAGCTCTGCCCCTGACGGGCGTGGCGGCGGTTGCTCACGACGGCGTAGGCGACGACGACCGTGACCACGCCGATCGGTGGGTTGATCAGAAGCACCCAGCGCCAGCTGATCTCCTGGGTGATGATGCCGCCGAACAGCACGCCGGCGGCGCCGCCCAGGCCGTTCATGGCCGCCCAGGTCCCGATCGCGCGGTGCAGCCTGGGGCCTGGCGGGAACGACGAGGTCACGATCGCAAGCGACGAGGCCGCCATGAAGGCGCCGGCAAGGCCCTGCAGGGCGCGCGCCGCGATCAGCGTGTTGCGCTCGGGCGCCAGGCCGCCCAGCAGCGAGGCAAGCGCGAACCCCGTCAGCGCCAGCACGAAGATGCGCCGCTGGCCGAGCCGGTCGGCGGCGCGGCCGCCAAGCATCAGGAAGCCGGCGAAGGTGATCGAGTAGGCGTCGACGACCCACTGCAGCTCCGGCGAGGAGAAGCCCAGCGCGGACTGGATCGACGGCAGCGCGACGTTGACGATGCTGAGGTCGAGGATGACCATGAACTGCGCGACGCAGCAGACGACGAGGATCCATGTCAGGCGCGAGCCGGGAAGGCGCCACAGGCGCCCGTCGCCCGGCGCGCCGTCCGGCGCCGCGCCGTCGACGCCGTCGACCGGCTCGTCGGTGAAGCCCTCGACCGGCTCGGTCTCGTCGACGCTCACGCCGGCGAGCGCACCGCTGTCGTCGAGGTCGTGCTGCAGGGAGCCGCCCGGTCCGGTCCGGCCCCGCGTGTCGCCGCCGGCCATCAGCTCGCGCCCGTTCCAGCTCGCGGCGGACGGCGCGGCCAACCGCTGGGCGTCTGGTACGGTGAATTTCGCGATGCGGCTCGCCCGCCACGCCACGTCAAGCTCCCGGCGCCGGCTCGCGGCCGCCCTGCTGGCGCTGCTGCTCGCGGCCGCCGTCGCGCTCTCGGCGTGCGGCAGCAGCCCGTCGAGCTCGTCGAGCTCGTCGAGCACGAGCACGACCCACTCGTCGAGCTCTGGCCACCACAAGTTCCACAACAAGCCGAGCGGGTACTGATCATCATCGCCCCGCCACGGCGCTCGTGAGAGCGCCGGCGAAGGACTCCACCGAGACGGTCCTCGAGGTGTCGAGGACGCGGCCCGAGGCGTCGAGGGCCTGCACCGCGACATAGCCGTTGGTGTGTGCCTTGGCGTCGACGAAGGCCTTCGGCAGCAGCGTCTCGGTCTCGAAGCCGCTGACGGCGACGGTCGACTGCGGGTGCAGCGAGCCCGGCTCGACGCCGGCCAGCACGCGCCAGGAGGCGACGTCGGTGGCGCCGTTCCAGCTGGCGTGCACGATCGTCTCCTCGGCGTCGTTGTTGAGCGAGGCGACGGCCGCGGGCGGATAGTCGGGACGGCCGCTCCAGGGGTAGCGGTAGCCGCGGTAGGAGGCCAGGTCATAGGGCAGGTGCGCGTCGAAGAGAATCGAGCCGCCCTTTGAGTACTCGCTGAACTCCGGCACGCCCCCGTAGTCCACGAGCAGGTTGCCGTCCGCGAGGGTCTGCGCGTTGCCCTGGCTCGGCGATAGGAGCGGGGGGCCCGCGTGGGTGACCGCCGACACAAGCGTCACCGTACGGCGGGAAAGATCCAGCGAGACCGTGATCGCGCGGGACTGCGGCTCGACGGGCGGGTCGGAGCCGTCGTCGAAGATCGTCACGTGGCCATCGGCGAGCATGCGTGCGTCGTGCTGCCAGGCGGTCTCGGTGCCCTTACCCATCCTGAACGAGCTGCTCAGGCCACCCAGGCGCCAGAGGATCCTTCCCGTGCCGCCCTGGACCTGGTAGGCAGCCCAGGTGTTGCGCGCCGAGATCAGGACGTTGCCGTCGCTCTGGATGTCGATCGAGTTGATGTGGAACCAGTCCCACGCCGCCTGATTGCTCGGCGCCTGGATCTCGGACTCGTCAGCGGCGACGTGGTCGAGACTGTTCCACTGCCAGCGAACGAGCCCGGTGCGCATGTCGATCGCCTCGATCGCGGTGTCGAGGATCACGCCGTTGGCGGCGCCGCCGGCCGGCTTCAGGTCGCAGCTGATCGGGTTGAACGCGGTCACGTAGGCGATGTCGTGCGGCTCGATCTGGAATTCGTGGAGGTCGGCCTGCAGGCCGTTGCCGCCTCGCACGGTGGCGACAGTGCGGTAATGCGAGTCGACGATCAGGTCCTCGCCTTCGCCGAAGCCCCACTTCAGCACCCGGCCCTGCCATAGCGTCAGGTCGCGAGCGCCTTTGTAGCTCTGCACGTTGAGATCCTCGGCGACGAGGCCGCCGGAGAGCTGGTGAAACCAGACCAGGCGCCCCTGCGGGGTGAAGATCATCGCGCCGTAGCTGCCGGGTCCGGGGCCGACCGTGGTGAGGAGGTCGCCGGCCGAGGGATCGCGGTCCGGTTCGGTGACGGTCATCGTCGGCGCTTTCATGCCGGGCGTCGAATAGAAGGTCTGAAAGTCCGCCGGCGGCGCGGCCGGGTTGGGGAATCCCGCGATCTTGCCCGTCGGGTACGGCGTGTCGACGCCGAAGCGAAAGCTGACCGGGGTGCCCTTGCCGGTGCCCACCACGGCGTGAACGCTGACCTGCTCGCCGGCGGCAAACGGCGTTGCGGGGGTGAAGCTGGCGCCGTCGCCCTGCGAGTAGGGGCGCAGGCGACCCGGATGTGGTCCGCTGCGACTGCCCGACACGGCGACCGAGCGGATCGCGCCCGAAGGTGCGCCGAGGAAGCTGATCTGGGACGCGGGGTTGGCCGTGCCGCTGCCCGGCATGGGCGAGACCTCGACGCCCGTCCCCGCAAGCCTGGCGCTGGTGTCGCTCGAGCGGCCCAGGCAGCTTGGTGCAAGAGCGGCGGCGGACGCATGGGCGGTCGGCGACGGCGACCGGGCGCCGCCCGAGCCGCAGGCGCCGAGAACCGGCGCCGCCAGCACGAGCGCGCCCGCGGTGCAGGCGCGCCGCACGGTGATCCAGGCTGGCGCGCTCAGTTTCGAGATCTCATGGTCGGTGGCCCGTGCGGGCGCCGCCGCACCTCCCGGGCGAGAGCGGAGCCTAGCGGCATGGCGTAAAGAAACCCTAACCCACGGACCCCAAACCTTAACCGTGGCCAGGCGCCGAAGCCGCGGTAGGCATTCTCACAGGTCGTCCAGAAGATTGCCGAGCATCGGCTCGCGGTCGTGAAGCTCGTAGGCCAGGAAGCGGTTGAAGAGGCGGTGGTCCGGGCCGTGATAGTCGGAGGACGCGCTCGTCAGCAGGCCGAGCTCGGCGGCCCGGTCGGCCAGCAGCAGGGCCTGGCGGCGGTCGTGGGTCACATAGAAGCACTCGATTCCGTCGAGGCCCGCCGCGCGATAGCGGTCGAGGGCCGCGAGAACCTCCGCGTCCGGGTCGATGTCCCAGAACGGGTGCGCCCAGAAGGCGACGCCGCCGGCGTCGTGGATCCATCCGATCGCCTCCGCGACCGTCGGGCGCGTGCGGCGCGCGTAGGCCGGGGCGCCGGGAATCAGCATCGCGGCGATGAACGACGAGATGTCGTCGTGACCATCCTGGCGGAGGCGCTCGGCGTTCGCCGGATGAGCGAGGACGGCGCCGGCGAGATGCGGGCGACCGATCGGCTTGCCGCTGGAGCGGCGGGCCTGCAGCGGCGCCTCGTCGACGGCGTAGCCGAGCCCTTCGAGCAGCGCCGTCATGCGCTCCGCCCGAAGCTCGCGGTCCTCGCGTGCTCCTTCGAGGCGCTCGAGCAGCCTGCGATCGCCGTGGTCGATCCGGTAGCCGAGCACATGGAGGTCCTCGTAGCCTGAGTCGACGGCCGATATCTCGGTCGCCGCGAGCAGGCCGATGCCGTGCAGTCGAGCCGCCGCGCGCGCTTCGGCGACGCCATCGACGGTGTCGTGGTCGCTGAGCGCCAGCACCTCCACACCCGCTGCCGCCGCCGCCGCGACGACCTCGCCCGCTGCCAGCTCTCCGTCGGAGTGGCGCGAGTGCGCTTGAAGGTCGACGCGCCGCAAACCTAGTGGGAGTAGCCGGTCTTGGCGAGGAAGCCGGCGAGCTGCGCGATGAACGCCCGGCCGCTCCTGGCGAAGCCGTCGCCGCTACGCAGCTGGCCGGCTGCGGCGAGGCTGACGAGCGTCTTGGCGGCGTGTCCGGACTTCCCCAGCAGGGCTTCGTCGGCGGCCCACGCCGCGATGAAGCCGAGGCCCAGACCCTGGCGGCGATTGGCGAGGTAGTCCGCGTACTGGCGCGACGCGTCGGCGGCGACTCGCGCCGGGAAGGCGCGCGTGACGTCGACGAAGCGCCCCTCATGAAATCGCCAGATCGCAACCGGAAGTCCCGAGAACGCAAACGAGGTGAACTCGTAGGCGAACCGGTCGTCGGCCGACACGAACGCCCAGCCGCCGCCCAGGTGCCGAAGCGCCGCGCCGGGGTCGCCAAAGTCGCGCTGGGCGACCGCGTAGGCGGAGCCGCGATAGCTGAAGACCTGCGTGATCCAGCAGCAGTGCGCTCCGCCGCTATAGAGGTTCACGACGACGTCGGGACCGCGCCCTGGATCGAGCGCCGCGACGCCGAGCACGGGGACGCCCGGAACGCCGCTCGCCGGCCAGCACTCGCGCCCGCACAGCAGTGCCGAGACCGGTCGGTCGTAGCGACTTCGACCGCCCCCGCCGATCGCGAGCCGCATGTCGCGGTAGGGGATCAGCGCCGCCGGGGCGCTGTCGTGGCGGTAGGAAAGGACGGCGGTCACGCCGCCGCTCGAGGCCTTGATCGTGTGCGCCGTCGAGGCCGCGAATGCCGCCGCGGCAGCGCTCGCCGCGAGCAGCGTAAGGCTCAAGTAGAGGATCAGGTACGCCTGGCGCGGCCTCACCGGAGGTCCATCCTATGACCATGCGGGTTTGCCCAGCCCGGTGCTGTGCCTATATGCTCTTGGCGCCCGCCGCCGAGCGGCAGTCCTCCGCGCTCCTCGGGGCGCGTTTTGCGTTAGTTGGAACGAATTGCCAGAGATCGCAGACCACATCCGGGGAAGAGGGCAGACGTGATCGAGGCCGCCGCCGCCACGAAGCACGCGAAGCTGCTCGCCTGGGTCGAGGAGGTCGCTGCGCTCACGCAGCCCGACAGCGTGCAGTGGTTCGACGGCTCGGCGGAGGACTACGACGCGCTGTGCCGGGCGCTCGTCGAGGCCGGCACGTTCGAGGCGCTCGACCCCGAGCTGCGCCCCGGTTCGTTCCTCGCGCGGTCGGACCCCGGCGACGTCGCCCGCGTCGAGGACCGTACGTTCATCTGCTGCGAGCGCGAGGAGGATGCCGGGCCGACCAACAACTGGGCGCCGCCGGAGGAGATGCGCGCGCGCCTGCGCGCGCTGTTTGCCGGCTCGATGCGGGGTCGCACGATGTACGTCGTGCCGTTCTCGATGGGCCCGCTCGGCTCGCCGATCGCGCATGTCGGCGTCGAGATCACCGACTCCGCGTACGTCGCCGCGAGCATGGCGATCATGACCCGCGCCGGCCAGGGACCGCTCGATGTGATCGGAGAGGACGGGCCGTTCGTGCCGTGCCTGCACTCGGTCGGCGCCCCGCTCGCTGAGGGTGAGGCCGACGTGCCGTGGCCCTGCAACGCCGAGAACAAGTTCATCGTCCACTTCCCCGAGGCCCGCGAGATCTGGTCCTACGGGTCCGGCTACGGCGGCAACGCGCTGCTCGGCAAGAAGTGCTTCGCATTGCGCATCGCCTCCGTGATGGCACGCGACGAGGGCTGGCTCGCCGAGCACATGCTGATCCTCAAGCTGACCTCGCCCGACGGCCAGGTCAAGTACGTCGCCGGCGCGTTCCCCTCGGCCTGCGGCAAGACGAACCTCGCGATGATGATCCCGACGATTCCCGGCTGGAAGGTCGAGACGATCGGCGATGACATCGCGTGGATGAAGTTCGGCGCCGACGGCCGCCTCTACGCGATCAACCCCGAGTCGGGCTTCTTCGGCGTCGCACCGGGGACCAGCGAGCTGACGAACCCGAACGCGATCGCGATGATCGCCGAGAACACGGTCTTCACCAATTGCGCGCGAACCGACGGCGGCGACGTCTGGTGGGAGGGGATGACTCCCGCACCGCCCGCCCACCTGATCGACTGGCGCGGCAACGACTGGACACCCGACTCCGACACCCATGCGGCTCACCCGAACGGCCGCTTCTGCTGTGCGGCGGCGCAGGACCCGGCGATGGCACCGGAGTGGGAGGACCCCGCCGGCGTGCCGATCGACGCCTTCCTGTTCGGCGGCCGGCGCTCGACGGTGGTGCCGCTGGTCCACGAGGCCTTCGATTGGGAGCACGGTGTGTTCCTCGGCGCGGCGATGGCCTCCGAGACGACCGCAGCCGCGACGGGCGCCGTCGGCAAGCTGCGGCGCGACCCGTTCGCGATGCTCCCCTTCTGCGGCTACAACATGGGCGACTACTTCGGCTACTGGCTGAAGCTCGGCCGCGAGCACGACACTTCAAAGCTTCCGCGGATCTTCTACGTCAACTGGTTCCGACGTGACGCCGACGGGCGTTTCCTGTGGCCGGGATTCGGCGAGAACAGCCGCGTGCTCGAGTGGATCTTCCGCCGTTGCGACGACGCGGCGGCGGCAGTCGACACCCCGATCGGCCGTCTGCCCGCAGCCGGCGCGCTGAATGTCGAGGGCACCGACGTCACGGCGGAGGACCTCGATCAGCTGCTCGCGGTCGACCGCGAGGAGTGGCTCGCCGAGCTGCCCTCGGTCCGCGAGCATCTTGCGAAGTTCGGCGATCGTCTCCCGCACGAGCTGCTCGGGCAGCTCGACGCGCTCGAGGCGCGACTGCGCTCCTAGTGGGCCTTGAGGGAACGTTCCACCGGTTATGGCGGCGTCTGGTCGCCGCCCGGCGGCGTCCTCGGTCGCGGCAGGGCAACAAGCCCCGCCCGCTCCCTGCGTCCTGGCCGGTCGGCCCCAGCCACTCGCCATTTCCCGTTCAACGTTCCCTCAAGACCCACTAGCGGACGGCGCGCGATTTCCGGCCTGCGTCTGCGCAGCTTCACCGCGGCGGACCTGGCCGCCGTCATGGAGCTTGGCGCGGCGGCATTTGGGTTCGATGTGGCCGACGAGGCCGTAGCGACGCGCTGGCGTGCGCGGCTTGCCCACCCGTACACGACGGATCCCGGGGGAGCGTTTGTGGCCGAGCTCGACGGTGAGATAGTCGGCGTCGCGATGGCCATCGCGCGCGAGCGGCTGTGGTGCCTGTCGTTGCTCGCCGTCGCGCCCGCGGCCCAGAGCGGCGGGACCGGCCGTGCGCTGATGGAGCGCGCGCTGACCTACGCCTCGGCGAGCACCGACGTGGGGCTGATCCCGAGCTCGAGCGATCCGCGCGCGCTGCGCCTGTACGCGCTCTCGGGCTTCTCGCTGCATCCGACCTTCGAGGCCTCCGGAATCCTCGATCGCAGCGCGCTGCCGCCGCCGAGCGGCTCAGTCCAGGCCGGCGAGCGCTCCGACCTCGAGGCGCTCGAGCCGATCTCGCGCGCCATTCGCGGCGCGCCGCACACGCTCGACATCGACTTCGCCCTGGGGCTCGGGGCGCGCCTGCTTCTATGCGGCGACCGCGGCTTCGCGGTCGTCTATCCCGGGCACGCGGTTTGGCTGCTGGTCGCTCGCGACGACGACGCCGCCACACAGCTGTTGTGGGCCGGGCTGGCGCTCGCCGGCACGGAACGACCCGTCGTGCGCTGGATAACAGCCGGCCAGCAGTGGGCGATCGACGTCGTCGTTCAAGCGGGGCTTCGCCTCGTGCCCTACGGCGCGCTCTGCGTGCGCGGCGAGGCCGGGCCGCTTCGGCCCTACCTGCCGAGCCCGCCGTTTGCCTGAGCGCTCAGTGGCGCTCGCCGGTCGAAGCTGGCGGCCGCGACTCCTCGGCCAGCGAGGTCACCTGGAGGGCCCCGCGGGCGGCGCTCTCGAGGACCTCGCTCGCCTCCTCGATCGAGCGCGCGTAAAGCTCGACGAGCAGGTGGACGGTGATCCGCCGATCGTCGTCGTGCTTGTGGAAGCGAACGTGCGTGAAGAACTCGCGGACGCCGTGGTCGCCGAAGGCGGCGTAGGACAATGCATCGCCGGCCTCTGGACCCGAGCAGGTCTCGACGTCGTCGGCGTCGACGGTGACGGTGCACGACGCCACCCACGGCGTACCCGCGACCATCCGCTCCCAGCGGTCCTCGACCGGCTCGACGCGACCGTCGACGAAGCCCAGGTGCGGCTGGTCGTGCATGCAGTCCAGGCACTGCACGACGGCCTCCTGGATCTCGTCCACCACCTCGGCGCGCTCACCCGTCACGGGGTCGATCTTGTGGATCCCCTCGTAGTGGACCTGCACCTCGAGTTCGCTCGACCAGCAGCGGTAGCAGCGCAACCAGTTCCGCGGGTCTTCGCTCATCGGTCAGATTCTATGCTCCCGCGGTGAGCCGGCCGGAGCGCGAGGCGCAACTGCTTGAGCTTGACCGCCGCCACGTCTGGCACCCCTACGCGGCGATGATCGAGCCAACCTCGCCGCCCCTGCTCGTCGACGCGGCGAGCGGCGTGCGGCTTCGGCTGAGCGACGGTCGCGAGCTGATCGACGGCATGTCCTCGTGGTGGTGCGCGATCCACGGCTACCGCCACCCGGCGCTTGACGCCGCGGCCCGCTCCCAGCTCGAGCGGATGGCGCACGTCATGTTCGGGGGGCTGACGCACGCCCCGGCGGTCGAGCTCGCCGTACGGCTCGTCGAGCTCACGCCGGCGGGGCTCGAGCACGTGTTCTTCGCGGATTCCGGCTCCGTCGCGGTGGAGGTGGCGGTGAAGATGTGCCTTCAGGCCGCCGGGCCGAAGCGCCAGCGGCTGCTCGCGCTACGTGGCGGCTACCACGGCGACACCTTCGCGGCGATGTCGGTCTGCGACCCCGTCGACGGCATGCACCACCTGTTCGCCTCCGTGCTGCCGGAGCAGGTGTTCGCGCCGCGACCGCCGGGCGGCGTCGAGGCGCCGACCGACGAGGGCTGGATCGCCGAGCTGCGCGCGCTCTTCGAGCGCCACGGCGAGGAGCTGGCCGCGGCGATCGTCGAGCCGGTCGTTCAGGGGGCCGGCGGGATGTGGTTCTACGCGCCGGCCTACCTGCGTGAGCTGCGTGCCCTCTGCGACAGCCACGACGTGCTGCTGATCTTCGATGAGATCGCGACCGGATTCGGACGCAGCGGCACGATGTTCGCGGCCGACCGCGCGGACGTCGCTCCGGACGTGATGTGCGTCGGCAAGGCGCTGACCGGCGGCTACATCACGCTCGCCGCGACGCTCTGCACCGTTGCGGTGGCGGAGGCGATCGGCGGGCCCTTGATGCACGGCCCGACCTACATGGGAAACCCGCTCGCCACGTCCGTCGCGCTCGCGAGCCTTGGGCTGCTCGAGGACGGCGCCTGGAAGCGGCGGGTCGCGACGATCGAGCGCCTCTTCGTCGAGGAGCTCGCGGCGGCAGTGGCGCTGCCGGGAGTCCGCGAGGTTCGCGCGCTCGGCGCGATCGGCGTGATCGAGACGCGCGAGCCGGTGCCGCTCGCCGCGGCGACCGCCGCGGCGGTCGACGCGGGCGTCTGGCTGCGCCCGTTTCGCAACCTCATCTACGCGATGCCGCCGTATGTGAGCGAGGACGAGGACGTGCGCGCCATAGCACGCGCCATGGTCGCCGCGGCGGCGGCATAATCGACCTCGTGACCGCAGCGCGCCCGATCGCCCGCGCCGAGCACATCGGCAGCCTCCTGCGACCGCCGAAGCTCAAGCGGCTCGTCGCGGACACCTACGAGCCAGGACACTCCGCGCTGCTGGCGCAGGAGCGAGCGAAGGACCTGACCGCGCTGCACGCGGCCGAGGACGAGGCGATCCGCGCGGCGGTCGCGCGTCAGCTGGACACCGGGCTCGACGTCGTCTCCGACGGCGAATTCCGCCGCTACATGTTCACCGGTTCCTTCTACGACGCCGTCGACGGTCTCGCCGCAGGGACCGGCCAGGTCCCGTTCACCAACGAGACGGGCGAGGTCGAGTTCTACACCGGCCTGCCGGTCGTCGAAGCCGAGCTTCACTCGATCGACACGCCCGCCGCTCGCGAAGCCGCGTTCCTGGAGACGCTGACCGACCACCCCTTCAAGGTGACCTTTCCGGCGGCCTCGATCTTCTGGTTCCCGCTGGCCTTCGTCGCGGGCGTCACCGACCGCGTCTATCCGACGCAGGCCGACATGGTCGAGGCGATGATCGACATCGAGCGCCGCCAGGTCGCCGCCGCGATCGCCGCCGGCGCGACCTACATCCAGTTCGACTGGCCCGTCTACCCGGCGCTCGGGGACGAGGCCGCGGTTGCGATGTTCCGCGACAGCGGCGTCGATCCCGATTGGCTGCTCGACCGCCTGATCGAGGCCGACCAGAGGGTGCTCGAGGGTATCCCGGACGGTGTGCGCACCGCACTGCATCTGTGTCGCGGCAACCACAAGTCGAAGTGGATCTACAACGGCTCGATGGAGCCCTACGCCGAGCGCATGTTCAACGAGCTGCCCTACGACGTCTTCCTGATGGAATGGGAGGACAGCTCGCGCGAGGGCGACTACTCGGCGCTTCGCCACGTGCCCGACGGTCCGGTCGTCGTGATGGGGGTGCTGAGCAGCAAGAAGCCGCGCGTGGAGACGGTCGATGAGCTCGTTCGGGCGATCGACGAGGCATCGCGCTACCTGGACAGCGACCGCCTCGCGCTCTCACCGCAGTGCGGATTCGCCTCGACCTACCACGGCAACGAGATCAGCGAGGACGTTCAGTGGCGCAAGCTCGAGACGCTCGTCGCCGCGGCCGACGCGATCTGGCCGCGCTAGCCGGACCGGGACGAGACGCGCCGGACCGCCCCGGCCACATCAGCCGAACGTGAACGAGTAGCCGCTCGTGCCGGGCGCGAAGCGCAGCCCGATCCGGTGGCGTGAATCGGTCGCGAACGACGCGACCGTATAGAGGCGCTGCTGGGTCACGGCGATCGTCTTGGTCGCGCGGCCGTCGACGCTGACCGCGACGCGGCCTGCGCCGTCAGCGGGCGGCGAGAGGACGATGTAGACGTTCTTCGCCTGCACCTCGGCCTCGATTCTCGCGTCCGATCGCGCAAGCGCCTGCTGTGGCCCGATCCGCCAGGTTCCCCCGTAGGCGAAGCGGCTCACGCCGAGCGTGGCGGGGACGGTGTAGGTGCCGGTGCCCGAGTGCGGGTTCTCGGGTTCCCAACCGCTCGCGCGCGCGGTTCCCAGGTAGGTCTCCTGGGTCGTCAGCTGCGAGGGGACGATGACGCCGCGGGCATCGGCGCCCGCGCCGAGGTTGCGGGCGCCCGCTTCGGCGAGCAGCTCGCGGATCGCGTCCTCGGTGTTCGCGTAGTCGCCCTCGCCGATCGCGATGTAGCGAACCTCGCCGGTGGCGTCGACGAGGAAGTCGGTCGGCCAGGCCTCGTTGCCCCAGACGTCCCAGGTGGCGAGATTGTTGTCCTGGACGACCGGATAGCGGATCCCGAACTGGTGAATCGCGTCGAGGACGTTGCCGGCATCGCGCTCGAACGGAAACTCGGGCGACTCGACGCCGACGATCGTCAGGCCCTTGCCGCGGTAGCGGGCGTCCCAGGCCTCGAGATAGGGGAGCGTGCGGATGCAGTTGATGCACGTGTATGTCCAGAAGTCGACGAGGACGACGCGGCCGTGCAGGCCGCCGATCGTCAGTGGACGTCCTCCCGCAGTGTTGAACCACCGCTCCGTGCCGACGAAGTTCGGCACCCGGCCAAGCTGGTAGAGCGTCGGCTGCGCGACGCCCTGAAGGCCGACGCCCCGCAGCGACGAAGGCTCGACGAAGCGCGGCTTGGCCGCACGCACGCCCTTCAGGCGCGTCGCGACGGACTTCGAGTTGTCGACGAAGGCGGTGATGTTGACGTTCGGGATGTGGCGGGCGATCCATTCGTTGAGCCTGACATCGAGCATCGTCGCCAGCACGATCGCCGTCGCGACCAGCACGACGCCGAGCGCGCGCTGTATCGCGACGGTCCGGCCGGAGCGGCGCAGCCACTCGAGGACCCGGCGCCCGCCGAGGGCGAGGGCGAGCAGCATCAGCCCCGTGCCGGCGGCGTAGGCGATGCCGACCGCGACCGCGCGACCGCTCGCGGCGCTGACCGTGATGACCGCCGCCAGGATCGGCCCCGCACAGGGGGTGTAGACGAACCCGAGCGCCGCCCCGACGACGAGCCCCGAGGCGAAGCCGTCGCCGCGCGATCGCGGGCCAAGCCGCGAGAACGCCGCGAGCGGGCGCTCGAGGCGCTCGGCGAGATGCGGCACGAGCAGCGTGACGCCGAACAGCGCGAGCACCGCGATCGCGGCGTCACGGAGCCCGTCGTTACCGAGGCCGATCCCGCCGATCACGTTGGCGACGCCGATGATCGTGATCGCGAACGTCGTCGTCAGCCCGAGCACGATCCCGAGCGGCCGCCGCCGCCCGCCCGATCCGCTCGCTGAGAGGACGGCCGGGAGAACCGGGAGCACGCACGGCGACACGGCGGTGCCGGCCCCCACGACCACCGCGAAGAACAGCAGCAGCAGCATGCCCGCGCGGCATTGTTGCCGATCGCTCGGCACGCCGCGTCAGTTGCCCGGTCCTATTCGCGTCCGCTGAACTCGACCACGCCGACGGCCAGGCAGACGAGCCCGATCGCTGCGACGACGGCCACCTCGACGAGGCTCGGTACGCGCCAGCCCCACCAGGTGAGGCCCGGGTCGAGCGCGCGGCGCGCTGCCGCGCTGATGTGGAGGTGGTTGAAGACGATCCGCCGCATCGGGTCGACGGCGTAGGTCAGCGGGTCGAGGCGGTTGAGCACCGTGAGCCACGAGGGCAGGCCGGTGACGGGGAAGATCGCGCCCGACAGGAAGTACATCGGCATCATCACCATCTGGGTGATCGCCATGAACGACTGGATCTGATTGATCCGCGCGGCGACCATGACACCGAAGGCGGTGATCGCGAACGCCAGCGTCAGCAGGAGCGCGAACACGGCGATGATCAGCGACGGCGCGTAAGGCACGCCGACCAGGCCCGCCAGCGCGATCACGATCACCCCTTGGAAGGTGGCCACCGTCGCTCCGCCCAGGCACTTGCCGAGCACCAGGGCGCTGCGGCGGACCGGCGCGACCATCATCTCGCGCAGGAAGCCGAACTCGCGGTCCCAGACCAGCGAGGCCGCCGAGAACATCGCCGTGAACAGCACGGCCATGCACAGCACGCCCGGATAGACGAAGGTCCGCAGGTCGACGCCGTGCGTCCCGTGGCTGGCCAGGTGCGAGAGGCCGCTGCCGAGCACGAACAGGAAGAGGATCGGCTGGACGAGCGAGGTGAGGATCCGCAGCCGATCCTTCGTGAAGCGGATCATCTCGCGCTGCCAGACGATCTTGACCGCGCGCAGGTCGCCGCGAATGCTGCCGGGCGGAACGTGGACGGCCGCCGGCGGCGGGAGCTGGGCCGCGGCGGCGGCGGTCGTCGTCGTGGCCGCCATCAACCCCTCCTGCGGAACGCCGCAACGGTTGCGCGGTTGCGGTCGAGCGCCGTCGCTTCGGCGTCGCGGATCGTCGTGCCGGTGTAGGACATGAAGACGTCGTCGAGCGAGGGCCGCGAGACGCTGACCGAGCGGATCGCGACGGTCAGCTCGGCGAACAGCCGCGGCACGAACAGCGCGCCGTCGCTGACGCCGAAGGTGACCGCGCCCTCGGACACCTGCGCGCTGAGGTCGAAGCGCTCGGCGATCTCGGCGATCGCGGCCGCGTCGTCGTCGGTCTGGAGCGTCACGCGGTCGCGGCCGACGGACGCCTTGAGCGCGGCGGGCGTATCGAGCACCACGATCACGCCCTTGTCCATGATCGCGATGCGGTCGCAGTACTCCGCCTCGTCCATGTAGTGGGTGGTCAGGAAGATCGTGATGTCCTCGGCGCTCTTGAGCTCGCGGATGTAGCTCCAGATCGAGCTGCGCGTCTGCGGGTCAAGGCCGACGGTCGGCTCGTCGAGAAAGAGCACGCGCGGCGAGTGCATCAGCCCGCGCGCGATCTCGAGGCGGCGCTTCATCCCGCCGGAATAGGTCGCGACCGCGCTCGAGCGGCGCTCCCACAGGCCGACCATCTCGAGCACCTGGCGCATCCGCGGGGCGATCGCCTGCCGCGGCACGCCGTAGAGCTCGGCGTGCAGGCGCATGTTCTGCTCGGCGGTCAGGTAGGTGTCGAGCGTCGTGTCCTGGAATACGAGGCCGATGTTGCGGCGGACCGCGTCGCGTTCGCGGGTGACATCGAAGCCGGCGACGGTCGCCGTCCCGGCGGTCGGCTTGACGAGCGTGCAGAGCATCGAGATCGTCGTCGACTTGCCGGCCCCGTTGGGGCCGAGGAAGCCGAAGACCTCGCCGGGCGCGACCTCGAAATCGATTCCGCGCACGGCCTCGATGTCGCCGTAGCGCTTGCTGAGGCCCTGAACCGAAATCGACGCCGCAGCGGCCGGCGGCGCGAAGGTCGCCGCGCCGCCGGCACTCGCGTGCTCGTTCACTTGCGGTCCGCCTCGTCGCCGTCGGCGAGGATTCGGTAGATCGCGCGTCGGGTCTCCATCAGCACCTGCTTGGCCTCGCTGATCTGCTTCTCGGTCGCGGTCTGCACGAGCTGAACACCGGCCAGTCCGACCTGGCGCATCAGGCCAAACAACTCCTGCACCTCGTGCGAGACGCCGTCCGCCAGGGTATCCCATGGCGCCGGCGCGTCCGCTGGGCGTTCCGCGAGCAGCTCGCGCCCGGCATCGGTGATCGCGAAGCGCTTGCGTCCCTCGGCCTCCTCAGAGCGGATCATGCCCTCGTCCTCGAGCTGCGCGAGCGCGGGGTAGACCGACCCCGGGCTTGGCCGCCATACGCCGGCGGAGCGCTCTTCGATCTCCTGCATGATCGTGTAGCCGTTGCGCGGCTCTTCGACGAGCAGCAGCAGCGCCGCGGTGCGGATGTCGCCGCGCCGCGCCTTGCCGCCGCGGCCGAAGCCGCGCGGACCGCCGAAGCCGAAGCCCGGACCGAAATCGCCGAATCCGCGGCCGCCACGGGGGCCGCCTGCGCCGCGATGCATCAGCAACAAGCCGCGGTATCCCTTCAGTGGCCGGCAATCCTCCCGGCCTGCGTAACTGTGTGTCATTGACGTCTGCTCCTCATATCGAGTTAGGTCTTAGGAAGATCACGATATATCGCAAACTGTCGATTGTCAAGGAACGGCGCTCGCGGGTAGGGTTTCGCGCGACAGGGATGGAGCCGCCGATCCTCTCGATCGATGTCCGACAGCTCGGCCAGGAAGGCGTCATCTGCGCGTTTCTGGTCGGCGACGTGCTGATCGACTGCGGCCCGGCATCGCGGCTACAGACGCTGCTGGCGGGACTCGGTGATCGCCGCCCGCGCGCCCTGGCGTTGACGCACATCCACCTCGACCACGCGGGTGCGGCCGGCACGCTGGCGGCGATGTGGCCCGATCTCGAGGTCTGGGTGCACGAGCGTGGGGCGCCGCACCTCGTTGACCCGAGCCGCCTGCTCGCCAGCGCGACGCGGCTCTACGGCGATGACATGGAGCGCCTGTGGGGCGAGGTCCGCGCGGTCCCCGAGAAGAACCTGCGCGTGCTGCGCGGCGGCGAGGACCTCGACGCGTTCGAGGTCGCCTACACGCCCGGGCACGCAAGCCACCACGTGAGCTACTGGCATCCGGAGACCCAGACGGCGTTCGTCGGCGACGTCGGCGGCGTTCGCGCGGCGGGGGGCACGCACGTGCTCGCACCAACGCCGCCGCCCGACATCGATGTCGAGCGCTGGACGGAGTCGCTCCAAACGGTTCGCGAGTGGCGGCCGCGCGCCCTCGCGATCACCCACTTCGGCGTCTTCTCCGACGCCCCGACGCACCTCGACGCCGCACAGCGCTCACTGGAGGCCAACGCCGCGCGGGCTCGCGAGCAGAGCGCCCAGGAGTGGATCGAACAGACGCGCGCCCAGCTCGACGGCGCCGATGCGATCTTCGATCTGGCGGCCCCGCTCGATCAGTGCTACGCGGGACTCGAGCGCTACTGGTCAAAGCGCGAGGTCGGGCGTTGAGCGACGTCGTCGAGCAGGCGCGCAGCGTCGACCCGCTCGACGCACTCGGCGGGCGCTGGCGCGTGATCGTTCGAAACGACGACCACAACACCTTCGATCACGTCGCCGCGACGCTCGCCCGCGTGATCCCGGGCGTCACGCTCGAGCAGGGCTACGCGTTCGCCGACCGGATTCACCAAGGCGGCCTCGCGGTCGTCTGGAGCGGACACCGCGAGGCGGCCGAGCACTATTGGGAGGAGCTGCGCGTGGCGGGCCTGACGATGGCCCCCCTCGAGCAGGGTTGAGTCAGTGGCTGTTGCCGGCGGGCGTGCGGCGCACGGCGTCGCCGTGGGCGACCAGGTCGTGCCAGGCGTAGATGATCGGCACCTGGAACCAGCCCTGGCAGAAGGCGCGGAAGTCGATCATCTCGGGGCCGTTCCAGAAGCGCTCCCAGGCGACGTGGTCGTCGAACTCGATGACCTGCAGGAACTTGTAGCGGTCGTCCTGGCTGCGGTAGACGGCGTACTGGGTCGCGCCGTAGCGGACCGACAGCGGCGTGACGCGCTCGAGCTCGGCCTGCAGCTGGTCGCCGCGGAAGCCGGTCGCGTACCACGGAACGTGCACGAAGCCCGACATCAGGCGCGCGTGCTCGTTGTCCGTAGGTCGGCCACGACGCGCCGCATCGTATCGGCGTCAGCGCCCGAACGGCAGATCGGCGACCGTCGCCGAGCCGCCGCCTGAGACCTCGAGCGTCGCGCCGGGCTCGGCCTCGCGACGCAGCAGTGCGAGGCCGATCGTCCCGAAGCGCGGCGAGTGCGCAATCGAGGCGACCGCGCCGACCGCGCGGCCGTCGAGCGTCAGCGCGGCACCGGGCTGGGGCGCCTGCGCAAAGCGCAGGCCGCGCAGATGGCGGTTCGGATTGCCCTTCCAGTAGAGGCGCGCGACTGTCTCCTGGCCGACGTAGCAGCCCTTCGAGTAGGACACGGCGCGCTCGTGGATGCCGGCCTCCTGGGGCATCGTCGTCTCGTCGATCTCGACGCCGAAGCGCGGCCGTCCGGCCTCCACGCGCACGATCTCCGCGGTCTCCTCGTCGACTGTCTGAGCGCCGGCGGCGGCGAGCGCGTGCGCGACGGCCGCGCCGTCGTCGCTCGCGCACAGCACGTCGATCCCGAGATCGGTGCGGATCAGCCGGACCGCGCGCCCGTCCACCGTCGCCTCGACGTGATCGTGCTCCGCCGGGCCGGGAGGGCGGTCGAACAGAGCGTCGCTTGCGGGCCCGATCAGCGACAGCAGGGCGCGCTGGAGGGTGCGCTTGTGGAGCTCGGCGTCGTAGCCGATCCGGTAGCCGTTCAGCGCATCGAAGAGCGCCTGGAGCGCCGGGCGCTCGCAGTCGAGCTCGAGCTCGGCTTCCGTTGCGAGGACGCGCACCTCGGCCAGCAGACGACCCTTGTGCGTGAGCAGCGCGGCGGTCGCGCCGTGACCGGGCCCGATCGCGGCGATGTCGTTTGAGAGCAGCGAATCGAGGAACTCGACGGCCTGGGATCCGCTCAGCGCGAGCTTGCCGCGCTGCGAGCGATCGAGCAGGGCGACCGCCTCGGTCGCCGCGCGATAGCGGTCCTCCAGCGACGCGACAGCCACGCTTTCGAGCATACAAGAGGCTCCCGCGCAGCTTGGGCGCTAGGCTTGCGACGATGTCTCTGGCCGACGCCTTCCAGCAGATAGTCGACGCTCTTCCCGAGGACTGGACGGACCTCGAGCTCGACCTGCGGATCGCCGACGAGACCCGCTACGTGGACGCCGCCGTGTTCCTCGTGGTCGCCAATGCTCAGCCCTATTCCCAGCACGACTGGCACTGGCGGCTGCTCGTCGCCCACCGCTTCGGGCACGCCGCGTCAGTCGACGCCGTGCACATGGCGCTGGGACTGCTCGACGACGCGCGCATCGACGGCGAGCTGGCGGTGCGCGAGGTGCGAAGCGGGCGCGTGCCGGTCGAGTCGCAGTGGGGCCGGCCGCACTCGCTGCGCGAGGAGATGCGCGAGATCAACGCGCAGTAGCAAGCAGGCGGGCGAGAAGCGCCGGTCCCTCGCGGGCGATCCGAGATCGCGGCACGACCAGCTCGATTCCCGCAGCCTGCGCCTCGGTCCGCACGTCGGTTTCGACGTGCGCGAAGAAGGCCAGAACGGGCGGTCGCGGCGCGACCGCGACCGCCGCCAGGCGGGCGGCGGCATCGTGGGTGAGGTCGAGGACGAGCACTTCGGCCTGGGGATCGCTGGCTGCGCCGAGCGTCACCGCGTGGCCGGCCGCGGAGAGGTCGGCCTGAAGGCGCGAGCCGAACAGCAGGTCGTCGGTGATGACGTGCACGCGGGCCACTGACGCGAGGATAGGCGGGAATGACTATCGGCGGGCGCGGCGAACTGGACCACACCAAACGCGGTCCAGATCGGAGGTTCTATGCCCCCTGTTCTCCCGAAGCGCCTCCTCGCTGAGGTGATCGGGACCTTCGGGTTCTTCTTCATCGGCTTCTGCGGCATCGCCGCCCTCGTGACGCAACCGACGGGGGCGATCCTCTCGATCGGCGTAGCCGCCGGGTTCGGCTTCGGCCTGGCGCTGATGATCTTCGCCTTCGGACACGTCTCCGGCGGGCACTACAACCCGGCGGTGACGCTCGGCCTGACCTTCGCCGGGCGCTTCCCGGCCGCCGAGATCGTGCCCTACTGGCTGGCGCAGATCGTGGGCGGCGTGCTCGCGTCGCTCGTCCTGCGGCTCGTCTTCAGCCATGCCGTGCTGCACGCCGTCCTGACGCTGCCCGGGCAGGGCATCTCCGACGGCAAGGCGTTCGTCCTCGAGCTGATCCTCACCTTCCTGTTCGTGCTGGTGATCACGACCGTCGCGACCGACAAGCGCGCCCCGTGGAACGGCGTCTTCGCTCCGTTCGCGATCGGCCTGTTCGTCTTCACCGCGGCCACGACCGTCGGTCCGATGTCGGGCGGCTCGTTCAACCCGGCGCGGTCGATCACGCCGGCGCTGATCGACGGACACTTCCCGCACCAGTGGATCTACATCGTCGCGCCGCTGCTCGGCGGGGCGATCGGCGGACTGGTCCACGCGATCTTCCGGGAGCCAGAGGCGCGGGTCGAGTCCGGCGCCGCGGTCTCGACGCGCGAGCCCGCCGGCTGATCTTCAGCGGAACAGGTCCTCGGCGCGGGCGCGGATCAGAGCGGCCGCGCCGGGACCGTCCTCGGCGAGGACATGGGCGCCCAGCCCGCTGACGATCACGACGGGCTCGCCCGAGCCCTTTGTGCGGGCGAGGTCGGCGGCGGCGGCAATCGCGTCGGCGACCGCGATGACCGTCGCATGCAGCTCGCGGCCGCGCCGATCCGTGCGGCCTCGCCAGTCGTCGAGCGGTGCCAGGCCGGCGATGCCGACGGCGCAGTCGAGCTGGCCGATGCGCCAGGCGCGGCCGAAGCTGTCGCTGATCAGAACCGCCGCTGCGTGACCGGTCAGCTCGCGGAGCCGGGCGCGGATCGCGCGCGCCGAGGCGTCGGCGTCGAGCGGCAGCAGGATCAGCGTCCCGTCCTCGGCGGTGTTCGACTCGTCGACGCCCGCGTTTGCGCAGACGAAGCCCTGATGCGTGCGCACGATCAGCACCCCGCGCTCGGCGCGCACGATCTCCACGGACTCCTCGAGGATCGCCTGGACGTGGCGCGGGTCCTTGCCGTGCGCGGCGGCGAGCTCGGCAGCCTGCGGGCCGGGCTCGATGTCGGCCAGGCGCCGCACGCGCCCCTCCGCCTTGGACACGACCTTGTGGGCGATCACGACGACGTCGGTCCCGCTCAGCCCGGCAGCGGCAGCCGCGATCAGCGCGCCGAGGTCTGACCCGGCGGGGATCTCGCCCAACCCCTCCACGGCCCTCGCGGCGAACGCGCCCATCAGATCTCGCCGAGGACCGCGCGAGTCCGCGGCCCGGGCACCGCGCTGTCGCGCAGCGCCGCGAGGTCTTCGGGGGTGTCGATGTCGAGCAGCAGGCCGGGTGGCTCGGCGACGTGCCACAGCGCGCCGGCGCTATGCGTCGCGTCGCGGTGGCGGATGAAGGAGCCGGGGCCGAAGGACGGCTCGATCGCGTCCGGCGGCGCGAGCACGAGGGCGTTGGTGCCCGTCCCGTGGCGGTCTGAGACGATCGTCACCGACGGAGCGGGCGGGGCCGACGCGAGCAGCGCCGCGAGCTCGCCGGCGGCCAGCGCGGGGCAATCCCCGGGAACGAGCAGCGCGCGCTCGTAACCTGCGTCGAGCGCGTGGCGCACGCCGACCAGCGCAGCCGCACTCTGCCCCGACTCCGCTGCGTCGCGGAGGACAGTCGCACCGTGCGCGGCGGCGGTTGCCGACACGGCCGCCTCGTTGGTCACCACGACGACCGCCTCGAGCGCCTCACACGAGCGCAGTGTCGCGAGCACGTCAGACACCATCGCCTCGGCGAGGCGCCGCCGGTGCTGCGGTTCGAGCGCCGCGTGCAGCCGCGACTTCGCGATCTCGAAGCGCTTGACAGGCACCACGGCGAGGGTGCGCATCAGGCGGCGAGCTCGCCCGCCAGCGCGAGCACGTTCTCGGCGACCTCGCGGCGCGCGCTCGCGGCGCCCATCCACGTATCGCACTCGCGAACGCGGATCCCGGCGACGGCCTCGTCGGCAACCATCGCGTCGATCAGGCTCCCGTAGTGCGCCGCGACGCCGGCACCGTCGGCGCTGCGCCCGGCCCACGCAAGGCACGCCGCGGTCGGACCCTTCAGCACCTCGCCGCCGACGAACGGGCTGACGGCGATCACCGGAACACTTGCGGCCTCGATCGCCGCGCGAATCTCAGAGATCGCGAGGATCGGCGCGATCGAGAGGATCGGGTTCGAGGGGCCGATCACGATTGCCTCGGCGCCGGCGAGCGCCTCGAGCGCCGCCGGCGCGGCGGCGGCGCTCGCAGCGCCGTCGAAGGACACCTCGTCGATCGGCGCGGCGCCGCGCTCGCCGATCAGGAACTCGTGCAGGCTCAGCAAGCGCTCTCCGCTTCGCACGATCGTTCGAACGCGCCCGTCGCTCATCGGGATCACCGCGGCGGCGACCCCGAGCGCCCGCGTTATGACGGCCTGCGCCTCGGTCAGCGTCGCACCGTCCTCGAGCAGCCGGCGACGCTCGAGGCACAGCGCGAGGTCTCGGTCGCCGAGTGAGAACCACGTCTCGCGCCCAAGCAGGCGCAGCATCTCCATCGCCGCGAACGTGTCGTCCGCGAGCCCCCAGCCGCGGTCGGGGTCGATGCGGTCGGCGAGCCAGAACGTGATCAGGTCGGGATCCGGCGAGACGTATCCGCCGTGGATCTCGATGTCGTCGCCGGTGTTGGCGATCACGGCAAGCTCTGCGCCGAGCAGCTCGTACAGGCCGCGTGCGAGCTTCGCGCCGCCGGTGCCGCCCGACAGCAGGACGACGCTCACCAGAGCGAGTCGGGAAGACCGGTCAGGCGGATCCCGGAGTGAGCCTTGTGGCGCACGTTGACCGAGATCAGCAGGGCCGTCAGCGACTCGGTGATGCGGGCCATCTCGAGGCGTCCCACGTCGACGCAGCGAAGGCCCGCGATCCGGCCGATCAGCGCCGCTGCGCGCGCCTTGTCCTCGCGACGGTCGCCCGCGAGCAGGACGTCCTCGTCGAGGGGGTGGGAGAGGTCGGTCAGCGCCGCGGCGGAAACGGTGTGCAGCGCCGCTACCACCGCTACGCCGTCGGGTAGGAGCTCCTGCGCCTGCTGCGCCGCCGACCCCTGCCAGACGCCGAGCATCCGCGTCGGGCGCCCGCCGACCGAGGCGGCCAGCGGTACGGTCGCGTCGATCAGCATCTGCCCGTCGCGCATCGCGGCGGCGATGTGCGCGACGGTCGCCTGGTGGCTGGCGAACGGGACGCTCAGGATCACGACCTCGTTGGCCGCCGCGGCGGCGGCGTTCTCAAGCCCGTCGAGGCGCCCGGCGGGCACGACCAGGCCTGCCCGCTCGACGGTCTCCCGCGCCCGTGAAGCCTCGCGCGAGCCGATCGTCACGGCGACACCGGCGGCCGCCAGGCGCACGGCGAGGCCGAAGCCGAGCGCGCCCGAGGCGCCAATGATCGTGACGGAGCTTTCGCCGGCGGACACCGGCCGATGAGTATATGGACGGCCTACGTGCTCGCCGCGCGGGCGTAGCGGTGGGCGTCGAAGCGCGCCAGGCCGGGGAACGCGGCGACGACGACGCCGACGCCCGCCAGGCAGGCGAGACCTCCGCTCAGCACGGAGAAGCGCGGCGTCGTCGCCGAGGCGACCATGCCCGACTCGATGTCGCCGAGGCGCGCTCCGCCGATCACGACGAGCAGGAACGTCGAGGTCATCCGGCCGCGCATCTCGTCGGTCGTCACGAGCTGCGCGATCGTCGTGCGACAGACAGCGCTGATGCTGTCGGCGGCGCCGGCGACGGCAAGCAGGATCGCCGCCACGACGATGCTCGTCGTCAGCGCCGTCGTGGCGATCGCGACACCCCAGACGACGACCATCGCGATCGTGATGCGCCCGATCCAGCGGGCGCTCGCAAGCCACGAGTTGGACAGGGCGGCGACCGCGGCGCCGGCCGCCACCGAGGCGTAGAGGAAGCCGGCTCCGGCGGTCCCGGCATGGAAGACGTGCAGCGAAAGCGGCGCGAAGAGGACGCGCGGCATGCCGAACGTCATCGCGAAGAGGTCGATCACGAAGCTTCCGATCAGGGGCTTGCTCGAGCGTGCGAAGCGCAGGCCGGCCGTGACGGAGGCGAGGATCGGCTCGCTGGAGACCGCATGCGGATGCTGGGGATCGATCGTCAGCGCCGCGTAGACCGTCATCAGGACGCTGACGGCGTCCGCTGCGTAGACCCAGCCGACGCCCGCCGCTGCGATCACGATGCCGCTGAGCCCCGGGCCGACGATCGCCGTCACCTGGTTCATCCCGAAGTTGAACGCGATCGCCGAGCGAAGCCACTCGCCCGCGAGCCGGGCGGTCATCGAGGAGCGGGCAATCGAGTCGAGCGTGCTCGATCCCGCCAGCAGCGCCGCGAGGACGAAGATCGCGGCGACCGGCGGGTGTCCGGCGAATGCGAGCACGGCGAGCAGCGCCGCGCCGGTCAGCGTCGCGGCCTGGGCGGCGAGCAGGATCCGCCGGCGGTCGATTCGGTCGGCGAGCGCGCCGCCGAACAGCGCGACGAGGACCATCGGGATCAGCTCGGCGGCGCCGATCAGACCGACGAGCGCCGTCGAGCCGGTCAGCAGGTAGACCTGCACCGGGATCGCCACGAGCGCCGCCTGGCTGCCGAGCCCTGAGACGATCGCCCCGATCTCGATCACGCGGAAGTCGCGCGAGTGCCGAAGCGCCGTGACGTCGGGCTTGAGCTTTGCGAGCAGCGCCACCGGACGCGGCATCCTCGCAGGTAGTCGGGGTAGTGTCTGGAAGGTGCCCGAGACGCCCCCGCTTCGCGCGTCAGACAGCGACCGCGAGCGCGCCGCCTCAGACATCCGCGAGCACTACGCCGCCGGCCGGCTCAGCGCCGCGGAGCTCAGCGAACGCCTCGACGCGGTCTACGCGGCGACGACGACGTCGCAGCTCGAAGAGCTGCGCCACGATCTTCCCGACCTGCGCCCTCTTCCCGCGGCGCCGAGCTCGCGCGATCTCACGCGCCGGCGCATCCTCCAGGATGCCGGCGCCGTCGTGATCCTCGACCTCGGCTGCGTGGCGGTCTGGGCAGCGACCGGTGCGGACGCCTCGTTCTGGCCGATGTGGGTGATCCTCGCCTCCGCGTTTCGTCTCGCTCGCGACGCCTGGCGACTGCTCGGCCCGGCCTCTGAGCTGACCGTGCCACGCTCGCGCCGTCGCCGTCGCCGCGGCGGCCCGTGGCCGTGAGCGTCGACGCCGCCGAGCTGCTCGCCCTCGCCGAGCGGGCGGCGCGACGGGCCGGTGCGCTGCTCGCAGCTCGCTTCGAGGCCGGTCGCGAAACCAGCGTCGCGAGCAAGTCGACTCCCACGGACCCCGTCAGCGAGGCCGACCTGGCCTCGCAGCGCGCGATCCGCGAGCTGCTCGCGGCGGAACGCCCCGAGGACTCCTTCCTCGGCGAGGAGGAGGGCGCCGATCAGCGCGGCTCGAGCGGCATCCGCTGGGTCGTCGACCCGCTCGACGGGACCGTCAACTACCTCTACGGCATCCCGCAGTGGTGCGTTTCGATCGCGGCGTTCGATGAGCACGGCGCGCTGGCCGGCGTCGTCCACGATCCGCTGCACAGCGAGACCTTCACCGCGCTACGGGGAGGCCGCGCGGCGTGCAACGGCGCGGAGCTCGCCTGGCGCGGCGACCTCGTCGTCGAGCTCGGCCAGTCGCTGCTCGCGACCGGCTTCGCCTACGACCCGGCGCTGCGCGCAAGGCAGGGCGAGCTAGTCGCGCGACTGCTTCCGCAGGTGCGCGACATCCGCCGCTTCGGCTCCGCGGCGCTCGACCTCGCATGGACGGCGATCGGCCGCCACGACGCCTTCTACGAGCGCGGCGTGAAGCTGTGGGACACAGCCGCCGGCGTGCTCGTCTGCGAGGCGGTCGGGCTGGCCGCGGCGGATGTCGGCGGCGGCACGCTCGTCGCGCAGAGTGAGCTGCTGGGCCGCCTGGCGGCGATCATCGAGGCCGACAGGACCTCGGCGCAGGGGCGCTAGGACGCTGGCGCAGGTGGCGATGCGGTCGGCGCCGCCGACGTGTATCGTCCGCGCGCCTGTACAGGAGGATTGAACAATGAAGAGCAGCCTCGAGATCGCCCAGGAAGCCGAGATTCAGCCGATCGAGCAGATCGGCGCGCGGATCGGCCTGCGCCCGGAGGAGCTCGAGCCCTACGGCCGGCACAAGGCGAAGATCTCGCTGGAGGTCATCGAGCGCCTCTCCGGACAGCCTGACGGGAAGCTCGTGTGCGTCACCGCGATGACGCCGACGCCGCCCGGGGAAGGCAAGACGACGACGCTCGTCGGCCTCACGCAGGGCCTCGGACACATCGGCAAGAACCCGATCGCCTGCCTGCGCGAGCCGTCGCTGGGCCCGGTCTTCGGCGTCAAGGGGGGAGCGGCCGGAGGCGGCTACGCCCAGGTCGTGCCGATGGAGGACCTCAACCTCCACTTCACCGGCGACATCCACGCGATCTCCGCCGCCAACAACCTGCTCGCAGCGATGATCGACGCTTCGATCCACAACGGCAACGAGCTCGGCATCGACGCCCTGCGGATCGGCTGGCGGCGCGCGATCGACATGAACGACCGGGCCCTGCGCAGCATGGTCGTGGCGCTCGGCGGCACCGCCAACGGCTATCCGCGCGAAACGGGCTTCGACATCACCGCGGCGTCTGAGGTGATGGGAATCCTCGCCGTCTCACGAGACCTCCAGGACCTCCGCCGCCGCCTCGGCGCCATCACCGCGGCGGCCGACCGCGACAACAAGCCGATCACCGCCGAGGACCTTCATGCCGGCGGCGCGATGACGGTCCTGCTCAAGGACGCGATCAAGCCCAACCTCGTCCAGACACTCGAAGGCCAGCCGTGCCTGATGCACTGCGGGCCGTTCGCGAACATCGCCCACGGCAACAACTCCCTGCTCGCGGACCTGATCGGCCAGAAGGTCGCCGACTACGTCGTCACCGAGTCCGGCTTCGGCTCGGACATGGGGATGACGAAGTTCTTCGACATCGTCTGCCGGATGGGCGGGCTGCGCCCGTCGGCGGTCGTGCTCGTCGTGACCGTCCGCGCGATCAAGCACCACGGTGGCGGCGACGACGACGCCGCGCTCGAGCTCGGCATGGCCAACGTGCGGCGACACCTCGCCAACGTCGCCAGGTTCGGATTGCCGTGCGTGGTGGGCGTCAACCGCCGCGCCGGCGACAGCGACGAGGATCTCGAGAAGGCGCGTCAGCTGTGCCTGCAGGCGGGCGCCTTCGCCGCCGAGATCAACGACGGCTTCGGCTCGGGCGGCGCCGGCGCCGCGGACCTCGCGCAGGCCGTCGTGGCGGCCTGCGAGCAGCCGGGCTCGTTTGCCGAGCTCTATCCGATCGACGCGCCGATCGCCGAGAAGATCGAGACGGTCGCGACGCAGATCTTCGGCGCGGGCGACGTCGAGTTCTCGCCGGTCGCCGAGCGCAAGCTCAAGGAGTTCACCGACCTCGGGCTCGACGAGCTGCCCGTCTGCATGGCGAAGACCCACCTCTCGCTCTCGCACGACTCGACGCTGCGCAACGCGCCGGAGGGCTACACGCTGCCGATCCGCGACATCCGCGCCTACACCGGCGCGGGCTGGCTTGTGCCGCTGTGCGGCGAGATCATGCAGATGCCGGGGCTCGGCAAGGCACCCGCCGCCTTCGACATCGACATCGACTCGCAGGGCCGCACGGTAGGCCTGTTCTGAGGCGCCACGGGGTGAGCGCCGCGCGCGGGAAGGGCCGGCGCCGGCGCCCGTCAGCCGAGCCGGCCCGCCCAGAACGCCTGCGCCGTCTCGCGCGCGATCGGACTGAGCGCACGCCCGGCGGCGATCCATTCGCGAAGGCCCGCCGCGTCGCACCACTCGACCCCCGCGACCTCGTCGGGGTCAGGCCGCGGCTCGACGCGAGCGGGTAGCGCCCCGGCGAACACGCTCACGAAGTAGCTCTCCCAGGGCTGACGCACCAGGCGGCGCTCGAGCAGCTCGAGCTCGGTGTCGAAGCCGAGCTCCTCGAGCAGCTCGCGGTGCGCCGCCGCCTCCGGCTGATCGCCGGCCCCAACGTGGCCGGCGCAGGCGAAGTCCCAGGTCAGCGGCATGACGGTCTTGGCGGCGCTGCGGAGCTGCCAGAGGAGCTCCCGGCTGCCCGAGCGGTGGATCAGGATCGCGACCTCGCGGTGGATCAACGAGGGGTCGCCTTCGGTGTCGCCCTTGCGGACGGTCCCGATCACGCGATCGTGCTCGTCGACGCGGTCGAGCAACTCGCCCGGGCGGTTTGCGCGCTCGGCGCTCACGCTGGCGGCGCGAGCACGTAGACGCGCGCGGCACGCATCGGGGCGAAGGAGAAGACGGTCCAGCTGCGCCCGCGGTAGGTGACGCTGCCCGACTGCGGCAGCGACACGGGCCCGACGCCGCCGCTCGAAGCGAGCTGGTTGGCGCCCGAGCGGACGAACACGAGCGCGCCGGTGTACAGCGTGACCGTCGCCGCGTAGCCGTAGTAGGCGTGCGCGAGGCCCGTCGCCAGCTGTGCGAAGCGGACCGCGACGGCCCCGAAGGCGCCCGCCCGCGCCATCGCGCACGAGGAGCGAGCCAGGCCGGGCGGGGGAGAGGCGACGAGCTGGAGCTCGTCGAGACGTCCCGATGGAAATGCCGAGAAGGCCTGGCGGGCGATCAGGTAGCGACGGCCGGCCAGCGCGAGCGAAGCCGAGGTCGGCTCGCGTGCCGGGAAGTTCGCCCCCCACGCCGCGACCAGCCTGCCGGCGACGTAGAACCCCGCGGCGTCGCCGATGAAGCGCTGGATGAGCTTGGCCTCACCGACGTCGTCCTGCACGCTCATCAGGAAGCGCCCGACGGTGCGGCCGCGCGAGCGAAGCACGCCGGCGACTGGCGCGAGCACGAACGGCCCGCCGACGTCGGCGAGGAGCCGCCCGCGGAGGTCGAGGACACGCAGGCGAACGATGTGCCAGCGGTGGTGGAAGACGACGCGCCGGACCGCGCGAAGTGCCGCCGCGCGGTCTCCGGCAGCCGCCGCGGAGGTGAGGTCTGAAGCGCCGTTGACGTGCGCAAGGTCCGCGCTGACCTCGGTGCCGGCGAGCTCGTTGCGGTAGATGCGCCCGGCGACGATGGCATCGACGGCGGCGACGGTCGCCCCGGTCGAGCTGCCGCAGGCCCGCGTGGTGCGCGTCGAAAGGTCCGTCTCAGCGCTGAAGATGAGCGCGAGGGCGAGCGCGATGAGGGCGACGGCGGCACGGCGGCGCATGGTCACCGGATTGTCCCGCGAAGTGCGAGTGCCCGGGGTGGGACTCGAACCCACATGCTCTTTCGAGCGGCGGCTTTTGAGACCGCTCCCTATACCAATTTGGGCACCCGGGCCCGGGCGCATCGTAGCCGCGCTCTGCTAGAACGGACCGCAGCGCAAGCGGGCGTGGTGGAATTGGTAGACACGCCGGCCTTAGGAGCCGGTGGGCGAAAGCCCTTGGGGGTTCAAGTCCCTCCGCCCGCATGCTGGCGAACGTGGAGGCGGATCTCCGAAAAAGCTGATGGCAGAGCGCGATCCCAAGAAGTTCGACCCCGCGCGCGCGTCGATCCTCGACGAGGCGGAGCGCGAGCAGTACCTACCCGGCGATCAGCTTGTCGCGCTGCTTGGACTGGAAGGGGGTGAAACCGTGGTCGACTACGGCGCCGGCACCGGCCGCTTTGCGGTTGCCGTGGCCGCGGCGATCCCCCGGGGGCGAATCCTGGCGGTCGATGAGAGCGCCGAAATGCTCGTGCACTTGCAGAATCGGCTCGGCGGCACCGCGAACGCTGACGTTGCGCTGATTCACGCCAACAGCGTGCCGCTGCGCGACGGCGCGGCGGACCGGATCCTCGCCCTGAACCTGCTGCACGAGGTCCGTGGCGAGGACGCGCTCAGCGAGATGCGGCGCATTCTCGCATCCGACGGCATGCTCCTCGTCGTCGACTGGGAACGCGGTCGGCCACGCCCAGCCGGTCCACCCGACCGGCTGCTCTACACCGCCGCGGAAGCAACCAGCGAGCTGCGCGGCGCCGGGTTCGATGCAGCAGAGATCCCGGCTGGCCTGCCGTATCACTTCGTCATCCGAGCGACACCGTCACCAGCCGGTCAGACGGCGGCCTGAGCTCCGCGCGGCGTCGCCGTGCGAGCGTCAGCCGCCGTTGCGCGCAAACGCGCCGAGCGCGTCGCTCCCGATCGCGACCACCTATTGAGGATTGATCGCGACGCCGAGCGAGAACCACGACCAGGGTCGTGGTCCCTTCGCGTAACGCTGCTCGACGCGCTCGATCACGTACCCGGCGTCGGTGATGAGTGCAGGAATGTCGCGCGTCAGGTGGCAGCCACCGGCGAGCTGTCGTTGGAGTGGCTCGAGCCGGCGCTGCCAGGCAGCGACGGTAGCCTCT
>DATBPB010000002.1:0-120213 GCA_036561565.1 Solirubrobacteraceae bacterium | reverse complement strand
GGGCGAAGGCCTCCGGCGCCTACGTGACGCCGTGAGAAGTCGAATCGGGCACAGCTAGCCCTCGACCTTTCCCGGCGGACCGCCGAGGGCGGCGATCAGCGAAGAGAAGCTCTTGCCCGCGGCGGTGGCGACGTTGTCCTGATCGTCGGCGGCGCTCCACTTCCCGGCGACCTTCGCGTAGGCCTTGGTGGCGATGCCGGCGCCCCAGCCAATCTCGATGCCGGTCGGGTACATCTTGATGATCGTCGCGATCGGCTGGCCGGCGCTGATCGTGTCGCCCACGCGCAAGCCATCCGCGGGCGTCACGCCCTCGGCGTAGAAGACGTAGCAGCCGGCGTCGGCGCCGTCGAGCAGCTGGTACTCGATGAACGCTCCGGGCCATCCGGTGTTCTCAGTGGCCAGGTGGGTGATCCGTCCGGCTCCGATCGCGGCGAGCGTCCCGGTGCCGGCGTAGTCGACGCCCTGGTCGACCCGCTCAGGCTTCACGACTGCGTTCGCGAGCGGATTGACATAGCCGACCGGCGCGACCGCCAGGGGGCAATCGCGCCACCCGACCGGTTTCGGGCGGGGTGTCGTGGGCGGCGGGGCGAGCGCGGCGCGCTGGGCGTCGGCGCGGGCTGCCGGGGGAGAGGCTTCCGGTCCGCCGGCGCTGAGCGCACCGGCCAGGATGGCCGCCGCCACCACGACCCCCGGCACGGCCCGGGCGGTGAGGAGTCGCGTCAGGAGGCGTGCCGCGGTGGACCGGGGCGTTCGACGCCGGCCGCGCCCGGTGGCGGACCGGGTCGACTTGCCGCGCCGGGCGAGCGAGCGCTCGAGCGATTCCTGCCACGGATCGACCCACTCACGGTCAGGCGCGGTGTCCACAAACCTCCCACTCGAAGAGCCTGCGGGGTTAGCTGGCGGGCTCGCGCAATGCGCTACGCCAAGTGGCTCGGCGATTCGCCCCGGCGATCACGCGGATCGCAGTGGGTCCCCCGTTCACCGTCCACGGATGGTCCGGTGACTCGGCTGGTTATGTGGCCGGGGAACCTATCACTACGGGCAGCGGAACGCGGCCGTTCCCGGTCCGGACGGGGAGCCCGGCCCCACGGACGCTGCGCGCAGCGCAGCCCCATGTCAGAGCTCGTCGCGGACCGGGTTCGACAGGGTGCCCACGCCCTCGACGTAGACGTCGACGGTGTCGCCCGCGCGCAGGTAGCGCTTGGGCGAGCGCCCGTCGCCGACGCCGCTCGGCGTGCCGGTGGCGATCACGTCGCCGGGCTCGAGCGTGACGCCCGCCGAGATGTACTCGATCAGCTCGACGACCGAGAAGATCAGGTCGCGGGTGTTGGCGTCCTGCATGAGCTCGCCCGAAACGGTCGTGCGGAGGTCGATGTCGGCGAGGTCGACGCCCTCGGCCGAGGCGATGCACGGGCCGAGCGGCGAGAACGTGTCGAAGCTCTTGCCGAGCGTGAACTGGCGAAGCGGGGTCTCGAGCTGCGCGCGCCGGCCCGACACGTCGTTGATGGCGGCGATCCCGCCGACCGCGGCCCGCGCCTCGGCCGCGTCGGCCCGGTAGGTGTGCCGGCCGATCACCACCGCGACCTCGCCCTCGTAGTCGGGGCGGGTCTCCTCGCGCGGGATCACGATCTCCGCGCCGGGTCCGACCAGGGACGAGGAGAACTTCGCGAAGATGACCGGGACGGCCGGGATGTCGAGTTGCGACTCCTCGGCGTGCGAGCGGTAGTTGAGCCCGATCCCGATGAGCTTCTCGGGCACGACCGGATGGAGGAGCCTGACCTCGGAGGCCCGAAGGGTCGGGCCGTCCGCCTGTTGGATCGCCTCCCACCCGAGGGCCGTGGGCAGGAACCCTCGCGGGTCGGCCGCGCCGGCGTCCGTGATCGTCCCGTCCTCGCCCAGCGCCCCGATCCGGGTATCCCCGTCCGGGTTCATGAACCGCACCGCCTTCACCGATCGGCCTCCTGTTCCTCGCGCAGCACCTTCATCGCGTTGACCGCCCTGGGGATCCCGGCGTACGGCGTAGTTTGCAGGATCGTCTCCTCGATCTCGTTCCAGGGCACGTCGATCGCGCGCAGCGCCCGGATGTGCGCCCGCACCTGGGGATCGCTCGAGCCGAGCGACGCCAGCACCGCGACGATGATGAGCTCGCGCTCGCGCGCGGTCAGGCCGGGACGGGTGTGGACCTCGCCGAAGGCCCAGTCGACGATCCAGTCCCCGAGCGCTCCCATCCGGGCCAGGAACTCATCGCCGCCCGGCTCGTCGTTCAGCTCGGCGAGCCGCTTCAGGGCGCGAGCACGGCGCTCGTCTTCTTGACCATCACCCACAGCGGCGGATACTGTATCCAAAACCCCCGTCCGATGATCTCGCTGGGCCGTATCCATCACGTCTGTCTTCGCACCGTGGACCTCGATGCCGCCGTCCAGCGCTGGTCGATCCAGTTCGGGCTGACGGTTCGCGGCCGGGGCACGGGGCGTGCACTGCTCGCGTGCGCCTACGAGCCCTACTCGCTGGAGCTGGTCCAGTCGGACGCGCCGGGCGCTGACCACACCGGGTATGAGCTCGATCGCCGCGTCACGGTCGATGACGCCGCCCGTCACCTGGACGGGCTGGGGGTCGAGTACGAGCGTTCGACCGGTGCGCTGCATCTGCGCGATCCCGATGGCCACGGCGTCGAGCTGGTGGCGTACGCGCCCGACTCCGATCCCCGCCCCGCGATCGCCCGGTCGACGACGACCCTTCCCGGGTTTCATCCGCGCAAGCTCGGCCATGTCAACTCGCTGACCGGCGACCTCGCGGCGCTGACCGACTTCTACTGCGACGCGCTGGGGATGCGCGTCACCGACCGGCTCGGCGACGAGGGCTGCTGGCTGCACCTGGGGGCAGACCATCACACGGTGGCGCTGGTCGGCAAGGGCGATTACCACTTCCACCATCTCGCGTTCGAGCTGACCGATTGGGGGGAGCTGCGGGTCGCGCTCGACCACCTCGCGCAGCACGGACGGTGGCTGGCGTGGGGCCCGGTGCGCCACGCCCTCGGGCAGAACCTGGCGGCGTACGTGCGGATCCCGGAGGAGGAGTGCCTGGTCGAGCTCTACAGCGACATGGAGCAACTGAGACCGGACCACGAGCCCCGAGCGTGGCCCGACAACGCCCACTCCTCGAACACCTGGGGGATCCTTCCGCCGCGCTCGTACTTCCGCTTCGACGCCGCCGCGGTGCAGGCCGAGCGCGAGGGTTTCGAGGCGCTCGGCCACGGGCTGCCGCCGCTCGAGGATCCGGTGGCGGGCGGAGCCGGCTGATGGCGCTCACGTCGGTTGGGCAGAGGACCGGGGCACGCACGGGCGAGCAGTTCCTCGACGGGCTGCGCCAGGGCGGCCGCGAGATCTGGCTGCGCGGCGAGCGGATCAGTCACCCGCTCGACCACCTCGAGCTGCGCGCCGCGGCGCTCTCGCTCGCGCGCGTGTTCGATCTTCAGCATGAGCACGCCGCCGAGATGCTCGTCCCCTCTCCTTCGGATTCTTCGACGCTCGTCAACGTCACGCACGTGATCCCGCGCGAGCGCGAGGACCTGCTTGCGCGACGGCGGGCGTTCGAGCTGGTGGCCGCGCTGTCCGGTGGCGTGATGGGGCGCACGCCCGACTACCTGAACGTGACCTTCGCCTGCTTCGCCGGCCGCTCGGAGGTGTGGGCGCGACGGGGCAACTCGAGTGGCGCTGCGAATCTCGTCGCGTACCAGGAGTACATGCGCGACCACGACCTCTCGACGACGCACGCGCTGATGAACCCCCAGGTCGACCGCACCAAGCCGGAGGCCGAGCAGGCGATGGGGCAGGTCTCGCTGCACAAGATCGGCGAGAGCGCCGGCGGGATCGTCGTGCGGGGCGCGCGCATGCTGGCCACACTGGCGCCGTTCGCCGACGAGCTGCTCGTCTACCCCGGCTCGGACATCCGGCCCCAGGACGGCCGCTACGCGCTGTCGTTCGCGATCCCGATCGCGACGCCCGGCCTGCGCCTGATCTGCCGCGACAGCTTCGCCAAGCCGCCCGGGGCGTTCGACCACCCGATCTCCTCGCGCTTCGACGAGCAGGACGCGTTCGTGATCTTCGACGACGTCGAGGTGCCGCGCGAGCGGGTCTTCCTCGACGGCGACACGGTCGGCTACAGCGAGGTCATCACCGAGACCGGCTGGCGAAGCCACATCATGCACCAGGCGTTCACCCGCGCCCACGTGAAGCTCGCGTTCGCGCTCGGGCTCGGCCACCTGATGGCCAACACGACCGGCAGCGTCGGCCACGACCACGTCCAGGAGAAGCTCGGCGAGCTGTGGATCTACTCCGAGCTCGCGCGCAGCGCGATCGTCGCGGCCGAGGCCGGCGCCGAGGCCGACGAGGCGGGCGTGCTGTGTCCCGATCAGCGGCCGTTCGTCGCGCTGCGCGGCGCGATGCCGAAGTGGATGCCGCGCGCCAACGAGATCCTCGCGCTGCTCGGCGGCTCGAGCCTGATGGCGACGCCCTCGCAGGCCGATCTCGAAGGACCGCTCGCCGAGCAGATCGAGCGCTACTTCCAGGCCGCCGGCGCCGACGCCACGCGACGCATCCGCCTCTTCCGCCTGGCCTGGGACTTCATCGGCTCAGAGCTCGGCGGCCGCGGCGAGCTGTATGAGCGCTTCTACCTCTCGGACTCCTTCCGCATGACCGCGCTCGCCTATGCGATCGCCGACAAGTCCTTCCCGGAGTCGCTGGTCGAGCAGTTCCTGCGCGACGGCGGCCGGTAAGTTGCTCGCGCAGCAGGCAAACCAGCGAAGGGGAGAGGCGCGTCGATGACCCTGGATGTGTCCGAGGTGGCCAAGGCGGGGATCCGCGTCGTGCGGCTCCAGTACGCCGATCTGCACGGCATCTGCCGCGGCAAGGACATTCCCGTGGCGGCGTTCGAGCACGTCGTCGAGGAGGGCGTCGGCTTCGTCGAGGCGATCATGACCGTCGACCTGCGCCACAACGTGACCGCGGGCTTCGAGCAGGGCTTTCCCGACATCCGCGCCCGGCCCGACCTGTCGACGCTGCGCGCGCTTCCGTGGGACCCGCGCGTCGCGGTCTGCATCTGCGACCTCTTCGACTCGATCAGCGGGCAGCCGTATGCCTGCGACTCGCGCGGCGCGCTGCGGCGGGTGCTCGCGGGTTATGAGGAGCACGGAGTCACACCGGTCCTCGCGCACGAGCTCGAGTTCTACCTCTGCGAGCCGGACCCGTCGGCGCCGGGCGGGTTTCGCCCCTATGCCGGTATGGACAGCCCGCCCTACACGGTCGGCCATCAGGCCGACCCGGCCGGGGTGCTCGCGACGATGCTCGACACGGCCGTCGAGCTCGGATTGCACGCGATCGCCGGCTGCCACGAGTACGGTCGAAGCCAGTATGAGATCAACATGCACCACGGCGAGGCGCTCGAGGCGACCGACCGCGCCTTCCGCTTCAAGGACATGGTCAAGGAGCTCGCCGCGCGCGACGGGCTGCGCGCGACGTTCATGGGCAAGCCGTTCAACGACGACGAGGGATCGGGGCTTCACCTGCACGTCTCGCTGGCTGACGGGGCGAACAACGCCTGCGCCGAGGAGGCCGACCCCGACGGGCTCTCGACGCTCGCCCGGGCCTTCCTCGCGGGAGTCCTCGAGCACGCCCCGGCAATGATGGTCTTCCTCAACCCGACCGTGAACTCCTACCGGCGGATCAACGCCGAAGCGCTCGTGCCGACGCGCGTCTGCTGGGGCCACGACCACCGCATGACGCTCGTGCGGATCCCGCCCGAGCGCGGCGCCGCCACGCGCCTTGAGACCCGGCTCGGCGACGGGACGGCCAACCCCTACCTCGCCGCGGCGGCGGTGCTTGCCGCGGGCCTCGACGGGATCCGGCGCGAGCTGGAGCCACCGAAGCCGATCGAGGGTTTCCTCTACGAGCTGCCCGAGGCCGAGCAGGGGCCGGCGCTGCCGTCGAACTTCCCGGACGCGCTCGACGCCCTGGGCGCCGACCCGTTGATGGCCGAGGCGCTCGGCGCCCAGCTCGTCGAGACCTTCCGCGTCAACAAGGCGGTCGAGCTCGACCGCTTCCGCGCCTGGGTCACCGACTGGGAGTTCGCCGAGTACTCGCCGCGCCTCTAGACGAGCGCCGACACCCGCGCGATCACCTCGCGGCACAGCGCCCCGACCTCGACGGCGTCGTCGGTGAACTGCGACGGCTTGAAGCAGAACGTCGTGAACCCCTCCGCCATCTGCGCGGGAATCGAGTCCAGCGCGGCGCCCAGGTCGGCGACGCCTCGCTCGTCCTCGAACACGGCGCGCGTGCCGCCGACGAGCTCGAGCTCCGCGGGATCGCGACCGGCGGCGCGCATCGCCTCGGCCAGGCGCTCGAGCTCGCCCGGGGCCGGACGGCCGAGCGGGTTGACGCCGCTCCCGTAGGTGACGATCCGCCGGATCAGGCGCTCGTGCATCGACGAGGAGCCGAAATGCAGCGCTACGCCGCTCGCCGCGAACGGCTTGGGTTCGCAATGGACGTCCTCGAATCGGTAATGGCGCCCCTGGAAGGACGACGGGGAGGGGCCCCACGCGGCGCGCCAGGCCGCGAGATGCTCGTCGAGCCGCTCGCCCCGTGCCTCGAACGGGACGCCGAGCGCGTCGTATTCGGCTCGGTGCCAGCTCGGCGTCGGCAGCACGACGAGCCGGCCCCCGCTCAGCAGGTCGAGCGTCGCGAGCGACTTGGCGAGCGTCAGCGGGTGGCGCAGCGGCGCGATGATCGCGGCGGCAAAGAGGCGCAGCCGAGTCGTGACGGCGGCCATCGCCGCGAGCAGCACCTGCGAGTCCGGCCACGGCATGCGCGGGTCCTGGTTGCCCGGCAGGGCGTACTCGCGCGGGTTGGCCATCGGGCCGTTTGCGTCGGCGCCCGCTCCGAGCACCACATGCTCGCTCACCATAGCCGCGTCGAATCCGGCGTCCTCGGCCTCCTGCGCCATGCGCACGAGCGCGCGCAGGTCGCGCGGTGAGGTCATCGTCCAGCACTCGCTGAGCACGAGGACCATCCTCGGCGCGGGCGTGCTCAGCGGCGTGCTTCCTCGTACATGCGCTCGGCCTCCTCCTCGGGGATCGCCAGCGCGACGTGGAGCGTGTTGGCGGACACCTCGAGCTGCTCGCCGGGTCCGCTCAGATCGACGTCCCACTCCTGCACCGGGTTGCGGAGCACCGGCATTCCGGAGATCTCGACCTCGACCACGTCGCCGGGCTCGATCGGACGCGAGTTCGCCGGCGTTCCCGTCAGGACGACGTCGCCCGGCTCGAGCGTGATCAGGCGGCTGAGGTCGGCGAGCTGGTAGCGGTAGTCCCAGATCAGGTCGGACTCGTCGGCCTGCTGGACGGTCTCCCCGTTGACCCGCGTCAGGAGGGTGTAGCCGCCGTCGGGCGTCCATTCATCGGCGGTCAGAACCGCCGGACCGATCGGCAGGAAGCCGTCCTGTCCCTTGACGCGCAGCATCGATCCGCGATCGGCGTGGCGAAAGTCGTGCAGCCCCGCGTCGTTGGCCGGGGCGAAGCCATGCACGTGGTCGAGGACGTCGCCCTGGGCGACGCCCTTCATCCGCCGCCCGACGATCACCGCGAGCTCGCCCTCGTAGTTGAGGTAGTGCGCGCCGGCTGGGCGAAGGATCGGC
This sequence comes from Solirubrobacteraceae bacterium, assembly GCA_036561565.1. Classification (GTDB taxonomy): domain Bacteria; phylum Actinomycetota; class Thermoleophilia; order Solirubrobacterales; family Solirubrobacteraceae; genus Palsa-513. The sequence continues at coordinate 112,527 of DATBPB010000002.1, read as the reverse complement.
GCGAGGTGCGCGTTCAGCGTCGTCGTCGGCTTCATGAAGTAGGACGGCTCGCTGGGCATGCGCGCGACGGCGTACTCCTCGAGCCGCGAGCGATAGGTGAGGTGGACCGCGATGATCTTCGTCGGCTCGACGGGGGGGAGCCAGAGCGCCTGCGCCGCGTCGAGCTCGCGGCCGTCGTCGGTGACGACCACGCCGTCGTCGTCCAGCCGGCCCCAGACCGCGATCCCGTCGAGCTCGATTCGAACCTGCCTCACGCTGCGGCAACCGTAGCGCGAAACAGCGTTGACGACGGTGATACGCGCGGTTACTGTAGTGACCGGACTGGGTCACCACAGAGGGGAGGGGACAATGTCGACGCCGCCTCAGACTGGCGCACTCGGGGAGCGCAGGCTCTCGACGATCCACGCCGTCGCTCAGGCGCTCGCGATCGGCCCGATGTTCTCGATTGCGCTGGTCGAGAGCAGCATCGCTCGGCCCGATATCGGGGCCAGCTGGAACGCCACGCTCGCCGTGCTGTTCGCGTCGCTCGGGGTCATGGCGATCGGCTACGTCGTCGCTCTGTACGCGCGCCGCTTCGCCGGCGCCGGAGCGGTCTATGAGTACCTGACCCGCGGCGCCCATCCGTCGGTGGGGATCTTCGCCTCGGGCCTCTACTTCATGGGCACGCTGTTCCTCGGCGGCGGCGGCATCTTCCTGGGCCTCGGGATCCTGATGAACGGCTTCTGGACCGCGCACATCTCGGCGACCGGCGCGCCCGATTGGTGGATCTTCGCGCTGATCATGATCGTCGTCGTCCTGATCCTGAACTACCTCGGCGTGCGGATCGCGATCCGCGTGATGCTCACCTTCGCCGCGATCGCGCTGGTGCCGATGCTCGCGCTCGGGATCGTGATCGTCGCCAAGGGCGGCAACGGCGGCAACACGCTGACGATGTTCGACCCCGGCCAGACGTCGCTGTTCGGCGTCACCGGAGGCGGCGTTCTCGGCGGCGTGCTGCTCGGCATCCTGCTGTTCGTCGGCTTCGAGGCGGCGGCGTCGATCGGCGAGGAATCGCACGACCCGCATCGCTCGATACCGCGCGCCGTCCTGTGGACGGTCGCCGCCGCGGGCGCGCTGTTCACCTTCATGGCCTACGCGTTCTCGATCGGCTACGGGAAGGCGGCGGTCGTGAAGGGCGCGTGGGCACTCGACCCGGCCTCCGTCGACACGATGGGCACGCGCTACATCGGCTCGTGGTTCGCGACGATCCTCGATCTGATCGTGATCCTCGACGCGATCGCGCTGGCGCTTGCGATCTGCGTGACGATCGGCCGCGGCTACTTCGCGCTCGGACGCGACGGCCTGCTGCCGAAGGTGTTCGCCAAGACCTCGCGCTTCGACACGCCGTGGGTCGGGAACCTGATGGTCGCCGTCGGCGGCGGCGGACTGATCCTGCTCTCGACCGGCGCCCACTACGGGACCCTGTTCGGCGCGGTCGTCAACGGAAAGTTCGTGCCGTCATTCCCGAGCGATGAGTTCGCGACGTTCATCATGGCGGCGACGGTCGGCTCCTTCGCGGTCGAGTTCGTCTATCTGATGCTCGCCCTGGCGATGATCTGGCTGCTCCACCGAAGCGGCGGAAAGTTGTGGCAGTACGTCGTCACCGTGATCGCGATCGCAACGCCGGTGCTCGGGTTCTACGGCGCGCTGCACCCGCCGCCGCACAACTCGAGCAACTACAACTACGTGGCCCTGTACTTCACGCTCGGCGTGATCGCGCTGGCGGCGCTGTGGTTCGCGGTCTGCCGCGTTGCGCTCCCGCAGCGCGTGGCGAACGCCGCGCAGCACGCCACCGAGCACCACGGTGTGCCGCCGCTCGATGAGGCCGTCGACTTCACGGCGACCTAGTAGCGTCTTTTGGATGTTGGATTTGCGACGGCGGGTCCGGATCGGCGGAAGGAGCGACTGACGGCGTGCCCCGCGGATACTCACTCCCGCTGTCCCCGGGCGGCAGCGCGTCGCTCGTCTCGGCGCCTCCGTGGCACTATGCCGGCGACTTCCTGGTCATCGAGTACTGGGCGGACCCGCAGGCCGTCGCGGCGGTCCTGCCCGAGCCACTCGAGCCCTACGGCTCCGATCCCGGTCGCGCCGCGGCGCTGTTCATCGAATGGCAGAGCGCGAGCGACGGCGGCCGGGAACTGCTCGACCCCGTCCGCGCGCAGTACTGCGAGTTCTTCATCGTCGTCAGCGCGTCGCTTGACGGCGAGCTCGTCACGAGCTGCCCCTACATCTGGGTCGACAAGCCGTTCGCGATGATGCGCGGCTGGATCCAGGGCTTCCCGAAGAAGCTCGGGTCGGTCTGGATGACGCGCACGTTCGGCCTGGACTGCGCCGCCGACCCGGGGCTTCGGCCCGGGGCGACGTTCGCCGGCACCCTCGCCGCCTCGGACCGCCGCCTCGCCCAGGGCACGGTGACGCTCGAGGCGCTCTCAGAGCACGGTCCGACCCACAACGAGCCGCGCCTCGTCAACCTCCGCCACTTTCCGAGGCTGGCCGCCGGAAGCCACGACGCCCCCGCGGTCCACGAGCTCGTCGGCGCCGTCTCGCGCGATCGCTCGATCTCGGCGATCTGGGAGGGGTCGGCGACGCTCGAGCTGTTCGACGCTCCCGGTGAGGAGCACGCCGCGCTGGCGCCTGTGCGCGTCGGGCGCGGCTTCCGCTTCAGCTTCGGCTACACCGTCGACGACCTGGAGACGATCCGGGACCTTCGCCGACCGTGACCAGCGCCACACGCGTCCTGATCACCGGCGGCGGCAGCGGGATCGGCGCGGCGTGCGCCCGGGCTTTTGCGGCGCGCGGCGCGCGCGTCGCGGTCAACGGCCGCCGCGCGGAGCCGCTCGAGGAGGTCGCGCGCGACACCGGCGCCAGCGCTATCGCGGGCGACGGCGGCGAGGCGGAGGAAGCCGAGGCGATCGTCGCGGCCGCGCTGCGCGCGCTCGGCGGGCTCGACTGCCTCGTGCTCAACGCGGGCATCGGCCACTCGGGGACGGTCCTCGAGCAGACCCCGCAGAGCTGGCGAGCGGTGATGCGCACGAACGTCGACTCGGCCTTCCTGGTCGCCCGCGCCGCGCTGCCGGCGCTGATCGAAAGCCGCGGGACGATCGTCTCGGTGGCCTCCAAGGCGGCGCTCGCGGCAGGGCCGGCGAGTGCGGCGTACTGCACCTCGAAGGCGGCGATGGTGATGCTGACCAAGACGATCGCGCTCGACTACGGGCCGCTTGGCGTGCGCGCCAACGCCGTCTGCCCCGGCTGGGTGCGAACGCCGATGGGCGACAGAGCGATGGACGCGCTCGCGACGGAGCGCGGCATCGACCGCGAGGCGGCCTACGCGCTGGCAAACGCAGCGGTTCCCGCGCGGCGCCCCGCGAGCCCCGCCGAGGTTGCCGCGCTCGTCGTCTGGCTCGCCTCGGACGAGGCCTCCTACGTCAATGGCGCCGCGATCCCCGTCGACGGCGGCGCGGCGGCGGTCGATCCCGCGTTGCTGGCGTTCGGGGCGGGCGATGGCTGACGCCGCGCAGCGTGCGGCCGCCCTGGCGAGCAACGTGCGGCGGCTGCGGGACGGCCACGGGCTGTCGCTCGCGCAGCTCGCCGAGCGCTGCGCGGTCGCGAAGACGACGCTCTTCAAGATCGAGAGCGGCCGCGCGAACCCGACGCTCGACACGCTGCTCGCGCTGGCCGACTTCTTCAACGTCGCGGTCGGCGAGCTGCTGGGCGCCGAGGAGGTGCCGCCGATCGAGGTCGTCCGCAGCGGCAGCGAGGGCGTCGACATCTCCGGCACCGCGGTCAGCGCGGCGCTGATCCGCAGCATGGTCGTCGGCTCTACGCTCGTCGAGGTCGTCGACGTGGCGATCCACCCGGGCCTGTGGGAGACCTCGGTGTCGCACGGCGGCGGGGCTCGCGAGCACGTGCTCGTGCGCCGCGGCCGGGCGATCGTCGGCCCGGTCGGGCACGAGGTCTCACTCGACGCCGGCGATTATGCGACCTACCTCTCAGACCGCCCGCACCGCTGGGGCAACCCCGGCCGTCAGGACGCCCTGCTGTGGGTGATCCACACCTTTCCGCGCCCCGATCACTCCTCGAGCGGGAGCAGCGGCGTGCCCGCCGTCTCGAGGCTGTCGCGCTCGGAGGCGATCGCCGCCGCGTCGAAGCGGAAGTAGGAGCGCGGCGGCAGCGGACCCCAGGTGTTGCTCGAAAAGCGGTCATCGGGCCAGTGGCGCGGCTCGTGATCGCTCTCGAGCACCTCCATGTCGACGTAGCATTCGACGATCAGCGGCTCCTCGGTGATCCGCGCGTAGCCGCAGATGTTCTGGGCGATCCCGTGGCGGAGCGGACCCCACGCGAGCCAGCGGCCGTGCTGGGCGAGGTTGTCGAACAGCGCGCGCAGCGATCCGAAGTCGTAGTAGTCGAAGGCGAGATGGTGGAAATGCGCGCGGCCCATGTCGACGAGCGCGAGCTGGTGGTGCTCGCTGTTCACGCGCAGCCAGACGCCGGCCTCGCCGAGGTGGTCGGAGACCTGCATGCCGAGCACCTCCGTCGCGAAGCGCACCGAACCGGCCATGTCCGCCGTCAGGCGGTTGATGTGACCGAGCTTGCGCGGGCGCAGGGCGGGCAGCTCGCTCGTCGAGCGGGCGATCGCGGGGCGGCGGTCGAGATCGGCGCTCGCCGCGACGATGTGGTGCTCAAAGCCCTCGCCGTCGCGCACGACCAGGCGCTCGCCTTCGTCCTCGAAGGCCGTGCCGGTGCTCGCGATGTGGGCGCGCGCGTCGTCGAGTGCGCAGGCCCGCCGCAGCTGCCACGCGCAGTGCGCGAAGCCGAGCGGCTCGCCCGCGATCAGCTCGAGTGAGTAGGGCTCGTAATCGCACGCCAGGGTCGCTCGCTCGGCGGTCTGCTCGCGGATCGTCAGCCCGAACTGCAGCGCGTAGCGGCGCGCCGCGGCGGCGACGTCGGCCACGCGCAGGCAGACGTGGTCGATGCGACGCAGCGCGATCACGTCGCGACGCGCTCCTCGCCGCAGTAGACGTTGACGCGCCCGCCGCGAGCGAAGCCGGCGAGCGTCATGCCGCGGTCGCCGGCGAGTTCGACCGCCAGCGACGTCGGCGCCCCGACGCCGACGAGGATCGGCGCGCCGGCGACGGCCGCCTTCTGGACGAGCTCGAATGCCAGGCGACCGCTCACGCAGAGGATCGAGTCCGACAGCGGGACGCGCCCCGCACGCAACGCTGCGCCGATGACCTTGTCCATCGCGTTGTGTCGCCCGACGTCCTCGCGCACGAGCGACAGCTCACCCGTCTGGCTGAACAGGCCTGTCGCGTGCAGCCCGCCGGTGCGCTCGAAGGTCGGCTGGCGCAGACGGTCGGGCAGACCCGCGAGCAGGTCGCGCCGCACGCGCGGCCCGGGGGCGAGCTGCGGCGCGTACACCGACACCTCCTCGAGCGCGCCCTTGCCGCAGACGCCGCAGCTCGACGTCGTGTAGAAGCGCCGCAGCCCCGGGTCGCGGAGCAGCGGTCCCTTGACCTCGACGATGTTCGCGGCGAGATCGTCGGTGGGGCCGACCTCGCGCGGGCCGTCGATCAACCCTTCGCCGTAGAGGAAGCCGAGCGCCAGATCCTCGTCATCGCCCGGCGTACGCATCGTCACCGCCAGCGGGCGGCCGTCGACGCGGATCTCGAGCGGATCCTCGACGGCGACCTCGTCCTCGACGCCGTCGCGGGTGATCGTGACGCTCGTGCGCGGGCTCACGCCGCGGCGGCGCGCGCTAGGCCTGGCCGGCGAGCGCCGGAGTGCGTGCTGCCTGCTCGCTGACGGGTCGCACGTCGACTGCCGTGACCTTGTACTCGGGGCAGCCCGTGTTGACGTCCGCGGAGGGGCCGATCAGGAGGTTCGTTCGCACCTCGGGGAAGTGGAAGGCCGTGAAGACGTGGCCCGCCTCGATGCGGTCGGTGACGCGGGCCTCGCACTCGATCCGCCCGTAGCGGCTGCGCACGGACACCAGGTCGCCGTTCTCGACCCACAGCTTCGCGGCGTCGTCGGGGTGGATCTCGAGCCACTCGCGGTCGACGAGCTCGATGTTGGCGGTGCGGCGCGTCATCGTGCCGGCGTTGTAGTGCTGGAGGCGCCGGCCGGTGATCAGGATCAGCGGGAACTCGGCGTCGGCGCTGTCGCCCGGGGCCTTGTAGGGCAGCGCCGCGAAGCGTGCCCGGCCGCCGGGCAGTGGGAAGCCATCCAGGTAGAGGGTCGGCGAGTCGGTGCCGTCGGCCGCCACAGGCCACTGCAGGCCGGCGCGGCCGATCCGCTCGAAGCTCGTGCCGCCGTACTCGGGGGTCAGCCGGGCGATTTCGTCCATCGTGTCCGACGGCGACTCCCAGCCCATCTCATGGCCGAGCGCGCGCGACATCGACGTGAGGATCTCGAAGTCGGTCTTCGCCGAGCCGGGCGGGTCGAGCGCGGGGGCAACGAGCTGGAAGCGCCGTTCGGCGTTGATGAACGTCCCCGACTTCTCGAGGAACGCTGAGGCCGGCAGGATGACGTCCGCGTACTTGGTCGTCTCGGTCTCGAAGATGTCCTGGCAGACGAGGAACTCGAGGTTTTCGAGCGCCTTGATCACGTGCGCGGTGTTGGGGTCGGTTTGCGCGACGTCCTCGCCGAAGATCCACATCGCCCGGAGGTCGCCGGCGACGGCGGCGTCGAACATCTGCGGGACCGTGTAGCCGACCTTGCGCGACAGCGGCACGCCCCAGGCCTCCTCGAAGCTGCGCGCCACCTCCTCGTCGTCGACCCGGCGGTAGGCGGTGTAGGTGTCGGGCAGGGCGCCCATGTCGGAGGAGCCCTGAACGTTGTTCTGTCCGCGCAGCGGCAGCAGCGCCGAACCGGCGCGGCGGAGCTTGCCCGTCATCAGCGCGAGGTTGCAGATCAGCTGCACGACCTCCGAGCCGTACTTGTGCTCGGTGACGCCGAGGCCCCACAGGATCGACGCGTTGGGCGCCTCGCCGTAGATGTGCGCCGCGGTCTCGATGTCGGCGGCCGCGACCCCCGTGATCTCCTCGACGGCCTGCGGCGAGTAGCTCTCGAGCAGCTCCGTGAGCTCGTCGTAGCCCTCGGTGTGCTCGGCGATGAAGCTCGGATCGGTGAGGCCGTCGCGGGCGGCGACGTGGCAGAGGCCGAGCATGACGGCGGCGTTGGTGCCGGGGCGCGGCGCGAGGTGGAGCACGCCGTAGTCGGCGAGCTCGATCCGGCGCGGGTCGATCGTGACGAGCCTCAGCCCGCGCAGCGTCGCCTGCTTGATGCGCGCGCCGACGACGGGGTGACCCTCGGTCGGGTTGGCGCCGATGATGATCGCCGCGTCGGCGACGTCGATGTCGCTGAAGGATCCCGTCGCGCCCGACAAGCCGAGCGAGCGGCGCAGCGCGAACGAGGTCGGCGAGTGGCAGACGCGTGAGCAGTTGTCGATGTTGTTGGTTCCGATCGTCGCGCGCATCAGCCGCGACATCGCATAGCAGTCCTCGTTGGTGGCGCGCGAGGATGCGAGGCCGGCGATCGCATCGGGGCCGTAGCTGTCCTTGATGCGGGTGAGCTCGGCGACGATCCGCGCGGTCGCCTCCTCCCAGGTGGCCAGGCGGAAGCCGCCCGACTCGCGGATCAGCGGCGCCGTGAGGCGGTCGCGCGAGCGCGAGAACTGGTGAGCGAAGCGTCCCTTGAGGCAGGTGTGACCCTCGTTGGCGGGTCCGTCGAGGGCGGGGCTGATCGAGACGATTCGCCCGTCTCGGACGTGGGCCTCGAGGCGGCATCCGACGCCGCAGTAGCCGCAGGTGGTGCTGACACTCGAGTCGAAACGTTCGTCGGTCATAGCGGAAGCAGGGTTATCTCCGTGATCGCGTCGGTCGGACAGGTGTCGGCGCAGGCGCCGCAGGACACGCAGCTGGACTCGCGGAAACCCTTGTCGAGGCCTGCCGCAATGTTAGCGGCAAAGCCCCGGCCGGTTGCCGTGAGGGCGAACGCGCCCTGGACCTCATCGCAGGCGCGCACGCAGCGCCCGCAGGAGATGCAGAGCTCGTGCTGGAAGGCCAGGTAGGGGTGGCGGCTGTCGTGGTCGACGTCGTGCGTTTGACCCGGCCAGCGAGGCGTCCCGACATCCAGCGCGCGCGCGATCGTCGCCAGCTCGGTGTGCGGCTCGGGCGCCGCCGGCAACTCCGAAAGGACGAGCTCGACGATCGCCGTGGCGACTCTGCGCGAGGTCTCATCGCGCGTGTCGATGACCATCGCCTCGCGGCACGGGGTCGTGCAGGCCGGCAGCGGCATGCGCGCCCCCTCGACGCCGACAAGGCACACGCGGCAGGCGCCGAATGGGGCCTGGCGCTCGTCGAAGCACAGCGTCGGGACATCGGATCCCGCGGCGCGGATCGCGGTCAGGATCGTCGCGTCGGGCTCGACCTCGACGGCGCGGCCATCGACGGTGACCTCCATCAGCGCAGCCCCAGCTCGTCGGGGAAATGGGCGAGCAGGCTTCGGATCGGCGCGGGCATGCCGCCGCCGTGCGCGCACAGCGATCCGACCTCGAGCGCCTCCAGCAGCTCCTCGAGCCGCGCTCGGTCGACGGGCGCGACGGAGTCGAACATGTCGTGGGCGCGCCGCAACCCGATCCGGCAGGGGAAGCACTTGCCGCAGCTCTCGTGCGCGCCGAAACGCAGCAGGTGGCGCGCCAGCGCGCGCATGTCGGTCCGATCGTCGAAGCCGACGATGCCGCCGTGCCCGACCATGCAGCCGAGGGCCGCCAGCTCGTCGAAGTCAAACGGCGTGTCGAGCTGCGACGCGGGCAGGATTCCGCCGAGCGGACCGCCGATCTGCAGCGCCTTGATCGACCGCCCGTCGCGCATTCCGCCCGCGAGCTCCTCGCAGAGCTCGCGGATCGGCGTCCCGAAGCGGACCTCGTACACGCCCGGCCGCGCGAAGCGCTCGTTGAAGCAGACCATCTTCGAGCCCGAGCTGGCGCCCGGGCTGAGCGCCAGGTAGCCCTCGGCGCCGAAGCGGGCGATGAAGGGGATGTTGGCGAGGGTCTCGGTGTTGTTGACGACCGTCGGCAGCCCGTACAGGCCGCGCACCGCAGGGAACGGCGGGCGCGCCGACACGGTGCCGCGCAGACCCTCGACGCAGGCCAGCAACGCCGTCTCCTCGCCGACGACATAGGAGCCGGCGCCCTCGAGCACGGTGATGTCGAAGCAGAAGCCGCTGCCATTGATGTCGTCGCCGAGCATGCCCCGCTCGTGGCCCTCGGCGACGGCCTGCTCGAGCGCCGGCTTGGAGAGGGGGTACTCCGAGCGCGTCAGGATGAAGCCGTGCTCGGCTCCGACGGCGTAGCCGGCCAGCGCCATGCCCTCGAGCACAAGCGCCGGGTTGCGCTCCATCAGGTACTTGTCGATGTAGGAGCCCGGATCGCCCTCGTCGCCGTTGGCGACGATGAACTTCGCCTCGCCGGGCGCGCCGCGCGCGAACGCCCACTTGTCACCAGCCGGGAAGCCGGCGCCGCCGCGGCCGCGCACCGTGGCAGCCTTGACGTCGGCGAGCAGGCTCTCCGGGGTGTGCGCGTCGAGTGCGGCGCCCAGTCCCGACCAGTCGCCGGGACGGGTCAGGACCGGCTCGTCGAGCACGCTGACCCAGTCCGGCTCCACCGCCTGGCGCGTCTCGCCGGCGATGATCCGCTCGAGCGCGCCGTCGCCGGCGTCGACCAGGTCGCCGTCGCGAATCGCCGGGGAGGAGTGGCAGAAGCCGAGGCAGACGGTCTCCGCGAGCGACAGCGAGCGGTCCTCGCGGCGCTCGCCGAGCTCGAGGCCGAGCTTGGCGCGCAGCTCGTCGACGTGCGCGTTGCCGCTCGCGGCGAAGCACGCGGTGCCCGTGCAGACGCGCACGTGGCGGCGTCCGCGCGGGACGAGCAGATCGTCGTAGAACGTGGAGACGCCGTAGACGGCGGCCTCCGGCAAGCCGGACGCCGCGGCGGCCGCGCGACGGTCGTCGTCGGTGATCTCGCCGCGACTGTCGACCGCCTCCTTGAGCACCTCGAGAGCGGTCGGAGCGTCGCGAACATGGGTGCGGCGCACGAGTTCGACCAGGTTGCGCGACATCAAAAGGAGTGTACCGAGCGCTGTGCGGTAATAGTGAACACTGGCTAGAGTGGACGCGGTGCCAGGGCGACTGATCGAGCTCGAGGCTGCGCGCGAGATCGTGCTCGAAGCGGCCGCGCCGCTGGGCTCCGAGGAGGTCGGCCTGCGCGACTGCCTGGGGCGCGTCCTCACCGAGACGGTGCTCGCGCCCGAGGACGTTCCGGCCTTCGACAACTCGGCGATGGACGGCTTTGCCGTGCGCGCGGCCGACACCGGCGCGGGTGCGCGGCTGCGGATCGTCGGCGAGTCACGAGCCGGCACTCCGGCGCAGTCCGCTGTCGGCGAGGGGGAGGCCTGCGCGATCTCGACGGGCGCCGCGATTCCTCGCGGCGCCGACGCCGTGATCCGCGTCGAGGACACGCGACGCGAGGACGACCTCGTCGAGCTCGCCGTCGCCGTCGAGCGCGGGCGCGACCTGCGCGCGGCCGGTAGCGACCTGTCAGCCGGATCGGTGGTACTCGAAGCGGGCATTCGCGTCGGAGCGGCCGAGATCGGCCTGCTCGCATCGGCGGCCCGCGCTCGGGTGTCGGTCGGGCGCCGCCCGCGTGTCGCCGTCGTGACGACGGGCGATGAGCTCGTCGGCGTCGACGAACCGCTCCGACCGGGAGCGGTGCGCAACTCCGGCTCCTACGTGATCCCGGCGCTCGTCGAAGGCGCCGGCGGCACCATCGTGTCGGTCGAGCACGCCCGTGACGACCCCGCGGTCGTGACGGCACGCCTCGCCGCGGCGCTCGCGGCGGACGTGACCGTGGTGACCGGAGGCATGTCGGTCGGCGTCCACGACCACGTCGACGACGCGCTGCGCGAGCTGGGCGTGACGACTCGATTCCACGGCGTCGCGCTTCGCCCCGGCAAGCCGACGTCGTTCGGCACGCGGGGCGCGACGCTCGTGTTCGGCCTGCCCGGCAACCCGGTTTCTTCGTTGATCACCTTCCTGCTGTTCGCCCGCCCGGCGCTCCGAGCGCTGGCCGGCGAGGTGCCGCGCCGCGCGCGGACGTTCGCCATCCTCGATGAGGACTGCGAGCTGACCCCGCAGCGCCTTCACGCCGTGCGTTGCGGCGTGCACCTCGAGGCCGACGGCTGGCACGCGCAGACGACCGGTCCGCAGAGCTCGCACATCCTCAGCTCGATGCGCGGGGCCGACGCGATCGCTCTGCTGCCGGCCGGAGAGGGGACGCTCGCCGCGGGCAGCCGCGTCGAGATCGAACTGCTCGAGTCCTAGCCGCCGATCGCCGACATCGTGCGGTCGGGCTGGACGAAGCCCGGGTCACCGACGTGGTGCTTGAGCTCCTTGCGCCAGATCGCCGATCGCAGCGCGGCCTCGATCTCGTCGTCGTCCGCCTCGCCGCGCAACAGCGCGCGAAGGTCGGTCTCGCGCAGCGAGAACAGGCACGTGCGAAGCTGGCCGTCCGCGGTCACGCGAATGCGGTTGCAGTCGGCGCAGAACGGCTCGGACACCGGGTTGATGAAGCCGATCCGCCCGCGCCCGTCGGCGAAGCGGTAGGTGCGCGCAGTGGAGCTCGCCTCGCGTGTCTGGGGCTCGAGCGGATAGACGGCGTGGATCGCGGCGCGGATCTCCTCGCCGGTCAGCACGTCCTCGGGACTCCAGGCGTGGTCTGCGTCAAGCGGCATGAACTCGATGAAGCGCACCTCGTAGGGGTGCTCGCGCGCGAAGCGGGCGAATGGGAGGACCTCGTGCTCGGTGAAGCCGCGCATCGCCACCGCGTTGACCTTGATCGGGTGGGCCGCGGGGAACTGAGCGAGCGCCTCCAGGCCGCGCAGGACCTTCTCGAGCGCATCCCGGCGCGTCATCGCGCTGAAGCGCTCGCGCTGGAGTGAGTCAACGGACACGTTGAAGCGGCTGACGCCGGCCGAGACGAGCGCCGCGGCGTCGCGCTCGAGCTGGTAGCCGTTCGTGGTCAGCGCGATCTCGCGCACGCCGGGGAGGGCGCGGAGCATCGACACCAAACGCGGCAGCTCGCGCCGCACGAGCGGCTCGCCGCCGGTCAGGCGGACGTCGCGCACGCCCATCTCCGACAGCACGCGGACAAGCCGCTCGAGCTCCTCGAAGCTCAGCAGGTCGGCGCGGTCGAGCCACTTCATGCCCTCGGCGGGCATGCAGTAGCGGCAGCGGAAGTTGCAGCGGTCGGTGACCGAGAGGCGCAGGTCGCCGATCGCCCGGCCGTGCCCGTCATACAGTTGTTCGCGTTGCGTGATACGCCGACGATACCGACCCGGCGCTCGCGACCCGTCGGGCACGTTGGGCTCGCGGCGCCCGGGGGGTAGGCTGAGCGCAGCCCATGCACGTGCGGATCAGGTTGTTTGCCCAGCTTCGCGAGCGCGCCGGATCGGGCTCGCTCGACGCGGAGCTCGCGGACGGATCGACAGTCGGCGACGCGCTGCGCGAGCTCGCCGAGAGCGGGACGCTCGGGGAGCTGTTGGCCGAGTTGCCAGTGCGCGCCGCTGTGAACCGCGCGATCGCCGGCGAGGACACCGAGCTTCACGCGGGCGATGAGCTCGCGCTCCTGCCGCCGGTCAGCGGCGGAGCCGCGGTGCATGCCCGCGTCAGCGATCGAGCGCTCGACGCGGCCGCGCTGACCGACCTCGTGCGCCGTCCGGCCGCGGGCGCCGTCGTGACCTTCGAGGGCACTGTTCGCGACGTCGATTTCCTCGACTACGAGGCCTACCGCGAGATGGCCGAGCAGGAGATGGCGCGAATCGTCGAGGAGTGCATCGCGCGCCACGGCCTCGAAGCGGCGGCCGCCGAGCATCGCGTCGGCAAGGTTGCGCTCGGCGAGCCGGGCGTCGTCGTCGCAGCCTCCGCCGCGCACCGCGAGGAGGCCTTCGCCGGGGCCCGCGAGATCATCGACCGGATCAAGGCCGACGCGCCGATCTGGAAGCGAGAGCTCGACGGCGGCGAAGCCCGCTGGGTGCCCGGCCAGGCCGCGGTCGGCGAATGAGCGATCCGGCGCTCACCCACCTCGACTCGGCCGGCAACGCGCGGATGGTCGACGTCGGCCAAAAGCCGGTGGCGTCGCGGCGCGCGCGCGCCAGGGCGCGCGTCCGGATGTCGGCGGACACGGCCGCGGCCGTCGCCGCGGGCAACGCGCCGAAGGGCGAGGTCCTCGGAACGGCCCGCCTGGCGGGCATCCAGGCCGCCAAGCAGACCGCTCAGCTGATCCCGCTCGCCCACCCGCTCCCGCTGGCCTTCGTCGACGTCGCCGCGACCGTCGATGTGCAGGCGGGGATCGTCGAGCTGGTCTCAGAGGTCTCCGTCGCCGCCCAGACGGGCGTCGAGATGGAGGCGATGGTGGCCTGCTCGGTGGCCGCCCTGACCGTCTACGACATGGTCAAGGGGATCGAGCGCGGCGTCTCGATCGAGCAGGTCGTGCTGCTCGAGAAGACCGGCGGCCGCCGTGACTGGCGCCACGAGGAGGCGGGATGAGCGCGGCGGCGCCGCGCGTCGCGATCCTCACGGTCAGCACGTCGCGGGCCGCGGGAACCGGGGGGGACGAGAGCGGCGACGCGCTCGCGCTCCTCGCTCGCGAGCTCGGCGGCGAGATCGTGGCGCGCGACATCGTCAGCGACGAGCAGCAGTTGATCGAGGAGCGGCTGCGCCGCTACTGCGACGAGGCGCACTGCGCGCTCGTGCTGACCACCGGCGGCACCGGCGTCGCGCCGCGCGACGTGACCCCCGAGGCGACCCTCGCCGTCGCGCAGCGTCTCGTGCCCGGCATCGCCGATGCGATGCGCCTCGCGTCAAAGGAGCACACGCGCCACTGGATGCTCTCGCGGGCCGTCTCCGGGATCCGCGGCGGGACCCTGATCATCAACTTCCCTGGCAGTCCGAGCAGCATCGCGCAGGTCGCCGCCGCGATCGCGCCGGCGCTGCCGCACGCGCTGGCGCTCCTCGCGGACGCTCCGACCGACCACTAATCTGAGCGCGATGAGCCTCGTCGACGATCAGCTCGACCTCGCGGTGCGCTGGCTGGGCGAGGATCGCACCGTCATCTGCGCGCTGCTGATCGACGCCGAGGGATCCTCGCCGTTCGCGCCGGGAGCCTTCATGTTGATCGACGGCGACGGCGCGATCGAGGGCTCGATCACCGGCGGCTGCGTCGAGAGCGACGTCGTCGTCAACGCGCTCGAGATGGTGGAGAGCGACCACAGGCCGCGCGTGCTCACCTACGGCGTCTCGGACGCCGCGGCGCACGAGGTGGGGCTGATGTGCGGTGGGACCGTCGACGTGTTCGTACAGGAGCTCTCCGGGAACGCCCGGTCGGTCTGCCGCGAGGCCTACGAGGCAGCCGCGCGCGGCGTGACGACCGGGATCGCGACGCTTGTCGACGGCGGCGCCGCGGGCGCGAAGCTCGCGGTCGTCGACGGTCGCACGATCGGCGGCATGGAGGGGCCCGAGCTGCTCGACCACTCCGTGGAGCGCGACCTCGCGGCGCTCAGCGAGCGTGGCACAAGTGCGCTGCGCCACTACGGCAGCGCGGGGCAGGCGCTCGGCAGCGGCGTGACCGTCCATCTCCAGGCCTTTCGCCCGGCGCCGCAGCTCGTCCTCGTCGGCGCGATCGACTATTCCGCGGCGGTCGCCGGGCTCGCTCGCCAGGCCGGCTACGACGTCGTCATCGCCGATGCGCGCGAGGCGTTCGCGCGCTCCCAGCGCTTCTCGCGTGCCGCAAAGGTGCATGTCGGCCAGCCCGCGCCGGCGATCGACGAGCGCGAGCTCGGGCCGCGCGACGCGGTGATCGTCTTCAGCCACGACCCGAAGTTCGACGAGCCGGCGATCCTCGCAGCGCTTCGAAGCGAGGCGGGCTACATCGGCGCGCTCGGCAGCCACCGCACGGCGCGCGACCGCGAGGCCCGCCTGAAGGAGGCCGGCGCGCGGCCGGAGGACCTCGCGCGGGTGCACTCGCCGTGCGGCCTGGATATCGGCGCGGCGACGCCGGAGGAGGTCGCGATCTCGATCATGGCCGAGGTGATCGCCGCTCGCTCGGGGCGGGCCGGTCGCCCGCTGCTTGCCATCGAGGAGCCGATCCGCCCCCGCTGAGGTCGAGCTGATCGGGGGTGTCGATGTCGGTGTCCGCGCCGACGTCGCCGCATTCGACGAGCGCAACCGCGGCGCCGTCGAGGAGGCGGCGCGCCCCCTGATCGCCGCGCAGCTCACCGACGCGTTCGATCAGCGCCCGTTCGAGCAGCACGGGGTGCCCCGGCCGCCCGCCGTAGGCGGCGCGAACGGCGTCGCTCGTGCCGTCGCGGGCGCCGATCACGCGGTCGATCGCCGCCGGATCGATCGACGGCTGGTCTCCCAAGGTGATCACGAGCGCCTCGACGCGCTCGGCGAGCGCGGCCACCGCCGCGCGAAGCGACGCCGACTGCCCCTCGTCCCAATCGGGGCAGATGACCGGCTCGGCCCCGTGACGCTCGACGGCGGCGAGGATCTCGTCGGCGTTCGCGCCGAGCACGACGACGCGCAGATCGACCAACGCGGCGCCCGACATCGCGAGCAGCGCGTGCTCGAGCAGCGGACGCCCCTGAAAGGACGCCAGCTGCTTGGCCGAACCGAAACGCCGCCCGGCGCCAGCCGCGAGAACCACGCCGCCGATCACTGTCGCAGTATCGCCCTCCGCTCGGAAGTAGATTGCGAGCGTGGACCAGACTCGCCGCGCGCCGCTGCAAGGGCTGATCGTCGCCGACTTCTCGCGGGTCCTCGCCGGTCCGCTCGCGACGATGGTGCTCGCCGACCTCGGCGCCGACGTCGTCAAGGTCGAGCGCCCGGAGGGCGACGACACGCGGGCGTGGGGGCCGCCCTGGGCGCCGGACTCCTCGAGCACCTACTTCCAGTCGGTCAACCGCAACAAGCGGAGCGTCGTGCTCGACCTGCGCGATTCCGCGGACCTCGAGCTCGCGCGCGAGCTGATCACGCGCGCGGACGTGATGGTCGAGAACTTCCGCCCTGGCGCGCTCGCGCGGTTGGGGATTCATGAGGCTTCGCTTCGCTCCGCCAACGCGGGTCTCGTCTGGTGCAGCCTGACCGGGTTCGGCTCCGGCGAACGCGGCGCTCAGATGCCGGGCTACGACCTGCTGATCCAGGCCGTCGGCGGCCTGATGAGCATCACCGGCCAGCCCGACGCGCCGCCGACGAAGGTCGGCGTCGCATTGGTCGACGTGATCGCCGGGCTCTTCGCGACTGTCGGGATCCAGGCGGCGCTTGCCGAGCGCGAACGCAGCGGGGTCGGACAGCGCGTCGACGTGTCGCTGATGGGAGCACTGCTGGCGGGGCTGGTCAACCAGGCGTCCGGATACCTCGGCGCCGGCTTCGTGCCCGGGCGGATGGGCAACCGCCACCCGAGCATCGCCCCGTATGAGTCCTTCGCGGCGGCCGACGGCGAGATCGTCGTCGCCGTCGGCAACGACCGCCAGTTCGCCGCGCTGTGCCGCGAGCTCGGCTGCGAGCCGCTCGCCTCGCACGGGCGCTACGCGACCAACCCGGCCCGCGTCGCCGCCCGCCAGCAGCTCTTCGAGGCGCTGTCGCCGCTGTTTGCCGCGCGCACGCGCGCGAGCCTCACGCACGCGCTGACCGCCGTCGGCGTCCCCTGCGGCCCCGTCAACGACGTCGGCGAGGCGTTCGCGCTGGCCGAGGCGATCGAGCTGCACGCGGTCGTCGAGATGGCCGGCGGGATGCGCCAGACCGCCAACCCGATCGCGCTCGATGCGACGCCCGTGTCCTACCGTCGCCCGCCTCCGGCGCTCGGCGCCGACGACGCCGCCGTCCGCTCCTGGCTCGCCGGACCGCCTGAGCGGCCGCTGAGCGATTGAATATGCCGATGGCCCACGAGACGATCGCCAGCTACTCCGCGGAGGACCCGTTCGCGATCCTCGCCGACCTCGAGGGCGAGGAGCGGATGATCGCCTCGACGGTCCGCGACTGGGTGCGGCGGCGCTTCCTGCCGCTGATCGCCGACGCCTGGCGCGCCGGTGCGCTGCCCGACTCACTCGGCGGCGAGCTCGGCGAGCTCGGGCTGCTCGGGATGCACCTGCAGGGCTACGGCTGCGCGGGCGCGAGCGCGAGCGCCTACGGCCTGACGTGCCTCGAGCTCGAGGCGGGCGACAGCGGCCTGCGCAGCTTCGTCTCCGTCCAGGGGTCCCTCGCGATGTTCGCGATCCACGCGTTCGGCTCCGAGGCGCAGCGCGAGCGCTGGCTGCCGTCGATGGCGGCCGGCGAGGTGATCGGCTGCTTCGGTCTGACGGAGCCCGACGCCGGCAGCGACCCGGCGGCGATGCGAACGACCGCGCGCCGCGACGGCGAGGGCTGGGTGCTGAACGGGGCGAAGATGTGGATCACCAATGGCAGCCGCGCCGGCGTCGCCGTCGTCTGGGCCAAGACCGACGAGGGGATCCGCGGGTTCCTGGTGCCGGCCGGCACCGACGGGTTCACCACCGTCGACGTCAAGGACAAGCTCTCGCTCGTCGCCTCGACGACGTCGGAGCTGATCTTCGAGGACTGCCGCATCGGGGCCGACGCGCAGCTGCCCGACGCCGCGGGGCTGCGAGCACCGCTTCGATGCCTCGGCGAGGCGCGCTACGGGATCGTCTGGGGTGCGGTCGGCGCCGCCCGGGCGTGCCTCGAGGCGGCCCTCGACTACTGCTCGACGCGCGTCCAGTTCGGCGCGCCGATCGCGGCCCGCCAGCTCGTCCAGCAGGAGCTCGTCGAGATGCACGTCGCCGTCAACAACGGCCTGCTGCTCGCGAGCCGGATCGGCCGCCTGAAGGACGAGGGTCGCGTGACGCCCGAGCACATCAGCTACGGGAAGTTCAACAACGTTCGCATGGCGACCGACGTGGCGCGCCGCGCGCGAGCTCTGCTCGGCGCCAACGGGATCACGCTCGAGTACCCGGTGATGCGCCACCTCGTGAACCTCGAGTCGGTGCTGACCTACGAGGGAACCCATCAGATCCACACTCTGGTGCTCGGCAAGGCGCTGACCGGCCTGCCCGCCTTCGAATAGGTGCCGCGCTTCGTCGTCTTCGGCGCCGGAGCGGTCGGCGGCGTGATCGCGAGCCGCCTGCGCGAGGCCGGGGAGGACGTCGTCGCGATCGCCCGCGGCGAGCACGCCGCGGCGATCGCCGCGCACGGCCTGCGCGTCGAATCGCCCGACGGGGTGACGGCGACGAAGCTCGAGGTCGCGACGGCGCCGGCCGGGATCGCCTGGGCCGCCGACGACGTCGTCATCCTCGCCGTCAAGGGCCAGGACACCGCCGCGGCCCTCGACGCGCTCGAGGCAGCGGCTCCGGCGACGATCGCGATCGCCTGCGCGCAGAACGGTGTCGACAACGAGCGAAAGGCCCTGCGGCGCTTCGCCGACGTCTACGCGATCGTCGTGCAGCTGCCATCGACGCATCTTGAGCCGGGCGTCGTGATCGCCCACTCGGCGCCCGTGCCGGGATCGCTTGACATCGGCCGCCACCCGCGCGGTCTCGACGGGCGCGCACGCCAGATCGCCGCCGCGCTGACGCGCGCGGGGTTCGCGTCCGAGCCGCGCGCCGACATCGCGCGCTGGAAGTACGCAAAGCTCCTGCGCAACCTCGGCAACTCGGTGCAGGCGCTGTTCGGCACGCTCGACGGGGCGGCCGGCGAGATCTGGCGGCGCGCCCAAGCCGAGGCGCTCGCGGTGTGGGCGGCGGCGGGGATCGAGCACGTCGGCGACGAGGAGTACGACTCGAGGCACGCGCGGCTGATCACACCGCGTCCGGTGCCCGGACGCGAGCACGGCGGCGGCTCGTCGTGGCAGAGCCTCGCTCGCGGTGCGGGAACGATCGAGAGCAACGAGCTGAACGGCGAGATCGTGCTGCTCGGTCGCTTGCACGACGTTCCGACGCCGGTCAACGAGCTGCTGCGCCGCGCGGCGCTCGACGCGGCCCGCACTGGCGAGACGCCGGGCTCCCGCGACCCCGCCGGCTTTCTCGGCTAGGGCGCGCAGCGGACCGCGCCCGCGCGGGGCCTCGGCGCCGGCGAGCCGGGAATGCACCGATCAGTTTCGGCTCCGTGCGCCGTCTCAGATCTGTAGCCAGCCGGCGCACGCGAGCTGCGCACACGACGGCGACATGACCTGCTAATACTTAAGTAGATGCTTCAGTATCAACCTCTCAGCCAACCAGAGCTCCCGGTCGAGCCCCTGTTCGGCGCCCTCGCCGACCCGAGCCGCCGAGCGATGGTCGACCGGCTGATCGAGGGCCCCGCGTCGGTCAGCGAGCTTGCCAGGCCGCTCGCGATGTCGCTGCCGGCGGTCGTGCAGCATCTGCACGTCCTCGAAACCAGCGGCCTGGTGCGCTCGCAGAAGGTCGGGCGGGTCCGCACCTGCACGATCGAGCCCGCCGCCCTCGGCACCGCCGAGCGGTGGATCGCGCAGCGGCGCCGGACCTGGGAGGAACGCCTCGACCGCCTCGGCGAGTTCCTGGCAGCGCACCCCGATGACCCCGCGACGAGGAGCCAGCCATGAGCAACCGATCGACCGACCACGCGACATTCGTGATCGAACGCACCTACGACGCCCCGCCGCCTCGCGTGTGGCGTGCCTGGAGCGAGCCGGAGCAGAAGCTGCGCTGGTTCGGCCCCCGCGAGCTGGACAAGCCCGACCACGAGCTCGACTTCCGCGTCGGCGGGCACGAGCGGATGACCGTGCGCGCGCCCGACGGCGCGCTCTACACCTTCGCGGCGCGCTTCCAGGACATCGTCGAGCACGAGCGCTTCGTGCACACCTACAAGATGTACCGCGACGACGCCCGCATCTCGGTGTCCGTGGCGACGATCGAACTCGAAGCAGCGGGCGCGGGCACGAAGCTGACGCTGACCGAGCAGGGCGTGTACCTCGACGCGCTCGACACGCCCGCCGCCCGCGAGCACGGCACGCGCGAGCTGCTCGAGGCTCTCGCCGAGGCGCTGTCATGAGACCCGCGGCCACGACCACCGGCCGCTCGCGCTGGATCGCCCTGTACGTGCTCTGCGCGGGCATGCTGATGATCGTCCTCGATGTGACGATCGTGAACGTCGCGCTCCCGTCGATCCAGAACGACCTCGGCTTCTCGAGCACGGACCTCGCGTGGGTCGTCAACGCCTACCTGATCGCCTTCGGCGGCCTGCTGCTGCTGGCCGGGCGGCTCGGCGACCTGCTCGGTCGGCGCAGCGTGTTCCTCGCGGGCGTGAGCGTGTTCACCTGCGCCTCGCTCGCCTGCGGGCTGGCCCACAGCCAGTGGCTGCTCGTGGCGGCGCGGTTCGTCCAAGGCGCCGGCGGGGCGATGACCTCGGCGGTGATCCTCGGCATGATCGTCACGATGTTCCGCGACCCGCGCGAGCAGGCCAAGGCGATCGGCGTGTACGCGTTCGTGGCCTCCGCCGGCGGCGCCGTCGGGCTGCTCGCCGGCGGCGTGCTCACCCAAACGCTCGACTGGCACTGGATCTTCTTCGTCAACGTCCCGGTCGGCATCGTCACGCTGGCGCTCGCCAGGCGGCTGCTCGAGCCCGACCTCGGGATCGGCCTGCGCGAGGGCGCCGACGTGCCGGGCGCGACGCTGATCACCGCCGCGCTGATGCTTGGCGTCTACGCGATCGTCGGCCCCGCCGCCCAGCACGGCTGGGGAGCGACTTCGACGCTCGCGTTCGCCGGCGGCTCGCTCGCCCTGCTCGGCGCGTTCGTGGTCCGCGGGGCCACCGCCGGACGGCCGCTCGTGCCGCTCGGCATCCTGCGCTCCCGCACGCTGGCTGCGGCCAACGCCGTCCAGGTCCTGTCCGTGCCGGCGATGTTCGGCGTGTTCTTCCTCGGCGCCCTTTACCTGCGGCGGGTGCTCGGTTACGACGCCCTGCAGATCGGGCTCGCGTTCCTGCCGGTCACGATCGCGATGGGGCTGGTGTCGCTCCGCTACGCCGAGCGCCTGGCCACGAGCCTCGGCGCGCGCGCGACGATGCTGCCCGGTCTCGCGCTGATCGCCGCCGGTCCCGTCCTGCTTGCGCTCGCTCCCGTGCACAGCCACTACCTGACCAACGTGCTGCCCACGATGCTGCTGCTCGGAATCGGCGCCGGAATGTGCTTTCCGGCGCTGATGAACGTCGCGATGTCGGGAGCGCGGCCGGAGGACGCGGGGCTCGCGTCGGGCCTGCTCAACACGACCGCCCAGGTCGGCGGTGCGCTCGGCCTGGCCGTGCTCGCGACGCTCTCGAACTCGCGTACCGAGCACTTGCTGGCGGGCGGGCAGCCGCGCGCTGCGGCGCTCACGGGCGGCTACCAGCTGGCGTTCTGGATTGCCGCCGGCCTCGCCGCCGGCGCGATCGCGGTCGTGGCGACCCTGCCAGGTGCGCGGCGCGCCAGCTCCCACAGCGAACGGGAGGCGCACGGCGAGCCGGCCGAGGCGGCGCGGCTTGGCTGAGGCCTAGCGCGCGACGCTGACGGCGATGCCGGCGCGGGAAAGCGCGCGCGAGGTCGCGTCGGAGCGCCGCGGGCCGCGCCGCGCCGCGACGACGGCGCGCCGCACTCCAACTCGCACCGCCCACTCCGCGACGTCCGCCGCGCAGCGCGTGCGAAGCAGGACGAACGATGCCTCGCCGGCCCGCCCGGCGAGGATCTCGCGAGCCGCGTCGAGGTCGCGCCGGGCGGCATCCGCGATCGCCTCGTCGAGCGCACCGGTGTAGCCGGCGCAGCCCCCGTGCGGCTCACCGCGGGGGGCGATCGCCAGCACCGTCAAGCGGTCCTTCGAGGCGGCTGCGGCGGCCAGCGCGCGGCGGCCGCTGCGCGGCTCGCCGAACACGACGAGCAGGCCCGGTTCGTCCATGCTCACAAGGTAGCTAAGGTGGGCCGGCCCGACCGGAGAATGGACGCCGATGCCCGCGATGCCGACCGACGCGATCGGTCGCCCGACCCAGATGCGCTGACGCGCCGCCGGCGCGCGATGAGCCGGCTCGGCGCCGTGGCGCGCGCCCCGTGGGCGCCGTTCGCCGTGCTGGCCGTCGTCTCGGTGCTCTCGCTCGCGTTCCGCGCGGCCTGGCTGAGCGACCCGTGCGCCAACCCCTGTCGCGGCGAAGCCGCGCATTCCCTGATCTTCGACGAGGTGTACTACGTCAACGCGGCGCGGCGGATCGACGGCCTGGCGGTGCCGAGGAACCAGCCCTACGCCGGCGACCCCGCGGGGCAGGACGACAACTCCGAGCACCCGCAGCTGGTCAAGCTGATCATCGCCGCCGCGATCGACGTGTTCGGCGACGGGCCGTTTGCCTGGCGGGTCGGCTCGCTGATCTTCGGATCGCTCGCGATCCTCGGCATGTTCGCGCTGGCGCTCGCGGCCGGTGCGCCGCGCTGGTGCGCGGTGCTCGCCGCGACGCTGATGGCCGCCGACAACCTGATGGTCGTCCATGGACGCATCGCGACGCTCGACATCTATGTCGTGGCGTTCATGGTCTGGGCGGCGGCCGCGTATCTGCGCGGGCGCCCGATCGTCGCCGGCGTGCTGCTCGGATTGGGCACGACGGCGAAGCTCGTCGCGCCCTACCTCCTTCTGGCGCTCCTGCTCGTCGAGCTGCTGCGCCACCGGCGTCAGGGGCTCCGCGCCGCCGCCGTCGCACTCGCGGAGCTGACGATGGTCGCCACCGGCGCCTACGTCGCCGTGCTCGCGGCCTTCGACCGCATCGCGCCGCCCTATGACCCGCAGACGGGCCGCACGATCACCGGCGGACCGATCGATCACACCGAGCGGATCCTCAGCTACGCCGCCGCGCAGACCAGCCCGCACGGACCGCAGGGCATCGCGTCCTACCCCTGGGACTGGTTCGCCGACCTCAGGCCGATCAACTACCTCAACGTCACCGTCACGAGCGGGTCCTCGCGCACGGCGACCGTCCACTTCCTGGGTCTGATCAGCCCGCCGATCCTGGCCTTCGCCGTTCCGGCGCTGGTGCTGGCGGCGCTCGCCGCGTGGCGCGGCGGGCGCGAGGACGCGGTCGCCGTCGGCTGGTTCCTCGGGACGTGGCTGCCGTTCGCGGCATCCAGCCTGATCCTCCAGCGCACCTCCTACCTCTACTACATGGTGATCGTGATGCCCGGGATCTACCTCGCGCTGGCGCTGGCCTTCACGCGGCGCTGGATGCCGCGCTGGGCGCTCGCGCTATGGCTGCTGCTGGTGGTTGCGGCGGCGGTGCTGACCTATCCGTTCCTCCCGGTTCCAGCGATCAGCGCCTGAGGTAAGAATAGGCCCATGTCGCCGAGGCGCCGAGCGCGCACCGCAGCCGCCGCCGGCCTCGCGCTGGCCGCCGTGGCGCTCGCCGCGACCGCGCCCGCCTCGCCGGCCGCGGTCGCCGCCCCCTGCGGCGCCGAGACGGTGCCGACGCTGACGGCGCTCGACGGTCGGATCGCGACCAACATCTACGGAGGCGAGCTCGGCGGCAGCGAGACGCAGATCGATCTCCACCACGTCACCGCCGCCACCGACCTGCTCGCCGCCGTCTCGAGCAGCGACATCGGCGCGACGCTGACGGCCGTCAAGCGGATCGTCTACCACCCGTTCTGGCACATCGTCCGCCTGCGTGTCCTCGACGCCACGGGCGCGCTGCTGGCGGATTTCGGCGGCCCCTACGTGATCGCCCCGGTCGACGGCACGCTCGTCGCGGGCGGGCGCACGATCGGCACGTTCGTGATGTCGGTTCAGGACGATGTCGGTTTCACCAAGCTCGAGATGCACGCCGTCGGCGACCCGATCGGAATCTACGTCGCGGGGCGTCTCGTGGCCTCACTCGGCGCGAGCTTCCCGAAGGTCCAGCCGATCGCGCCCCGGCTGCGTCTGGCCGGGCGCCGCTACGCGCTGGCGAGCGAGACCTACAACGCCTTCCCCACGGGCACGCTGACGGCGGTGCTGGCGATCCCGCTGCCGCCCGCCGCCGCGATGGCCAAGCCGTGCGCCGCGGTGGCGCTTGCCGAAACCCAGCGTGTCGTGCTGCGCATCGCGGCGCGCTTTCACCCGCTCGCCGCGCGCTACACCAACTTCGTCGAGACCGCGCACGCCGATACGGGGGTGCTCGTCATCGTCCGCATCGGGCTGCGCGTCATCGCGGGCAGCGGCGGCCCGGGGCCGCTGGTGATCCCGACCGCCGGCACCGTCAGCTACGCCGGGCGCACCTGGTCGGTCTTCTCGTTCGCGCCGACGCCGCCGGCGCGGGTCTACGTCCTCGTCGCCCAGCCGCAGTAGGTCAGCGCGTCATGCCGCCGAGCACCGGGTGGTGTATGGCGCGCGCGATCACGGCGGCGAAGACGTCGGCTCCGCGCGGTGTCGTGTGCGTGCCGTCGACCACGACCCCGGGAGCGGAGCTCGCGGCGTACCAGTCGGCGATCGTCGCCTCGTGCCAGCCCTTGACCGCGTAGGCGAGCTCGTTGTTGACCTCGTCCTGCCAGCTTGTCGAGACGCGCACGTTGACGATCACGACCAGCGGTACCCCCGCAAGGGCCTGGCGCAGGCGCAGGACGTCGGCATAGTAGACGGGGCCGTTGTCGCCGATGTGGACGATTACCCGGCGCGGCAGCGAGCCGGCCGCGCGGTAGGCGAACAACCTGCCGATCGTCTCCTCCGGCTGGCGCGAGACGACGGCGTCGACGTGGAGCTCGGAGCCCAGCGCCGACTGCAGCGCGGCTGAGGAGCCAAGCATCACCGAATCGCCGACCGCGAGGATCGGCCCGGTTGTCGGGACCGGCGGCGGTCCGGGTGCGCGGTGATGGTGGCGGCGGTGATGGTGGGGCCCGGTGCTGTGCGTCGTCGTGGTCGTCGTGGTCGTCGTCGTGACCGGGTCCGGCGGGAGCACGAGGTGGTGGCTCGCCCGCTGCGACTCGGCCAGCGCCTTCTTTGTGAACCCCGGCGGCAGGGCTGCCACGCCCGACGGCGTCGCGGCGACGAGCGCGAGCAGCAACGCCAGGCCCGACGTCGTCACGAGCGCGGGCGTGCGCGGCTGCGCGATCCAGCGCGGGACGCGCATCTGCACGCGCTGCAGCGCGCCGGAGCGGATCGGGGTTTCCACGTAGCGGTAGGAGACGGCGGCGACGATAACGGTCCCGGCCGCCTGCGCCGGTATGAGGATGCCGCGGGCGAGGTGCACGTCGACGCCGGGGCGCGTGAAGACGAGGATCGGCCAGTGCCACAGATAGATGCCGTAGCTGCGCTCGCCGATCCAGCGCGGTACGCCGGCGGCCAGGGCGCGGCCGATCGCGCTCGACGGATGGACCACCGCCCCAAGCAGCACCGCCGAGCACAGCGCCAGGACGAGGAAGCCGCCCTGGTAGAGGAACTGGTCGTAGTCGTGGAGCGTCGCGAACAGGTAAACGATCGCGGCGAGCGCGGCGACGCTGGTCGCGTCGAGCGCGCGCCGAGCACGCAGCGAGCTCCAGTCCGGCATCGCCGAGGGCGGCCAGGCGAAGGCGAGCAGCACGCCGACCAGGATCGGCGCTGCGCGCGTGTCGGTGCCGTACCAGATCCGCGAGGTGTTCGATCCCGGCACGTAGAGCGCCCACATCAGCGCCGTCGAGCCGGCGGCCGCGAGCGCCACGAGCACCGGCAGGGCGAGGCGGCGGCGCCCGCGCCGAAGGACGCGCATCGCTACGAGGAAGAGCGGCGGCCAGAGCAGGTAGAACTGCTCCTCGACCGCCAGCGACCACAGATGGCGCAACAGGCCGGGGCGTCCGAACGCCGCGAAGTAGCTCTCGTTGTCGAAGATGAAGCGCCAGTTGGCGACATAGAAGATCGACGCCAGCGCGTCGCCGTGCAGCCCGACGAGCTTGCCGCGCTCGATCGTCGCGCCGACCAGCAGGCACGCCGCGAGCAGCAGGAACAGCGCCGGCAGCAGCCGGCGCGCGCGGCCCGCCCAGAACCGCAACAGCCTGATCCGGCCCTCCAGCGCGAACTCGGCGAGCAGCAGCGAGGTGATCAGATAGCCGCTGATCACGAAGAAGACGTCCACGCCGAGGAAGCCGCCGGGCAGCCAGCCGCCGTCGGCGTGGTAGACGAAGACGGCCGCGACGGCGATCGCGCGGAGGCCGTCGATGCCCGGCATGCGCCGAAGCCGCGGGGCCGCGGCGCCCCGTTTGGTGCTAGTCACCGCAGCAGTATCCGTCTGTTCGCCAAACGCCGCCGCTCCAGCTAGATTTCGCTCGGACATGCCGTTCATCGACCCTGGTCCAGGAGGAAGCCCAGGATGGCAACCGTAGCCGAGCCGTTACCCGCTCCCGCTCCCGCTCCCGCGGCGACCGCTTCGCGTCCGGCGATCAAGATCGTCCCGCTCGCCGGCCTGCCGGTCGTCGCGGTCGTGATGATCGGGATGATCGTCGCGATCGCGTCGAACGCCCACTGGGCGCTCGACTTCTACCATGTCGTCGGAGGCGGGCTGTGGACCGCCGTCGACCTGTTCCTCGGGCTGGTGCTCGGGCCGATCATGGGCATGATGTCGATCCCGGCGCGCATCGAGCTGTCGAGCCGGCTGATGCCGAAGCTCCTGCTGATCATGCCGACGCTCGTCACGATGACGCTCGGCTCGGGCTTCCAGCTCGCGCGCAAGGTCGGCAACCTCTCGCCCTCCTCGCCGAACCATGGCTGGCTGCTGGCCTCCTACATCGTCGTCGGGGTGATGGCCGTGATCGCGCTCGGACTGCTCGAGCCGGCCAACATCGCGGTCCTCTTCGAGATGAAGAAGCCGAAGCCCGATGTCGCGCGGATCGGCAAGCTGATGCGCGTCTTCATCTACACGGCTGGCGTCACCGGCCTGATGCAGGTAGCGACGCTGGTGATCATGACCAAGATCGCGAGCAACTGATGGAGCCCTCGACCGAGGCCCGCAAGCTCCCGCCGATCCAGCAGATCTCGGTGGCCGTCCTCGCGCTGGTCGTGATCGGCGGCATCTACACCGCCTACCACCTTCCGCGCCACGTGCCGCAGGGGCCGGCGATCGCCCTGCTTGTCGCCGCCGCCGCGCTGCTCGCGGTCAACATCGCGATGCTTGCGCGGATCGAGCACTTCGCCTGGGGCGCCTTCCGGCTCGTCGCCGGCTGGGTGCTTGCGGCCTACGTCGTGATCGCCGGAATGCTCGAGTACGTGTTCGTGTACGACCACACCCGTGGCACGCAACTCGTGATCCTGACGCTGATGCTCGTCGTGTTCGCCGTGAACATCCCACTGCTGCTCGGCTTCAGCGTCGCCCGGTTCCAGGAGCCGAGCGCCGGTTAGCGCCAAAAACCGGCGCTAACCGGGTCTTAAGCGTCGGCCGGCGCCGCGGAGGATAGGCTCTGGCGCTCGCGCGGTGTCCGCCGGAGTTCGGCCGCGCCTCCAGTTTTCGAGCAATGGCGACGACGACCTCCCGAGCTGGCGAGCCGCTACGGCCGCGACCGCCCGCGGAAACCGCGGCCTCCCGCAGCACCCCGCGCATCGGCCTGGAGTACCTGGGGCTCGGCGGGATCACGGCCCTCAGCGCGGTGCTGAACCTGGTCAAGCTCGGCCACAACGGCTACGCCAACATCTACTACTCCGCGGCCGTGAAGTCGATGCTGCGCTCGTGGCACGCGTTCTTCTTCATCTCGGCCGATCCGAACAACCTCATCACGATCGACAAGCCACCGCTCGGGCTGTGGCTCCAAGCGCTCAGCGCGAAGCTGTTCGGCTTCTCGCCGCTCAGCCTGCTCGTTCCCGAGGCGGTCGTCGGGACGCTGACCGTGATCCTGCTCTACCGAATCGTCGCGCCGCGGTTCGGCCGCGTCGCGGGCCTCGTCGCGGCGTTCGCCCTCGCCGTCTTCCCGATCTTCGTCGCCGTCTCGCGCGACAACGGCGTCGACCCGCTGCTGATCTTCCTGATGCTCGCCGCCTGTGGGGTGGCGCTCGCCGCGATCGATTCGGGCCGCCTGCGGACGCTGATCTGGTGCGCGGTGCTGGTCGGCCTGGCGTTCAACACGAAGTCGCTTGCGGCGCTGCTGTGCGTCCCCGGGATAGCTCTCGGCTACCTGTTCTGCGCGCCCGGCTCGTGGCGCCGGCGGATCGTGTACCTGAGCGCCGCGGGCGTCGTACTCGTCGCCGTCTCGCTGTCGTGGGTCGTCGCCGTGCAGCTGACGCCGGCCGCGCAGCGCCCCTACATCGGGAGCAGCTCCAACAACTCCGAGTTCGACCTGATGTTCGGCTACAACGGCTTCGGGCGGGTCGGCGGGCAGCAGGGCGGTCCCGGCGCGAGCACGCACCGCCTCCTCACGACGGCACAGACGCTGCCCGTCGTGCGCCCCGGGGTCGAGCGCGGCGTTCCGGTCTCGCAGACGCTGCGGCGCGAGCTTCGCGCGCATCCTGTGATCCCGCTTCCCCGGCCGGCTCGGCCCAAGCCGGGTCGCCACCGCCTCAGCAAGCCGCTTCCGTTCGGCGGCACGCGCAGCCCGTTGCGGATCTTCAGCAAGAGCCTCGGCGACCAGGCCGGCTGGATCGTGCCGCTGGCGGTCTTCGGCCTGCTCGCGCTGCTGCTGCTGGTGCGCGGCCGAACCGACCGCCGCACGGCGGGGTTGTTCGTGCTTGGCGGCTGGTTCCTGATCGAGCTCGCGACGCTCGACTTCTCGGCCGGAATCGTCCACCCCTATTACTCCGCGGCGCTCGGGCCGCCGTTGGCGGCGATCGCGGGGGCCGGTGCGGTCGCCTTCGCCGCGCTGGTGCGAGCTCGCGAGCCGCGGCGCGCGGCGCTCGGCTACGTGCTGGCGGTGGCGGCGGTCGCCGGCACCGTTGCCGTGCAGCTCGTCCTGATCCACCGTGAAGCCGATCCGACGTGGTGGCGTTACCCGCTGATCGGGCTGAGCCTCGGCGCGCTGATCGCGATCCCGTTGTTCCCGCGCCGCGTGTCGTGGACGGTCGCCGTCGCCGTCGGCGCGCTGCTCGTCGCCCCGCTCGCCTACAGCTTCAGCGTCTGGGGCGCGCCCGTCGCCGGCACCTTCCCTGCCGCCGGGCCCTACGCCTACGCCGGCCAGGGTGGGGTGGGCGCGAGCCCGACCGCCGTGCGCGTCGACCGCGCGTTGATGGCGTTCCTGCGCACACACGGCGAGGCCGAGCCCTATGTCCTGCTGACGCAGTCCTCCGACCAGGCCGACCCGCTGATCCTGCTCGGCCTGCGCGCCTCGGCGGTCGGCGGCTACAACACGACCGACGCGGCGATGAGCGGAGCGCAGTTCGCCAACCTCGTCGCCGAGCACCGGGCGCGCTACATGCTCGTCGCCGGGCCCTACGCCTCGCGCGGCGGCAACGGAGCGTCGAACGCCGCGCGCCTCGTCTGCCCGGAGGTCCCCGGACAGATCTGGGCCGCCGGAACCCACGGGCTGGGCTCACTGCTCGTCGACTGCGCCGGCCGCGCCGCCGCGCTGCGCAATCCCTACGCGAGCGCGCGGGCCTTCATCGCCCGCTACCACATCCACTACAAGCTGTAGAGCGCATCCAATAGGTTGCTCGGTGCCGTGGAGCCGGACACCGTCAGCGCGCGACTGCTCGACGCCTGGACAGACGAGGTCCAGGCGACCGTCGTCTACGGCCTGATCGCTGAACGCGAACGCGATCCGCAGCGCGCCGCGGTGCTGCGCCGCCTCGCCGAGGTCGAGGTCTCGCATCGCGGCCGCCTCGAGCAGCGGATGCGCGAGCTCGGGATCGAGATCCCCGACGAGCGCTCGGTCGAGATCTCCCGCTGGCGCCGCCTCCAGGCACGCTACGCCCCGGTTGACCGCCTGATCGCGCGCCAGGAGGCGATGGAGCTCGAGATCGCGGCCGGGATCGAGGACCATCCGACCGGCGACGTTGGCACCGACCGCCTCCTGGATGAGATCCGCGAGGAGGAGACGCAGCACACCGAGGCGCTCGCGCAGCTGCGCTCCGGCGCCGTGCCGCCACTCGGCGAGCGCGACGACGGCCCGCAGGTGCGCCTCAACCGGATCCTCGGCCGCGAGCGCTGGCACCGCGGCAACGACAGCTGGATCTCGGGTGCGATCTACGGCGCCAACGACGGCCTCGCGGCAGTGTTCGGCCTCGTCGCCGGGTTCTCCGGGGCGACCGGGGGCTCGCACCTCGTCCTGACCGCCGGGCTGTTCGGTGCGATCGGGTCGGCGCTCTCGATGGCGACCGGCGCCTATCTCGCGGAGCGCTCGGTCGCGGAGGTCGCGGCGGCCAACCTCGCCCGCGAGCGCGAGGAGGTGCTCAGCCATCCCGAGGAGGAGAAGGAGGAGCTGTCGCTCTACTACCAGCTGAAGGGGCTCACGGAGGAGGAGGCCGACGCCTTCGTCGAGCGCATCGCCGAGGATCCGGAGCGCCTCTTCCGCGCGATCGCGATCGAGGAGTTCGGCAGCGCCGACGCCGAGCGCGGCGACGCGGTGCAGGCAGCGCTCGCAGGCGGGATCTCGACGGCCGTCGGAGCGATGGTTCCCGTCCTGCCGTTCTTCTTCGTGTCCGGCACGGCCGGTGTGATCGCCGCCGCGGCGGTCTCGCTCGTCGCGCACTTCGGTGTCGGCGCCGCGAAGTCGCTGTTCACGCTGCGCACGGCGTGGTCGGCCGGCATCGAGATGACGATCGCCGGCGCCGTGGTCGGCGGCATCACCTACCTGCTGGGGCTGGGAATCGGCACGTGATCTTGCGGCGGTCACAAACGCCCGCGCCCGCGCTACAGGTGAAAAGATGGCGAGCGAATCGAGCGCAGGCGAGCGCGTCGCCGCTTTCGCGGCGCGCGTTCTCGAGGATCTCTACACGGTCGTCTGCGGCGAGCGACCCGTCGGCGTGCGTTCCTCAAGCGACGGCGAGACGCTGGCGGTCGTGCTGCGCCTCCCCGGCGCCGCTCCGTTCGATGCGCCGGTGGCGGACGCCGACCGCTCGCTGCCCTACGACGCGATCCCCGAGCTGGTGCGGGCGGCCGCACGCGTCCAGGCCGGCGTCGAGCTTCGAATCGACGGCTGGAGCGCCGACGCCGAGCTGAGCCTTGTGACGTTCACCTTCCGCCTGCCCGGCGAGAACGGGCGGGCGTCGACGGCTCGCGCGGCGCTGCGGCTCGTCGGCGATGAGCACGAGCGCTAACGGCGACCGCGGCGTGTGCGAGACTCGGCGCCTCGATGCGTGAATGGCTTCGCCTGCTGCGCCGCGCGATGCGCCTGTTCAAGCGCCGCCGCGCCGCGCGCCGCCGCTAGCTCGCCGCGAGCACGCGCTCGAGCACGTCGACGACGTGCCGCTTGCGGGCGGCTGCGAACTCGTCGCTCATCGCGTCGCGACCCATCGCCGCGAGCATCGTGTCGTTGTGCTCGAGCGGGAAGAAGCACAGCGCGACGGTCGTGATCATCAACTGGTCGAGATCCGCGCCGCCAGCCCCGGCGATCCGCTCGATCGCGCTCGCCACCGCCACCGAGTGCCGCGGCCCGGGTGCCAGGTGGCGGGCGCCGTCGAGGGCCTCGCGTCCCATCAGCCGCACGAGCGCGGGCCGCTCGCGAAGGAAGTCGATGTAGCTCGAGATCAACAGCTCCAACGCGGCGCGGCGGTCGCCGGTCCGTTCGAAGCTGCGAATGGCGCGCGCGGCGAGCGGCTCGAGACGCGCCTCGCGCTCGGCGATCAGGCGCTCGAGAACGGCGCGGTAGAGCGCGTCCTTGCCGCCGAAGAAGTACGTCGGGAGGCCGGTCGAGACGCCCGCGCGGCGGCCGATCTGCGACAGCGTGGCGCGCTCGTAGCCGCGCTGGGAGAAGAGCTCCTCGGCGGCGTCGAGGATCTCGCGGCGGGAGACGTCCGCGTCGCGGCGGCGGCGCGAACGGGGCACGGCGGCGCTCACGCCCCGAAGGCTAGCGGCTGCGCTTGACAACTAACTGAACGAACAGTAAGTTCGCCGCGACGATGGGGAGAGGGGCGATCGCGTGGGTCGATGGGGAGTGGCACGACGACGCCGCGCGGGCGAGCGTGTCCGTGCTCGACCACGGCCTCCTCTACGGCGACGGCGTCTTCGAGGGGATCCGTTTCTACGCCGGCGAGCCGTTCCTGCTCCCCGCCCACCTGCGCCGCCTGCGCGACTCCGCGCGCTGCCTGGCTTTCGAGCCCCCGCTCGGCGACGAGGAGCTCGCGGCGCTGTGCGGCGAGGCGGTCGAGCGCTTCGGCGGCGGCGACGGCTACCTGCGCCTGATCGTGACGCGCGGGCGCGGGATGCTCGGCGTCTCGCCGCACACCTGCGAGCGCCCGACGACGATCCTGATCGCCGCCGAGTTGCAGCTCTATCCCGCCGAGCTCTATGAGCGCGGCGTCGACGTGATCACCTCGAGCATGCGCCGCGCGGCGCCCGACAGCGTTCCGCCGCAGATCAAGTCGCTCAACTACCTGACGTCGGTGCTCGCCTCCGCCGAGGCCCGCTCGCGTGGCGCCCAGGAGGCGCTGCTTCTGAACGCGGCGGGTGAGATCTGCGAGTGCACGGCCGACAACGTCTTCTTCGCCCGCGACGGCCGCGTCTTCACCCCACCCGTGTCCGCGGGCGGGCTCGAGGGGATCACGCGCGATCACGTGATGGGGCTGCTGCGCGCCGACGGCGTCGAGATCGCCGAGCGGGCCGTCGTCCTCGCCGACGCGTGGACCGCCGATGAGGCGTTCCTGACCGGGACCGGCGCCGAGGTGGTGCCGATCGCGAGCGTCGACGGCCGCCCGCTGGAGGCGCCCGGCCCGCTGACCCGGCGAACGCAGCGGCTCTTCGCCGCGTCGCTTCCCTCCGCCGTAACCGCTCTCTAGCGCCACCGCTAACGTCCCGGCGATGTTGCTCGGGGTCGACGTCGGCGGGACCTTCACGGACGCCGTGCTCGTGTCCGGCGACGGATCGCGCTTCACCGCGAAGACGCCGACGACGGCCGGGGAGGAGGCGGTTGGCGTGATGCGCGCCGTGGAGGACGTCCTTGCGGCGGCAGCCGCGACGCCCGCCGCGGTGACCACGTTCGCGCACGGCACGACGGTGACGACGAACGCGCTGCTTGAGGGGCGGGCCGCGCGCACGGCGCTGCTCGCAACCGAGGGGTTCACGGACGTCGTCGAGCTTGGCCGCCAGGCGCGCGCCGACCTCTATCGCCTGTGCGCCGCGCACCCGGCTCCGCTCGTCGCCGACGACCTGCGCTTCGGGGTCGCCGAGCGAAGCGGGCCGCACGGTGCGATCAGTCCCCCGCGCGGCCTCCGCCAGCTGGCGGCGCGCGTGCGCGAGGCGGGCGTCGAGTCGGTCGCGGTGGTGCTCCTACACTCCTCGGCGCAGCCCGCGCACGAGCTCGCCGTGCGCGACGCGCTCCAAGCAGCGGGCGTCCACGTCTCGCTCTCCCACGAGGTCAGCGCGACGCCGCGCGAGTACGAGCGCGGCGCGACGACCGAGGTCGATGCGGCGCTGTCGCCGCTGCTGCGCGGACACCTCGACGCCCTGGCGGCCTGCTGCGAGGAGATCGGCCTGCCGGCGGCGTCGGTCATGCAGTCGTCGGGCGGGCTGACGAGCGCCGCCGCGGCTTCGGCGCACGGCGCCTTCACGGTGCTCTCCGGCCCGGCCGGGGGAGCGCAGGGAGCGCGGCTGGCGGCCGCGGCGGCTGGCGCCGGCGACGTGCTCTGCTTCGACATGGGCGGCACCTCGTGCGATGTCTGCGTCATCGACGGCGGCGAGGTCCGCGAAACCGACCAGCGCGTGATCGGCGGCCGCCCGATCGCCCTGCCGAGCCTCGACATCGAGACGGTCGGCGCGGGCGGGGGATCGATCGCCTGGTGCGACGGCGGCGGCGCGCTTCGTGTCGGCCCCCGCTCCGCCGGTGCGACGCCGGGCCCCGCCGCGTACGCGCGCGGCGGCACGGAGCCGACCGTGACCGACGCCCACGTCGTGCTCGGCCACCTCCCGCAGCGGTCTGGGCTTGCGGGTGGCGTCGCGCTCCGCCACGATCTTGCGGCGGCCGCGATCGAGCGGGTCGCGGCGGAGCTCGACCTCGATCCGCTCCGCGCTGCGGCGGGAATCCTGGCGGTCGCCGACGCCGAGATGCTCGGCGCCCTGCGCGCGCTCACGATCGCCCGCGGAATCGACCCGCGCCGCTATGCGCTGATGCCCTTCGGCGGGGCCGGACCCCTGCATGCCACCTCGCTCGCCGCGGCGCTCGGTATCGAGCGGATCATCTGCCCGCGAAGCTGCGGCGTTCTGTCGGCGCTCGGCCTCGCCGCCGCCGCGCCCCGGCGCGACGCGACGGGGTCCTTCGAGGCCGCGCGTGTCGAGCCGTTGCGGATCCGCGCACGCGAGCAGCTCGGCATGGAGCCGCTGCGCGAGCGTGTGCGGTACGCGCTCCGCTACCGTGGCCAGTCCTTCGAGCTCCACGTCGACGCTCCGCCCGACGCCTCGGCCGAGCTGCTGCGCGAGCGCTTCGAGGCCGCCCATGAGCGCGAGTTCGGCTACCGCGACGAATCCGGCGAGGTCGAGCTCGTGACGGTGACGGTTTCGCTGTGGGGCGCCGCGCCGCCGCTGCCCGCCGCCGCCTCCGCGCACGGGGCGCGGCGCTCGCGGGCGCCGATCTGGAGCGGCGGCGAGCAGATCGACGCCACGCTGCTCGAGGGCGAGCCGGCCGCGGGCGAGAGCTTCGACGGGCCGGCGATCTGCGCGCTGGTGGACGCGACGCTGCTGATCGAGCCCGGCTGGAGCGCCCGCGTGCTCGAAAGCGGATCGATCGAGGTCATCCGGCGATGAGCGAGCCGCTCGACGCGATCGAGCTGCCGCTTGCGCTCGGCGCGCTGCACGCCGCCTGCAGCGAGATGGGCGCGCTGCTCGTCCGCGCCGCCCACTCGCCGAACATCAAGGAGCGCCGCGACGCCTCGAGCGCGCTGTTCGATGCGCGTGGCGAGATGATCATGCAGGCCGAGCACATCCCCGTCCACCTGGGAGCGATGCCCGCAGCGGTTGCCGCCGTCGCCGGGCGCGAGCAGCGCGAAGGCGGCTCGTGGATCCTCAACGACCCCTTCGAGGGCGGCACGCATCTGCCCGACATCACCGTGATCAGCGCGGCGCACCTCGACGGCCGACTGATCGGCTTCGCCGCGACGCGCGCCCATCACGCGGACGTCGGCGGCCGCACAGCGGGCTCGATGCCCGCCGACAGCACCTCGATCGAGGAGGAAGGGGTGCTGATCCCGCCGCGGCCGATCGAGGAGCGCGACATCGATGAGATCGTCGCGCAGATGCGCCAGCCGGCCGAACGCCGCGCCGATCTGCGCGCGCAGCTTGCCGCCAACGTGGTCGGCGCGCGCCGCCTCGCGGAGCTCGCGCGCGCGATCGGGCCGCGGCGTTTCAGCACGGCCGTCGAGTCGGTCCTCGAATACGGCGAGCGCCGCGCCGGGCAGGCGATCGCCGCGCTCGGCGACGGCGTGCGCGAGGCGCGCGACGTCGTCGAGGCGCCGGACGGCGACCTCGAGCTGCGCCTGCGCGCGACCGTCGACGGTGCGCGCATCGTGCTCGACTTCAGCGGCAGCGCCGCGCAGCACGCCGGCAACCTCAACTGCCCGCTGGCGGTGACGCGCTCGGCGTGCTACTTCGCCGTTCGCGTGCTGAGCGATCCGGGGACACCGGCCAACGCCGGCGCCAACCGCCCCGTCGATGTCGTCGCGGCGGAGGGGTCGCTGCTGAACGCCCGCCGCGGCGCCGCCGTCGCAGCCGGCAACGTCGAGACCTCGTCGCGCGTGGCCGATCTCGTCCTGGGGGCGTTCGGTCGAGCGCTCGGCCAGGGCACGATGAACAACCTGACGCTCGGCAACGAGCGGTTCTCCTACTACGAGACGATCGGCGGCGGTCAGGGCGCCTGTCCGGACGCCGACGGTCCCAGCGGGGTGCATGTCGCGATGAGCAACACGCTCAACACGCCGGTCGAGGCGCTTGAGCGCGCCTACCCGCTGCGCGTGACGCGGCTCGAGCGCCGCCGCGGGTCAGGCGGCAGCGGTGCCTGGAGGGGCGGGGACGGCGTGATCCGCGAGATCGAGGCGCTCGAGCCGATGACGTTCTCGCTGATCGCCGAGCGGCGCCGCCACGCACCACGCGGAGCCGACGGCGGCGAGAACGGGGCGCCGGGACGCGACACGCTCGACGGGCAGCCGATCCCGGCCAAGGCGACCGGAACGATCGCCGCCGGGCAGCGGATCCGGATCGAGACCCCCGGCGGCGGCGGGCACGGCCGCCGAAAACAGGCCATTCGGCCGATGCGGGCGTGACGCCGCGGGCGAGGAATGGCTCGATCCGGCGCGGCCGGTCCGCTCGCCGCCCGCGCCAAACTGCGACCACCACGGAGGTGGGGAGAAGGGGCTGTTGCGATCGTGATGGAGCTCGAGGGCGCGACCCTCGAGCAGTACGACGCCGTGCTCGAGCGGATCGGCTTCACCGAGGAGAGCCCGGCTGCGCCCCGGTGGGGTCGGCCCGATCACCCAGGGGGTCGTCGGCTTTACGGGGCCGCCCAAGACGACGGTCCATGAGGTCCACGACCACCTCACCAGCGGCGCGTCCGTTCCCGCCCGAGCGGGCGGTGGGCATGTCCGTTCTGATGACGTTTCGCGCCTGCGGCGCTAGAGCGATCTGACGAGAAACTCCCAGGCAGCGCTCAGCTGCCGCGGCCCGTAGCAGTGGTCGCGCTTGGCGAGCGCCTCCTCGTCGGAGGACCACGTCTTCGGCCCGCCCGCGGCGAGCGATCGGATGTTGGCCCGGCAGGCCCGTTCGAGCAGGACCGCGGCCATCACCGCGCGCGGGACATTCTCGCCGCAGGTGACGATTCCGTGGTGGACCATCAGCGCGGCGTTGCGACCGCCGACGGTCGCCGCGAGCGCCTCGCCGAGCTCGCGCGTGAGGATCAGGTCACCCGTCAGCGTGAAGCGCGCGACGTCGGGCGGCACGAACAGCGTCGGCTCGTGTGAGACCGGCAGGAGCGGCGCCTGGGTCGAGGCGAACGCCACGGCCCACGGTGCGTGGGTGTGCACGACGCAGCCGACGTCGTCGCGCGCGCGCATCAGCTCGGTGTGTATCGGGTACTCGGCATGGCGCGGATGGTCCCCCTCGAGGACCTCGCCGTCCCATGAGACGAGGATGACCTGATCGGCGCCGATCTCGCCGAAGCCGAGTGCGGAGGCCTTCATCCAGATCCCGCGGCCGGCGGGATCGCGGGCCGAGACGTGGCCCCAGACGAGATCGCCCTGGCCCTCGCCCTCGAGCACCCGGCAGCCCAGTGCAACCTGCTCGCGCAGCTCCTCGCTCACGAGTTGATCCTAGGTGAAACACGCGGGTCCGGGACCGCGTCGGCTCCTCGGCCCCGCAATGACCTACCGGTCGTGTGGGTGTGGGGCAGCGCCGCCAGCCGGCTGCCGACGGGGATCAGCGAGCCGAAGTCGACGAGGCTCGCGTGATCCGCGTGACGGCGGGGGAAACGCCGGCGTCGAAGGGTCGCCGGCACCGTTGCTCGGCGATCGTCCGAACCGCCTGCATCCGCTGCGCTGCGCTTTCTTGTTTGATGTACGGCGACCAGCAGAGGAGGGGAGAGCAGTGGCAGCGTCGGCGCCCGAGAGTGCATTCCCGAGCCCGTACTCGATCGAGACCCCGCCGGGGTGCGAAGGCTGGGAGGAGATCTACCCCTACCACGCGTTCTTCGCGGAGGCTCGCCGCAGCAAGGACGAGAACCGCTTCTGGTTCTGGAACTCGATGCACTTCCCGTTGCCGATGTCGGCGTTCGATGTGACCTGTATCGACGGGCCCTACCAGGCGGTCGGCGCGTGGCAGAACCGCGTCTTCGCCGTGCCGCCGGCGATGGGCATCGACTACCGCGTCGTCAACGGCTACATCTACATCTCCGGCAATCCCGTCACCGACCCGGCGAAGATCGCCGAGCGCGCCGAGTTCTTCCAGCGTCGCGCCGGTCACTACTTCGCCAACTGGGATGAGCTCTACGCCAGGTGGCGCGAGAAGATGCAGGCGCTGATCGCCCAGATCACCGACCTGCGCGTCCCGGAGCTTCCCGAGTACGAGCCGGACGAGGTGATGTTCGACGACGAGCGCAACACAGCGTTCATCGACGTGCTCGACGCCTACCAGCGCACGCTGCGCCTGGGCGAGCTGATGTGGCAGCAGCACTTCGAGTTCCTGCTGCTCGGCTACGGCGCCTACGCGACCTTCGCCGAGCTGTGCAAGAGCAACCTGCCCGACATTCCCGACCAGCACATCGCGCAGATGGTGGCCGGGATCGACGTGATCCTGTTCCGGCCGGACGCCGAGCTGCGCCGCCTCGCCCGCCTGGCGATCGAGACCGGCGCGCACGCCGCGTTCGTCGAAGGCCGCACGCACGAGCAGATCGAGTCCGAGCTCGCGACGAGCGACGCGGGCCGCGCCTGGCTCGAGGAGCTCGAGCGCGTCAAGGACCCGTGGTTCAACATGGCAACCGGCGACGGCCTCACGCACGAGTACCGAAGCTGGCTCGACGACCCGGCGATCCCCTACGCGGCGCTGATCGGTCACATCGACGCGCTGCGAGCCGGGAAGCAGATCGAACGGCCGACGGAGGAGATCCAGCGCGAGCGCGAGCGCCTGGCGGGCGAGTACCGCGAGCTTCTGGCCGAGCAGGCGCGCGGGGCGTTCGACGAGCTGCTTGCGCTGTCGCGCACCGTCTTCCCGTACGTCGAGGAGCACAAGTTCTACTGCGACTACTGGTTCCTCACGCGCTGGTGGAACAAGCTGCGCGAGTTCGGCGCGCTGCTCGCCCGCAACGGCTACCTCGACGACGAGGAGGACATCTTCCAGCTCGGGCGCCACGAGGTCGCGATGGCGCTCGACGAGCTCGTCCTGATGTGGGCCACCGGCGGCGACGCGCTCGGCCCCCACCACTGGCCGCCGATCGTGCGCCGGCGCAAGGAGGTTCTCGCGCGCCTCGCGGAATGGACGCCGCCGCCGGCGCTCGGTGTTACGCCCGAGGCGATCACCGACCCGATGACGATCATGCTCTGGGGCGTGACCACCCAGCGCGTCCAGGAGTGGGCGCGCGCGCAGCACGGCGACGGCGCTGAGCTGATCGGCGCCGCCGCCTCGCCGGGAACGGTCGAAGGTCCGGCGCGCGTGATCAGGACGGTCAACGAGCTCTCCGACGTGCGCGAGGGGGAGATCCTCGTCTGCACGATCACCTCGCCGGCGTGGGCGCCGATCTTCTCCAAGATCAAGGCCGCGGTCACCGACATCGGCGGTGTGATGTCGCACGCCGCGATCGTCTGCCGCGAATACGGGATGCCGGCCGTCGTCGGCACCGGTCGTGCCACCTCGCAGATCCGAACCGGCCAGATGGTCCGCGTCGACGGCTCAAACGGCGTCGTGACGATCCTCGGGAACGGCGGCGGGTGAGCGCAGCGCGGCAGCCCCGCCCGCTGGCCGAGCTGCGCAGCGCAGACGCCGCGGCATACGGCGGAAAGAGCGCGGGGCTCGGCGAGCTGATCGCCGCGGGCATTCCGGTCCCGCCGGGGTTCGCGCTGCCGACGGACGCGTTCCTCGACTTCATCGACGGCGCCGGCCTGGGGCCCGCGATCGACGCCCAGCTCGCGGAGGTGACGCTCGCCGACCCGCGCGCCACCCAGGCTGCCGCGGCACGGATCGGCGCGCTGCTGGAGGGCGTGCCGCTCGGCGATGCGCTGCGTTCGGACCTCGCGCGCCGCTACGCGGAGCTCGACGTCGCCGAGGACCCACCGGTCGCCGTGCGTTCCAGCGCGCTCGGCGAGGACGGCCGGGATGCGACATTCGCCGGCCAGCAGGAGAGCTACCTGTGGGTGCGCGGCGCGGACGCGCTGTGCGCCGCCGTGCGCGACTGCTGGATCAGCCTCTACAGCGCCGAGGCGATCAGCTACCGCGCGCATCTTGGCGCCGCCGCGCAGGCGCCGGCGATGGGCGTGACGGTCCAGCTGATGGTCGACGCCGCGGTGTCCGGCGTGATGTTCACGTGCAACCCGGTCAGCGGGGACCCGAGCGTGACGGCGGTCAACGCGAGCTGGGGCCTCGGCCTCGCCGTCGTCTCCGGCGAGGTCACGCCCGACTACTTCCTGCTCAGCAAGATCACAGGCGAGACGGTGCGCAGCGCGATTGCCTCCAAGCCCTTCGAGTACGTCGCCGGCGAGGGCGGCCGCGGAGCGGTCCGCGCCGACGTCGAGGCCGGCCGCCGCGACGCCGCCTGCCTGAGCGAGGGGCAACTCGCCGAGTTGCTCTCGCTGTCGCGCGCGGCCCAGCGCCACTTCGGAAGCCACCAGGACGTCGAATGGGCGATCGATCGCGACGGCGTCATCTTCATCGTCCAGTCGCGCGAGGTCACCGCCGTCGCCAGGCCCGCGGAGCCGGCGAAGGCGCCGCTCTCGGCGATGTCGCTCGTGATGAGCACGTTCGGCGCGCCGGCCGGGGACGGCTAGCGGCGTGCTCAGCGACGACGACGTCCGCGAGATCCTGCGGCTGATCGACGACTCGCAGCTCGACGAGCTGCGGATCGAGACCGCGGGCCTCTCGCTGCACGTCGTGCGCGGCGGCGCCCCGGCAGCGATCGAGTCGCAGCCGCCGCCCGCGCCGGCCGCCACGCCGGCGGGCGCGCACACGATCGGCGCGCCGATGCTCGGAACGTTCTACCGCGCCGAGGCGCCAGGGGCGCCTCCGTTCGTCGAGGTCGGGGCGCGCGTAGAGCCGGACACGATCGTCTGCCTGATCGAGGTCATGAAGATGATGAACGCGGTGCCCGCCGGCGTGGCCGGGACGATCGCCGAGGTCTGCGCCGAGAACGCCGAACTCGTCGAGTACGGCCAGCCGCTGTTCCGCGTGGCGGCCGCCTGATGGCGCCGCTATCGCGCGTGTTCATCGCAAACCGCGGCGAGATCGCGGTGCGCGTCGTTCGCGCCTGCCGCACGCTCGGCATCGAGTGCGTCGTCGGCGCGTCCGAGGCCGACCTCGACGGTCTCGCCGCACAGCTGGCCGACCGCGCGATCTGCATCGGGCCGCCGCCCGCCGCCGAGAGCTACCTGCGCGCCGACACGATCGTCGCCGCGGCGCTCGGCACCGGCTGCGACGCGCTGCATCCGGGCTACGGGTTCCTCTCCGAGAGCCCGCTCCTCGCGGCGAGCGCCGCCGAGCACGGCCTCGTCTTCGTCGGCCCGCCCGTCGAGGCGATCGAGCTGGCGGGCGACAAGCTGCGCGCGCGCGAGGCGGCCGCCGCCGCGGGACTCCCGGTGCTCGCGGGTGGCGAGCTCGAGACGCTCGCCCAGGCGCGGGCGTTCGCCGCGCGCACCGGATACCCGCTGGTGCTGAAGGCGGCGGGTGGGGGCGGGGGACGCGGGATCAAGCAGATCACGGCCGCCGAGGAGCTCGACGGCGCGTTCGCGCTCGCCGCGGCCGAGGCGCAGGCCGCGTTCGGCGACGCGCGCCTGTACGGCGAACGCTTCATCTCGCCGGCTCGCCACGTCGAGGTGCAGGTTGCCGCGGGGGCCGACGGCGCGGCGATCCACCTCGGCGAGCGCGACTGCTCCGTCCAGCGTCGCTACCAGAAGCTGATCGAGGAGTCGCCCGCGCCGGCGCTCCCCGAAGGAACGACGGAAGCCCTTCGCGCCGCGGCCGTGGCGATGGCGCACGCGATCGGCTACCGCAACCTCGGCACGGTCGAGTTCGTCGTCGACCCGGCAAGCGGGGAGTTCTTCTTCCTCGAGGTCAACTGCCGGATCCAGGTCGAGCACCCCGTGACCGAAGCCGTGACGGGGCTCGATCTCGTCGCGATGCAGCTTCGCATCGCGGCCGGCGAGCCGCTCCCGCTCGCCCAGGAGGACGTCGTCCTCGAGGGTCACGCGATCGAGGCGCGCCTGACGGCCGAGGACGCCGCAGCCGGCTTCCGCCCGTCCCCGGGACGGCTCAGCCGCTTCGAGGCGCCGGCGTTCGACGGCCTTCGCGTCGACACCCACTGCTCCGCGGGTACGACGATCCCGCCCTACTACGACAGCCTGATGGCCAAGCTGATCGCCCACGCCCGCGACCGCGAGACGGCGACGGCGCTGCTGATCGACGCGCTCGACGCGCTCATCGTGGAGGGCGTCGAGACCAACCGAGCAGTCCTGCGCGACATCCTCGCGCACGAGGACTTCGCGAACGCGGCGGTCAGCACCGGCTGGCTCGAGGAGCTCGTCGCGGCGTGATCGACATCGTCGACACGACGATGCGCGATGGAAACCAGAGCCTCTGGGGGGCAACCGGGCTGACGACGCCCGACGTGCTCGCGTTCGCGCCGCTCGCCGAACGCGTCGGCTTCCACGCGCTCGACTTCACCTCGAGCACGCACATGGCCGTCTCGGTTCGCTTCCATCGCGAGGACCCGTGGGAGCGGATCCGCCTCGTCAGCGTGGCGATGCCGACGACGCCGCTCGGCTTCATCACGACCGGCATGCGCTTCATCTCCTGGGTTCCCGCCGACGAAGAGGTGATGGCGCTCGTCTTCCGCTGCGTCGTGCGCAACGGCATCCGCCGCTTCCAGATCGTCGATCCCGCCAACGACCCGCCGCGGCTGCGCCGCCTCGCCAAGCTCGCTCGCGAGGCCGGCGTCGAGGAGATCGTGATCGGCATGACCTACTCGATCAGCCCGGCGCACACGACCGCCTACTACGCCGAGCGGACCGCGGCGCTGCGCGACTGCAGGGAGATGGATCGCCTCTATCTCAAGGACCCGGGCGGCCTGCTCACGACCGACACCGTCAGCGAGCTCGCCCCGCACTTCGCGGCCGCGGCGGCGGGCCGTCCGATCGAGCTGCACAGCCACTGCACGATCGGGCTCGCTCCGCAGATGTACCTGGCCGGCGTGCGCGCCGGCTTCGAGGTCCTGCACACCGCCGCGGGCCCCGCCGCGCGCGGCACCTCGAACCCGTCCGCCGACCGGACGGTCCGAAACCTCGTGGCGGAGGGCTTCGAGCACCGGCTGGAGCCCGCGGCGCTCGCGGCGCTCGAGCGCCACCTCGACGCGATGGTCGCCGACAAGGGGCTCGCCCCCGGCGCCGCGCAGGAGTTCGACGCCGCCTACTACCGCCACCAGCTGCCGGGCGGCATGGTCACGACGACGCGGCGGATGCTCGAGGAGATGCGCCGCGGCGAGCTGTTCGACGCGACGCTCGAGGAGGTCGTGCGGGTTCGCGCCGAGATGGGCCACCCGATCGTCGTAACGCCGGTCTCCCAGCTGATGGTCACCCAGGCCGTCATGAACGTGACCGACGGCGAGCGCTGGAAGACGGTGTCCGATGAGATGGTCCGCTACTTTCACGGCCACTACGCGGCGGCGGCGGCCGCGCCCGACGCCGAGATAGCCGACCGCGTCCTCGGCGGCGCGCGCGCCAGGGAGCTCGCGCAACTTCAGCCGCTGAGCCTCGAGGGCGCGCGCGAGCGCTTCGGCAAGACGATCGCCGACGAGGAGCTCCTGCTGCGGCTGACGATGCCCGCCGAGCAGGTCGACGCGATGCTCGCCTCGCCACCGGCGCCGCAGCGCGCTCGGGCGCTTGCCCGCGGCGACCGCGACCCGCTCGTGCGGCTGCTCGCGGAGCTCGCAAAGCGGCGCGAGGTCTCCTACATGCGCCTACAGAAGGGCGAGGATCTGGTGGTCTGGCGACGTGCGGCTTGACGACGCCGCCGGCTTCGTCTTCGACGTCGACGGCACGCTGGTGCACCGCGCGGGGCAGGAGGTCCACGTCGTCGCGGGCGCGGC
The DNA here is from genome assembly GCA_036561565.1 of Solirubrobacteraceae bacterium. Classification (GTDB taxonomy): domain Bacteria; phylum Actinomycetota; class Thermoleophilia; order Solirubrobacterales; family Solirubrobacteraceae; genus Palsa-513. Next base: position 68,591 of record DATBPB010000002.1, on the reverse strand, counting down.
GGCGGTCCTCGCGCGCATCGGCGCCTCCGGCCGCCCGTACGTGATCTTCACCAACGGCAGCCACATGACGCCCGAGGCCTTCGCGCGCGGACTGCGCGACGTGGGCCTCCCGGTCGCCGACGATCAGCTGCTGACGCCGCTTGTGAGCGCGATCCACCACCTGCGACGCCGCCACCCGGGGGCGCTCGTGCGCCTCTTCGCCGCACCGGCGGTCGAGCAGTACATGGCGGACGCCGGGATCGAGCTCGCGCCAGCCGAGCGCGCGCGCGGGGCCGACGTCGTCTACGTCGCGCACGTCGACGACGTCCATCTGGACGAGCTCGAGGAGGCGGCGCGCGCGGTGCGCGCCGGCGCGGCGCTGCTGACGAGCAGCTACGTCTCGGCCTACTCCGGCGCCAACGGGCCGATTCTGAGCCGCGGCGCGATGGTGACGGCCGCGATCGCCAAGGCCTCGGAGGCGCGGCCGAAGATCGTCGGAAAGCCGTCGAAGGCGGCGGTGGCGGTGATCGCCGAGCGCCTCGGCCTGCCGACCTCGCAGATCGCGGTGATCGGCGACGACCTGACGATGGACGTCGGCCTCGGGCACCTCGGCAAGAGCCGCACGGTGCTCGTGCGCAGCGGGATCAGCGGCGCCGTCGACCTGGAGCGCGTGCCCGAGCGCCGCCGCCCCGACGCGGTGATCGGCGAGGTCGGCGAGCTGCTGGCGCTGCTATAGCGGCTGGCGCTAACCGTCGAGCCCGCCGGCCCGCGCCTGCTCGCGCGCGACGACCGCCCAGTCGCGCTCGGCGTCGCCGTGGGCGATCGCGCCGAGCAGCCGGTCGCGCCAGACGCTCGCGCTCGGCAGCGGCAGATGGGCCAGCTCGGCGGCGGACAGGATCAGGTTGGCGTCCTTGAGGCCGAGCGTCGTCGTGAAGCCGACGTCGTCGTAGGCCTGATCGGCGATGATCCGCCCGTAGACCGAGTAGGCCGGCGCCGAGAACAGGCCGTCGACCATCACGTCGTAGAGGACCTCGGGCTCGACGTCGTATGAGCGCGCGAGCGAGAACGCCTCGCCCATCACCTCGATCGCGCAGCCGAGCAGGAAGTTGTTGGTCAGCTTGACGGCGGTCGCCGATTCGGGCGCCTCGCCGGCGCGGAACGTGCGCCGCCCGATCACCTCGAACAGCGGCTGGCAGAACTCGACGGCGGCCGGCGGCCCGGCGGCGACGATGCCGAGCTTCCCGGCGGCGGCGACGTCGGGGCGGCCGAGCACCGGGGCGGCGACGAGCACCTGTCCGGCGTCGCGGTGCGCGGCGGCGATCTCGCGCACGACGGCGACGCCGTGCGTGCCCATCACCAGGTGGATCGCACCGCCCTCGAGGCAGGCGCGCAGCCCGCCCTCGCCGAGCGTCACGGCGCGAAGCGCCGCGTCGTCGGCGACCATCGTCATGACGACCTCGCGGCCGGCGCAGGCGGCGGCGAGATCGTCGGCGACGCGCGCCCCGGCAGCCTCGAGGTCCGCCGCCTTCGCGCGCGTGCGGTTGTGAACGACGAGGTCGTGACCGCCGCTGAGAACGCGCCCCGCGATGGCCTGGCCCATCCGTCCGAGCCCGACGAAACCGGACTTGATCATGCTCGCACCTCGCTCATTCACCACTGTTCAGCAACCCTCCACATAATGTATCGTTGGCCTGCACGGCATCGCCGCCCGGCCGGCGCGTGCCCATCGCGGGGGACCGGACACCGAGGAGGAGGACCAGTTGCTGAAGGCGACCGCCGGCATGACGCTTCCGACGACCATTATCGGGTCTCTTCCGCGCCCGAGCTGGTACACGGAGAACCTCGGAAACCGGTCGTTCCTGGACGCGATGGTCGACATCGCCTTTCGCGAGCAGTACGAGGACGCGCTCGCCGTCTACCTGCGCGACCAGGAGGTCGCCGGCCTCGACATCGTCACCGACGGCGACTGCCGCTTCGACCACGACGTCGGCGGCCAGAGCTGGACGCGCTACCCGCCGCAGCACATGGACGGCTTCGAGCGGGGCAGCCCGCAGCTCGCGGCGGTTGGCGCGGGCGGGATCCGCTTCCCGCGCGGGCACATCCTCCACGACTACCTCGAGGCGCGCGTGATGCCGAAGGTGGTCGGTCCGATCGGCCGCGGCGAGCTGCAGTACGCCGAGATCTGGAAGGCCGCGCAGCGGATGACCCAGAAGCCGGTCAAGTTCGGCACGGTCACCCCCGAGCTCGTCGCCGTCGCCCTCCAGGACGACTACTACCCGGACGTCCCGGCGCGGATCATGGGCCTCAGCGAGGCCTTCAACGAGGAGCTCCACGCCCTCGCCGACGCCGGCTGCCCGGCGATCCAGATGGAGGAGCCGCAGATCCACATGCTGGCCGGCCAGGCCCGCAACATGGCCAACCCGGCGCTCAACGCCGAGTTCATGCTCGAGGTGTTCAACAACACCGTCAAGGGGTTGCGCGAGAAGACCGAAGTGTGGTGCCACACCTGCTGGGGAAACCCCTCGGCGCAGCGCATGTTCGACCGCGTCCAGTCCTATCTCCCGGGGCTCGAGCTCTTGGGCCAGGTCGAGGCCGACGTGATCACCTTCGAGACGCGCAGCTCCGGCACCTCGGAGCTGCGGGCGATCGGCGAGGCGATCACCGACAAGAAGATCGGGATCGGCGTGATCGACCACCACACCCTCCAGGTCGAGTCCCCCGAGGAGGTCGCGCAGACCGCCCGCGAGGCGCTCGAGCACATCCCGCCCGAGCGGCTGATCCTGTGCACCGACTGCGGCATGGGGCGCGAGGGGATGAGCCGCCGCCACGCCTTCTACAAGATCGTCTCGCTCGTCCTCGGCGCCAACATCGTGCGCCGCGAGCTCGGCCTCCCCGAGGCCCGCTGCGTCGCCGCCGACGCGAGCCTGTCGCTGATCCCCGCGGCGTGACGATCGACGCCGCCATCGTCGGACTGGGGTGGTGGGGCCGCACGCTCGTCGAGGCGAGCGAGGGCTCGCAGGCGCTTCGCTTCACCGCCGCCGCGACGCGCACGGTCAGCGACGAAACGCGCGCATTCACGGACGCGCACTCCCTGAAGCTGCACGGAAGCTTCGAGGAGGTGATCGCGGATCCCTCGATCGACGCGGTCGTGCTGGCGACGCCGCACTCCCAGCACTCCGCGCAGGTGATCGCCGCGGCCGGCGCCGGCAAGCACGTCTTCTGCGAGAAGCCGTTCGCGCTGACCAAGGCCGAAGCGCAGGCGGCGGTCGACGCGACCACCGCCGCCGGGGTCACGCTCGGCCTCGGCTACAACCGCCGCTTCCATCCCGAGATGACCAAGCTCCGCGAGCGGATCGCAAGCGGCGAGCTCGGCACCGTCGAGCACGTCGAGGCGACGATGACCTTCCCCAACGCCCTCAAGCTCGCACCCGACGCCTGGCGCGCCCAGCGCGACGAGACGCCGTGCGGAGGCCTCACGCCGATGGGCGTCCACGCGATCGACGGGATGATCGACCTCTGCGGCCCGATCGAGAGCGTCTACTGCCAGAGCTTCCGACGCGTCGTCGCGATCGACGCCGACGACACGACGTCGATGCTGTTTCGCATGCGCGACGGCATGTCGGGGTACCTGGGGACGATGACCGCCACCGGCCCGGGCTTCAGCTTCCAGGTCTACGCGTCGGGCGGCTGGCTGCGCATGGAGGGCCTCACGCACGTCGCCGGCGCATCCTCGCGGGAGCGCCGCACGCAGCTCTTCAGCAAGATCCGCTTCCAGCCGGCGAGCGGGCCGGCGCAGGAGTGGGAGGCCGAGCGGCTCGACGTCACGCGCGCGGCGCTCGAGTCCTTCGCAGGCGCCGCGGGGGGCGGCGAGCCGTTCCTTATTCCCCTCGACGAGATGGTTCACGGCGCCGCGGTCACCGAGGCCGTCGTACGCTCGGCCGCGACGGGCCGTCTCGAGACCGTCACCTGAAAAGAGACCAGATGAACCTCGGCAACGGACTCGGCCACCTGACCTACTCGACGCTCGTCCACCCCGGCGACACGTGGTCTGAGATGTGGGACAGCCTTCGCACCTACGTGCCCAAGGTCAAGGAGCGGGTCTCTCCGGACGCCCCGTTCGGCGTCTGCCTGCGCCTGTCGGCGGCCTCGGCGCGCGAGCTGACCGGCGATGAAGCGGCGCGGCTCGCGCTGCGCGAGTTCCTCGCGGCCGGTGACCTGTACGTCTACACGGTCAACGCCTTCCCCTACGGGCCGTTCAAGGGCCAGCGGGTCAAGGAGCAGGTCTATGAGCCCGACTGGCGGACAGCCGAGCGGACCCGGTACACGATGGACGTCGCCACGATCCTCGCCGAGATCGCTCCCGACTACGTCGACCCCTCGATCCAGACCGCACCGCTCGGCTTCAAGCCCAACGTCACCGGCTCCGACGTCGTCGCCGCCTACACGCAGAACGTGCTCAACGTCGCCGCCCACCTCGTCGAGCTCGAGCGCACGACGGGCCGGACGGTGACGCTGGCGCTCGAGCCCGAGCCCTACTGCTTCCTCGAGACGACCGATGAGACGGTCGACTACTTCAAGGGCTTCCTGCACACGGGCGAGGCGGCGCGGACGCTGGCGCGGATGACGCGCCTCGCCGTGTCAGACGCCCACGTCGCGCTGCGCCGTCACCTCGGGGTCGTCTTCGACACCTGCCACCTCTCGCTCGAGTACGAGGACATGGGCGACTCGCTCGCCAAGCTCGTCGACGCCGGGATTCCGATCTTCAAGCTCCAGGAGGCCGCGGCGCTGAAGGTGCCCGAGGTCAGCGAGGAGGCGGTCGAGCTGCTCGAGCGCTTCGCGGACACGGTCTATCTGACGCAGACGCTCGAGCGCCGCGACGGCGCGATCACCTCCTACCTCAACCTCGAGGACGCCCTCGCCGCGCTTCGCGCGAACCCCGGGCCGCGCGAGTGGCGCGTCCATTTCCACGTGCCGGTCTTCCTCGACGACCTCGGCCCGTTCCGCACGACGCGCGACGCGATCGCCGACGCGCTGGAGGTCCACCGCGCGCTGCCGCTCTCGGCGCAGCTCGAGATCGAGACCTACACCTGGGACGTCCTGCCGGACGAGCTCAAGACCGGCGACATCGTCGACTACGTCTGCCGCGAGATCGAGTGGGTCCGCGGAGCGCTCGAGGGCGCCGCGGAGCTGGAGGGGGCGGCGGCCCGCTAGCAGCCATGAATCTGTTCGGGTGGGTGCATGCACCCACCCGCGGGTCGGCGCCTGCGCCGACCCGACCCTAAGATGTTGCCACCATGACCGACCAGACCGCCGCAGAGCGGCTCATCGCACTCGATTCAGGCCCGCCGGTGGGGGCGCAGCTGCGCGAGCGGCGGTTCGCCGTCGGGATGAGCCTGCGCGAGCTCGCGCGGCGGATCGAGGTCTCGCCGAGCCTCGTGTCGCAGATCGAGACGGGCAAGATCCAGCCGTCCGTGCGGACGTTGATCGCGATCGTGTCGGAGCTCGGGATGTCGGTCGACCAGATCTTCGAGCGGGCGGGCCTCGGCGCCACGACGACCTCCGAGCGCGCCGCCGCGCGGCCGTCGGCCGCGATGCCGTCCGAGAGCGCCGGCGCGGCGAGCGTCTGCCGGCCCGACGAGCGGCGCGTGATCACGCTCGAGACGGGCATCGAATGGCAGCGCATGATCACCTGGGAGGACCCCGAGGTCGAGTTCATCATCGCCGTCTACGCTCCGGGCGGCAGCTCGAGCCCGGACGGCACGCTGATGCGCCACGCCGGGCGCGAGTTCGGCCTCGTGCTGAGCGGCACCCTGCACGTCACCGTCGGCTTCGAGGAGCACGTGCTCGAGCCCGGCGACTCGATCAGCTTCCGATCGATGGTTCCGCATCGTCTGCACAACGAGGGCGACGAGGACGTCCGCGCCGTGTGGGTCAGCCACGGGCGCTACGAGGGCGACTAGAACCCGACCGTCCCGACGTCAACGATGTGCGCCCCTCCGTCGGCGATGATCACAGACCCCGTCACGAACGTGGAGTCGGCGGCCGCGAGCCACAGGACGACGCCGGCGAGCTCGGCGGGCTCGGCCATCCGGCGAAGCGGCGTGTGAGCAGTCAGCCGCTCACGGGCCTCCTCGACGCTCGAGCCGCCGCGGTCGGCGACCATCTTCACGAGCCGCTCGGTGACCTCGGTCTTGATCCAGCCGGGGCAGATGACGTTGACGCGGACTCCGTGCGGGCCGTAGTCGCGGGCGAGCGAGCGGCCGAGGCCGATCACGGCGTGCTTGGTCGTCGTGTAGGCGGCGATCGCCGGGCCCGCGCCGATCCCGGCCACCGAGGAGATCAGCACGGCTGATCCGCGGCGCTCGATCAGCGACGGCAGCGCTGCCCGCATCGTCACGAAGGCGCTCGTCGGGTTGGCGCGCCAGCTCTCGAGCCACTGCTCGTCCGTCGTCTCGACGGCCGCGTTCATCGTCCCGGCGCCGGCGTTGGCGATCACCACGTCAAGGCCGCCGAAGCGTGCGCGCGCGAGCTCGACGGCGGCGGCGGTGTCGTGGGCGTCCGCGGCGTCGCCCGCGAACGCGAGACCCCCGGTCTGCTCGGCCACTGCCTCGATCAGCTCCGCGCGACGGCCCATCAGCACGACGGAGGCCCCCTCGGCGACGAAGCGCTGCGCGACAGCGGCTCCGATGCCCGTGCCGCCGCCGGTTATCAGCGCGACCTTGCCCTCAAGCTGCATGTCCGTCACCTCCGTTGGTCGTTTGAGCCGCCCGCGCGTAATCGCGCAGCTCGAATCCGGGCGTGGCGGCCTCGCGCGGCTCCAGGCGGCCGTCGTGGCCGGCGAGCAGGCGCCGCGCCGCTACGTGGTCGCCCGGCCGCCCGACGGATTCCACTCCGCACAGCCGCCCGTCACTGAAGCAGAGCACCGAGAAGCGACCGCTTTCGACGTCGCCGCAGACGACGGTCTGCTGCGCGTCGGCGGTCCGCCCGGCGATCTGCAGACGCACACCGGCCTGGTCGCTCCAAAACCACGGGACCGCGGCGTAGGGGGCCTGCGAGTCCGACGCGATCCGCGCCGCCACGTGGCGGCCCTGTTCGGCGGCGTTCTGGACGGACTCGAGGGTGGTGGCGCCGCCGAAGTGGCGGCTCGGGAAGCGCGCGCAGTCGCCGATCGCCGAGATCGCCGCATCCTGCGGGCAGCGCAGCAGCTCGTCGACGATGACGCCGCGGTCGACCGCCAGGCCCGCCCGGGCCGCGAGCTCGTCGTTGGGCTGGACGCCGACGGCGATCACGACGACGTCGGCCGGGTGCTTGTTGCCGGCGGTGTCCTCGACGGCCTCGACGCCGCAGCCGCTGGCGGTGATCGCCGCGGGCGCGGCGCGCAGGTGAAGGCGCACCCCGCGGCTTGCGTGGGCGGAGGCGAAGAAGGCAGCGGTGGGGGAGGAGGTGGTGCGCGTCATCGGACGCTCCGCCGCCTCGAAGACGTCGACCTGGCAGCCGAGTGATGTGGCGGCGCTTGCCACCTCGAGGCCGATGAAGCCGGCGCCGACGATCGCGACTCGCTGCGCCGCGCTGAGGCGGTCGCGAAGCTCGAGTGACTCAGCGAGCGTGCGCAGCGCGAGCACGCCGTCGAGGCGCGAGCCCGGGAGGTCGTTCAGGCGGCGGTTGAAGGCGCCGGTCGCGAGCACGAGGTGCTCGTAGCTGACCCGCGCTCCGTCGTCGAGGGTGACGCGGCGGCGCTCGCGGTCGATCGCGCTGACACGCCGGTCGTCCCGCAGCTCGACGTCTCGATCGTCGAAGAACGAGCGGGGTCGAAGCACGACCGCATCTGCGCCCCGATCGCCGGTCAGAAGCGCCTTGGAAAGCGGCGGGCGCTCGTAGGGGAGGCCCGGCTCATCGCCGACGATCGTGACCGGCCCGTCGTAGCCGCCGGCGCGGAGGGCCGCCGCCGTCTCGAGCCCGGCCTGACCGCCGCCGGCGATGACGACGCTCAGATCTGCTCCTTCGGCAGGTGCAGGATCAGCCCGTCGAGCTCCGCGGTGAGGCGGATCTGGCAGCTCAGGCGGCTGTTCGGTAGGCGCGGCGAGGCCGTGGAGTCGAGCATCGCGTCCTCGTCGTCGGTGATCGGCGCAAGCAGCGCGAGGAACGACTCCTCCACGTAGACGTGGCAGGACGCGCACATCGCCTGCCCGCCGCACTCGCCAACGATCCCGTCGACGCCGCTTGCCAGCGCGACGTCGCGCGCCGTGGCGCCGAGCGGCGCGTCGATCACGCTCGGTGGGCCGCCCGGGCGCTGGAAGGTGACGGCCGGCACCGGCTCAGGCCGCCGTGACGAAGACGGGCAGCCTGGCCCAGGTGTGAAGGGTGTTGTGCACGCGCCGCGACGGCTCGCCGTCGAGTGCGATCGTCGCCGCGTGGCGGGCGAGCGCGGCGAGAACGGCCTCGCCCTCGAGCCGCGCCAGCGACTGACCGGCGCAGGAGTGGATCCCCGACCCGAAGCCCAGCTGCGCGCTCGCGTCGCGGCGGATGTCGAAGCGGTTGGGGTCCTCGAACACGCGCGGGTCGCGGTTGGCCGAGCCCAGCAGCATCATCATCTTCGCCCCGCCGGCGACCGGACAGCCGGACAGCACGCTCTCGTGGTTTGTGGTGCGGTAGAGCGGGTGGATCGCCTGCGTGAGCCGCATCGTCTCCTGGAAGGCGTTGCGGGCGAGGTTCGCGTTCTCGCGCAGCAGCCGCCACTGATCGGGGTGGGTGGCGAGATTGTGGATCGCGTTGGTGATCGTGCTCGAGGTGGTGTCGACGGCAGCGGTCGGAAAGAGCCGCACGAACACCTCGCCCATCGCCTCGTCGGGGATCTCGCCGCGGTCGACCGACTCGAAGACGAGCTCGCCGATCCCGCCCGGGGCGATCGCCTCGCGCCGGCAGGCCTCGCCGACCCACTCCACGGAGTCGGCCGCGCCCGCGATCGAGTGAATGTAGGTCTCGTTGCGCGGCCCGCTCGTGTTCATCGCCATGTCGCCGTAGAGGAGCATGTTCTCGCGGCCTTCCTCGCGCAGGCCGACGATGTCGCCGATCACGTTCAGCACGAAGTGGTCGGAGAGCTCGACGGCGGCGTCGAAGCCGCCGCGGGCCACGAGGTCTTGGACGAGCTGGTCGGCCCGCTCGAGGATCCGCTCGCGCCAGCCTCGGATCAGGCCCGGGGCGAGCATCTTCATGAACATCTGGCGAATCGGGTCGTGCTCGGGCGGGTCGGGGCGCACGGCGGCGTACAGGCGCTGCATCGATTCCGTGCACATCCCGGGGATCTCGCGGATCGGCTCGAACTCGGGCGCCTCGACGAGCGGGACGTCGCGGTCGGGGTCGTTGAGGCCGAAGCCGCGCGTCGAGCCGAACGTCTCCCAGTTCTCGAGCACGATCTTCGTCTCGGCGTGGCGGCCGACCGCGTAATGCCCGTAGCGGTTCAGCCAGACCACCGGACCGGCCTCGCGAAGCTCCTCGTAGTAGGGGTAGGGGTCGCTGAGGAACTCCTGCGAGTAGGGGTCGAGGTCGAGTCGTGGGAGATCGAGTTCGATCGTCATGTCGTGGCCTCCTCCTGGTGGGTGGCGGTGCTCACCGCGAGCGGCATCGGCCCGCCCTGCGGCGCCGGGCGCACGGCGAGCGTCACGCGCGAGATCGAGCAGAGCCGGCCCTGCTCGTCGATGAAGTCGATGTCCCAGACCCAGACCGTCCGCCCGCGGCGGCGGACGCGGCCCTCGGCGGTGATCACGCCGTCGCTCGCGGCCGCCAGGAACTGCGTCGAGTTGGAGATCCCCATCGCGATGTTGCCCTCGGCGGCGACGCCGACGACGGTCGCCTCCGAGGCGAGCATCTCCGCCCACGCGCAGTAGGCGCCGCCGTGGACGACGCCGAAGCGCTGGCGCATCCCCTCGTGCACGCGGACGCGCGCGCGCACGCGTTCGGCGTTCAGCTCGAGCAGCTCGCAGCCGATCACGCCGTCGAGCGTGCGCTCGAACTCGGGCAGCGTCATCGCGGCGCGGAGCGGCCGAGGCGATCCGAGGGGGGCTTGAAGAGGCGCGTGAAGGGGACGTCGAGGTTGAACAGCCGCGCCGCGTTGCCGCCGAGGATCAGGTTCATGTCGTCCTGGGCGAGGCGCAGCGAGGTCAGCTCGCGAAGGCTCCAGCCCCAGTAGTCGACCTGGTAGTGGACGATGCCCTCCTTGCGGAGCTGGACGGGGTAGCTCGGCGGCGTGCGGCCGAGCTGCGAGTAGATCTGCATGCTCGCCCCCCAGTCGGTTCCCCAGAGCAGCTTCTCGGGGCCGATGTTGGGATCCACGAGCGGGCGTTCGTAGAGCTCGCGCCACCACAGGCCGGTCTCGACGTAGACGTTGTCGTGCGCGCCGACGACGTTCAGGCACTCCTCATACCAGCGCTCCCACCACCAGGCCTGGATGCCGCCGTGGTCGAAGATCAGCGGCAGGTCGGGGAATGCGGCGGCGATGTCGTGGCCCCACAGCGGGTTGGAGTTGGCGGGGCCGAGGAAGCCGTAGGAGTAGGCCGCCGTGTAGCCCATCGGGATGCCCGTGTGGTAGCGAAGCGCGACCTTGTGGCGGGCGGCCACCTCGGCGATCGCGAGCATGTTGGTGACCGCCTCGACGCGGCTGACCGGGCGCTTTGGGTCGTAGGGGACGGGCATGTAGGGCATCGACTCGCCGACCGCCACGAACCTGCCCGTGGCGAGCAGGCGGTCGAACTCCTTGCAGACGCCTTCGATCGACCATTCCTCCTCGCCCTCGCGGCAGCGTTGCATGTACTCGGTCGCGCCGCAGGCGGCGACGTAGCGGCCCGGGTTGCGCTCGACGATCTCGAGGTTCAGCTCGTCGGTCATCCCGAACGCCGGCAGCAGCACGCAGGCGTCGACGCCATAGCAGTCCATGTCGTACTCCAGCCGCGCCGTGTTGTCGTAGGGGACGAGCCCCGACATCGTCGCGCCGAGGACGTCCCACTGGCGCGTCTCGGCGGGCTTTCGCTCGGCGAGCGCGGCGCCGGCGGCGAAGCGCTGCGCGTGGACGTGGGTGTCGACTACGAACCGGCCGTGCTTCATGTCGCCTCCCCTCCGTTGCGGCGCCCGGCCGCCGCGCGGCGGTCGAGCACCCGTTTTGCCTTCGCCTGCTCGAGCCGCGGGAGCGTCCCCGCGTCGAGCACCTCGACCTCGGGGTTCACGCCGAGCCCGCCGCGCAGCGCCGTGCGCACGCGGTCGCGCAAACCGCCGTCGCCTTCGCCGCGTTCGAGCGCCTCGACCTGGATCGTGACGACCGGCATCCCCCGCGGGCCGTCGTCGAGCACGATCCGGTACTCCGGCGAGAGCGCGCCGTCGCGGCGCACGATGTTCTCGACCGCCGAGGGGAAGAAGTTGACGCCGCGATACCAGATCATGTCGTCGGTGCGGCCCTCGATCGCCTCGATCCGCGTGACCGTCGCGCCGCAGCCGCACGGCGTCGAGAACGTCAGCCGGCCGATGTCGCGGCTTCGGTAGCGGATCAGCGGCTGGGTGTCGCCGACGAGGTTGGTGAAGACGATCTCGCCGGTCTCGCCCTCGCCCAGCGGCTCGAGCGTGTCGGGGTCGATGCACTCCGTCGCCACGAGGTCGTCGGGGATGTGCAGCGCGCCCGAGTGCGGGCAGTTGCCGCCCATCGGCCAGACCTCCGTCAGCCCGTAGCCGTCGACGATCTCGTTGACGCCGAAGCTGCGCGAGATCACCGCCTGGGTCGCCTCGATGCCGACGCCCGGCTCGCCGAACGACGTGACACCGCGCAGCCCGCAGGCGGCGAGGTCGACGCCCATCTCGCGGGCCACCTCGGCCAGGTGCATGATGTAGGAGGCGGCGCCGGCGATCACGCCCGGGCGAAGCTCGGCGATCGCCTCGACCTTGGTGCGCGTGTCCCACATGCCGGCGAGGACGGGGATCGCGCCGCGCTCGCGCATCGCCTCGACTCCGACGGTCGCGCCGAGGACGCCGTCGACGGGGCCGAGCAGCATGAACAGCTCTCCGGGCGGCGGCGCCGGGGCGCGGTAGAAGCGGTCGATCATCAGCCGCCAGTCGCGGTGCGAGACGAGCCGTTTGAGCTTTCGGCCCGAGGTCCCCGAAGTCGTGTAGAGCCCCTGCCAGCTCTCGCGCGGGCTGCACGCGTAGCTGCCGAACGGCGGGTGCTCGGCCTGGTCTGAGTCGAGCTCCGCGCGGGTCGAGAAGGGAAGGCGGTGGATGTCCGAGACGCCCTGGATGTCGGCCGGCGCGGCGCCCGCCGCGTCGAGCTTTGCGCGCCAGTAGGGCGAGCGCTCGTAGGCGTAGGCGACGGTCGCGCGCAGCCGCTCGTCCTGGATCGCGGTGAGCTGCGCGCGCGGCAGCGTCTGCGAGGCAGGGTCGCGAACGTCGTAGAACGGGAGCGTCGGCGCGTCGGTCATTGCGCGGCCTGCGCGGGCGCGGGCTCAGACACCGGGAAGTGGCAGGCCGCGTACTGGTCGGGGCCGAGCATGCGCAGCTGCGGCTCCTCGGCGGCGCAGCGCTCCTGCGCCCGCGGGCAGCGTGTGCGGAAGCGGCAGCCGCTCGGCGGGTCGATCGGCGAGGCCGGCTCGCCGTGCACGGTCGCCTCGAGCTGGGTGGGCGCCGCGCGCGGGTCGGGGCTCGGGATCGAGGCCAGCAGCGCGACGGTGTAGGGGTGCTGCGGTCGCTCGTAGAGCGCGCTGGCGGGGCCGATCTCGCAGAGCTTGCCGAGGTACATCACCGCGACGCGGTCGGAGACGTGCTTGACCAGCGAGAGGTCGTGGGCGATGAACAGGTAGGACAGCTTGAGCTCGCTGCGCAGGCGCTCGAAGAGGTTGAGGACCTGCGCGCGGATCAGGACGTCGAGTGAGGAGACGGCCTCGTCGCAGATGATCAGCGCCGGGTCCAGCGCGAGCGCGCGGGCGATCGCGACGCGCTGCGCCTGGCCGCCCGAAAGTTCGCGCGGGCGCCGGCGCGCGTGGCGCGCCGGGTCGAGCCCGGCCAGCTCGAGCACCTCGGCGACGCGCCGCCGGCGCTGCTCGCGGTCGCCGACGCGGAAGGCGACGAGCGGCTCCTCGACGATCTGGCTGACCCGCCAGGTCGGGTCAAGCGATCCGTAGGGGTCCTGGAAGACCATCTGGATGTTGCGCCGCGCCTCGGCCAGCGTGCGACCGCGCAGCGCGCCGAGGTTCTGCCCGCGCAGCAACACGTCGCCCGACTTCGGGCGCGGCGCCTGGAGGATCGCGCGCGCGAGCGTGGACTTGCCGGAGCCCGTCTCGCCGACGATCCCGAGCGCCTCGCCCGCCTCGAGCACGAACGAGACGCCGCTGACCGCGTGCACGGTGAGCTTGTGCGCGCCCGAGCTGTCGCGGACCGTGAACTCCTGGACGAGGTCCTTGACCTCGAGCAGGGGCGCATCGGCGCTCACCGCAGGTCGTCCTTGGGTCCGTAGGGGTGCCAGCAGGCCCAGGCGTGGTCGGGCTCCTGCTCGCTGAACGGCGGCTCGCGCTCGCGGCACTCCTCGCTCGCGCGCGGGCAGCGCGGCGCGAACGGGCACCCCGGCGGCAGCGCGGCCAGGTTCGGCGCCTGGCCCGGCACGACGTTCAGCTCCATGTGCGGCGGATCGTCAAGGCGCGGGATCGAGTCGATCAGCGCCTTTGTGTAGGGCATGCGGACCTGCTCGAAGAGCTTGCGCGTGGGGGCGCGCTCGACGGCCCGCCCGGCGTACATCACGAGCACCTCGTCGGCGAACGTCGCGGCGAGGCCGAGGTCGTGGCTGATCATGATCAGCGTCATCCCGAGGCGGCGCTGGAGGTCCTTGAGCAGCTCCATGATCTGGGCCTGCGTCGTCACGTCGAGCGCCGTCGTCGCCTCGTCGGCGATCAGGAGCTTCGGCTCGCCGGAGATCGCGATCGCGATCATCACGCGCTGGCGCATCCCGCCGGAGAGCTGGTGGGGGTACTGCTCGAAGCGCTCGGCCGCCGCCGGCAGGCGCACGAGCCGCATCAGGTCGAGCGCGCGCTGCCTGGCGCTCGCGCGCGGGATCTGGCTGTGGGCACGCACGGCTTCGACGATCTGGTCGCCGACGCGCATCGTCGGGTTGAGCGAGCGCGTCGGATCCTGGAAGACCATCGAGATCTCGGCGCCGCGAAACGCGCGCAGCCGCTTCTCGGCCAGCCCGACGAGCTCGCGGCCCTCGAAGCGGATCGATCCGGTCACCCGCGCGGTGCGCGGGAGAAGCCCCATCAGCGCGCGCGAGCTGACGGTCTTGCCGCAGCCCGACTCGCCGATCATCGCGACCGTCTGGCCGCGCCGGACGGCGTAGTTAAGCCCATCGACCGCGCGGACGTGCCGGCCGCCGCTGTGGAAGTCAACGCGCAGGTTCTCGACGGCGAGCAGCTCCGTCGCGCTCGCCGCACCAGGAGCGGCCGCCGCCCGCCGCGCGGCGGCCGGCGCTGCGCTCTCGCCGCTCAACGCGAGCTCCAGTGCTCGCGCAGGCCGTCGCCGAGCAGGTTCAGCGACAGGACCGTGACGAACAGCGCGATGCTCGGGACGATCACCAGCCGCGGCTCGGCGGTGAGCACGGTCTGGCCGTTGGCGATCATGTTTCCCCAGCTCGGCTGCGGCGAGGGGATGCCGAGGTTGAGGAAGCTCAGCGCCCCCTCGAGCACGACGACGATCCCCATGCCCAGGAGGTTGAAGGTGATCAGCTGCGGCAGGATGTTGGGGAGGATGTGGCGCAGCAGGACGCGATGGCGGCGCGTCCCGGACAGGCGTGCCGCGACGATGAAGGTCTCCTCGCGCACGCGCAGCGTCGCCGCTCTCGAGAGTCGCGCGAAGGCCGGCACGCTGAAGACCGTCAGGGCGAGGATCACATGGAACTCCGACGGGCCAAGCCGCTCGGCGATCGCGATCGCCAGCACGATCCCGGGGAAGGCGATCAGGACGTCGATGAGGCGCATCATCACGGCGTCGCGCAGGCCGCCGATGTAGCCGGCCAGCATCCCGAACAGGCCGCCGACGACCATGCCGATGCCGTTCACGGCGAGTGCGACCTCGAGCGACGCGCGCCCGCCGTAAAAGATCCGCGAGAGGATGTCGTAGCCGACCTGGTCGGTTCCGAGCAGATGGTGCGCCGAGAAGAGCCCCTCGTTGGCGTCGAGGATGTTCGTGTACGTCGGGGCGGGCACCGCGAAGATGTAGGGACCCAGGAAGCAGAGGAAGAAGATCACGAGCAGCATCCCCGCCGGGATCGAGATCTTCAGCGTGCGGCGCAGCCGCCCGCCCGGAGCGACGCTCTGCTCCGACAGCGGCAGCGCGATCGCGCCCGCGACGCCGCCGCTACTCGGCTGCGCTGCCATAGCGGATCCGCGGGTCGAGCACGGCGTAGAGGATGTCGGCGAGCAGGTTCCCGGCGACGGTCATCAGCGCGAAGATCAGGACGGTCGCCTCGATCACCGGCGTGTCGTGGTTGCCGATCGCCTGGATCAGGCCGTTGCCGAGCCCCGGCAGCGAGAAGATCTGCTCGATGATCACCGCCGCGCCGAGCAGCGTGCCGAAGTTCAGCGCGATCACCGTGATCAGGCCGAACACCGAGTTTCGCAGCGCATGTCGCAGGATCACCCGCCACGGTCCGATTCCCTTGGCTCGCGCTGTGACGACATAGTCCTCGCGCTGCATCTGCTCGAGCAGGTCGGCGCGCAGCAGGCGCGTGTAGAAGCCGGCGAGCGGTATCGCCACCGCGACCGCCGGCAGCGTCAGCGATCTGAGGTTCTCGCCCAAGTTGGTGCCGATGCTGACGAACCCGATCGCCGGGAAGGCGGAGACGACGTCGGCGAAGACCCACACCAGGATCACCGCGAGCACGTAGTTGGCGATCGAGACGCCGGCCATGCTGAACATCATCGAGACGCGGTCGACGATGCCGTTCGGGCGCCTCGCCGCGAGCAGCGCGACGGGCACCGCGACCACCAGCGAGATGATGAACGCGTAGGCGATCAGCTCGAAGCTGACCGGGAGCTGTGCCCCGATGGTGGATGTGACCGGCGCGTGGCTCGTGTAGGAGTTGCCGAAATTGCCCTGGAGGATGTTGCCGAGCCAGTTGCCGTACAGGGTGAAGAAGGGGTGGTTGAGGCCGAGCTGGGCCTCGTAGGCGTTCACCTGTGCCGGGGTCGCGGTCGCTCCAAGAAGGGAGCGCGCGACGTTCCCCGGCACCAGGTTCATGACGAGAAACGTCAGGAAGGTGACCCCCCACATCACGGGGATGGCCGCCAGCAGGCGGCGGACGAGGACGCGCAACAACGATGACTGCACGACGCGGCGCACGAGGTGACGAGGCCGGGCCTCGCCACCTTCGCGCAGACCGAAACTAGCGGGTGCGGACGCGCTCATCGCGCCCGCACCCGCCCCCAATCACTACTTCTTGGTCGTGACATCCTGCCAGAGCACGGTAGCCGAGACGGCGACCGCCGGCAGCGGGGTCGAGAGACCCGGACCCGTGACGTTCTTCGCGAAGATCTGGTCCGGAGCGTATGAGAACAGGAACGGGCCCCAGGCCTCCTTTGCGATGAGCGCCGCCGCGGCCGCGTAGTCCTTCTTGCGCGTCGCGAGACTGGTTGAGCCGGCCGCACTCTCGAGGAGCTTGTCCAGCTGCGGGCTGTGCACGCCGCTGAACGGCGAGTGCGAGTCGAAACGGAAGCCGACGCCAACCCCTTGCGCCGGATCCCACGCGCCCGCAGTCTGCAGCGCCACCTGCCACTTGCCACCCGTGAACGCACCGATCAACGGCGCGAGCGCGTAGTCGGCGGTCGACACGGTTATCCCGGCCGCCTCCCACTGGGCCGCGAGCGCATCGGTCGCCTCGACTGCGGTGGGGATGGCGATCGTGAAGAGGTTGACGCTCAGCCCGCCGAGCTTCTTGACGAGGGCTTTCGCCTTCGCGAGGTTGTAGCCGATGTAGCCCGGCACCGTCGGCTCATAGAACAGCCCGCCCGGTGCTGTGAACGACTGGGTCAGCGGGAACAGGTTGTTGAACAGCTTGGAGTCGATCTGCTTGGCGTTGGTCGCGTAGTAGATCGCCTGGCGCGCCTCGATGTTGTTGAACGGCGGGATCGCCGTGTTGAACTGGATGTCATATGGCGAGGTCGACTTCTCCTCGACCACCTTGTAGGTCTTCGCCGCCTCTGCCTCGATCTGCGGGGAGGAGGCATCGATGTAGACCTGGCCCTGTCCGGCCTTCATCGCCTCGTACGCCGCCTCGTCGTTGGCCACGGTCTTGAAGGTGAGCCCCTGCAGCAGCGGGTACCCCTTCTGCCAGTAGCTCGGGTTGCGCTTGAGCACGATCTGCTGGCTGGGCGTGTCGCTGACCACGGTGAACGGCCCGGCGCCGATCGGAGCGTTCTGGAACGCGCTCGCGCCCATCGTCTGGAGCGCGTTGAGATCGGCGATCCAGTTTGCGTCCGACGAAATGATGCTGCTGATGAAGGCGCCGTAGGGCGCGGTGAAGTGGATCTGCACCACGTTGCCCGAGACCGTCACCGGATTGGTCGTCGCGAGCGTCGTCCACGCCGACTTCGGGCTGCACGTGCACGGTGACGCGAGGTCGCGGGTGATGTTGCGGGCCACCATCGTCGCGGTCAACCGGTCGCCGTTGGAGAACTTGACTCCATTTCGGATCGTCATGTTGACCTGGGCGCCGCCGTTGGTGAACGTGTAACCGGTGGCGAGGTCGGGGATGATCTTGCCCTTCGGGCCGAGCGAGAACAGCTGGCCGAAGATCGAGGTCATCATGTCCTGGTTGGCCAGGCCGTTGGTGTCGGTCGCGGGATCGAGACCGCTTGGCCAGGCCCCCTCGAAGCCTGTGTTGAGAAGCACTGTGAGCGAACCGCCGCTCCCGGCGCCTGCGGCTATCTTCGCCGTCGAGGCCGAGCTCGTGGCCGCCCAGCTTGCGCCGTAGGCGGCGATCGCGGCACACAGGGCCGCGACCATCCACCGGCTCGTGCGTCCTGCGCCAGATCGGCGATTTCGGTCGGTGTTGCCACCGACGCCCAATTTGACCATTTGCGCCTCCTCTCCTCGTGCCGGGCTCGTCGCCCGGTCCGAGGCGTCGACGCCGGCTCCTCTCGCCATCCTCAAGCACGCCGTTGCCCGGCGGGTGCCAGGGTCAGGCAGCGGCCGGACCCATCGACCAGCAGAGAATGGTATTGCCGGGAGAACGCCACAAGCTATGCATTGCGCGCCGCACTGCTTGTCAGGTGGCGCACGCTTTTCGGTGCCCGTAGGAGCGTGGTTTCAAGCGTCGTCTTGGCGGCGAATCAGCGGCTCCAGGGCGGCGATGAGAGCGAGAGTCTGGCGGCGGCGCTCGGAGTCCAGCGAGTCGATCGCGGCCGCCAGGCTCGCGAGCGGAGCCGCGGCGCGCGAGCGCTCGCCGCGGCGGGCCGCCTCGACGGCGGCGAGAGCCATCGCGGCGTGGCTAGCGAAGTGGCCCAGCGACTGCATTCCGGCGAGCCCGAAGTGCGCGGTCGCGCCGGCGTCGAGCACGCTCAGCACGCCCAGCGACTCCTCGCCGTGCAGCAACGGGAAGACCGTCAGCTTGGTCGGGATGTAGCCCGTCTGCTCGGCCACCTCGCGGTCGAAGCGCGGATGGCTCAGGACGTCGTCGATCGAGATCGGCTCCTCGGAGGCAAGCGACCAGCCGGCGATGCCGGTCGAGGCGGGGATGCGCCGGCCGACGAGCGCGCCCTCGCCTTCGCCGGCGACGGCCTCGAAGACGAGCTCGCGGGCGTCCTCGTCGAAGCGCATGATCGAGCAGGCCTTCGCACCGAACACCGACAGCGTGAGCGCGACAATCGACTGCAGCAGGGCGCGGCGACCGTTCTCGTTCGCGAGTGGGTCCTGGTGTGAGCTCACGCGGCGCTCCTGACGTTTGAGGACGCCGCGCGCAGCGCGGTCTTCAGCTCGAACGGCCGCATCCCCGGGTGCTTTGCGAGAACGAGCGCCGCGAGGCCGGCGATGTGCGGCGTTGCGAACGAGTTTCCGCTCGCGCGGATCGTCGAGCCGCCGGTCCAGGCGAGCTCGACGTCGACGCCGGGCGCGGCGAACTCGACGGGAGGGTGGGGGTTGGCGTAGTACTCGAACGGATCGTCGCCCGAGTGGCTGCCGACCGACAGCACCGCGGAGAAGCGCCATGGGAAGGACTCGACGGGCATGTTGTGCGCCGAGGCGACGATCAGGCTGCCGCGGAAGTAGGCGAGGTCGGTGAGCTCGCGCAGATCCGCGGCGAAGCGGCTCTTGGTGGTCGAGACGCTCAGGTTGATGACCTCGAAGCCACGCTCGATCGCCCAGCGCAGCCCGTGCACGAGCACCGTGCCCGTGCCGGTCAGATCGCCGCCGAGCACGCGGACGGAGTGGATCTCGCAATCGGGCGCCAGCTTGCGAACGACCCCCGCACAGGCCGTGCCGTGACCGTAGAGGTCGCCCTCGTCGTCGGCGGCGACGCTCAGCTCGCCGTCGATCTCGTGAACGGCGACCGCGCCCTGGATCGGACCGACGGCAGGATGCGCCTCATCGACGCCGCTGTCGATGATGCACACGCGGACTCCCTCGCCGCTCGACCCGCCCCACGCCCAGTCGCGGGCGTCCGCGCGCGACCACCAGGAGCGAAGCGGCTCGGCGAGAGCGGCTTCGCGATCGATCGACCAGGCCGGCAGGTCGCTTGCGGCGGCGCCATCGCCCACGGCGCGCAATGTTAATCCGCACAGCCGTCGCGGCTCGCTACGCTAGCGCGCGGCGTAGAACACGCACGCGACGAGAGGAGCAGTTCCGTGAGCCAAGAGGACATCGAGCGACTCGACGAGGACGAGGCCGCGACGGAGGAGCAGGACGACGAGTCCCCGGACGCCGAGGGCCACAAGTGGCACGGCGCCGCACGCGCCTCAGACCCGGCAGCCGACGCCGAGAAGGCTGGTTGACGCACAGATTGACGAAGAGGTGGCGGCGCGCCCGTACGTGCCGCCACCGTTTCCAGCCCTACCCCGTTCGCATGCCGCGCCAACCACCCGCTCGGGCGGTTTTCGCACGCCATGGAGTCGACTAGTCTGGCTCTGCGCAGCCGATTCGTGCATGTAAACGTCACAGAGGGAGCCTGCATGGGCAAGCTGGAAGCCGACCGCAGCGACGACGACGAGCTCGAGACCGTCGTCGAGGACGAAGCAGGTCCGGACGTCGAGGGCCACATCCTTCGCATGGGCCCGGATCGCGCCGCGGACCCGGCGCGGGACCCGTCGCGCTTGATTTCCGACCGCCTCATCTGAACACGACGCCGGCGCGGTGAGTCCGCGCCGTCGGCGTCGTGAATACGCTGCCGCGCGATGCCCTCGCTCCGCCGTGCACTGGACGCGTGGTTCGCCGGCTACCGCTCGGCGCTGTCCTCGCGCGACCTGCGCCTGCTGTTCGGCGGCCTGATCGTCTCGGCCACCGGCAGCTGGGCCTACAACGTGGCCCTGCTGGCGTTCGTGTTCGAGCGCACCCACTCGCTCGGCTGGGTCGGGGCGTCGGGTCTGATCCGCTTCGTCCCGGTGCTGCTGCTGAGCGCCTACGGCGGCGTGATCGCCGAGCGCATGGAGCGGATCCGGCTGATGCTGAGCGCGGACCTGCTGTGCGCGGTCTGGCAGGGAGGCCTCGCGGTCGTCGCGGCGACCGGCGGCCCGGTCGCGCTGGCGCTCGTGCTCGTCGCGTTGACTGCCTCGACGAATGTCGTCTACAGCCCGGCGGTCGCCGCGACGATCCCCTCGATCGTCGGCGAGGACGACCTCGTCGCGGCGAACGCGCTGAACGGGACGATCGACAACCTCGTCATCGTCGCCGGGCCGGCCGTCGGCGCCGGCCTTTTGCTGATCGGCTCACCGGCCGCGGCGTTCGCGGTCAACGCCGCCACGTTCGTCGCCTCCGCGGCGCTCGTTTCGGCGATCAAGATCCGCAGCCGGCCGGTCGACGTCACCGAGGCCGGCACGGCCGGGCCGCTCGCGCAGATGGCGGTCGGCGCGCGCACGATCGTCTCGCTGTCGGCGGCCCGAACGCTCGTGGCCTTCTGCGCCCTGGTCAGCTTCGTCTACGGAACCGACACGGTCCTGTTCGTGGGTGTCTCCGAGCATCGCCTCGGAACGGGGCAGGAGGGATTCGGCTACCTGCTCGCGGGCCTCGGGATCGGCGGCGTGCTGATGGCCGCGGCGATCAACCGCCTCGCCGCGTCGCGGCGGCTGGCGCCGATCATCATCGCCGGCGTCGCGGGGTACACGCTGCCGACCGCTCTGCTGGCGCTCACACACAGCGCGGGCCTCGCGTTCGCGCTGCAGATCCTGCGCGGCGCCTCGACGCTGGTCGTCGACGTGCTCGCGATCACATCGCTTCAGCGCGCCGTCCCGTCCGAGCAGCTGGCGCGCGTGTTCGGCGTCTTCTGGGCCTTCGTGCTCGCCGCGATCTCGCTCGGGACGGTTCTCGCCCCGCTCGCCGTCAACGCCTTCGGATTGCGCGGCGGACTGCTCGCCGCGGCGTTCGTCCCGTGCGCCATCGGCCTGCTCGGGTTTCCCTCGCTGCTCGCGATCGACCGCCGCGCGGCGGCGACGACGGCGGCGCTGGAGCCGCGCGTCGCGGTGCTCGAGGGCCTCGGGATCTTCGCGACCGCGTCGCGGAACGTGCTCGAGCGCCTCGCCGGCGCGGCGAGCGAGGCGGCGTTCGCGGCCGGGACGCCGATCATCGTCGAGGGGGAGGAGGCGGACATGCTCTACGTGCTCGTCGAGGGCGAGGTCGAGGTGACGGCGCGCGGCGAACGCGGCGGGGAGGCGCGCGTCCTGCGGCGGATGAGCGCGCCGAGCTACTTCGGCGAGATCGGCGTGCTCGAGCGGATTCCGCGCACGGCCAGCGTCACCGCCGTGAGCGATTGCCGTTGCGAGGCGATCGAGGGCGACGCGCTGCTCGAGGCGCTGTCGGCCGCGCCGCCGTCCTCGGCGCTGATGGAGAACGCGCGCAGCCGCCTGGCGCTTACGCACCCCTCGCGGCAGCCGGCCTTCGCGGCTGACGCGAGCGCGCCCTGAGCGCCGCGGGCTATAGCGTGTTCCGCGACCCTGGCGGCGAGAGAGGAGCGAAGCGATGAGCACGGTCGAGACGGTGCGCGGGCCGGTCGACGTCGGCACGCTCGGTACGACGCTGATGCACGAGCACATCCTGATCATGGATCCCGAGGCGCTCCAGAACTGGGGTCACGTCTTCAGCGCGGACTCATACTGGGATGAGGAGGCGCGCGTGACCGACGCGATCGCGAAGCTGAGCGCCGTTCGCGCGGCGGGCATCACGAGTTTGGTCGATCCCACGGCGCCGGGTCTCGGGCGAAACATCCATCGCATCAGGCGGATCAACGAGTCCGTCGACCTCAACATCATCGTCGCGACCGGGATCTACGCCTTCATCGAGCTCCCGAACTTCCTCTGCTACCGAAGCGTCGACGCGATCGCCGAGCTGTTCGTGCGGGAGCTGCGCGAGGGCATCGACGACACCGGCGTGCGGGCCGCCTTCCTCAAGTGCGCGGTCGAGTCGCACGGAATCATCGGCGACATCCCGCGGATCCTCGCGGCCGTCGCGGCGGCGGCGGTGGAGACGGGCGCGCCGGTGATGGTCCACACCAACGCCGCGGCGAAGACCGGCCTTCTGGCGCTCGAGGCGCTGACGCGAGCGGGAGTCGACCCTGCGCGCATCGTGATCGCCCACATGGGCGACAGCAATGACCTCGACTACATCCACGCCGTGGCCGACCAGGGCGCGTGGCTCGGCCTCGACCGCTTCGGGATCGAGCACTTCAACCCCAACGCCGATCGCGTCGCGACGCTGCTGACGCTGCTCGAGCAGGGTCACGGCGGCCGCGTCCACCTCTCCCACGACGCCGCCTGCTTCATGGACTTCATGCAGGGCGACCCGTTCTTCGCCGGCGCCGACGCCGACTACCTGCTGATCACGCGCGAGATCGTCCCGGCGCTGCTGGCGGGCGGCGCGAGCGAGGGCGACGTCGAACGGATGATGGTCGAGAACCCGCGGCGCTTCTTCGCCGGCGAGGGGCCGGCGGGGTAGGGGGGCGGTTCGAGGCGGGCGGCACGACGCTCGCGGTCGCGGCGTCGTCGTCGGTCGCCGGCATCACATGAGAGAAAGGAGATGGCGCAGATGCCCGAACACGCCACCGCGACGCGCGAGGAGTGGCTCGCAGCCAGGCTCGAGCTGCTCGCCGCCGAGAAGGAGCTGACCAGGCGCGGCGACGATGTCACCCGGCAGCGGCAGGAGCTGCCGTGGGTGGCGATCGAGAAGGATTACCGCTTCGAGACCGACGAAGGCCCTGCAACGCTCGGCGAGCTCTTCCGCGGGCGCTCGCAGCTGCTCGTCTACCACTTCATGTTCGGGCCCGACTACAGCGCCGGCTGCCCCGCCTGCTCGGCGATCGCCGACGGCTTCAGCGGCTTCGCGGTCCATCTCGCAAACCACGACGTGATGCTGTGGGCGGTCTCGCGCGCCCCGCTGGAGAAGCTGCAGGGCTACAAGCAGCGGATGGGCTGGAGCTTCCCCTGGGCCTCGTCGTCCGGGAGCGACTTCAACCTCGACTTCGGCGTCGCGCTCACCGAGGAGCAGGAGCGTTCGGGGACCGTCGCTTACAACTTCCGCGAGTCGCCGGCGTGGTCGCCGCCCGAGGAGACCCGCGCGCCGTTCGCCGCGTGGGCCGCGGCGAGCGGCACCGACTGGGCCACCTACACCCGCGAGCGTCCAGGAATGAGCTCGTTCGTGCTCGAGGACGCAGTCGTCTACCACGCCTATTCGGCCTTTGCGCGCGGGCTCGACGGCCTTTGGGGCATGTACCAGTGGCTCGATCGGGCCCCGCGCGGGAGAAACGAGGGGCGCCGCCCCGATGACCCGCTCAACTGGTTCCGGCGCCACGACGAGTACGGCCGCTGAGTGCGTCGAGCGCCGATCGCGTCGAGCTCGTCGCCGCCGTCACCGAGCCGACCCGGCGGGCGAACGATGCGGATGAGAGGACTCGAACCTCCACAGAGTTACCTCCACACGGACCTGAACCGTGCGCGTCTACCAATTCCGCCACATCCGCGAGAACGGCGACGATACCGCAAGGGCCAACGCGCGTGCCGCCGGTAGGGCCTCTGCTAGCCTCAGGCGCCGGCCTGCGCGCCGCTATCGTCTAGGGGACTAGGACGCCGCCCTCTCACGGCGGAAACCCGGGTTCGAATCCCGGTAGCGGTATGGCGTTCGGTGGGCAATAGTCTCGTGTCGCTGCTGGAAATGCGCCGGTTTGGTCGTCCCTTCAGGGTCGGGTCGCAACGGAGCCCTGCCGCAAGCCCGGGTCCGCGCGCGTCGCTCCTCCTCGAGCCAAGAGCGACAACGCCGTTCAGCTGGCTGGCGCTCCGCGCTCGATCTGCCGGTCGTACTCAGCCTGGTCGTAGTGGCCGAGCGACTCGGCGATGAGTCCGTCCTCGCCGACCTTCCACTCCTCGAAGCCGCTGATCCGGACCGCCGCGCCCGTCCCGCCGGGTCCGGTGTTGGTTCCGAGGAGCGTCCAGTGATACTCGACCTTCGCCCCCTGGACCCGAAGCTCGTCCATGAGGACCGCCAGATCGGGAAACGCTGTCATGAACGAGCGCGCCGCCTCCGTGATGGCGCTGCGTCCCACCGATGGCTCGCCGTCGTTGATTGTGAGCGAGCCTGCCGGCGCGTAGTGCGCCGCCACATTCCCTGGTTCTCCGCTGCACCAGGCCGCGGTATAGCGTCGCGCGAACTCGCTCAATACATCCTCATCCGCCATCATCAGCACCCTCTCCGTCCGTTGTCTGCAGCCGATGAGCGCCCGCCAGCGCGAACGCTCGTAGCCGATGTGTATTCGACTATCCCAGCCGACCTCAAGCTAGTTGCGATGGGGTAGGCGACGACGTTCCTGGCGTCCAGCTGGCTCAAGGAGGAGATCGATCAGAGTCTCGACCGCGGCTTGAAGGTCTGCACGTTGTCCCGCTATCTGTATTGTGAGGTTTGCAACAAGCTGCCGCTAGGGGTTCGCACGGCGGGCTCGATTCGCCATCTCGCTTCGGCTAGCGTCCGCAGGCGATGACGCGCGGTGGCCGCCGCCTACCAACGGGCACGGTGACGATGCTGTTCACCGACGTCGAGGGTTCGACGCGGCTGCTGGACGAGCTCGGCCCGGAGCGCTACGGGGACGCGTTGGTGGGCCATCGGCGCCGGATCCGGGACGTGGCGGAGCGCCACGGCGGCGTTGAGATGGGGACCGAGGGCGATGCGTTCTTCTTCGTGTTCTCAGGTGCGGGCGACGGCCTTGCAGCGGCCGCAGAGATGCAAGCGGAGCTGGCCGCCGGTCTGGTGCGAGTGCGAATGGGAATCCACTCGGGCGAGGTGATTCTCGTCGACGACGACTATGTCGGGATGGCCGTGCACAAGGCGGCGCGGATCTGCTCGGCGGCACACGGCGGGCAGGTCGTCGTGTCAGACCAGACCCGCGCGCTCGCCGACGTCGCGCTGCTGGACCTCGGCGCGCACCGCCTCAAGGACCTGACGGCGCCGGAGCGGCTGTTCCAGCTCGGTGACGGGGAGTTCCCGGCGTTGCGAACTCTGCGTGCCGCCCACCTGCCGGTGCAGGCGACGCCGCTGGTCGGCCGGGAAGAGGAGCTCGCCGAGCTTGTGGAGCTTGCCGGCTCGCATCGCCTGATCACGCTGACGGGAACGGGAGGGACGGGCAAGACGCGGCTGGCGCTCGCGCTCGCCGCGGAGCTGTCGGAGCGCTACACGGACGGGCAATGGTGGGTCTCGCTTGCCACCGTCACCGACCCGGCGCTCGTGACACCGGAGATCGCCGCCGCGCTCGGCGACATCGAGGACCTCCCGAACTACCTGCGCGAGCGGGCGCTCCTGCTGGTGCTCGACAACATGGAGCAGGTCATCGGTGCCGCTCCCGCGATCGGCCGCCTGCTCGCCGATGCGCCGGCGTGCGGGGCGATCGTCACGAGCCGCGAGCGGCTCGCCGTCGATGGCGAGCAGGAGTATCCGGTCGCGCCGTTGTCACCGCGTGACGCCGTCGAACTGTTCACCGCTCGCGCCCGGCAGGTGAAACCCGGGTTCGAACCCGGTGCTGAGATCCGCGCGATCTGCGAGCGCCTCGACCGTCTACCACTCGCG
The DNA here is from genome assembly GCA_036561565.1 of Solirubrobacteraceae bacterium. Taxonomy (GTDB): domain Bacteria; phylum Actinomycetota; class Thermoleophilia; order Solirubrobacterales; family Solirubrobacteraceae; genus Palsa-513. Next base: position 42,350 of record DATBPB010000002.1, on the reverse strand, counting down.
CTCGAGCTCGCGGCTACGCGCGTGAAGGTGCTGTCCGAGCACCAGCTCCTGGCGCGGCTCGAGCAGCGACTTCCCGTGCTTGCCGGTGGGCGGCGTGATCTGCCCGAGCGTCAGAGCACGATGCGCGCCGCGATCGCGTGGAGCTACGACCTGCTCAGCGAGCCCGAGCAGCGTCTGTTCGCGCGGCTCGCCGTGTTCGCCGGAAGCTTCGAGCTCGAGGCTGCCGAGCAGATCTGCGACGCAGATCTCGACAGCCTGCAGTCGTTGATCGACAAGAGCCTCGTGCGAGAGGCCGAGAACGGACGGTTCTTCCTGCTCGAAACCACGCGCGAGTACGCGCTCGAGCAGTTCGCGAGCGCCGGCGAGGAGGACGAGATCCGCGCCCGCCACGCGCGCTGGTTTTTCGCCCTCGGCGTCGCCGCCGTGGGCGTGGGGACGGCCCGCGAAGGAGCAGGATCCCAACTGCGTCGCGATACCGCCAACGTCGCCCTCGCCCTCGCGTGGGCGGTCGACCACGACGTACCGGCAGCGCTACCCCTGGCCGATTCGCTGTTCCTGCCGTGGTTGGGAACCGGCCGCCTCGGGGAACTCTCGCGGTGGTACGAGCAGGCCCTTGCGGATTCAGATGCGCTGTCGGCGCGGGACCGTGCCGCGGCGCTGTTCGGCCTTGGCCGTACGTTGACCTACGCTGAGACTCTCGGCCCGGCGCGAGCGGCGCTGACCGAGGCTGTCGCCCTCTATCGCCAGGCAGGCGACGAGCGGAATGAGGCCCGCGCGCTCAACCAGCTCGGCGGCGTCGAATTCGTCGGCGGTGCACCGGAGCGAACGGTCCAATGGGCTGAGCAGGCCCTTGAGATCTGCGAGCGTCTCGATGACACAGAAGGAATCGCGCGCTCGCTCTTCTTCATGGCGGAAGGTCTGCGTGACGTGGGCGACTTCGAGCGCGCCGCCGAGCTGTACACGCGCTCGCTCGAGATCCGCCGCGCGCACGGAGCGGGGAGCGCTGCGGCCATCACGCACAGCCTGGGCGACCTCTCTCTCGATCGCGGCGATCTGACCGCGGCCGACCGCTACTACCGCCAGGCGCTCGCCCTCGGCTTCGAAGAGCAGGACGTGCGACTGCACGCCTACTGCCTGGCGGGCCTCGCATGTCTCGCCGCCCGAAACCGGGACGTGCGCTCTGCGGGCCGACTGTGGACGCTCGCTGAGCGGATCGAGCGCGACGTTGGCTTCCGGATGCTCGCTGCCGAACGCATCCGCTACGAGCGGAACCTGGGCCCACCGCTGAGCGACACCGGCGAGTACCGCACAGGAGTTGCCGACGCGGCGGATCTCGACGCGCGCACCGTCGCTGCCGAGCTGGTTCGCGGCTGAACGGCCGCGGGCATAGCGCGATCCGGTATAGGACGTGCCCGCGCCTCCCGTCAGGCCGCCATCGCCCTGGCGAGTCGCCGTCGCTCTTCGCGGCCGCTCGCTTCGAGCAGGCGCTCGACAAATGCCTCGACCGTCCCTTCAGGGTTTGCACGTTGTCCCGCCAGCTGTACTTACAAGAGCCCTGGTAATCAGGGCTGCCAGGGACCGCAGGACGGTGCTAGAGCAAACGGGGTTGCGCCTATCGCATGACGTAAGCTTCCGTGGCGGTGCGCCGGGAAGACTGGTCGGCATTGCTTTGTCGACCGTTGGAGCGTGTCCGTGGCTTTCCTGTTGCTTCGCTGTAGCGCGCGAATCTCAGTTCTCGCGCGACGTCGGGACCTTGACCACCAGCTCGCTGCTGGGATCGATCCGCGCTCTGATCGGATGTTAGGGCTACGGGCAGCGCTGTTGTGTAGGCGTCACGTTCGCCGCGGCATCGCGCGGAGGCTGCGGGGTACGATCGCGGCTGCCCGGACGGCTCCCAGCGACCGGATGGGCTTCGCTCCGCTGGCGCGCGGCGAAACTCTCGCGGAGATTGATGCGCTGATGGACCTCGCGCACCGGCTGGAGGCTGCACGGCCAGTTGACGCGATGGGGGTCGCGCTGGCAAAGCAGCTCGTGAGCGACGCGAACAGCCCGCTCGCGGTCGGGGCGGAGCCGGGCACACTTCATGCGGTTGTCCGTCTGGCAACGGTGGGTTTGGATCTGCCGCCACGCCTTGGCGCCCCTCCGGAGGAAGCTGGCCCGTGGGAGTAGTGGTCGCGGTGCCGCTGTTTGTTGTGTCCCTTGTCGTGACGCTGGCCGCGGCTGCGACGTTTGCCAGGCGACTTGACCGGCTGGGCGCTAAGTTCGGGCTCTCGGAGGTGTCGATCGGGCTGTTGACGGCTGTCGCGGCGGACGGGCCGGAGGTGTCCTCCGCCCTGGCGGCGCTGATCAAGGGGTCGCATGACGCGGGCGTGGGCGTCATCGTAGGGTCCAACACGTTCAACCTCGCAGCAATGGTGGGAGTGAGTGTCCTGCTCACGGGCTGTGTTCAGGTTCCGCGTAACACCCTGCTGCTTGAGGGGATCGTTGGTCTGGCCGTGACGGCGATCGTCATCGCGCTGCTCCTGGGATGGCTGCCCGTAGCTGCCGCCGTCATCCTGCTCGCCTGCGTGGTCGCTCCTTACGTCGTACTTGTGGTCGGAGGCTACGACCTAGCGTGCCGTCTACGACTCCAACGACTTGCCAGGCTAGTGCTCGAACGCGACCGCGCCGGGCCACACCACGGCAAACACTCGATCCCGGAGTTCGCGACGCATCAACAGCTTGCCCTGATGGCGGTTGACCTCGTGTTGATCGTCGCCGGAAGTTTCGGCATGGTCCAGGCAGCGCTCACTCTAGGCGACCGCTGGGGTCTCGCCTCCGGGTTGGTCGGTGCTCTCATACTCGGACCCCTGACAAGTCTCCCGAATGCCCTCACCGGCATTCGGCTCGGACTGGCGCGACGCCACTCCGCGCTGATCACGGAAGCCCTGAACAGCAACACAATCAACCTCGTGGCGGGTGTAGCGCTGCCATCGCTATTTGTCGCGCTTGCCGCGCGGTCCTCGCAGAATCAGGTCGACCTCGCTCTGCTCGCCGCAGCGATGATCGCGACCGTCGGACTACTCGCGGGGCGCCGAGGTATGCGGCGAGCCGGTGCCGCCACCATCGTGGCGCTATACGTCGCATTCATCGCCGTCGCGTTGAGCTAGGAACTGGTCGGCGGGCGGCCATGACCGTGCCATGACCGGGGCAGCGGCAGAAGCGGCGGTTCACGGCTGTCAGGCGCGGTGCGCGGGCCGTCTTCAGAAGGCTTCTATTTGCAGGCTCTCTGGGGCACCTGCGGCACGTGGCGGGTAGCTGCGGTGCGCGGCGGAAATCACGTTCCAAGGCGCTCTCACGGCGGAAACCCGGGTTCGAATCCCGGTAGCGGTATGGCAGCGAGTCTGAGGGTCGGGCTCGATCGCGTCTCTCGCCCCGTCGCTCTGTGGCTGGGCAGCCTTGCCTCGCCAGGGTAGTGCGCGGGTTCGGAAAGCCGCCCGTGCGATCAGTAGCGGTTGAGGAGGCCAGATCCCGATGCCGGCACTGGCCCGGCGTGCGTCCACCACCGTGCGAGCACCGTGAAGTCCCCATCTGCTTGACAGGCGGACCCAAAGATCAGCAAGCCGTAGTCGGCCCAGTCGATGCAGGCGCTCTGGGGGAGCGTGTGATCGTTGTAGAAGCACGCCCATCGTCCGGCGATCGTCGAAGAGGCGCTCCCCTGAAAATACGCTCCGTGAGTGCGTCCAGCGCAGTCACGAAGTCTATGGCGCGCGGCGAACCACGCGCGATAGTTGTGAAACATGTGTCGCAAAAGCGACAGGGACGAGTACCGGTAATAGCGCACGGTGATTGCCGCCGAAGAAGCAAAGCAGCGGATGCTCGCCTTGGAACGGGGCAGCGGCTGCTGCGTCCGAGGGAGGCATTCGGCGTGAGCTGTTCCAGGAACGCTCGCCAAGAGTGCTGACTGCTTGGCGGTGAAGCTGATGGTGGGCGACCGGGAAGAAGGGTGTTTCCCGCCCTGTGGCGCATGGCTTCCGAGACCCCCCGCAGCTGCGCGGGTGACGGGACCTGTGGTGCGTGCTTTCGCTTGACTTGTGGCGGTTGGGCGAGACCTGCCGGCGCCGCTTTTATGGCCAGTGGTCTGACGCTGATGCAAGGCAGTGGAGGCGGCGGCGCCGGTACCTGGTCGTGCGGCTGGCTTCGGGTGCGCAGTCGGCAACAGGATGAGGAGCGCGACGAGGAGAAGTGCGGCGAGCGCCGCGGCGGTGCCAGCCGTCCACGCCAGCCGCTGACGGGTCCATCGTTGTGCTGGCTTGGAGAAACTCGCCTCGCCAGTCAGGGGAAAAGCGGTCGACTCGTCGGTGTCGCCGCTCTCGGCCAGCAGGGCTTCGAGGCGCGCGTGAGCGGCCGTGACCCTGCGATCCGATGCGCGCCGGTACGCGGCGATGGCACCGCTGCGGTCGCCTGTCTGTTCCAGGATCTCGCCAAGTCCAAGTGCGGCCCAGGGGTGACCCAGCTTGTCGGCCATCGCAAACGCAGACCTGGCGGACTCGAGATCGTCACGTTCGAGGTACAGAAGACCGAGTTGGTATGCGGCTTCCTGATCCCCGCGTTCGGCCGCAACGCGATATGCGTTGACCAAGCCGCGCGCGTCGCCGCTCTCCGCGAGAAGGCCGCCCAATGAATAGCCGGGGGCAACGTGGCCGCGCCTCACGGCACGTTGGAACGCGGCGATCGCGCTGTGCCCCTCTTTCTGCTCCGCCACGAGTCGCGCGAGGGTGAACGAGGCGGCCGTCGATCCAGCTGCATCCGCTTCGCGAAGCGCAGTCTCGGCTCCGGCAGTGTCGTCGCTGCGCGCCAGCCCAAAGCCGCGGTCATTGATCGCCCCGCGATCGCGGCTCGCGGTGCGTTCGGGGGGCTCGTCAAGCATCTCAGCCCCTCCCTACCCGGGTCTGAGCGTCGAACACCCCCGGCATGCTATGCCACGCCGAAGCCTCAGTGCAGTCGCGCACTTACCCGTAGCACTCAAATCGCGGTAGCGGGGGCGCGACCCCACTCAGGCACGGCGAGCTCGACTGGTCCCACACAGTTTCGTGGCGATCGTGGAGCGTCGAGCGAGCGATGCGGGTTGAGGATCGGGTCCACCGGGCGCGCTGATCTCCCGCACGGGAGCGCATCGGACGACCGGCGCGTACCTTTTCGCCACCCGCAGGCGCAGTTCGCTTCGCTACCGATTACCGCGTCTGCGCACGGCATGTTGGTAGGCTGTGGCTACAGCAGGCCCTGCCTCCGTGAGCGGGCCCGCGGCTAGGTGTAGCGCGCCTCCTTCGCGATCGCTCGGCTCCCTGTCTTGCTATCAAGACCGGAGGGACCACGATGTCAGACTCCAGCGCGCCGGCCCGGTGGGCCGGCCTCGCCATCGCGCGCTAGGCATGGCGTTCACGACGCAACTCGACTGGCAGCGCGCCACGGTCACCACCGACAGGATCTCGGTCCCCCTGGGCGGAAATCCGGATGACGACTGGCTGGATCGCTTCCAGGACGCCCGGCTCGACGCCAAGCGCGTGCGCGTGCTCGGCAATCTTCCGCACCTTCAGATCGAGCTGCGCGACGGCGAAGTCGCCGCAACCGGGATTCGGGACGGAGACCACGACGGCGCCAAGCGGCTGCTCACCGCCCTCGTCGATACCGCCAACCAGCCTGGTCGCCGCCGCTCGCGGCCCAACGCCCGTGGGGGAGCGGCCGGCTGACGCGACGGCCGCGGTGGGTGATCGGCGCGACCAGGCAGCGGCCGCGCTGGTCCCGCCGGAGCGTGCTGCTGCGAGCTAGGCCTCGGGCGGGGCTGCGTCGAGCGGTGTGACGGCCGGCTCCGCGAGCTCCTGTAGCGGTGCCCGGCTACCGACGTCCACGAGTCCTTCGCTTCGCTGCTGCTGCCGCGCCTGCTTGTTGGCCGCCTTGATCACCCGGCGCTCGCGGAGCCTGGCTTCGCGGTTGAGCTTGGCCATCGTCGTCTTCTTCTTGCCGTGTGACGCCATTACGCCTCTCCTTGATTGCGATTCAGTCTTGTACAGGGCCCGCCGCGGCGCCGTCAGCCTGCCGGATCGCCAGCGACGGACGCAAGCGTCGGCGGCGGGCTCAGTGCGGCTCGCTTGAGTCCGGTGGCGCTTCTGAGCGGTCGCGCTCTGCGCGCTGGAGTCGCTGCACGGCTCCGGCGGCCGCACGCTCGAGCTCCCGGAGCTTCGATGTGGATGTCGCGCGAGCCGTCAGGACCCGGGCGCGGTACAGCGCCAGGCGAGCACTCCGATACGCGGCCTCCGCGCGCAGCTGCTCGATCAACCGATCGTCGGCGTTCATGGCAGGCGAGCGTGACTATGGCTGCTGCGGTGGCCGGTGGTCGGGGTCCTCCGCTGTGCGGCGCAGAAGCTCGTCGTTGCGCTGATCTTCGAGTCGCGATCGCCGGTGCACGGCGTCCTGGACCCCCTCCAGCGCCGACTCGAGGTACTTGACCGCGGTCTCGAGGGCGGTCAGACGCGCATCCAGAGCCGACCGCTCCGCGGAGAGCTCGAGTGGATCGCCCGACGCCGCTTTCACCCCGAGTCTGTTGAGGATGCTGGGTGTCCTCAATGACTCACCTCCCGGCCCGCTCGTGTTGTATCGCTCGAGAGGAAGAGGGGCGAGCCCGACGCGCGATCAAGTCACCGCCGGATGAAGTCGGGGCGACAGCTACCTTGACCCATTCTACACTGCCGTCCGGCCAAATCGGGCGGCTTCGCCGCGAGCAGCCCACGTCGCGGCGCTCCGCGGCGACACCGGCGGTCGGCAGGATCCCGGCGCTCAGCCCACGACCAGCGCGCGACGAGCGCGCGCCGCGATCAGCGCGTGGTCGCCGCAGGCCCAGCCGGCGTAGCAGAGCGCGGCAACCGTGCCGGTGACGGTGAGCAGGACGCCGGCGGCGGCGGTGTCCGCCAAGCCGTGGGATCCGAGGATGAGGACGGTCGCCGTCGCGCCGACACCGGCGCCGAACGGGAGCGGGCTGAGGCTGACACTGACGATCAGCACGGCGATCGCATTGAGAATCGACGTGTCGACCCCGACCGCGTGCAGGACCAGCCAGTTGCGCGCGATCTGGGCGAGGATGCCGAGCACGATCAGCGCAACCAGTCGCCCGCGACCGCGCAGCTCGCGGATCGCCGTCAGGCCGGCCCACAAACCCGAGCGCTTGTGACGGGCGAGCCGGCGCAGCCCGAGCAGGACGCAGACCATCGCGGCGACGACGAGCACCGGAGTCCAGGGCGGCAGCCGCAGGGGGGCGATCAGGGTGAAGGTGAACAGCGCGGCGAGCATCGCCTCGACCGCCACGATCGGCACCTCGGCCGCCACGAGCGTCGGCGTCCGCGGCGTCGTTTGCGGAGCGGCCCGCCGGAGCGCGCCGATCCGGGTCGCGACGCCCAGCTGCGCGCTGACGACGCTCGCGAGCGCCCCGATCCCGGCGGCGTGGAACACGACGCGCCGCGGGGTGCGACTACCCGCCGTGCGCATGCAGAAGTTCCAAGCTTCGCTGCGCGTCACCAGCGAGACGAGATGCAGCAGCGCCCCGATCGAGAGCAACCACAGCGGAGCCGTCAGTATCGCTGTGCTGAACTGACCGCGCCGGCCGATCAGGACGAACACCAGCACCGCCACGGAGGCCACTGTCAGCGCCAACGTCAGGCCGACTCGTGAGCGCACGCCGAGACGCCGGGCAACCTGCATGCGCCGTCGCGGGGCGCTTCGATCAAGCCCGGCGAGGATCGTCAGCTCGCCGCGGAGTGCAGCTTGGAGAGCTTCCGCTCCGGAGTGATGCGGATAACGTCCCAGGCGAGGCCGACCCGCTCGAGCCCCTCGATCAGCCAGCTGCTCGGATCGAGCTGCCAGCGCGTCAGGCCGTGATGGGCGGAGGTTGGGAATGCGTGGTGGTTGTTGTGCCACGCCTCGCCGAAGGTGGGCAGCGCGAGCCAGGCGAGGTTGCGCGAGTGGTCGTCGGTGTCATAGCGGCGCCGGCCGAAGAAGTGGCAGAGCGAGTTGATCGAGAAGGTCGCGTGATGGAGCAGCAGGATGCGAACCGCGCCGCCCCACAGCAGGCCGGTCAGGCCCCCCGCGATCGTGCCCGAAAGCGCGACGCCGAGACCGAACGGGGCCGCCAATCCGGCGAGCACCCACACCACGAAGGTTCGATCGACCCAGCGCGTCAGGGGGTCGGCGAGCAGGTCCGGGGCGTAGCGCTGCGGCGACGCGGTGTCTGTCGCGCGCAGGATCCAGCCCAGATGCGCGTGCGCCAGGCCCAGGAACGCGCCGCGCCAACCGGGAGCGCAGTCGACGTGGGGGCTGTGCGGATCGCCCTCATGGTCGCTGAAACGGTGGTGCATCCGGTGCGTCGACACCCATTCGATCAGCGGGCCCTCGACCGCGGCTGAACCGAGGACGGCGAGCAGCGCCCGCACGGGCGAGCGCGTCTTGAAGCTGCGATGCGTGAACAGCCGGTGGAAGCCGACCGTGACTCCCATGCCCGTCAGTGTGTAGCCGATCGCCAACACGACGAGGTCCTGCCAGTGAATCGCTCCGCCCCAGGCGCGCCAGACGGCGAGGCCCAGTAGCGCGAGCGGCGCGACGGTCGCTACCACGTTGGCGGCGCGCCCGCCCGTCGGGTGGTCGATGGCGACCACATCGTCACGTCTGCTGCGAGCGGCCATGGTGCCCCTTTCGGCGCTGACGCCGCCGCCAGAGATGGTCCGGCAGCGGCTCAGATGCTCGCGCGTTTAGATGATCTCGACGTTGACGGCCTTGGCGCCCTTGTCGCCGGCCTGGGCGTCAAAGCTGACCTTCGCCCCCTCGCGCAATGAGCGGTAGCCGTCTCCGGCGATGCCGCTGTGGTGAACGAACAGGTCCTTTGACTCGTCGTCGGGCGTGATGAAACCAAAGCCCTTGTCGTCGCTGAACCACTTGACGGTTCCTGTGGCCATGATGCTTTCCTCCGGCGTGATGTGCTGCTTACGCAAACATTGCCGGTAGCAACGATGGGCGCTGGCACGTTGTGCATCGAGACATGGTGTCTCGACTTAGAGCATCCAGCCTAGCAGCCCGGCCGGCACGATCTCCCGATGCGGCGTGACTCTTGCCGTGCATTGGGCCGCGCCATCGAGTCGGCCTGCTAGGTTGGAGCGAGCGGTCGACGAACTTTGGCCGCGAGGCAGCTCGCTTGAGTCCCGCGCAACGCGGTTCGGGTCAGCCACAGCCTCCGAACCGTACGCGGCTCTGCGCCGCCAAAAAGGAGTCCCTCATGTCCACATCCTTCGCCCAGCTCGGCGTGTCAAACGCCGTGCGCGACGCGCTTGCGCGCCGCGGCGTCACCGAGCCCTTCCCCGTCCAGGAGCGCGTGATCGGCGATGTGCTCGCCGGTCGCGACGTCCTCGTCAAATGGCCTACCGGGTCGGGCAAGACGCTCGCCTTCGGCCTTCCGATCGTCGATCGCATCGATGCCGCCGGGCCGCGGCCGGCGGCGCTCGTGCTCGCGCCGACCCGCGAGCTCGCGACGCAGATCGTCGATGAGCTTCGCGATGTCGCGCACGCCCGCGCACTGCGGGTCACCGCCGTCTACGGCGGCGTCGGCCTCCACAAGCAATCCGTCGATGCCGCGCGCTCGCACATCGTCGTCGCGACACCCGGCCGGCTCGAGGATCTGCTCCAGCGCGGGGCGTTCAGCCTCGCGCAGATCCGCATCCTCGTCCTCGACGAGGCCGACCGGATGCTCGACGCGGGCTTTCGCCCGGCCGTCGACCGGATCGTCGACCGCTGTCCGCGGGAGCGCCAGACGCTGTTCTTCTCGGCGACGCTCGACGGCGTCGCAGGCAAGGTGGCGGCGGCGTACACGCGCGACCCCGTCGTCCACGCCGACAGCGCCGGACGGCGCCCGCCGAGTGAGATCGAGCACCGCTTCGTCGCGGTCGCGCACGGCGACCGCGTCGGCACGCTGGTCGGGGAGCTGTCCGGCGAGCGTGAGCTCGCGCTCGTGTTCGTGCGGACCAAGCGCGGCGCCGACCGCCTCGTCAAGCGACTCGGCGCGCACGGCGTCATGGCCGCCGCGATCCACGGAAACAGGTCCCAGCGCCAGCGCGAGCAGGCCCTGGCGCAGTTTGAGTCCGGCCACGTCGACACGCTCGTCGCGACCGACATCGCGGCGCGCGGCATCGACGTGCAGGCGATCTCGCACGTGATCAACTTCGACCTGCCCGGCGACCACGACACCTACGTGCACCGCATCGGTCGCACCGGACGCGCCGGTCGCAGCGGCGTCGGGATCACCCTCGTCGACGGCCCGGAGCGCGACGCCGTGGCCCGGCTCGCCCGCGACCTCGGCTTCGCCCACGGGCTCACCGGCGGCACCGAGCCGGTGCGCAGGCACCGCGAGTCCCCCCCGGGGCGCCCGCGCCGCGCCCGTCGCCGATCGCGCCGCCGTCAGGCCGACCGCGCCGGCGCCTGAGCCGCCGTCGCCCGTCTCACCGTCGCCGCCCGTCTCAGATAGCCGGGCGGCGCGGCGCGCGCCGCTCCGGCGCCGGTCGCGGCGGGTAGCGCTTGCGCTCCTCGTCGGTCATCGACCGAATCACGAGCGACCCGCTCTCGACCTGCTCGCGGATCTGCTCGAGCTTGGCCTCGCGACGCTCCTCCGCCCGCTCGCGGGTGGTCTTCATGCGCTGCACCACCGCCGGCATGGCGGTGCGTCGCCGAGCTTGGCTCGTCGCGCCGGCGAACGGTCCGCTGGGCAGGACGCCTCGGTTGCTCCTTCGGAGCTGCTGATGCAGGCGGTGGGGATCGGAGGATCCCTTTCATGGGCCGCGCACCCAGCCGCTCCGGCCGCCGCGCTAGCGATCGCTTCCAGCAAGGATACCGCGCCCACGGCGCCTTTCCTCCGTGCGCCGGCTGCGCACCGCCGGGCAGCGCCCGTGAGGAGGGCTCGGTCGGCGATCGGGGGTGGTCCTGGCTCAGGTTCAACTACAGCTTGAGGGTTCCCCGCGCAAGGGGGGCCTGCTTGCGACTGCCGCCCCCAGCTGATAGCAAGTTCAGCCGACCGCCGTGCGAGGAGGGGAGGATCGATGTTCAAGGTTGTCTGGTTCGCGCGCTTTCCGCAGGGGATGACGCGCGAAGAGGGGCGCCGCTACTGGAAGGAGCACCACGGGCCCGACGCCCTCAAGACGTCGATCGAGGGCTACGTCCAGAACCATGTGAGCGGCCCCGTCCCCGCCGTCAGCGGCGTGCCCGAACAGGAGACCCACTTCGACGGCTACTCGTGCGGCTGGTGGAGCGACCGCGCGGCCTTCGAGGCGACGATGACGACGCCGCAATGGCGGGCGCTCGAGGCTGACGGCGACAACGTCTTCGACATGAGCTGGCTGCGCGGGATGAGCGCGGCGCTTCGCGAGCACACGGTCATCGAGGGCCCGTCGAGCGCGTTCAAGGTGCTCTGGATGGTGCGCTTCAAGGCGGGCCTTGACCCCGGGGAGGGGCACCGTCACTGGGAGCGGGTGCACGGGGAGATCTTCAAGTCGCTCGAGATCGACCGCTATGTGCAAAACCACGTCGTCGACGCCCTGGACGACGGCGATCCGCCCGGCTTCGACGGCTTCTCGGAATGCTGGTTCAAAGACGAGCACCAGTTCAGCCGCGCGATCGAGTCAGACGCCTGGGCCGAGGCGGTCGCCGACGGGGCCAACTTCATCGACATGACCCAGCTGTGGGGCGCCGTCGTCGAGGAGACGGTCTTTCGGGCGGTGCCGGCCGGCGCCGCGGCGCTCTAGGCCCTCGCGATCCGGCCGGGGGGCCTCACTAGACTCCCTGAGGCCCGCATCCGCGGGCGCCGCCGACCGCAGGGGAGGTGTAGCCGTGAACGTCAGGACCGACCTGTTGCGCGATGTGCCAGGCGGCATCGACAGCGACGACACGGGTCGCTTCATCCGCCGCCAGAGCGCCTTTCGCCGCTGGGTGACCGTGGACGGCGAGGGCGAGTTCCCGGCCGCGCCCGGGCGCTACCACCTCTACGTCTCGCACGGCTGCCCGTGGGCGGCGCGCACCGTCACGGTGCGCGCGCTGAAGGGGCTCGAGGACGTCGTCGGACTGTCGGTCGTCGACCCGCTGCGCGACCTGCGCGGCTGGGCCTTCCGCGAGGCCCCGGGCGCGACCGGCGACCCGGTCAACGGCTTCGAGTACCTCTCGGAGGCCTACGAGCGCACCCTGCCGGGCTACGACGACCGCGTCAGCGTCCCGGTGCTCTGGGATCGCGAGAGCGGCCAGATCGTCAACAACGAGTCCTCGGAGATCATCGTCATGCTCGACGGCGCCTTCAACGAGTGGGCGGCGCACGGCGACCTCGACCTCTACCCCGAGCATCTGCGCGCCGAGATCGACGAGATCAACGACTGGGTCTACCGCGGCCTCAACAACGGCGTCTACGACGTCGGCTTCGCGGCCTCGCAGGACGCCTACGACGAAGCGATCGTGCCGCTGTTTGAGACCCTCGACCGGATGGACGCGCTGCTCGGCGAGCGCCGCTACCTCGCCGGCTCGCAGCACACCCTGGCCGACTGGCGGGCGTTCCCGACGCTGTTGCGCTTCGACCCCGTCTACCACGGCCTGTTCCGCGCCAACCGCCGGCGGCTCGTGGACTACGAGAATCTCTGGCCCTACCTGCGCGACCTCTACCAGACGCCGCGCGTGGCCGACAGCGTCAACTTCGACCACTTCATCCGCGGCTACCACATGAACCTGCCGCAGCTGAACCCGATCGGCATCGTCCCGATCGGGCCGCAGCTCGACTACTGGGAGCCGCACGGGCGCGAGCGGCTCGCCGCCTGAACGCGCGCCGCAAACGCGGGCGCGGCCTCAGACGGCCAGGCTGTGGATGCGGGTCGGCTCGATCAGGTAGGTGATCCGCCGCTCGCCCTCGGCTCGCCACGGATAGGGGCCGCCGATGTACTTCTCGGCGATAGCGTCGCAGTCGGCCTCGGCAGCGTCGCCGTCGATCGTCTCGACGACGCGGCCCTGGACGGCGAGGCTTCGATCGGGGTTCGCCGGGTCACACCAGCTCAGCGCGACGAGCGGGTTGCGCTCGATGTTGCGCTGCTTGACCCGACCGATCGCGGTGTTGAAGAGGATGCGCTCGCCGCGCAGATCGAGCCAGACCGTGCTCACGTGGGGTCGCCCGCCCGGCCCGCTCGTGGCGAGATGCCAGGGGTCGGCTCCTCGAAGAGCCTCGTGGAGTGAGGCCGTCGGCCGGTCCATCGGAAGCGGAGCATTCTAGGAGGAGGCGGGCCGCGGGATGCGCGCGCCGAGCCGCCACGTGTGCGGGTCGTGCTCGAAGACGGCCCGCAGCACGGCGTCGGCCGCGGCCAGCTCCGAAGCGCTCACCGCCGCCGCGGTCTCGCGGTTGAGCTCGGCGATCACCGCCACGACGGCCTGCGCATAGGTGTGCCCGGCCGCCGTCAGCGAGACGTTGACGCGCCGCGCATCGGCGCGGTCGCGGGCGGCGCGCGCGAAGCCGCGTTCCTCGAGTCCCCGGGCGAGCTTGCGGGCGCCCTGCCGGCTGACCCCCAGAAACGAGGCGAAGGTGCCGACGCTGGTCGGTCCGGCGAGCAGCATCCGCACCGCCGCGGCGTCGCTCGAGCGGTAGTCGGGGTAGCCGCGAGAGGCGAGGCCGCGCGCCATTCGCGCGCGCCAGGCCAGGCGCGCGAGTGCGAGGACGTCGCCGAAGCGGTAAGAGGCGGGGGTTGCGTTGTCGGCCATCGAGCTCTATGTTAGGCAACCTGGTTGCGTAATGCGTCAGCCGGGGGAGGAGGAAGGGTCGATGTCCCGCAGATTCAGCTCACGCCGCGGTCCGAGGCCGCGGCGAGGCGCCCGCGCCGCCAGGCTCGCGCTGGCGCTTGCGGCCGCCGCCGCCGCGTTCGCAAGCTCCGCCGCCGGCGCGTCCTCGCACGCGAGCGCCGCGGCGTCGGGCTGCGGCCATTCGGTGTCGAGCGGCTCAACGACGCTTCAGGTTCGGATCGGCGGCCGCTCGCGCACGGTGATCGTCCACGTCCCGAGCGGCTACGCCGCCACGAAGCCGGCGGCGCTCGTCCTCAACCTCCACGGCAGCGGCAGCGACGCCCACCAGCAGGAGCTGTTCAGCGGCATGGACGCCACGGCCGACGCCGACGGCTTCATCGTCGCCTATCCGCAGGCGCTGATCCCGATGGCCGCCGGGTTCGACTGGAACATCCCCGGCGTGCCGCTGTTCGGGGGCGCCGAGCCGCCCGCGGGCGCGGCCAACGACGTGAGCTTCCTGACCGACCTCGTGCAGACGCTGGCCGGCCGCTACTGCATCGACACCAGGCGCGTCTACTCAACCGGCGTGTCCGGCGGCGGGCGGATGTCGAGCCAGCTCGCCTGCGACGCGCCGAGCACGTTCGCCGCGGTCGCGCCGGTCGCCGGGCTGCGCTACCCGAGCCCCTGCCCGACCAGGCGCAACGTGGCGATCATCGCCTTCCACGGCAGCGCCGATCCGATCGACCCCTACAACGGCCACGGCCAGCCGTACTGGACCTACTCGGTGCCGGTCGCGGCGCAGCGCTGGGCGACCCACGACGGCTGCAAATCGACCGCGAAGGTCACGCATGCCAAGGGCTACACGCTGAGCGCCTACAGCGGCTGCGCGGCGGGGAGCCAGGTCGAGCTCTACACGCTCGCCGGCGAGGGCCATGAGTGGCCGGGCGGACCGCCGCTGCCGTCCGCGATCACGCGCGCGCTCGGCCCCCAGAGCGATGCCGTCAACGCCAACGCCGCGATGTGGGCGTTCTTCCAGGCGCACCCGGCGAAGTAACCCGCCGCTGGCGGATCCGCGCCGCGAGCCAGTCGCCGATCAGGCTCGCGGCGCCGCCGGGGTCCTGGAGCACCGGGTTGTGCGCCCAGGCCTCGGCGATCTCGAGCTCGATCAGCGGCGAGCTGCGCGCCAGCGCCTCCCAGGCGCGCTGGCGCGTCGCTCGCGAGGCGACCGGCAGGCCGCAGGCGATCAGCAGGACCGGAACGGCGAGCGCAGCGCCGCGCGCGGCGGGGTCTTCGCCGATCACGGCGAGCACCGTCTGCGCGAGCAGCTCGGGCGGTCCGGCCTCGGCGATCCCGTCGGCTGACTCGCGCAGGTACTGGCGCGCGTAGGCCTCGATCGCCGCCGTCGGCTCGCTGCCGAGCATCGACGCCAGCTCGCGTATCGCCGTCGGCCAGTCGGGAAAGCGCGGCATGTTCGCCGCCATCCAGTCGGTCAGCGCGGCGAGGCCGGAGCCGGTGGGCATGCCGAGCTCGGCCACGTCGGCGCGGCTCAGGAAGCCACCGTCGATCGAGACCGCGGCGCGCAGGCCGCGCGGCGGGCGCGCCGCCAGCTCGAGCGCGATCTGGCCGCCGAGTGAGTGGCCGACGACCGCGGCGCAGCCGCAGGCCTCACACAGCGAGAAAGCCTGCTCGAGGAGCCGCTCGAGCGTGAGCGCGCCAGGACGCGGCGAGCGGCCGAAGCCGGGCGGATCGACGGCGACGGAGCGACCCGGGAGCTGCTGCGCGATCGCGTCGAAGTAGTAGCCCGCGGAGCCCAGACCCGGCCACAGCAGGATCCCCGGCGCGGCGGGATCGCCCGTCTCGCGGATCGCGATGCCGTCGATGACCCGCTCGTTCACGGCTCGTCCGCGGCGACCTCGGGGTCCGGCCCGCCTAGACCGCGACCCAGTCGCGGCCGAACCAGCGCTTGGCGCGGCTCGATCCGAACTCGGCCTTGTCGGCTGCGTAGTCCTTCGACGGCCCGAGCAGCTCGCCGACGCGCTTGTCGCCGAAGAAGGTGACGTCGACGAGCGCGATCTCGCCGGCGCCGAACTCGAGGTAGCAGATGCCCCGGCCGGCGTAGGCGGCGTCACTCGAGTCGCCGCGGATGCGGGCTGCGATGCGCTGCGCCGCGATCGCCGCCTGGCCCTCCGCAAAGACGCCGGCGCGCGGCGTTCCGACGGCCGCGACGTCGCCGACCGCGTACACGCCGTCCCAGCGGGTCTCCAGGCTGAGCGGATCGACGCCGATCCAGCCGTTCTCCTCGGTCAGCCCCGACTCGACGACGACCGCGGGCGCGCGGTGGACGGGCACCGCCAGGAACAGGTCGAACTCCATCTCGCCGCCGTCGCGGAGCGTCGCGACTCCACGCGCGGGGTCGAGCTCGCAGACCTCGCGATGCGGGTGCCAGGCGATGCCGCGCTCCTCAAACGCCGTCTCCAGAGCGGCGGAGGCGTCGGGCGAGGGCGGAATCGGGCGGCCGAAGTCGATCACCAGCGAGATCTCCGAGCGCTCGCGCAGTCCGCGCTCGATCAGCATCTCGTTGAGCATCAGCGCGGTCTCGCTCGGCGCGGGCGGGCACTTGTAGGGAGTCGAGAGGACGCCGATGATCACGCGTCCGCCGTCGAATCGCGCGAGCGCGTCGCGCGCGGCGAAGGCGCCCGCGACCGTGTAGAAGTCGACGCCCGCCTCGACGAGCCCCGGCGTCGCCGATGCGTCGAGGTCGGCACCGAGGGCGATCACCATGATGTCGGCCTCGAACGGTCCGGCGTCGGTCTCGACGCGGCGCGCGGCCGGGTCGATCGAGCGGATCTGCGTCTGTACGAAGCTGACGCCCGGCTTGACGATCTCGCCGTAGGGGTGGCAAACGGCGGCGGCCGTGGTTCGGCCGAACATCACGTCGAGCTTCGAGAACCCGAACACGAACGAGTCCGACTTGTCGATCAGCGTGATCTCGACGCCGTCGCCGAACTCCTCCGACAGGCGTGTCGTCAGCTCGAGGCCGCCGAAGCCCGCTCCGAGGACCAGAATCCGCACGCGCGCACTGTATCCGCCGGGGCGAGAACGGACAGCGCGCCGCGCGAGCGGACGCCGCGCGCGCGGTTCGAACGGACAGCACGCCGCGCGAGCGGACGCCGCGCGCGCGGTTAGGATCCGGCGAAAGCGACGAGCGAACCGGGGGTGGGGCGATGCGGAGAGGGGGCAGGCGAGCGCGGATCGCGCTGGCCGTGACGCTGGCGGTCGCCCCGCTCCTCGGCGCACCGGCGGCCGGGGCAGCCGCGAAGACACCCGCCGAGCGGGCGTTCATCAAGGCCTACACGGCGCTCGTTCCGAGCCTCAACAGGGTCAGCGGGGCGATCATCACGGACACCCAGAACGCGGGGAAGCTGACCGACGCGCAGGTCGCCACGGTCTTCACGGGCCTCGCCAGGCGGTGGACGACGGCGACGACGCCGTTCATCAAGCTCAAGCCGCCCGCCGCCTACGCCGCGGCCTTCACCGCGGCGGCCGGCCACGTCGCGCCGATCGAGCGCGATCTGCTCGCGACGGCGGACGCCGGGCGGACCCACAACGCCACCGCCGGCAACAGGGCGGGTCGCCGGCTGGCGCTCGACTTCAACGCCCTGGGGGTGGCGATCACCAAGCTGAAGCGGCTGCTCGGCCTGCCCTGAGCTGCGATCTTGGATCCAATCGGAAGCCGATTGGATCCAACCTGCTCAGCCCCCGATCTCGAGCGCCTCGCGCGCCTCCCAGAGGGCTTCACGCAGCGCCGCCACGTCGCACGGGGCGTGCCCGTAAAGAGGACCGCGCCCGTCGCTCAGCAGCGCGCAGACCAGCGCGACGCCGCGCACATCCACCGGTCGCTCGTCGAGCAGGCGCAGCGCCAGGCGCGACAGCTCCTGCTCGGTGTCGCGAACGACGCTCGAGGAGATCGGCGCCTGGTTGGGCGGCCTGCGGCGCGGCTCCGCGACGGACACGAGGATCCGGCAGACGCGGTTGCCGAGCTCGCGCGCGACCGGCCCGATCAGCTGCTCGGCGCGCAGCGCCAGCGCCGGGCTCGACTCGGGCGCCACCCCCGCGGCGAGCGCCGCGTCAAGCGAGGCCGAATGCAGCCGAACGGCGAGGCGATCGCGAAGGCGGATTCTCCGCGGGACCACGTAGCTCGTGTCGCCGCGATCGCGGACAAGTAGCACGACGGACATCGAACCTCCGGACAGATCGAACGGCGCGGCGGCAGTGCGCGCTGGTGCAACGTCCTACCCGATTTGCGCGATTCCTGCGCGTCGGGTTGGCGGCGCACCCCGGCCCCGGCGGGAGGAGGCGCCGGGGCCGGGAACGTCGAGGACCGGCCGCGCGGCTAGTAGCCGTAGCCGCCGGTCGAGCTGCTCGAGGTCGTGGTGGTCGAGGCCCTCGTGACCTTGGCGCCGCTCGGGCTGACGACGTAGAAGCCGTTCACGCCCTCGCCGCTGGTCGGCGAGCTCGAGGAGTCCGACGCGAACGTGTACAGCGGATGCCCAGCGTAGGTGACCTGGGTCACCTTGCCGTGCTTGACGGTTCCAAGCAGCGACTGCTTCGCGCCGCTGCCGGCCTTCGGCTTGCCGCTCGTGCGGAGGATCGGCCAGATCGAGATGCAGCCTCCGTTACATGCGAACTTCGGCGGCTTGTCGCCGACGTCGAGGTACAGCGTGTGCCCGGAGGAGGTGACGAGAATCGTGCCGAGCGAGGTGTGCTTGGTCTTGACGACGGCGGCTGCGCTGGAGTGCGCGGTCGCGCCGAAGGCGGTCGCCGTCGCCGCGAGCGCCACAGCGGCGACTGACAGGGCGAGCAGCGGTCTGAGGTTCTTCATGCGGGCCTTTCCGGTCGCTTTCAAACTGTCCTGCACGCAAGGACTCCGCGCGGTGCGGATTCCTTCCCTTCGCCGGTGAGCCCCCGCCGCCAATAGGCTCCACGCGTGCTCGCCTCGATCCCGAGCCCCTCCTCGAACGGCTTCCACATCGGGCCGCTCTTCATCCACGCCTACGGTCTCGCCTACGTCGTCGCGGTGAGCGCCGCCGTAATCATCACATGCCGCCGCTGGGAGAACCGCGGCGGGCAGCGCGAGCTCGTCTACGAGGTGGCGCTGTGGGGCTTCCCGGCCGGGCTGATCGGCGGGCGCATCTACTTCTTGATCACAAGCTGGAACGAGGTGCCCAAGCACTGGTGGGGGCCGTTCGCGATCTGGAAGGGCGGCCTCGGGATCTGGGGCGGGATCGCGCTCGGCGCGCTCGTCGGCCTGTGGCGCGTGCGCCGCCATCACGCGAGCCTGGCGCGCTTCATGGACGCCGGCGCCCCGGCGCTACTCGTCGCCCAGGCGATCGGGCGGCTCGGCAACTACTTCAACCAGGAGCTCTACGGCGCGCCGACGACGCTCCCCTGGGGCCTGCAGATCGACCCCGCCCACCGCCCCGCCGCCTACCTCCAGTACTCGACCTTCCAGCCGACGTTCCTCTACGAGCTGATCTGCAACCTCCTGCTGGCGGCGCTGCTGTGCTGGCTCGGCAGGGGCGAGCGGATTCGCCCGCCGGGGCTGTTCGCGCTCTACGTCGCCGGCTACAGCGGCTTTCGGATCTGGGAGGAGACGCTGCGGATCGACCCCTCGCACTATCTCTTCGGCCTGCGCATCAACCTCTACGTGGCGTCGCTGCTGACGCTCGTCGGCATCGTCTGGTTCATCTGGACGCAGCGCCGTGCGCCCCGCCGGCCGAGCGGCGCAACCTGACATCGGCGCACTGCAGGCAGATCGACTCGGGGATCACGCCTGCGCGCATCGCCAGCGCGAAGATCCGGCAGCCGAGGCAGTAGCCGAGCCCCGACTCAAGGCCCGACGCGAGCAGCATCGCGCCGAGCCCGACGTCGGCCAGCGTGTGGTCGCCGCCGACGAGCGCGATCAGCGCGATCGCGGCCGTCATCACGAGCCCGATCGCCTGCGCGAATCGCTTCGGCGGGCCGGGCACGAGCGTCGGCGCACCGAGCCGCGGCGCGATCACGCGCGTCGCCAGCAGGCCGAGCGGGCTGAGGCGCGGGCCGCTTGCGACGCGCGCCGCGAAGCCGGCAGCCATCACCGCGGCGACCCAGTAGGCGCCGCTCGCGAGCGTCACCACCGTCAGCGCGAAGACGCCGGCGGCGACGACCCGCGCCGCCTTCTCGTTCACAGTTTGCGGAAAGCCGACAAAGCTCATCGACGTTCAAACATATTGACGGGTCGGTGCATGCACCGACCCGGGGATCGGCGCATGCGCCGATCCCTCCCGAGGGATCATTAGGCTGAGACGGTGGGTGGCCCGAGGCGAGAGGTCGTGATCGACATGGGGTCGAACTCGTTTCGCCTCGTCGCCTACAGCTTCGAGCCGGGCCGTTGGTGGCGGCGGACGGATGAGATCTACGACACCGTGCGGATCGCCGACGGGCTGCTCGCCAGCGGGCGGCTGGCGCCCGAGCGGATCGAGACCGCGGTCGAGGCGATGGAGGTCTACGCCCACTTCTGCGCCGCGAGCGGCATCGGGCCCGACGCCGTCCGCGCCGTTGCGACCAGCGCGATTCGCGACGCCGCGAACGGCGCCGAGCTGCTCGCGCGCGTGCGAGACGCGACGGGCCTTCGCGTGACGGTGCTGAGCACGCAGGAGGAGGCGCGCTACGGCTACCTCGCGGCGGTCAACTCGACGACGCTGCGCGACGGCGCGGTCCTCGATCTCGGCGGCGGGAGCCTCCAGCTCGTCCATGTCGCCGACCGCCGCGCGGTCGCGAGCGCGTCCTGGCCGCTCGGCACGGTGCGGATGACCGAGCGCTTCCTCGAGTCGGCCTCGGGCGCCAAGCAGCGGGCGGCGCTGCGCGCGTTCGTGTCCGAGCAGCTGGCGGGGGTCGACCGCGCTCGGGCGCTGGTCGGAATCGGCGGCACCGTGCGAAACCTCGCCGCGGCGGCGATGGCGGCGGCGGGCCTTCCGTCGATCGGCGTGCAGGGGGCGGTCATCGAGGCCGGCGAGCTCGACGCGCTGATCAAGCGCCTGGCGGCCAAGCCGGTCGCCGAGCGGGCGTCGATCGAGGGCATCAAGCCGGGGCGCGCCGGGCTGATCCTCGCGGGCGCCGTCGTGATCGCCGCGGCGATGGAGGCCGTCGGCGTCGAGCGGCTCGAGGTGACGCAGGCCGGGCTTCGCGAGGGTGTCTTCTTCACGAGCTTCCTGGCCCCGGCCGATCCGCCGCTGTTTGGCGACGTCCGCGTCGCGAGCGTTCGCAACCTCGCGCTGCAGTACCAGGACGACCTGAAGCACCCCACCCACGTCGCGGAGCTCGCGGTGCAGCTGCTTCGGTCGCTCGACGGCGTGATGCCGCGCGCGGCCGGCCTCGACGTCGCGCAACTGGTCTGGGCGGCCGGGATGCTCCACGACATCGGCATGTCGGTCGACTACGACGACCACCACAAGCACTCGCGCTACCTCGTCCTGGCCGCCGGATTGCCCGGCTTCAGCCAGCGCGAGCTGGCGCTGATCGCGCAGACCGTCCGCTACCACCGCAAGGGAACGCCGGAGCTCGGCGACCTCGCGCCGCTGGTCCACGCGCGCGACGCCAAGCTGCTGACCGGGATGGCGGCGCTGCTGCGCCTGGCCGAGCATCTCGACCGCGGGCGCGACGGCGCGGTCGTCCACGCCGCGCTTCGCGACGCCGGCGAGGGGCTCGAGCTCGAGCTCGACGTCAACGGCGACCCGGCGCTCGCGCGCTGGGGTGCCGAGCGCCAGTCGGACCTGTTCCGGCGGGCGTTCGGGCGGCCGCTGGCGCTCGCCTGAGTATCTTTTTGAAGGTCATGGATGCCTGCGACGATGAGGTCTATGAGCTGTTCCGCCGCGGAACCGCGCTGCTCGAGAGCCACGATTACGCGGCGGCGGTCGTCCCGCTGACGCGCGCGCGGCGGGCCGAGCCCGACAAGGCCTCGATCCGCGAGGCGCTCGGGCGCGCGCTGTTTCACGCGCAGCGCTACCGCGAGGCGGCCGAGGAGTTCGGCGCGCTCGCTGCGGCCTCGCCGACCAACGACTACGCCCACTTCTGCCTCGGGCGGGCGCTCCAGCAGCTGGGGCGCCACCGCGAGGCGTGCCGGCCGCTGGCGATCGCCGCGTGCCTTCGCCCCGAGCGAAGCGAGTACCGCGCCTACCGCGACCGCGCGCGGGCGGCGGCGGGCGGAGCCAGCCTGAGCTAGACGTCGGCGGGGGTCTGTCCGGCGGGGCTCGCGCCGTCGGAGGGGCGCGGCGTGAGGTCAGCGCTCGAGGTGGCGGCCGGCTTGCTGGTCGCGGTCGGGGTGTGGGCGGCGGTCGCGCCCGGCCGGCGGCGGTCGCGGATGGTGCGGCTCGTCGTCGAGCCCTACCGAGGCGATCGCGCGACGGCCTTCGTGCTCGGCTCGGCGTTCACGGCGCTCCACTCGCTGCTCGGGGTGTGGCGGCGGGTCGTGCTCGAGATCCACCTCGACCGCCGGCGCGACGGCGCGCCGATCGTGTGGTTCGCGGTGGTCTGCGCGCGCGGAGCCGAGGGGTCGGTCGAGGCGGTGCTGCGCGCGGCGTACCCGAACGTGCGGTTGCGCGCGGTCGCGGCCGGCGTGGCGGTCGTCGGGGCCGGCGTGCGGGTGCGGCGCCGGCGCGTTCCGCGCGGCGACGCCGCGGTCGAGGGGGTGGAGCCGGCGATCGACGGGCTGCTGGCGGCGCTCGCGGCGGCCGGCGCGCCGGCGACGCTGCGGCTGGTGCTGCGGCCCGCGTCGCGGCTCGTCGAGTTCGCGTGCTCGACGCCGGAGGTGCCCGCCGGAGCGCTGTGGTGGGGATCGATCGCGGCGTTCGCCGCCGATCGCGGGCGGGCGCGCTCGATCGCCAGCGCCGTCGGCGGCGGGGCGGTCGCGGTCGTGCCGGCCGGGCGGGCCGGGCGCGCGCCGCGGTTGCGCCGCGGGCCGCTGTGCCTGTTTCGCCCTTGGGAGGTGGCCGCCATGTGGTCCCTGCCGAGCCCCGAGTTCGCCTCGCTCCCGTTCATGCGCCGGGCGGTGCCGCGCGCGCCGGCGCCGCCGCGCGTCGAGCGGGCCGGCGCGGACGGCGGACTGCTGCGCGACGAGCACGGGGCGGTCACGATCGGCGTGGGGCTGCGCCGCCAGCACCTCGCGGTGGTCGGCGCGGTCGACCAGGGGAAGACGTCGGTTCTGGTCGCCGGCGCGCGAGCGGATCTGGCGCGCGGCGACTGCGCCGTGATCGTCCTGGACCCGAAGGGGGATGCCGCGGAGGCGGTTCTGAGCGCCGTGCCGCGGTCGCGCACGGTCACGTTGCTCGACATGGCGGCACCGTGCGCGGGGTTCAACCCGCTCGCGGTCGATGCGCCGCCCGACGCCGTCGCCGACCAGGTCGTCGCCGCCCTGCGCGGCCTGTTCGGCGAAGGTGAGGTGCGGGGGAGCTCGGACCGCTACCTGCGCAATGCCGTCATCGCCGTGCTTGCCTGCGGCGGGGCGGCGACGCTGTGGGACGTCGCGCGTCTGCTCGAGGTCGGCGAGGCGGGGACGGCGTTTCGCGCGGCGGTCGCCGACCGCCTCGTCGAGCTGCCCGCCTACGCCGAGGTCGCTCGGTTCTTCGCGAACGAGCTGCCCGCGCAGCTCGCTGACGCGCGCGCGACGACGACCGCCAAGCTCGACGCGCCGGCGAACAAGCTGGCGCGTGTGCTCAACTCGCCGGCGGTCAAGCGGGTGCTGCTCAACGACTCGCTGCGGATCGACTTCGACCGGCTGATCGCCCGCAGCGAGGTGCTCGTGGTTCGCGGAGCGCTCGGCGAGATCGGCGCCGGGAACGTGTCGGTCTTGATGCAGCTGCTGCTCGGAATGCTCGATGCGGCGCTCAGCCGCGTGCAGGACCGCGCGCCAAGCGCGGCACGGCGCGCCGTCGCGCTGAAGGTCGACGAGGCGCCGATCGCGATCAACGATGCGTTCGCCCAGACGCTTGCGCTGAAGCGGTCCGCCGGACTCGAGACCGTCGCCTGTTGGCAGACGGATTCGCAGTGGGAGCCCGAGCTGCGCGAGCAGCTCGACGCGCTGTTCGCTCACCGGATCCTGTTCGCGACCGCGTCGGCGGCCGACGCCCGCGACGGCGCGGCACTGCTGATGTCGGACTTCTCGGACCAGATACGCGCCGCCGACCGCCAGCTCGCGACGCTCGCCTCACCCGACCTCCGCCTGCACCTCCCGCGCCACACGGCGATCGCGAGCTGGACGACCGCGGCGGGACGGGAGCGGCCGTTCATCGCGACCACCATCCCGCTCCCGCTCGATCGCGACACGATCGAGTGGCACACCCGCGCCCAGTACGACCGCGGCGGCCGCGAATTACCGGACCCGGCGCCGCCCGCCAGCTCGATCGACTGGCGCGCGTGGCGGGAGCGGCTTCGCGTGCAGTCGCCCCGGGACGCGGCGGCGCCGGCGCGTGTTGCGCCGGCGGCGACACGCGTTGATCCGGCGGCGGCGCGCGTTGGGATCGCGGCGCGTGTGCAGTCGCCCCGGGAGGTGACCGCGTCGGCGCGCGCTGCGCCGGCGGGGCGTGTGCAGTCGCCCCGAGCGGTGGCGGCTGGTGTGCCTGCGCAGCCGCCGCGCGAGGCGATCGCACCTTCCAGCCTGCCCCCGGCCCCGCCGCCGGGTCTGCCGTCGCCCCATCCCGCGATTGCGCAGTCGCCGCCACGGCCGGCTGCGACGATGCCCGATCAGCCGGTCCCGGTCGCGTTCGCCGAGCTGATCGCCTTCGACGCCGCGCGACGCTGGCGCGTCGTCGCGTCGCGCGGCGCCGAGGCGAGCCGGCCGCCCGGCCCCGACGATCGCGTCCTCCTTGAGTGGCTTGTCGGAGCTCGCTGCGCGCTCACGACCCAGATCCACCGTCGCTTTCACGTCGACCGCTCGCTGAGCGTGACCCAGCGCCACCTCAAGCGCTTGGCCGACGCCGGCGTCATCGCGCGCTTCCAGCTCCACCGCGACGACGGTGGCGGCGTGCCGCTCTGCTGCACGGCCAGCGACCGCGCGATCGGCCTTCTGGAGATCCCCGGCCGGCGCGCTCCCGAGCTCATCGAGGCGGAGATGCCGGGGCTGCGCTCCGACGTCCACGTGGTCGGCTGGCTGCTCGCGCTCGAAGACGCCGCCGGCGACGCCGTGATCGAGGTCCTCGGGCCGGGCCGCGCCGGTCTCGCACCTCAGGGCGCTGGTCCCGCGACGCTCGAGCTCGAGGCCGGCCTGATCCCCCGCGACTTCCTCGTCACGCTTCGCGACGGGCGCCGAGTGGAGGTCGAGCGCTTTGCACCCGTTCGCCCGTCGGCCGTCGTAAGCCTGCGCGATGGCGACCGTGGAACGCGAGACCTGCTCGTCGTTCTCGATCCCGGCGGCCGCGCGGTCGCGACGACCCTCGAGGCCTACGACCACCTGCTCGCGGGATGGTGGAGGGTCGTCGGGCGCTACCGGCGCGCCGGCGGTCCGCCGGGCCTGGCAGTCGTGTGCTCGGACGCCGGACGGGCCCGCACCGTCGCCGCGGTCGCCGACCGCGTTCTGACGGCCGCGATCGCTGAGATCGGCGTGAACCCACGCGCATGGCGACGCCCTGGCCGCGAGTCGATCCGCATCGCCGACGAGGTCGACATCCACCGCGGCGATCTGCGGACCCTGGCGGTGCCGGCGCTGCCGCCATCGCTACGCGACGAAGACGGCGCAGGGGCGGTGCCCCTCCCATTGGTGCAGTTGCCCAGCGGGGTGACTGCAGCCAACGCGAAGCCGCCCTGGCGCTGACCGCAGTCGCCCCCGACCGCAACCGCTGCGCAGCCTAGGCTCGCGGGCTCTCTCCTTTTCCCAAACGCTCCTCCAGTCCCGCCCGGCCGCGCCCGTCGGTCAAAGGCAGCACGAAACGACCACGGCACCGAGGAGGAGGAGCCATGACGACAACGATCGCCTGCGAGCGCTACGTGACCGACGACGGCTTGCGAGAGCTGGTCGTCCTCGACGGCGCGCATGGATCGCGGCTTCTCGTCGATCGGCGCGAAGCCGATGGCGGCGACCAACGCCTGCTCGCCCATCTCGCGGCAGACGAACCGGCCGCAAACGCCCGTCTCGTCTGCGACGACTTTCTCGCCGATCCCTCCCGCAGCGCCCGACCGCTTCGAGCCAGCGACTTCAGCGCCCCGCCCGAGGGAAGCCACCCCCCAGCGCCTGCTCGGTTCAGACAGACCGTCCTCACCGACACGTGCGGACGCCGCTACTTCCTGCGCACGATCGGCAGCCCGCCGGAGCTCCGCTGGCACCGCGACGGCGGTGGCGGTAGGTCGCTGCGCTGCCTGAGCGCCCGCGACGTCGTCGGCGCGCTCGAGGATTACGAGCCGGTCTGCGCGATCACGCGCGCCGCCGTCGAGCGCTTCCGTGCCGACCGCCACGTGTCGGTGGCGACCCTGTCGGTCGAGCTGCGCCGCGTGGAGTCGAGTCCGATAGTCCTGAACCGGCTGCTGCGCGAGGCGGTCCTCGAGGCCGTCGCCGAGCACGGCATGAGTCTCAGCGCGATCGCCATGGCCTGCGGTCGGGTCAAGCGCGACGAGCGCGGCAACGGGTCTGGTGAGACGAGCTGGCTGGCCCGCCGCGTCGGGCTGCTCCCGGCCAACCCCGGGGGAAGCCCCAACCCGTGGGTGCACAGCGACACGCTCGCCCTGATCGCCCGGGATGGGCTCGGCATCGCGCCTCGAGAGGTCGAGCTCGCCTGAGGCCACCGTCGGGCTGATCGTCGTCGCGACGTCGCCCGGCGATGTCGCCGCGCTACGTGCCGCCAATCCGGCGGCGCCGATCATCGCGCTCGCCGCGGACGCCGCCACGGTGATCGCGGCACTCGACGGCGGCGCCGACAGCGTTGTCAGCGACGCCGCGCGCACCCGCGAGCTTCGGGCGCGGCTGGATGCAGTCGCCCGCCGGGGCAACGGCGCGCTGGCCTCGATATCGCTCGGGCCGCTCGTCATCGACCCGCGCGCCCGCCGGGCGACCGTCGACGGCGTCGAACTGCGGCTCGCCCCACGCGAGCTCACGCTGCTCGCCGAGCTCGCCGCAACACCCGGGCGGCTCCGCACCAAGGCCGAACTGCTCGAAATCTGCTGGGGGCCGAACGTCCCCGCCAGCCGCACGCTGGAACGCCATGTCATTCGCCTCCGCGCCCGGCTCGGCCGCCGCGCGGCGATGCTCGTGACCGTCTGGGGTGCGGGCTACCGGCTCGACGAGCCGACCTGATCTTCCGCGGCGCGAACGCGCCGCGGCCATCCAAATCAAAGGAGCCACGATGCTCACCTGTCTCAGCGTGCCCGCGTGCGGGCTCGCGATGCTCGCCTGCCTGCGCGTCATGCGCCTCACCTGGCCCGCCGCGATCGGGATCTCGCTGATCGTGCTCCCGTTCGCTCCCGCCCCGGCCGCCGGCTTTGCGATCGCCGGCATCTGGAGCTCGCGCACCCGCCGCGTCGAAGCGACGGGCCTGGTGATCGGCCATGACCGCTCACGCCGCCCCGTCCCGATCCCGCTCGGCGGCTCGAGCGGGAGCCACGTCCTCGTCGTCGGCGCGACGGGCTCCGGCAAGACCGTCACCGAGACGCAGATCGTCGCCGGTGCCGTTGCCCGAGGGCTTGGCGCGGTGATCGTCGACCCGAAGGGAGACGCGCTCCTGCGCGATCGCGCAGCGGAGGCCGCGAGGAGCGCCGGCCGCGAGTTCATCGAATGGACGCCCGGCGGCCCGAGCAGCTACAACCCCTACGCCCACGGCTCGCCGGGCGAGGTCGCCGACAAGGCGCTGGCCGGCGAGCGCTACAGCGAACCGCATTACCTGCGTCAGGCGCAGCGCTACCTCGCGCACGCCGTCCGCGCGCTCGGGGCGTGCGGCGAGACGGCCACGCCGAGCCGCCTGCTCGAGCTGATGGATCCCCGTCGGCTCGAGGTTCTGGCGCGAACCATCCCCGACGAGCAGCACGCGCTGGGCATCTTCGGCTACCTCGACAGCCTCGACGCGCGACAGCGCGCCGGCCTCGCGGGAACGCGCGATCGGCTCGCCATCCTCGCCGAGTCAGAGCTCGGCCCGTGGCTTCAGCCGCGACCGGAGGCGCCCTCGATCGACCTGCTCGCGGCTGTCCGCTCGCGGGCCGTCACGTATTTCTGCCTCGAGGCCGACCGCCTGCCGCTCCTCGCACGGATGCTCGCGGCAGCGGTCGTCAGCGACCTTCTGACCGTCGCCGCCGTCTGCCAGGCCGACCCCGTCCCGACGATCGTGGCGATCGATGAGTTCTCGGCGATTGCCGCCGACGGGGTCGCGCGCCTGTTCGGCCGGGCCCGCGCCGCGGGCTTCAGCCTGCTGCTCGCAACGCAGGAGGTAGCCGACCTTCGCTCGGCGGCGCCTGAGCTGGCGGACCAGGTCCTCGGCAACGTCGAGACCGTGATCGCCCACCGCCAGAGCGTTCCCGACTCGGCCGAGCTGATCGCTCGGATCGCCGGGACGCGCGGCTCGTGGGACAGAACGGAGCAGGTCAGCCACGGAATACCGAACGGCCGCGCGACGCGCAGTCGCTCGCGCGAGTTCTCGATCCACCCCGACTCGATCCGCACGCTCGAACGCGGCTGCGCCGCGGTCTGCGTCGGCAGCGAGCGCCGCTGCGCGCTCGTGCGCATCCACCACCCCTGAGCAGAGAGGAGAACCCCATGACGAAGACTTCAGACCGCGCGATCCTCGACTGGCTCGCGACCGTCGGGGCCGCCTGCGCGGAGGACGCCGCCGCGGCGTGCGGCGTCGGCGCGCGGCGCGCGGCCTCGCGCCTGCGTCAGCTCGAGGCCGACCGGCTGATCAGCTCGCGACAGTTGCTCCACGGCGAACCGGCGCTCCACGTGCTCACACGCCGCGGGCTCGGTGTAGTCGGCCGCTCGGAGCTCGAGCCGACGCGCATCAGCGTCTCGAGCTTCGCTCACCTCATGGCCGTGTCTCGCGTCGCGGCGACGCTGGCGCTGTCGGGGCGCAGCGTCGGCGGTGAGCGCGAGCTCCGCGCGCTCGAGCGCGCCGGCGGCGGAGCGCTCGCGAGCGCCGCCATCGGCATCGCACCGGACGGCTCGACGGCCTGGCATCGCCCTGATCTCGTCTGCTGGGACGGCGTGCTTCCGCGCGCGATCGAGGTCGAGCTGACGGTCAAGGCGCCCGAGCGGCTGCGCGCAATCGTGCGCGGCTGGGCGCGCTCGCGGCTCGTCGAGAGCGTCGATTACTACGCGACGCCCGCCGCGGCGCGTGCCGTCGCCGCGGCCGTCGCGCGCGAGAGCGCGGAGGCCAGGGTGTGCATCCGTTCGATCGACGAGTTGTGTCCCAAGCCCGGCGTAGCTTCGGTGCCTCGAACGGACAAGGAGGCTGAATGGCAACGATCAACAGGGTGGTGCTCGTCGGGAACCTGACGCGCGATCCCGAGCTGCGCACGACGGCGGGCGGCACGAGCGTGTGCCGGCTGCGGGTCGCCTGCAGCACCAGTTGGCGGAACAAGGAGACCGGCGAGATCGACGAGCGACCGAACTACTTCGACGTTTCGGTGTTCGGTGCGAGCGGCGAGGCCTGCGCGCGGTTCCTGGCAAAGGGTCGCCCCGTCGCCGTCGACGGCAAGCTCGAATGGCACGAGTGGACGACGTCCGAAGGGGAGAGCCGCCAGGCGGTCGGGGTGCTCGCCGACAGTGTCCAGTTCCTCGCATCGCGAAGCGCCGCCGATTCCGACGCCGACGCGGTCGAGGAGGAAGAGGAGGAGGCCGAAGAGGCGATCGCTTTCTAGAGAACCCCTAGGGACCGGCGTCGCGGGGGGATCCTCGACCGCGGCGCCGGGCCGCTCGTTATGCTCTTTGACACATAATAGGAGCGGGTGCTGGAACCGCCCGCGGGTCGGATGGATCGAGCATGGCAGTCGCGAAGGGCATAGAGGAACGGGAGAGGGTCATCGTCCGGTTCGCCGGCGACTCCGGCGATGGCATGCAGCTAGCCGGAGGCCGTTTCACCGACGCGACCGCGAGCCTCGGCAACGACCTCGCGACGCTCCCCAGCTTTCCGGCCGAGATCCGCGCCCCGGCCGGCACGCTCGCCGGCGTGTCGAGCTTCCAGATCCATTTCGCCGCACGCGACATCGTCACGCCCGGCGACACGCCGAACGTGCTGATCGCGATGAACCCGGCGGCGCTGAAGGCGAACGCCGGCGAGCTCGAGCGGGGCGCGACAATCATCGTCAACGAGGACGCCTTCACCGTCCGAAACCTCCAGAAGGCGGGCTATGAGTCAAATCCGCTCGACGACGAGTCGCTGAGCGGCTTTCTCGTCCGCCGGATCCCGATGAACACGCTCACCCAGCGTGCCGTCGAGGGCATGGACGAGGTCACCACGCGCGACGCCCTGCGCGCCAAGAACCTCTTCGCACTCGGACTGGTCTCCTGGCTGTATGACCGCCCGACCGCTGTCACGGAGACCTGGCTCGAGAAGAAGTTCGCCGGGCGCACCGCGGCGCTCGAGGCGAACCTCGCCGCCTTCCGCGCCGGCTGGTCGTTTGGTGAGACGACCGAGCTGATCGACGTCCAGATCCGCGTGCCCGCCGCACACGACCTCGAGCCCGGCATCTACAGGACGGTCAACGGCACGACCGCCACGGCGCTCGGCCTGGTCGCCGCGAGCGTGCGAAGCGGCCTCCAGCTGGTCTTCGCCTCCTACCCGATCACGCCCGCCTCGGAGCTGCTCCACGAGCTCGCCCGCCATCGCAAGGCGGGAGTGCGCACGATCCAGGCCGAGGATGAGATCGCCGCCGCCGGGATGGCGCTCGGCGCCGCCTTCGGGGGCGCGCTCGGCGTCACGGCGACGAGCGGCCCGGGGATGGACCTCAAGGCCGAGACGATCGGCCTCGCGGTGATGCTCGAGCTGCCGATGCTGATCATCGACGTCCAGCGCGCCGGTCCGTCGACGGGCATGCCGACGAAGACCGAGCAGTCGGACCTGCTGATGGCGCTGCATGGGCGCCATGGCGAGTCGCCGTTGCCGATCGTCTGCGCCACGACGCCGACGCAGTGCTTCTCGGCGGTCCTCGACGCCGTGCGGATCGCGGTTCGCTACCGCACGCCCGTGATCCTGCTGACCGACCTCTTCCTCGCCAACTCCTCGGAGCCATGGCGGATCCCCGATGTCGAGCTGCTGCCGCGCATCGACCCGGCGTTCGCAGCGGCCAACGGCCACGAGCCGTTCGAGCCCTACGCACGCAACGCCGACGGCGCGCGGCCATGGGCGATTCCCGGCACCCCGGGACTGGCCCACCGGATCGGCGGGATCGAGAAGTCCCAGCCAAGCGGCGGAATCTCCTACGAGCCGGCGAACCACCAGCAGATGACCGATGAGCGCCGCGAGCGCATCGCCGGGATCGAGGTCGCGCCGCTCGTCGTCGACGCCGACGACGACGCCGAGCTGCTCGTGCTCGGCTGGGGATCGAGCTTCGGCACGCTGCGCGCCGCCGTGCGCCGCCTGCGCCAGGCCGGGCACCCGATCGCGCATGCCCAATTCCACAATCTCAACCCGCTTCCGGCCAACACCGCCGAGGTGCTCGCCCGCTTCAAGCGCGTGCTCGTGGCCGAGATGAACGACGGCCAGCTCGTGCGCGTGCTGCGCGCCGAATACGGTCGCGAGATCGACAGCTACGCGATCACGCAGGGTCGACCGTTGCTGGCGGCGGAGATGGAGCGCGAGCTCCTCGAACGGCTCTAGAGCGATGGCGACCGCGAGCAAGGCGAACGGACACGGGAACGGCTCGATCCACGAGCTGACCAAGGCCGACTTCCAGTCGTCCGCCGAGACGCGCTGGTGCCCGGGCTGCGGCGACTACGCGATCCTCGCCGCCGTGCAGGGGTTCCTGCCCGAGCTCGGGATCGCTCCCGAGAAGACCGTGTTCGTGTCCGGGATCGGCTGCGCGGGCCGCTTCGCCTACTACATGAACACCTACGGGATGCACGGCATCCACGGACGCGCCCCGGCGATCGCGACGGGCCTGGCCGCCGCCCGGCCGGAGCTTTCGGTTTGGATCGTGACCGGCGATGGGGACGCCCTCTCGATCGGGGGGAACCACCTGATCCACGCCCTGCGCCGCGACGTCCCGGTCAAGATCCTGCTCTTCAACAACCGCATCTACGGCCTCACCAAGGGCCAGGCCTCGCCGACGAGCGAGCTCGGCAAGGTCACCAAGTCCTCGCCGTTCGGGACGATCGACGCCCCGTTCAACCCGATCGCGCTGGCACTCGGCGCGGGCGCCACATTCGTCGCCCGTACGCTCGACACCGACAAGCAGCACCTGCCGGCCATGCTTCGCGCCGCAGCCGCCCACCCCGGCGCAGCCCTGATCGAGATCTACCAGAACTGCCCGGTCTTCAACGACGGCGCGTTCGACGCGCTGACCGAGAAGCAGACCCGCGCCGCGAACGTGATCGCGCTCGAGCACGGTCAGCCGATTCGCTTCGGCGCCGAAGGCGAGCAGGGGATCGTCCGCGACGCCGGCGGGACGCTGCGTGTCGTGGTGGTCGCCGACGCCGGCGAGGACGCGCTGCTCGTCCACGACGCCCATCGCGAGGACCCCGGTCTGGCGTTCTCGCTGAGTCACCTGGCGGGCGTCGAGGGAGCGGCCACGCCGATCGGCGTCTTCCGCGCCGCGCCGCGGGCGAGCCATGCCGCCGAGGTCGCGGCCGAGCTCGCGAGCTCCCACGCGTCGTTCGGCGACGCCGACCTGGCCGCGCTGATGCACGGCGGCGACACCTGGTCGGTCGGCGCCTGAGGGTGACCGAGGCGCTCGCGGCGTTCGCGCCGCACACCTACGCGGTCGGGCGCGAGAAGATCCGCGAGTACGCGCGCGCGGTCGGCGAGACCGAGCCGCTGCATCTCGACCTGGACGCCGCCCGGGCGGCCGGGCATCCCGACCTCGTCGCCCCGCCGATGTTCTGCGTCGTCTACAGCGCGCCGGCAATCGAGGAGGCGCTGTTCTCGCCCGAGTTCGCGATCGACTTCGCGATGCTCCTGCACAGCGCCCAGGAGTTCGAGTGGGGCCCACTCGTCCACGCCGGCGATGAGATCACGACGGAGGCGACGCTCGCCGAGGTCTCAGAGCGAATCGGGATGCGCTTTTACACCTTCGAGACGCGCTCGGCCAACCAGCGCGGCGAGGAGGTCTGCCGCGGCCGCTGGACCGAGGTCGTGAGGCCGCGCGAATGACCGATGCCTTCGAACCGGGCACCGCGCTCCGTCCGTTGCGCGTCACGCCCGACCGCTACCTCAGCGTCCGCTACGCCGGTGCGTCGGGCGACTTCAACCCGATTCACATCGACGACGAGTTCGCGCGCTCGGTCGGGCTTCCGGGGCGGATCCTGCATGGGCTCTACACGATGGCGCTGATCGCGCGCGCCCAGACGGAGGCGCTCGGTGGTCCCGGACACCTGCGCCGCCTCGCCGTCCAGTTCCGCGGTGCAGCCGTCCCTGAGCAGGAGATCGTCGTCAGCTCGACCGTCAAGGAGTCAGACGGCGCGACGGTCGTCGTCACAGCCGGCGCCCAGCAACTCGGCAAGGCCATCGTCCGCGGCGCCACAGCCGAGCTTTCGCGCTAGCCGGCCTTCGTAGAATCGAGTCAATGCTCACTCCCCGCCAGGAGACGATTCTCCGCAAGGTCGTCGAGAGCTACGCGACGACCGGCCAGCCGGTCGCGTCGAAGGCCCTAGCCGCCGACCCGAGCTTCGACTGTGGCCCTTCGACGATCCGCTACGAGCTCGCGCAGCTCGAGGCCCAGGGCCTGCTCGCGCACCCGCACACCTCGGCCGGGCGCCTGCCGACCGATGCCGGCCGTCGCTACGTCGTCGACCGCCTGCTCGCTGCGCCCGAGACGCGCCCGGCGGTCGTCACGCTCGACCTGACCGCCGCCCGCCGCGAGCTCGACGACGCGCTTCGCGTCACGACCGAGCGGCTGTCGGAGATCACGAGCCTGCTCGCCGTCGCGACAGCGCCGGCGATCGACAGCGCGACGATCCACCGAATCGAGGTCCTGACCCTCCAGCCGAGCGTCGTGATGGTCGTGATCATCACCTCCTCGGGCGGCGTCTCGAAGTTCGTCTCGGCGTTCGATGAGCCGATCGACCCGGGCCTCGTCGCCTGGGCCGGCGCATACCTGCAGGAGCGCGTCGGCGGCCTGCCGCTCGGCGCGCGGATGCTGCTCGGGCGGCTCGCCGATCCCGAGCTCGGCCACCGCGAGCGGGCCTTCATCGAGCATCTCGCGCCGGCCTTCATCGAGCTGGCCACCGGCGGTGAGGATGTGCTGTTCGTCGACGGCACCTCGCGGCTGCTCGGCGCCCAGCGCTTCGCCGACCCCGCGGAGGCGGGCGAGCTGATCGCGTTGCTCGAGCACCGCGTCGCGCTGCTCGAGGTGATGCGCCGCGCGCTCACCGAGCCCGGCGTGTACGTTCGGATCGGCGCCGAGAACGAGGTGCCGGGGCTGCAGTCGCTGTCGGTCGTGGCATCCGGCTACGGCCTCGCGCAGCGTCGCTTCGGCACGGTCTCGGTGATCGGGCCGGTGCGCATGGACTACGCCGTCGCGATCGACACCGTCCGCTCGGTCGCGCGCCAGCTGTCGCGCTTCGTCCAGGACGTCTACTGACGCAATGGCCCGCTCGGCGACCCCACGCGACCCATATGACGTGCTCGGCGTCCCCCGCGACGCCGACGAAACGCAGATCAAGAAGGCGTTTCGAGCGCTGGCCCGCAACCTTCACCCCGACGTCAACACCGAAGACCCCGACGCCGAGGAAAAGTTCAAGCAGGCCGCCGAGGCCTACGAGATCCTCTCCGACCCCGACCGCCGCGCGACATATGACCGCTACGGCCACGAGGGCCTTCGCTCCGGCGGCTGGCAGCCAAACTTCGACCAGTTCGGCTCACTCAACGACCTCTTCGAGGCCTTCTTCGGCGGTGGCGGCGGCGGGATCTTCGGCGGCGGCGGGCGCGGCCCGACTGTCGGCGCCGACGTCGGCGCCGAGCTCGAGATCGATCTCGCGCAGGCCGCCGAGGGCGGCCCGTTCACGGTCAGCTACGAGGCCGTCGCGATCTGCGAGCACTGCCGCGGCAACGGCGCCGAGCCGGGCACGCCGATCGAGACCTGCTCGCAGTGCGGCGGCGCCGGACGCCTCCAGGCTGTGACACGCACGCCGTTCGGCCAGATGATGCGCACCGTCGTCTGCGACCGCTGCGGCGGTGACGGCAGGGTCGCCGCGACGCCATGCGTCGACTGCCGCGGACGCGGCCGCGTCGTCGCCGCGCACACGGTCACCGTGGACGTCCCGGCCGGGATCGCCGACGGCCAGCGCGTGCGGATCGGCGGCCGCGGCCACGTCGGGGATCCGGGCGCCCCGCCCGGCGATCTCTACGTCCTCGTGCGCGTAGGCGACGACGAGCGCTTTGTGCGCGACGGCGACGATCTCGTCACCGTGCTCGACGTCCCGGCGCCGCTCGCGGCGCTCGGATCAAGCTTCGACGTTCCGACGCTCGGCGGCCCGGCGACCGTCGAGGTCGCGGCGGGCACGCAGCCGGGCGAGGTGATCGTGCTGCGCGGCAAGGGAATGCCGCGTCTGCGCCGCCACGGGCACGGCGACCTGCGCGTCGTCGTCAACGTGCAGATCCCGCGGCGCTTGAGCGAGGACCAGCGCGCTCTGCTCGAGCAGCTCGCCGACTCGATCACGCCCGAGAACCTGCACGCCGACGAGTCGATGTTCGCCAAGCTCCGCCGCGCGCTGCGCCCCCACCACCAGTGATCCGCCTCGCGGTTCGCGTCGCCCGCCAGGACGCCGCGGGCGCGCTCGCCGAGCTGCTGGCGTTCTCGCCGCTCGGCGTGGAGGAGGTCGACGTGGACGAGGACACGATCGAGTACGTTCTCTACGGCGCCCCGGGCGAGCTGCCCGAGCTTGGGGCACTTCAAGCAAGCGTCGGCGCCGCGCTCGTCGAGGTCTCGAGCAGCGAGGTCGCCGACGACTGGGACTCCCGGTGGCGATCCTTCCACCAGCCGGCCGAGATCGCCGACGCGATCCGCGTGCGTCCGCCGTGGCATGGAGCGACCGGCGATGGCCTGGTCGACATCGTGATCGACCCCGGCCAGGCCTTCGGCACCGGCGCGCACGCGACGACTCGGCTCTGCCTCGAGCTCCTCGTGGGGCTCGCGCAGTCAGGCGAGGCGCACGGCCCGTTGCTTGACATCGGCACCGGCTCCGGCGTGCTCGCGATCGCCGCCCGCAAGCTCGGCTTCGCGCCGGTCACGGCGATCGACAACGACCGCGACGCGATCGAGGCCGCGATCGAGAACGCCGCCGCCAACGGCGTCGAGATCGAGCTGGCCGTCGGCGACATCCGTGGCGCGGAGCTGCCCGAGGCGCCGGTCATCGTCGCCAACCTGCTGCGGCCGCTGCTGATCGACCTCGCCGAGCAGTTGCGGGTCTCGCCATGGCTTCTGATCGCCTCGGGCCTGCTCGCGGACCAGGCCGATGAGGTCGCGCGGGCGTTCGCCGAACGCCACGGGCTGCGCGAGCGAAGCCGTCGCCACGAGGGAGAGTGGGCTGCGCTGCTGCTCGAACGGGCCGCTCCCCGGGCGTATCCTTAGCTGCGCGGATGAGCATCTCAGACAGCGTCAAGGGCGACCTGGTGGTCGCCATGAAAGCGGGCGAGAAGGATCGCGTCGCCACGCTGCGCATGCTTCTCTCCGAGCTTCAGAAGGCGGCGAAGGAGGGCTCCGCCGACGAGGTCGCGGTGCTTCGCCGCGAGCGAAAGCGCCGCGGCGAATCCGAGCAGGCGTTCCGCGCCGGCGGGCGCGGCGAGCTCGCCGACGCCGAGGCCGCCGAGGCCGAGATCATCACCGCCTACCTGCCGGCCGAGCTCGACGACGCGGCGCTCGCCGAGATCGTCGCCAACGCCATCGCGCAGACCGGGGCCTCCTCGCCGAAGGACATCGGCCAGGTCATGAGCGCCGCGATGGCAGAGGTCTCCGGCCGCGCCGACGGCAAGCGCGTGTCGGAGAAGGTGCGGGAGGCCCTGGCCGGCGCGTGAGAAGGCAGTTCGAGCTCTCAGACGACCTCGCCGCGGGCCTCGCCGGCCAGCACGACGCGATGCTGCGCGCGCTCGAGGAGCGTCTCGACACGCGCGCCTACCTGCGCGGAAACCTGCTCACCCTCGACGGCGAGCCCGAGGCGATCGAGTCGGGCGCGCGCGTCATCACCGAGCTCGGGGCGCTCGCGCCGAGCGGCCACCCGCTCGATGAGGCGACGCTCAGCGCGGTGATCGGCGTGCTGAACGCCGACAGCTCGGCATCGGCCGTGCTCGACGATGTGATCTGGCGCCACCGCTCGATCCGCGTCGCGCCGCGCACGATCGGCCAGAAGCGCTACGTCGACTCGATCCGCGAGAACACGATCACGTTCGGGATCGGGCCGGCCGGCACCGGCAAGACGTTTCTGGCGGTTGCCCTCGCCGCCGCCGCGCTCAGCCGCAAGGAGGTAAACAGAATCATCCTCACGCGCCCCGCGGTCGAGGCCGGCGAGCGGCTCGGCTTCCTGCCCGGCGACCTGATGGCCAAGATCGACCCCTACCTGCGGCCGCTGTTCGACGCGTTGCACGACATGCTCGACCCCGAGAAGGTCTCCCAGCACCTCGAGCGCGGCGTGATCGAGGTCGCGCCGCTGGCGTTCATGCGCGGCCGCACGCTCAACGACTCGTTCGTGATCCTCGACGAGGCGCAGAACACGACGCCCGAGCAGATGAAGATGTTCTTGACGCGCCTCGGCTTCGGATCGAAGATGGTCGTCACCGGCGACGTGACGCAGGTCGACCTGCCGCGCGACCAGCAGTCCGGGCTGAATGTCGTCGCCGAGATCCTCGGCGAGGTCGAGGGCGTCCAGTTCGTTCGACTCGGCGGCGACGACGTCGTCCGCCACAGGCTCGTCCAGCGCATCGTCGAGGCCTACGAGGAGCACGCCAAGCGCGGCGCGCCGGAGATCGCCGCCTCACGCGCCCGCAAGGCCTGATGCTCGATCTCGAGATCGTCGGCGGCGCGCCGCTGCCGGCCGAGGAGATCGCGCGTCTCGCCTCGCTCGCCGCCGCCAGCGCGGGCCTGACCGACGGGCACCTGGCGGTCGAGTTCGTCGATGCCGTGCGGATACGCGAGCTCAATCGCGCGCACCGCGGCATCGATGAGCCGACCGATGTCCTCTCGTTCCCGATCGACGGCGCCGACAGCGACGCGGCCGGGCCGCGCGAGCTCGGCGACGTCGTGATCTGCCTCGAGCAGACCACCGAGCTTCGCGAGGCGATCGTCCACGGTGTCCTTCACCTCGTCGGCATGGACCACGAGTCAGACGACGGCGAGATGCTGGCCCTCCAGCGCGAGCTGCTGTCCTGGTGACGCGCGCCGGCTTCGTCGCGCTCGCCGGCCGGCCCAACGTCGGCAAGTCGACGCTGACCAACGCGATCGTCGGCGCGAAGGTCGCGATCGTGTCCGACCGTCCGCAGACGACGCGCCGCGCGATCCGCGGCGTCGCGACCGGCGCCGACTGGCAGCTCGTGCTCGTCGACCTCCCGGGGGTGCAGCGACCGCGTGACGCGATGACGCAGCGCATGGCCCGCCGCGTCGAGCTCGAGCTCGCCGACGCCGACGCCGCGCTGATGCTGCTCAACGGCGAGGAGGTCGTCGGCCCCGGCGACCGCTTCATCGCCGAGGCGCTGCGCCGCACAGGCGGGGCGGTGACGCTGGCCGTCAACAAGATCGACCGGCTCAGCAAGGCGCGCCAGGCCGAGGCGCTGCTCGCCGCCGCCGCGATCGCACCACCGCAGGCCGAGGTCTTCCCGGTCTCCGCACGCACCGGGCACGGGGTCGAAGCGCTCGTCCGCCACCTCGCCGCCCAGCTCCCCGAGAGCCCGTTTCTCTATCCGAGCGCGCAGCGCTCGGACCTCGGCCGCGACGAGCGGATCGGCGAGCTGATCCGCGAGCAGGTGCTGCGGCGCACCTTCCAGGAGCTCCCGCATGCGACGTCGGTGATGATCGAGGAGGTCGCGCCCGATGAGCACGATCCCGAGCTGACCCGTGTCGACGCGCTGATCTGGGTCGAGACCGAGTCGCAGAAGGCGATCGTCGTCGGGCGCGGCGGACGGATGATCAAGCTGATCGGGACCGCCGCGCGGCGCGAGCTCGAGCGCGAGCTGGACGGGCGCGTCCACCTCTCGCTGATCGTGCGCGTCCGCCGCCACTGGCGTGCCGACGACGGGCTGCTCGACCGGCTCGGGATCGACTAGCGCTGGCGCGCCCTGAGACAATCAGCGGCGTGGACTCCGAGATCGCCTACGACGAGCGCGGGCTTGTGGCCTGCATCGTCCAGGACTGGCGAAGCGGCGAGGTGCTGACGCTCGCCTACATGAACGCGCTCGCGCTGGAGCGCACGCGCGCGACCGGGGAGCTTCACCTCTGGAGCCGCTCGCGCGAGGAGCTCTGGCACAAGGGCGCGAGCTCCGGCAACACCCAGGCCGTGCGCGCGCTGCGGCTCGACTGCGACGGCGACGCCGTGCTGGCGCTCGTCGAGCCCGCGGGCCCGGCATGCCATACGGGCGAGCGGACCTGCTTTCACCGCGGCGAGCTCGATCCGCCGGCGCCGCACGAGGTGCTGCCGGCCCTCGAGCGCACGCTCGGCGAGCGGGCCGCGGCGCGCCCCGCCGGCTCCTACACCGTCGAGCTCCTCGACGACCCGCCGCGGATCGGCGTGAAGGTGATGGAGGAGGCCGAGGAGGTCGCGCGCGCCGCGCGCGACGAGAGCGACGAGCGTGTCGGCGAGGAGGCGGCCGACGTCCTCTACCACCTCCTGGTGCTGCTTCGAAGCCGGGGCCTCGGGCTCGCGGACGCCGAGCGGGTGCTCGATGGCCGTCGACGTTAGCCCGCCGCTCGAGCAGATCGCGGCGCTCGCCGGCGCACACAACCTGATCCCCGTCCGCCACGAGTTCGTCTCCGACTGCGAGACCCCCGTCTCGGCGTTCCTCAAGCTGCGCGGCGACGGCCCGGCGTTCCTGCTCGAATCGGCCGAGCAGGGCAAGCGTTTCGGGCGCTACTCGTTCATCGGCTTCCGCCCCCGCGAGGTCATCCGCTGGCGCCTTGCGGACGGCGGCGATCCCTACGCCCTCGCCGCGGAGGCGGTCGGGCGCTGGTCGCAGGCTTCGCTCGAGGGGCTGCCTCCGTTCACCGGCGGCGCGGTCGGCTACTTCGGCTATGACCTCGTGCGAACCGTCGAGCCGCTCGGCCCGCCGGGCCCGGACGCGCTCGACCTGCCGGACATGGCGTTGATGCTGACCGATCTGCTGGTGATCTTCGACAACCTCAAGCACACCGTCACGATCCTTGTCAACGTCGACGCCGCCGCGGACCCGCGCCACTCCTACGCACGCGCGCAGGCGTCGATCGAGGAGGTCCGCGAGCGCCTCGCCGGGCCGCTCCCGCGCCACCCGCCGCGGCCGCAGCGCCCGCTGCCGGACTTCCGCTCGAACATGCCGCGCGAGCGCTTCGAGGCGATCGTCGCACGGATCGTCGAGTACATCCACGCCGGCGACTGCTTCCAGGTCGTGCCCTCGCAGCGCTGGTCGGCGCCGGTCGAGGTCAGCGCGTTCTCGATCTATCGCGGCCTGCGCGCCGTCAACCCGAGCCCCTACATGTACTTCCTGGACTTCGGTGACTTCCAGGTCTCAGGTGCGAGCCCCGAGCCGCTGATCACCGTCTCCGGCGGCCTTGTGAGCACGCGGCCGATCGCGGGCACCAGGCCGCGCGGCGCCGACGCCGACGAGGATGAGCGGCTCGCCGCGGAGCTGCTCGCAGACGAGAAGGAGCGCGCCGAGCACGTGATGCTCGTCGACCTCGGGCGAAACGACCTCGGGCGCGTCTGCGAGTACGGCAGCGTGCGGGTTCAGACGCTGATGGCGGTCGAGCAGTACTCGCACGTCATGCATCTGGTCAGCGAGGTCAGCGGCCGGTTGCGCGAGGGGATCGGTGCGATGGACGCGCTCCGCGCGACGCTGCCGGCCGGAACGCTGTCGGGCGCGCCGAAGGTTCGCGCGATGCAGATCATCGACGAGCTCGAGCCGGTCAAGCGCGGCGGCTACGGCGGCGCGATCGGCTATCTCAGCTACAGCGGCGAGCTCGACACGGCGATCCACATCCGCACCGTCGTCGTCAAGGACGGCGTCGCGCACCTCCAGGCGGGCGGGGGGACCGTCGCCGACGCGCTGCCCGAGCGTGAGTTCCTCGAGTCGGAGTCGAAGGCTCGCGCGGTCCTGCGCGCGATCGAGCTGGCCGGGCAGCAGGCCGACTGGGAATAGCCGGGCGGCGCCTGCCCCGGCGCGCTAACGTAGAGCATCGCTGAACACCAACGCGGAGGTTGAGAGGTCATGGCGATCGCGTCACGCGGTGCGAAGATGGCGGTGGACTGGGAGCAGCGGGTCGATTTCAACCGCCTGCGCGCGCATCGCCTGTCCAGCGCGAAGAAGGCGCTTCAGGCCTCGGACCTCGGCGCGCTGCTGCTGTTCGACCCGAACAACCTGCGCTACGTGACGAGTACCGCGATCGGCACCTGGGAGCGCGACAAGAACATCCGCTTCGCGCTGCTGTTCCGGGAGGACGATCCGATCCTGTGGGACTTCGGTTCAGCCGCCAAGCACCACCAGCTCTACTGCCCGTGGCTGCCGGAGACGAGCTGGCGCGCGTGGGTGCCGCCGATGCGCGGCGCGATGCCCGACTCGACGGGCGTTCCGGACGCGCTCGCCGAACTGGTCGCGCGAGAGCTCCGCGAGCGGGGACTGCACAACGAGCCGATCGGCGTCGACGTGCCCGACTACACGACGGTCCTTGCGCTCGGCCGCCAGGGGATCCACCTCGCCGATTCCCAACCCGTGATGCTCGAAGCGCGCCGCCTGAAGAGCGAGGACGAGCTGGCACTGCTCGACCAGGCCGCGGGCATCGTCGACGCGGTCTACGAGGAGATCTACACGATGCTGCGCCCCGGCGTGACCGAGAGCCAGGTCGTGGCCGCGGCGATGAAGCTGCTCTTCGAGCTGGGCTCCGAGCACGTCGAGGCGATCAACGCGATCTCCGGGGACCGCTGCTCGCCCCACCCGCACACGTTCTCCGACCGCCTGCTGCGCCCTGGCGACCAGTGTTTCTTCGACATCATCCACTCGTTCATGGGCTACCGGACGTGCTACTACCGGACGTTCAACGTCAGCTACGCGACGCCGGCGCAGCTCGACGCCTACCGCCAGTGCCGCGAGTGGCTCGACGCGTCGATCGCGCTCGTGCGCCCCGGGGTCACGACCGACAAGATCGCCGCAGTCTGGCCGGAGGCCAAGGAGCTCGGCCTGCCCGACGAGCGCGCGGCGTTCGGGCTGCAGTTC
>DATBPB010000001.1:0-3762 GCA_036561565.1 Solirubrobacteraceae bacterium | reverse complement strand
CGCCGCGCTTGTCGGGGAAGACCTGTTCCACGGCGCGGCCGATGATCAGGCGCAGAATGTCGCCCTCGGAGATGTCGCCGGCCTCGAACGTGCCGCGCGTCTCGCCGTCGCGCAGGACCGTGATCCGATCGGCGACGCGTTTGACCTCCGGAAGACGGTGCGAGATGTAGACGACCGCCGTGCCCTTGTCGCGGATCGCGCGGATGCGCTCGAACAACCGCTCGCTCTCGCCGCGCGTGAGGGACTCGGTCGGCTCGTCGAGGATCAGCACCTTGGCGTCCAGCGCGAGTGCCTTGGCGATCTCGACCAGCTGGCGGTTGGCGGTGCTCAGGTCGCTGACGCGCTCGGCGGGGTCGATCGCGGCGCCGGCGGCCACGAGGCGCTCGCGCGTCCAGGACCCCGCGCGCGACATCGGCGGTCGCTGCGCGGCCGGCATCGCGAAGACCATGTTCTCGGTCACCGTCAGGTCCTCGAGGATCGACAGGTGCTGGTAGACGATGGCCAGCCCGAGCGCCTGGGCGGCGAGCGGCGAGCGGGTCTCGAGCGTCTGGCCGCCGATCTCGACCGCCCCCGAGTCGGGGACGGTCGAGCCGGCTGCAACGGCCATCAGAGTGGACTTCCCCGCGCCGTTCTCGCCAACGAGCGCATGCACCTCGCCGGCGCGAACCTCGAAGGTCACGCCCTTCAGCGCGACGACGCCCGGGAACGTCTTGACGACGTCGGTCAGGCGCAGGACAACGGGCGGGGCGTCCACTCTTGCTTCCTAGCTGCTCGCTCCGTAGCGCTTGATCTGCGCGGTCGTGAGCTTGTTGGAGGGATAGAAGTCCGCCGCCGCGTGCGGGTCGCAGCGATACGGCTTGCCGTTGAGGGTGTCCTCCCACGGAGGCAGGCTGATCAGGCTCGGCTCGAGGTTCTTCAGACCCTCGGCCGCGGCGATCGCCTTGCGGGCCGCGATGCGCCCGAGCCAGTTGCGCGAGGAGATCGACTGCAGCGGCACCTTCTTTGACTTGTACAGGCACGACAGCCCGTTGGCGTCGAGCGTCGCGATCGGGACGAGCTTGCGCCCGGCCTTCTGGAACGCCTGGGCGCTCGCGAGCGCGTCCGTGCCGTAGTTGGAGATGATGCCGTCGATCTTCGGATACTGCGAGAGCAGCTGCGCGGTGATCGTTCCCGCCGTCGTCGGATCCCAGTTGGTCACCGGCCAGGCGGTCTTCCCGGTCAGCAGCTTCATGCCCGGGTGCTTGGCGAAGACCTTGACGATCGCCGCCAGCTGGTCGGCGCCAACCGGGTTCCCGGCCGGTCCGCCCGTGTAGATCACGTTGCCGTGCCCGTGCAGCGCCTGGACCATCCAGTTCGCCCACACCGTGCCGGCGTAGGCGTCGTTCCAGTCGACGTAGGTGACGTAGTCCGTGCCGTTGACGCCGCCGGGGTTCGCGCCCCACGGAACCACCTTGACGCCGGCCTTCGTCGCCGCCTGGATCGCCGGTAGCTCAGCGCTGCCGAAGTCAGGGATCACCGTGATCGCGTTCGCGCCCTGAGCGACGGCGGATTGGATGTCCTGGGTCGCCGTCGACTCGACGCCACCGCCGGCGGCGGTGATGACCTTGACGTTCTTGCACTGCGCGGCCGTCGACTTGACGGCGGTGTA
This sequence comes from Solirubrobacteraceae bacterium, assembly GCA_036561565.1. Classification (GTDB taxonomy): domain Bacteria; phylum Actinomycetota; class Thermoleophilia; order Solirubrobacterales; family Solirubrobacteraceae; genus Palsa-513. The sequence continues at coordinate 2,114 of DATBPB010000001.1, read as the reverse complement.
GGACTCCTGCGACCAGGCGTTGACTCCGAAGCCGTCCTCGACGGCCAGGGTGATCTGCTTGGTGCCGCAGAACTTGATGTTCTTCTGGATGCCGGAGGTCGCGACCTCCTGAGCGGCGCTCGGCCATCCGCTCGCCGCGAATGCGGCGGCGGTCGCCGCGAGCGCGACCACCACGACCGCGAACGGCACGGCGCGCCTGACGCGGCGGACCTTCGCTGCGCGTTGCCTGACCCTTCTCATCTACTACCTCCTCCTCAACCCCGGTCTGTTGACTGGTTCGCCCGGCGCTCCGGGCCAACCGCCCGGCACCGCCATTCGTTCGAAGGTCGCCGGCGCGGGGAATGTCACCGGCGGCCTGCGCACGTCTTGTGAAGACCTCATCGGCCCGCTCTCGCGGTCGCCTCGATCGCGGTCGCCCCGTCGCTTGGCGTGGCGCCGGCCGCGACGTGGGCCCAGAGCCGCCGCCAGGGCACGTTTCGAAGCAGCATGCCGGCGGCGATGATCGAGCCCTCCATGATGAACTGCACCGACTGCGCGGCGCCGTTCGCCGTGAGGATCTGAAAAAGCTGCGTCAAGAAGACAGCGCCGACCGCCGTCGCCACGACGCTGCCGGTGCCGCCGGCGAGCGAGGTGCCGCCGAGCACGACCGCCGCGATCGTCGGCAACAGGTAGGTCGAGCCGGCGCCGAGGCCGGGCGTCGGGAAGTAGCCCGCGAAGAGGATCCCGGCCAGGCCGTAACTGAGACTCGCGAGCACGTAGGTCGTGATCAGGTAGGCGTTGACCGGGATGCCGGCCGCGCGCGCCGCCCCGGGGCTCGCGCCGACGGCGACAAAGCGGCGGCCGAAGACCGTCGCGCGCAGCAGCCCGGCGACGATCACGACCGTGATCGCGGCGACGACCGCCGTGTTGGGAATCCCGATCGTCTTGCCCGCGGCGAAGGTGGTCAGGTTGGACGGGCTCGTGGCCGTCGCCTGGCCGCTGGTGAGCTGGTAGACCGTCCCGATCAGCAGCGCGTTGACGCCGAGCGTCGCGACCAGCGGCGGAATGCCGAATTGGGTGATCGCGATCCCGCTGAAGACGCCCGAGGCGACGCAGGCGACGACGACGAGGATGATCGCAACGGGTAGTCGCGAGTCGATTCCCGCCGCGTGCTGGGTCAGGATGACGGTGGTCAGCAGGATCATTCCCGGCACCGTCAGGTCCAGGCCGCGCTGCTGGATCACGAGCGTCTGGCCGATCGAGGCGATCGACAGAAGCGCCGCGAAGGGGAGCATCGAGAGCAGCGCCGACCCGGTCAGGCTGTTGGAGGCGACCAGCGGGCTGAACGCGAACAGCAGCGCGGTCGCCACCCAGATCGCCGAATAGCGCGGCGGGCGAAGGCGCCCGAGGGCGGCCAGCGCGTCGTGCGGCGAGGGCGCGCTCGACGTCGGCGGCGCCTGCTCGGCCCAGGACGGATCGCTGTCGCTAGCGGGGGGTCCGGCCACCGTCGGTCTGCGGCCTCGCCGCCGCTTCGCCGGTCCTCGCAGCGGTCGCGCAGCGGCCGCCGGCGGGCGCCGCCGCGACCGCCCCAGGTCGTTGATCCAAGCCGAGGACCGCTGCCACCAATCCGCTCTCCCTCCGAAGACGTATCTACTGCTGCGAGCGCAGACGCTAAGCAATCATTAGCGCTGTGTCAAACGGTGAGTGAACCGCCTACTGCGCGAACTCGCCGCTCGGCGACGGCGTCGGGAACGGCGCGGCGAGGCCGTTCGCCTCGATCGTCGCCATCAGCTCCGCGACCTCGTCGTCGATCGCGCCAAGGCGCTCGGAGGCGCCATCGAAGCTGTCCGACATCCACTCGCGCGCGACCACGAGCGGGTCGCGCCTCTGCCACTCCGCGAGCTCGCCGTCCGGGCGGTAGCGGCCTGGATCGCTTCTTGAGTGGCCGACGAAGCGGTACGTGCGAGCCTCGACGAACGCCGGGCCGCCGCCGTCGCGGACCGATGCGAAGACCTCGAGCGCGGCGGCTCGCGTGGCGCGCACGTCCATTCCGTCGACGGTCCGCGCCGGGATCTCCATCGCCGTCGCGCGGGCGCAGATCTCGCCGGCCGTCACCTGCGCCATCGGCGTGTACT